>NZ_JBIURL010000008.1:0-362000 GCF_044740805.1 Streptomyces sp. NPDC088261
GGAACGTAAAGCGTGTTTTGTGTCGCATGGCGAACGTCAATCAATACGACCGGTCGCACGCGACGTAAAACATGCAGTGCAGGACACGACCCCTGCCCGGCCCCCGGCAACCGACCCGCAGATAAGGGCCGGGCCGCAGTGGGCAAAATCAAGCCCGTCCGGCGATTGAGGACAATCAGTAACCCGCACCCGCCCCCGCCCCCTCCTCACCGCACCGGCGCAATCCCCTCCACCTCAAACACAATCTCGTCCTCGTAGCACCACCACCACCCCTCCCCCGGCTCGTAGGACCGGATCAGCGGATGCCCGGTCGCCTCATAGTGCGCCGTCGCGTGCTTGTTCTTCGACGAGTCGCAGCAGCCGATGTGCCCGCACGTCTGGCACTCCCGCAGGTGCACCCAGCTGTCCCCCAGCGCCACACAATCCAGGCAGCTGTCCTCGCTGTCGGGCGTCACCTCGTCCACCTCCGCGAGATGGCCGCAGATCAGCCCGCCGGTCCGCTCTTCGTTGTTCGCCATATCGCCGCCGCCCGTCCGACCGCACAGGTCACTTCGAGTCAGTGCACCTTCACCGTACGGCCGGTCCCGCGCGGACGCCAGCAGGGAGGTATCGCGGGGGCAGGCCCTGGGTATCAAGCTGTTTCAAGGCTGTGTGTACGGCACTGGACCGGGTGCCGCAGGGGGACGGGGGGCACCAGGGTGAAGCTTTTACGTGCACGCGGGGCGGGGAGAAGGAGCGCCACCGCGCTCGGTGCGGTGCTGGCACTCGCGCTGCCGTTGACGGCGTGTTCCGGGGACGGGAACGGAGGCGGGGGCCGGGACGGCGGCGCGGACCCCAAGACCCCGGCCACCGCGGCCACCACCCCCGCGCCCACCCCCACCCCCGTCGACCCCACCGCCTACCGCCACGCCCTCGCCAAGATCGTCGCCCCGCTCGACACCGCCCTCCGCAAAGTGGACCGCGCGGCCGAGGGCGACGCCCTCGACACCGCGCTCGACACCGCCGGCACCGCCGCGGACACCGCCGCCGGGCGGCTCGACCTGGAGCGGGCGCCCGACGACGCCTGGAGCGCCCACAGCGATCTCGCCGGCGCCGTGCGTGACCTGGGCGCCAGCCTCGTCGACGCGCAATCGGGCGGCGGGCGCTGCGCCACCTCGCCGCGGATCACCCTGCGCTCGGACGACGCGCTGGCGTCCGTACGGGAGGCCGACGCCGCGCTGACCACGCTCGGTTACGCCGTGGACCTCAAGCTGCCCCGTACGGAAAAGGCCAAGCACCGGCGCCTCGGCAACAACACCCTCGTGAAGGACCGGCGGCAGGGGGGCCTGGGCCGGCTCGTCATCAAGAACGGCACCTCGTCCGACGCGGTGGTCACCCTGACCGAGGGACGGCGGACGAACTTCACCGTGTACATACGGAAGGGCAGCGACGCCAGCGTCCGGCGTGTCGCCGACGGCCGGTACACGGTGTACTTCGCCTCCGGCACGGACTGGAGCGCGTCGAAGCGGTCCTTCACCCGTGACTGCTCGTTCCAGAAGTTCGACGACACGGCGGATTTCCACACCCGCCAGGTCTCCGGCGGCACGCAGTACACGATCCTGACCTTCTCCCTGGAGAAGTCGATCGGTGGCAACGCGACGACCAGCGAGGTGCCCGAGGACGAGTTCCCGTCCTGATCACCGTCCGGGAGGCGGCGGGAACATTCTCCGGGGGGCCCGCCGTTGAACACACTGAGGATGCGGATGGAACAGTGTCCCCGGGCCCCATTTGAGAATCGCCCATGGGGAAGATCGTTCGGCTGAAGCCCCATGGAGCCCATCGCCGCGAGGCGACCACCATCCGCACCCTCCCCTCATTCGACCCCGATCGGCGTCCCCCGTCCGGTCGGGGTCTCTTGTCGCCTCCGTACAGTCACCGGGACGGGCACCGGGATCCGGTTAATAGTTGTTGCGTGCATCTATCGCGCGGCCAACTCACCCCGGGACCGGACCCGTTGCCGTTCCACGGGTGCGCCGGGCCGTCGCCGGGCGGAGTGACCGCCTAGACTCGCCGACTGTGCGTTTCACAGTTTTGGGGCCGGTGAGAGCCTGGCGTCACGGAACCGAGCTGGAACTGGGCCCTCCGAAGCAGCGGGCCCTGCTCGCGCTGCTGCTCGCCCAGGCCGGACAACCGGTGGCCGTCCACGAGATCCTCGACGTGCTGTGGGGGCAGGACCCTCCGGACAGCGCGGTGAACGTGGTGCACCGGCACGTGGGCGCGCTGCGCCGCCTCCTGGAGCCCGATCTGCCGACCCGCGCGGCCTCCCGGCGGCTGGTGCGGGGCTCCGGCGGATACCGCCTGGACGTCGACCCCGACGCGGTGGACCTGCTGCGTTTCCGCGCCCTGCGCGACGAGGCCAGGCAGGCGTCCGAGGCCGGGGACCCGGCAGGCGCCACCGAACTGCTCATCGAGGCCCTCGGCCTCTGGCGTGGCCCGACGGCCACCGGGATTCCCCCGCGGATCCAGGCGCACCCCGTCTTCGCCGCCGTCGACCGCGAACACCTCGCCGTGGTGAAGGAAGCCGCGGAGAGGGCGCTGGAGACCGGTCCGAGCCTCACCGGACGCGTGCTGATCACGCTCCGGCACGCCGCCGCCCACCACCAGCTGGACGAGGTGCTCCAGGCCCGGCTGATCGTCGTCCTCGCGGCGACCGGCCACCAGGCCGAGGCCCTCGGCGTCTACCAGGCGGTACGGTCCCGGCTCGCCGACGAGCTGGGACTGGACCCCGGCCCCGAGCTGCGGGCCGCCCAGCAGCAGGTCCTGCGGCAGAGCGTGCCGGCCGGACCGCCCCCCGTGCCCCCGGCCGAGGACTCCGGCGGGGACGCCGACGACTCCGTACCGGCCAAAGAGACCCCCGACGGGCGGCACGACGACCCGGCCGGTCCCGAGGAGGGCGCCGGGGAGCGGACGTACGCGCCCAAGGTGCGGCCCGCGCAGCTGCCCGCCGACCTGTCCGCGTTCACCGGCCGCCGCTCCGAGCTGGCCAGGAGCCACGCCCTGCTGCCCGACGAGGGCGAGCGCGAGGGCGGGCAGCCGGCCGCCGTGGTGATCAGCGCCATCGGGGGCATGGCCGGGGTCGGCAAGACCACGCTCGCCGTGCGCTGGGCCCACGAAGTCGCCCACCGCTTCCCGGACGGGCAGCTCTACGTCAATCTGCGCGGCTTCGACCCGACCGGCCCGGTCATGGACCCGGCCGACGCGATACGTACCTTCCTCGACGCCTTCGGGGTGCACCCGAACCGCATCCCCACCGGTCTGGACGCGCAGGCCGCGCTCTACCGCAGTCTCCTCGCGGGCCGCCGGGTGCTCGTCCTGCTGGACAACGCCAGGGACACCGAGCAGGTACGTCCCCTGCTGCCGGGGGCGCCCGGCTGTCTGGCCATCGTCACCAGCCGCAACCAGCTCCACGGGCTGATAGCCGCCGACGGCGCGCGCCCCGTCACCCTGGACGTGCTGACCATCCCCGAGGCGCGGGAGTTCCTGGCCCGGCGCCTGGGCGCGGACCGGCTCACCGCCGAGCCCGGCGCCGCCGACGAGATCGTCGCCCTCTGCGGTCGTCTTCCGCTGGCCCTGGCCATCGTCAGCGCCCGCGCCGCCGTCCACCCCGGTTTCTCGCTCTCCGCCATCGCCGCCGAGCTGCGCCGCGGCCACGGCAGTCTCGACGCCTTCGCCGGCGGGGACCCCGTCACGGACGCGCGCAGCGTCTTCTCCTGGTCGTACCGCACCCTCTCCCCCGCCGCCGCGCGGCTGTTCCGGCTGCTCGCCCTGCATCCGGGGCCCTGCTGCTCCACGGCCGCGGCGGCGAGCCTGGCCGGCCTGCGGGAGCCGGAGGTACGGCCTTCGCTGGCCGAGCTGGTGCGCGCGCAGCTGCTCACCGAGGAGACCCCGGGCCGCTTCGCCTCGCACGAACTGCTGCGGGCGTACGGCGCCGAGCTGGCGCACGCGCACGATTCAAAGAACGACCGGTCCGCCGCCCGCCGCCGGATGCAGGACCACTACCTGCACACCGCGCTGGCCGCCGACACGTCGATGGCGCCCCACCGGGAGCGTTTCCCGCTGCCGCCGGCCGCGCCCGGCTCCGGTCCGCTCGCCTTCGCCGACGCGCGGGAGGCCGCGGACTGGATCGAGAGGGAGCGCTCCGTCCTGCTCTCGTCCGTCGAGCAGGACGCCCGGTACGGCTCGACCGGCCACTGCTGGCGGCTGGCGGCGATCCTGGAGCTGTTCCTCGACCGGCGCGGACGCTGGCAGGAGCAGCTGACCATGCAGACCTTCGCGGTGACGGCGGCGCAGCGGCTCGGTGACGTGTACGGGCAGGCGCACGCGCACCAGGTCCTCGGTTTTGTCAGCGGGCGGCTGAAGCGCCACGACGAGGCCCGGGCCCAGCTGTCGCGGGCGCTGGAGCTGTACGGCGAGCTGAACGACCCGGTCGGCATGGGCAGGACCCATCGGTACCTGGCGTTCCAGTCCAACCGGCTCGGCCGCCACCTCCAGGCCCTGGAGCACTACCGGCAGGCGGCCGAGCTCTACCGGGAGGCGTCCCACACCGCCGGGCTCGGCAGCATCTCCAACGAGGTCGGCTGGACGTACATCCTGCTCGGCGAGTACGAGAAGGCGCTCGTCCAGTGCCGCCGGTCCCTGGCGCTGCACCAGGAGATCGGGGACCGCAACGGCGAGGCGGCGGCCTGGGACAGCCTGGGGTACGCCCATCACCACCTGCGCCATCACCAGCAGGCCCTGGCCTCGTACGGGCACGCCCTGGACCTGTACCGCGAGCTGCGCGACTGCCCGCTGGAGGCGGACACGCTCGTGCACATCGGTGACACCCAGGCGGCGCTGGGGGCTCCGGTACGGGCCGCCTCGGCGTGGGGGCGGGCGCTGGAGATCTTCGACGGGTTCGACCATCCCGACGCCGAGGCGGTCCGGGACAGGCTCCACCGCCTCGGTGAGCCGTCGCACCGTGACTCACCGGCGCTGAGGGTCTGAAGCCGAAGGTCTGACGCCGGGGGGCTGACACCGGGGCCTGACGCCGGGGGTCCGACGCCGAGGGTCCGACGCCGGGGGCCGAGGGTTTCCGTCACTTTTTCGGCACAGGGTCCTGCCTAGGCTCGGTGGCGCTCCCGCCCGGAGCCGGCACGATTCCCCTCAGGAACCAGGACATGAAGCCCATCACGGCACCGAAGGCCTCCTCACAGGCCGGCCAGGAACAGCTCCTCCACGTACTGGTGGCAGACCACGGGAAGGCGCTGCTCGCGTACGCCGAGAAGCTGCTGAGCGACCGGCAGCTCGCCGAGGACGTCGTCCAGGAGACCATGATCCGCGCCTGGCGCCACACGGAGCGGCTGTACAGCACGGACGGTTCCGTCCGCGGCTGGCTGCTCACGGTCGCGCGCAACCTGGTCATCGACCGCATGCGCAGCGCCCCCCACCGGTACGAGACGGTGGGCACCGACCACCAGGACATGGCGCAGCGGGACCACGCGGACTCCGTGCTCGCGGCGGTCGACGCGACGTACCTGTTGCGGCAGTTGTCGGTGGAGCACCGCGAGGTGCTGGTGCACACGTACCTCTGCGGCCGGACCGTGCAGGAGACGGCGTGCATCCTGGGCATACCGCCCGGGACGGTGAAGTCCCGCCAGCACTACGCGCTGACCAACCTCCGCCGGCGGGTGCAGGGCGCGAACTGAGCCGCGCCCGCGCTCCCCCGCGCCGTGGCACAGTCTCCGGGACGGCACACGGCGACGGGACCGAGGGGCGCGGGCGATGGCGGGGGACGACGGCGGGTTCGAGGCGGCGACGGGCGACGGGCTGTTGTCCAATGCGGCGCCCCAGGTGCGGGCCGCCGAGGTGCGGGTCGCCTTGGAGGGGCTGCTCCAGATCCGGCGGCTGACGCACACCGGGTCCGGGGACCCCGTGGCCGTACCGGCGGCGTGGGAGCGGCGGCGGCCGGTGCGGGCCGTGGCGCTCGTGCTGGAGGCGGCGGGGATCACGCCGTCGGCGGTGGACGCGGCGGGGCGGCGGGTGGCGACGGGCTTCCACGTGCGGGAGGGCGAGCGGCCGGGGACCGTGCGGGTGGAGTGGGTGGGTCCGCCGGGTGGCGGGGCCGCCCAGGACGAGGAGCGGGCGCTGGGCGGCTGCGCGGCGGCGGAGCTGGGGCGCCTGGGGTGGGAGGCGCTGCTGTACCGGGGTCCCCGCAGGCGGCGGTTCCTGGAAGTCGAACCCCTGGCGTGAGAACGGGCCCCGGCGGTGGTGACGCCGGGGCCCGCCCGCTCAGGCCGGGGTGGGCCGCGCGATCTCCGTCAGTACGTCGTCCACGTGACGCGGCTGCCAGCCGGTGTCCCTGCGGGCCCGGGCGCTGGTCAACCGCTGGTCCAGGGCGAAGGCCTCGGCGATCGGCCCCATCCGCTCCAGGCCCGCCTCCAGGGTCAGGGATTCCGTGCGGCCGGGGTGTCCGGCGGCCTCCGCGGCGGCGGCCGCGACGTCGGCCTGGGTCGGTGACTCTTCGCTGACGCCCACGTACACCGACCCGGCGGGCGCGCCGAGCGCCAGCGCGTACAGCTCCGCGATGTCGTCGACGTGGACCACGCCCCAGTGGTTGCGGCCGTCGCCGATCACCGGCGCCGCGCCGCGCTCGCGCGCCGGGGCGGTGTAGAACATGTCGATGAGTCCGGCGCCGTGGCCGTAGACCACGCCCGGCATGACGAGCACGGGGTGACCCCCGGTCGTCGCGCGGGCCAGGACCAGGTCCTCGTTGGCCCGGCGCCACGCGGTGAGGGCCGGCGGCTTCTGGGGCGCGTCCTCGTCGGCGACCCCGTCGGTGTCGCCGTACACCCAGGCCCCGCCGGTGTGGACGTACGGTCCCGCGCCGACCCCGTCGAGGAGGGCCTCGGCGGCGGCGCGGTCGACCTCGTCGCCGCCGGGGCCGGGGTCGGAGCCCAGGTGGATCACGCCGTCCGCGCGGGACGCGGCCTCGCGCAGGACGGCGGTGTCGGTGAGGGTGCCCCGTACCGGTTCCGCCCCCAGGCCGGACAGGGTCCGCGCGGAGTGCTCGCTGCGGGCGAGCGCGGTGACGGTGATGCCCCGCCGGAGCAGTGCGGCGACGGTGGGCCGGCCGACGTAGCCGGTGGCGCCCGTGAGGAACACCTTGGTGACTGACATGTTGTGCCTCCCAAAGCCCGGCCCCGGAGTGTGGCCGGCTCCTCCACGATCGCCCGGGGGGCGGGGATCCGTCCAAGACCTCTTGTGTCGATGGTGATGTCCGCAGGGCATCGGCGCCCGTCGGCGGGGGCCGGACGGAGGGCGGCGGGAAGGCAGCGGGAAGGCCCCGGGCGTCCGCTCGCGCGGGTCGCCCGGGGCCTCCCTTGGGTGCTGTGACAGGTGGTGCGTCAGGTGGTGCGGTGTTACGGGTAGCTGACGAGGTTCGCCACGTTCGTGGACGAGTTCGACGGGCCGCCCCTGTCGTTGATCACGTGCCGGATGGTCCCGACACCGCCGAGCGACACGGTCACCATGTTCTTGAACTTCACGTTGACGTTGTTGGGGACCTCGAAGGCGTGCTCCGCGGTCACCCCGTTGTTGACGTTGAAGAAGCAGTAGCTGCCGAGCCCGTACGCCTCGTGGCTCGTCACGGTGTTCGCCACCTTGTAGGCGGCGTACCCCTGGGTGCTCCCGTTCATCCAGGCCGCCTGGTTGGGCGGGTCGTAGGGCATTTCGTTCTGGTAGAAGTACGTCTTGCCGCCGTTGCCGTTCCAGATGGTCTGGTGCTTCTGGTAGTGCTCGACGAACAGGCCGTACATGGTGACGTCGGCGCCGTTGACGATCAGGCCGGTGTCCGCGGTGTTGGTGGTCCAGCCGACCCCACTGCCGTGGTCGGCTCGCCAGATCCACATGTGGTCACCGATGACGTTGCGGCTGTTGACCACCAGGCTGGTGGTCGCCTTGCCGACGCCCGCGCCGCCGATCCGGAAGAACACGTCGTGCAGCGAGGTCGGGTTGGCCGCGTGGCTCACGTTCGAGCCGTCGGCGCCGACCTCCATCAGGCGCTGCGAGTTGACCGGGCCCGCGTCGATGAGCAGACCCGCGACCTTCACGCCGTCGACGTCCGAGACGGAGACGGCGGTGATGCCGTTGTCCGGGATGAGAGTGGCGAGGCCGAGACCGAGGACGACCGTGTCGGGGCGGGTGACCCTGAGGGTCTGGTTCAGGTGGTAGACACCTGGTGTGACCAGCAGGTTCTTGCCCGCGGCGAGGGCCGCGTTCATGTCCGCGGCGCTCGCGCCGGGCTTGGCGATGTAGAACTGGTCCAGCGGGAGGGACGTACCGGCGGGGGCGCCGGCGCCCCAGGTGGTGCCGGACGAGTTGTTGCGCAGGGCGGGGACGAACACCTTGTAGGCGCCCGCCGCGTCCACGTACAGGAAGGGCTTCTCACGGATCTGCGGGGTGGTCGCGACCGTGGTGTAGGGCGGGTTGGGGAAGGTGCCGGCGGGCGCGTTCCGCGCGCCGACGAACACCATGTTCCAGTTCTGCCCGGTCCAGCTGCCCCACTCGGTGTTGCGGGACAGCCATTGCTGCTGCGTACCGGAGCGGACCTGGCCGTCGACCTTGCTGTCGGCCATGAAGCCGCCGCTGGCCCAGCCGCCGTCGTCCAGCGCGAGGTTGCCGCGCACGTGCATACGGCGGTACGGGGCGGCCTGCGAGACGGCCCAGCGGTCGGTGCCCGAGGGCGGGGTGACGGAGAGGTTCTCGGCGCTGCGCCAGAAGTTCTGGGTGGCGTTCTGCGGCGGGAACCAGTCGGCCTCCACGTGCACCGTGCCGCCGATGTTGACGTCGTCGGGGCTCAGGCCCAGGCCGGCGACCTGGGTGTAGAAGCCGACGTTGACGTTGACGTTGTTGTAGTTGCCGGGGCGGAAGAGGAACGCCTGGCGCTGGGTGCCGAACTGGTTGGTCTCCTGCTGGCGGAAGACCGCGTCCACCCGGCTCTGGATCGTCGCGGCCGGCATCGACGGGTCGAAGACCTGGACGTTGGGGCCGAGGTCCGGGGTGCCGGCGGGCGGCGGGGTGTCGGCCGCGGTCAGCCGGAAGGACTGGGCGGCGGACCCGTTGCAGGTGTACTGCCCGAGGACCACGCCGTCGGCGGTGGAGGCGGCGGGCACGTCGAGGCACTTGCCGCTGTTGCCGTTCACGAAGTGGTAGGCCCCGTCCGCCTCTTCCACAGGCTGCCACTGCTGGTTGAGGCCGCTGCTGTACAGCCACAGCTGGATGGCGGCGCTGTCGGCGGTGGAGACGTCCTTGACGTCCCAGACCTGGTTGGCGGCGTTGCGGTTGCCGACCCTGACACGGCCGTTCCCGGTGTCCGTCAGGCTCCAGTTCTGGGCGGTGGTGCCGTTGCAGGCGTACTGCTGGACGGCGGTGCCGTTGGCCGTGCCGGCGGCGGCCGCGTCGACACACTTGCCGCTGCCCTTGTTGACGACGTTGACCCAGCCGGTGGGCAGGGCCGCGGCGGCCTTGGCCGCCCGCGGTGCCGTCTGCGGGGCGCTCGACGGCGCTGCCTGGGCGGGCAGCGCGACGAGCGCCGTGCAGAGGGACGCGGCCGCGACGAGAAGCGTCGTCACCGACGGTCCCGTCCGGCGGCGGAGGATCCCGCCGCCCTCGGTGCGTGAGTTCACTGGTGCTCCTTAGTGGCTCAGCCGGCGTACTGGGCGAACGTGCGGGTGAATTCCCACGCCTGCTGGCTCACACCGGAGCAGGTGTCGTTGTTCGGGTACGCCCCGGGGCACGGCCGGTCGCGGTTGGCGGACCAGAAGGTCAGCCGCGCGAGGTGGTGCTGCTGGGCGTAGGCGAGGATCGTACGGAAGTCCGCCACGGTCACCGTCTCGTTGACGTCGGTGATGCCGTTCATCGAGGAGATGCCGATCCGGCGGTACGTCGTGTCGTCGCTGTACCCGTACGCGTTCTTGACCGCGGTCTTGAGGCCCTCGGCCGCGCGGAGCGTGAGGGTGCCCATGTTCTGGCCGGCCCCGCCGAAGTCGAAGGGCATGATCGTCCAGCTGTCGACGGTCAGGCCGGCCGCCGCGCCCCGGTTGATCAGGCTGGTGTCGGGACCGTTGATGCCGGTACCGATGGTGACGTAGACCTTGATGCCCGGGTTGTTGGCCTTGACGGTCTTGAGCGCGTCGATCGTCCGCTGCTGGACGGTCGGGTTGTCGTACGCGGCGGCCTCCAGGTCGATGTCGATCGCCTTGAGGCTGTAGGCGTTGATGACCTTCTGGTACGCCGCCGCCAGCTCGCCCGCGCTGGAGCAGGAGCTCTCCAGCTTGTTGCCGCTGTAACCGCCGAACGACGGGACGATGTCACCGCCCGCGGCGCGCACCGCGTTGACCGTCTGCTGGTCGACGCCACCGGTGAGCGGACGGCCGCCGTCCCACTGCGGGTTGCAGTAGCCGTTGCTGAGCACGAACGCCAGGGTGAACCACTTGACGCCGGTCGCGTTCATGATCGTGACCGGGCTGGGCGGGTTGCCCCAGCCGTTGTAGAGGTACGGCGCGACCGCCATGGCACCGGGCGCGGGGGGCGGGGTGTCGCCGCCACCGCCGCCGGCCGCGGGCGCGGTCCACTTCTGGTTGGCGGTGCCCGTGCAGGTCCAGATCTGGAGCCGGGTGCCGTTGGCCGAGCTGTTGCCGGTGGCGTCCAGGCACTTGTTCGCCTGGGTGCTCACGATGTCGCGGGCCGCGGAGACGGACCACTTCTGGTTGTTGGCGCCGGTGCAGTCCCAGATCTGGAGCTGGCCGCCGTTGGCGACGCTGCCGTCCTTGACGTCGAGGCACTTGCCGAGCGCGCGGATCGTCCCGTCGGTGCCGACCGTCCACTGCTGCGCGGCCGAACCGTTGCAGTCGTACAGCTGAACGGCGGTGCCGTTGGCGGAACTCGCCGCCGCCACGTCGACGCACTTGCCGCCGAGCCCCGTGATCGTGCCGGTCGCCGCCGCGGCGGGGGTGGAGGTGCTCACGATCGAGGCGCCCACCGCGAGCGGCAGGGCCGCCAGGACGGCAAGGGGCTTGAGGAACTTCCGTACGCGCGTCATGAGGCGTTCACCGTCCACTTCTGCGCGGCGGAGCCGTTGCAGGTGTAGATCTGGAGACGGGTGCCGTTGGCCTGGTTGGCGCTCGGCACGTCCAGGCACTTGTTCGCCTGGATGTTCACGATGTCCAGCGCGGCGGGTGTGGCCCATTTCTGGTTGTTGGCGCCGGTGCAGTCCCAGATCTGGAGCTGCGCGCCGTCGGCGACGCTGCCGTCCTTGACGTCGAGGCACTTGCCGAGCGCGCGGATCGTCCCGTCGCTACCGACCGTCCACTGCTGCGCGGCCGAACCGTTGCAGTCGTACAGCTGGACCGGCGTGCCGTTGGCGGAACTCGCCGCCGCGACGTCCACGCACTTGCCGCCGAGGCCCCTGATCGCCTTGCCCGTGCCGGGGGTGCCGGTGTCGCTGGTGGTGACGCGGACGTAGTCGATGACCATGTACTGGGGGAAGACCGTGCTCCCGTTGGGGTCACCGGGCCAGTAGCCGCCGACCGCCAGGTTCAGGATCATGAAGAAGGACTTGTTGAAGACCCAGGCGTCGCCGCCGAGGTCGGCGGGCGTCCTGCGCTGGTAGACGTTGCCGTCCACGGACCAGGTGATGGAGTTCGGGGCCCAGTCGATCGCGAAGGTGTGGAACGCGTCGGCGAACTGCTGGCCGCCCGGCAGGGTGTAGCCCGCGCCGATGCCCTCGGAACCGGAGTAGCCGGGGCCGTGCAGCGTGCCGTGGACGGTGCTGGGCTCGAAGCCGACGTTCTCCATGATGTCGATCTCGCCCTGGGCGGGCCAGCCGCCGCCCCCGTTGCCGAGCATCCAGAAGGCGGGCCAGATGCCCTGGCCGCGCGGGATCTTGATGCGGGACTCGACGCGCCCGTACTGCGCGCTGAACTTGTTGGCGGTGTTCAGCCGTGCCGAGGTGTACTCACACCGGCCGTACCAGCACTGGTAGTTGTTGGGGTTCTCCTTGCGGGCCTGGATGACCAGGTTGCCGGCGCCGTCGAGGGCGGCGTTGTTGGTGCCCGAGGTGTAGTACTGCCGCTCGTGGTTGTTGACGTTGTCGCCGGTCTCCAACTGCCACTTGCTGCCGTCCACGCCGGAGCCGGCGGGGCCGTTGAAGTCGTCGTTGAACGTCACCGCCGCGGCGGCGGCCGGTACCGGTGCGGGGGCCGCGGTGGCCGCGGGGCCGGCCGCGACGGCGCTCGCGCAACACAGGAGAGCAAGGCCGTAGAGCGCCATCCGGCGCCGCAAGGGGGTTCGCACAGGTCATCACTTCACTTCATGTGGGGGGCATGCGCATGACATTCCGGACGCCGAGAGGTGTGAAGATCGGGGATGCCGTCTCGGGCGCTTATTTCAATACTTGATTTAAGGGAGAGGAGGTGGGGCCGTCAAGGGATAGGTATGGACCAAAGTTCGGCGCATCCGGGGCCGCCCCCCAGCGATATGGCCGCAGACCCGGCACAACCGGGCACCCGGTCACGGCTCCTCTTCCTGACGGGCCGCCACAAGACACCCTCCCACCCCACCCGGCTCATAGATTTGACCTGCACATGACCAACACGGTGCGTTCACTCCAGGTCCACAGGTCCTGTGGAAGGCTCCCGCTGAACCGTTCCGCACGACCACCACAGTGCCACTCCCGACCCTGTGAATCGTGCGCCGTGGTGGTCCCGCCCGAAGGGAAACCCCCACATGGTTCGTCGCCGACACACCGTCAGGCGCACGCTGCTGGCCCTCTGCGCCGCCACCGCGGTGCTCGCCACCACCGCCGCCGCGGCCCCCGCCGCGACCCCGCGGGCCGCGCTCGACGACACGTACTACCAGAGCGCGCTCGGCAAGACCGGGCCGCAGCTGAGGACGGCGCTGCACGCGATCATCAAGAACCAGACGAAGATCTCTTACGCGGCGGTGTGGGAGGCCCTCAAGGTCACCGACGAGGACCCGGCGAACAAGTCGAACGTCATCCTGCTCTACACCGGGAAGTCCCAGTCCAAGGCGAGCAACGGCGGCAACGCGGGTGACTGGAACCGCGAGCACGTCTGGGCCCAGTCCCACGGCGGCTTCGGTACGTCGGCCGGACCCGGCACCGACATCCACCACCTGCGGCCGAGCGAGGTCGGGGTGAACTCGACACGCGGCAACAAGGACTTCGACCTGGGCGGCAGCGCGGTGGCGGGCGCGCCGGGCAACTACACCGACTCCGACTCCTTCGAGCCGCGCAACGCCGTGAAGGGCGACGTGGCCCGGATGATCCTGTACATGGCCGTGCGGTACGAGGGTGACGACGCGTGGGCCGACCTGGAGGCCAACGACAGGGTCAACAACGGCTCCAACCCCCTGATGGGGAAGCTGTCCGTGCTCAAGCGGTGGAACGACCAGGACCCGCCGGACACGTTCGAGAAGCGCCGCAACGACGTCATATACACGTCGTACCAGCGCAACCGGAACCCGTTCATCGACCACCCCGAATGGGTGGAGTCCATCTGGTGAGCGCGGCGCGGCACCGCCGTACCTGATCGGACGCGGGCCAGACTGACCGCGTTAACTCCAAGCGCCCCCGACGGGGAATGCTGGCCGGGGCCTCCAGGGACGCGCTTCCCTGGGGGCCCCGGCTCATTCGCACCCGCTCTCCGTCCCCTCGGGGCGGGCGCTCGTTCACACCCGCGCCGGGGCGAGCAGTTCGCGGTACCAGGCGAGGGTGCTGTCCACCGTCCGGGGCAGCGGGACCGGCCTGACGCCGAAGGCGTTCTCGAAGGCGGACGAGTCCATGATCTGCGGCTCGGTGTGCTGGTAGAACATCTCCTCGTACTCCGCCATGAAGACCTCGTCGAACGGGCCGAACGGGCGCGGCTCGGGAAGCGGGACGATCGTGAGCGGGGCGCCCAGCCGCTCCCCGATCAGGGTAAGAATCTCCCGGGTGGTCGCGGCGGGCGCGGTGGGCAGGTGCCAGACCCGGCCGTCCCCCTCGGGGTGTTCGCCGAGGGTCGCCAGGCCCGCGGCCACGTCCTCGATGTTCGTGTAGCTGTGGGGCAGGTCGATGTCGCCGATGCCCGGGACCTCTCCGCCGGTCAGCGCCGCCGGGAAGACCGCGCCGCCGAGGGTCGAGTTGAGGACGCCGGGGCCGACGAAGTCGGCGGAGCGGCCGAGGACGACCCGGGCGCGGCCCTCGCGGTGGGCCTCCAGGTAGATCCTGTCCAGCTCCGCCCGCATCCGGCCCTTGCGCGAGGTGGCCCGCCAGGGGGTCTCCTCCGTCATGACCTCGCCGTGCGTCTCGCCGTACGGGTAGAGCGTGTCGAGGACGACGAGGCGCGCGCCCGTCGTCTCCACGGCGGCCAGGACGGCCCGCTGAATGCGGGGCATCACCTCGACCTGGAGGTGATAGGCGACGTTGAGGCAGTGGTGGACGACATCGGCGCCCGCCACGGCGGCCAGGGCTCCCTCGGGGGTGCTCGCGTCGGCGGCGAGGCGTTCGACGCCGTCGGGGGCGGGGCCCGTGCCGGACCGGTCCACCAGGCGTACGGCGTGGCCGCGGCGGGCGAGTTCGGCGGCGAGCGCGGTCCCGGCGGCGCCGGCGCCGAGCACGGTGTGGGCGGTACGGGTGGGACCGGCGGTGACGGATGCGGCGGCGGACATGGGGGCTCCCTCGGGGTGGACCGGATGACGATGCGAACACCCTCTCACTTCTGTTAGATACTGTAACTCTTGCGATGAGCCATCGCAAGGAGGGGGTGCCGCACGAGGGGCGCCGCGAGGAGGGGGCGGGGACGCGGGCTCATGGACAGGTGTCTAGACTTCCGGGACACCTGTCCAGAAGTCTTCTCCCGGGGGATCCCGTCATGCAGACAGCCGCGAACGTCCTGGTCGGCCTGTTGGCCGCGCTCCACGTCTACATCCTGGTGCTGGAGATGTTCCTGTGGGAGCGCCGGCCGGGCCGTGAACTCTCCGGCTTCGACGCGGACATGGCCAGGGCGACGGCCGCCCTCGCGGCCAACCAGGGTCTCTACAACGGCTTCCTGGCCGCCGGACTCATATGGGGACTGATCGCCTCCGACCCGACCGGTTTCCGCGTGCAGGTCTTCTTCACGGTCTGCGTGACGGTCGCGGGCCTGTACGGCGGCCTCACCGCGAACCGGCGCATCCTCGCCGTCCAGGCGCTGCCCGGCGCGGTCGCCCTGGCCGTCGTCCTGGCGGCCGGATGACCGCCGTCCCGCCCGGCGACGGGGGCGATCCGCGGACGGCCAGGACCCGCGCCAGGCTGCGGCGGGCGCTGCTCGACGCGTGCGCGGAGGGCCCGCTGGAGGAGATCGGGGTCGCCGCGCTGGCCCGGCGGGCGGGGCTCGGCCGGGCGACGTTCTACCTGCACTACCCGGATCTCCAGGCGCTGGCGGTCGACGCCTGCGCGGAGGTCGTACGGGATGCCGTGGACGCCCTGCACGCGTGGCGGGGCGCTCCGGATCCGCGGACGCCACCGCCCCCGCTCACCGCGTTCTTCGCCGGCCTCACCCCGCACGCGGCGCTGTACCGGACCCTGCTGAGGCCGGGGGGCGGCGGCCCGCTGGGCGAACTGCTCCACCGTCAACTGCGCGAGCGCAGCAGGGCGGAGCGGGCGCTCGCGGGCGCGCCCGCCCCGGAGCTGATCGCGTCGGCGGTGGCGGCGGTCTTCGCGGGGGTGCTGGCGGACTGGCTGCACGGGCTGATCGAGGACACCCCGGAGGGCATCGCCACCCGGATCTGGCGCCTGCTGGTGGCGCTCCACCGCCTGCCGGTCACCTGAGGGGGGTGTCGCAGGGCTGCCGGATCGGCGGGCCCGCGCGGTCGGCGGCCTGTCCGAAGCCTCCCGATGTGCAGCCGGTGGCATATGCCTCCCGCATGACCCCGTCGAGTGTGGCGAATCGGCCCACGGGCCTCCCGCGCCTGTGCGACAGTCTTAATGGTCCACCATCCGGACCAGGCAGTGCCGCCGCCCCATCGGAGTTCGAGATGCCGTCCCCTCTGTTCGCGGACCGTCCCGCCCCACAGCCTCCCGAGCGGGGCTCGGTCGAGGCCCTGATCACGCAGACCCGCAGGCTGCGCGGGGACGTGGACGCCGTACGCCGGGACGCCTCGGCCGAGGCGGACGACGACGACACCCTCCGGCGCTGGCAGCGCGCGCTCTGCGATCTGGCCGTGCACCAACTGGACGATCTCGGTGCCCACTTGGACCAGCTCAGGGCCGGCAGGCCGGATCTGACCGACGGGGTCAGGGACGGCGTCCCCGCCCAGGGGCGGACCGCCCGGCAGCCCGCCGCGCGTCCCGCTCCGCTCACCGGCCGGGTCGGCAGCGCCGAGTGGAACCTCCTCACCGACGAGGTCACCTGGTCGGACGAGCTGTACGAGATCTTCGGACGCCCGCGCGAGGCCGGCCCGCTGTCGCTCGACGAACTGCCGTCGCTGCTGTTCCCCGAGGACCAGGCCCTGCTCACCGCGATGGTGACGGCCTGTCTGATCGACGGGCGGCCCATCGACGGGGAGTTCCGGGTCCTCACCGCCCGGGGCCGGATCCGTACCCTGCACATGAGGGGCGAACCGGTCCTCGACCCGGGCGGCTGCACCGCCTCCATGTGGGCGGTCCTGCGCGACGTCAGCACTCTGCGCCACAGCGAGCGGCTGGTCCGCGACACCCGCGACTCGGTCCGGCGGCGGCAGCACCTCGCACAGGCAGAACAGCGGCTGGTCGCCGAGTTGCAGGAGGCCGTACTCCCCGCGCGGGGCGGCTCGTTGGAGCTGGCGCGGAGCGGGCCGGCCGCGCTGGACCTGGCCGCCCGCCATCTCCCCGCCGCGTCGTCGCCCACGGCCCGGGGTGACTGGTACGACGCCCTCGACCTGCCCGGCGGGGACACCCTGGTGACGGTCGGGGACCTCCCGGGGCAGGGCGTGGCCGCCGCCTCCACCCTGGCGATGCTCCTCGGGGCCCTGCGCGGGATGGCCGTGGCGGGCATCGAGCCGGGCGCCCTCCTCGGACACCTCAACCAACTCCTGGAGACGTCACGGCAACCCGCGCTCGGCAGCGCGCTCTGCGCCCGCTACCGGCCGGCCACCGGCACCTTCGTCTGGGCACAGGCGGCGAACCCCGCCCCGTTGCTGTTCCGCGACGGGACGGGGCGCGCGCTCACACCGCCGGACGGCGTGCTGCTGGGGGCGACGTCGGGCGCCGCGTACGAACAGGCCGACGTCCACCTCCTCCCCGGTGACGTGCTCGTCCTGCACACCGACGGGGCGGGCCGTGCCGGAACGGAAGCACGGCGGAATCACCTCCTCGCGCTGGCGCCCCTGCTGACCCGGGCCCGCTCGGCGCGGGAGTGCGCGGAGACGATCGTCGCGGAGCTCGGCGGGGCCGAACGCACCGACGACGCCTGTGTGATGGTCGCCAGGTCGGACGGACCGGCGGACGGACCGCACGGATCGTCCGGCGGACGGACGGCCTAGACGGATCCGTACGTCTTCCTGGCCGGGCCGAGCACGGACGGCTTCTGCCGGCTCTTCTTCGGCATGGAGAGTTCGATCTCCTCCCGTAGATCCTGGACCTTCGCGTAGTCCGCGTACTGGCCGGTGAGCCGGTACATCTCCCGGAGCCGGTCCCAGGTGCGGAGGGAGGAGGTCTCCCTTATCGACACGAGGGCCAGCCGGGCGTAGGTCGCCGCCTGCTCCGGATCGTCCGCGATGAAGCACGCGGAGGCCAGCGAGATGTGGTCGAAGATCTTCGACCGCTGCCGGCCGTTGACCCGCAGGTCCAGCGCCCTCCTGGCATGGCGCTGGGCGGTGACCGCCGCGGACGGGTCGTGTTCGGCGAGGGTACGGAAGGCCAGTGCCTCCATCCCGTGCAGGTCGGCCTCGTCGAACATCTGCATCCAGCCGGGCGGCTCCACGTCCCCCTTGTCCGAGACGAAGAGATCCTCCGCCTCGCCCAGGGTGCGGCGCATGGCCTGCCCGCGTCCCAGGGACGCCTGCGCCCACGCCTCGATGGTGTGGAGCATGGCGCGGGTACGGGGCAGCGCCTCCTCCCCCGACCCCGACCTGGCGAGCTTGACCAGATCGAGGGCGTCGTCGGGCCGGCCCAGATGGATCATCTGGCGGGCGGCTCGGGAGAGGGCCTCGCCCGCGCGGGGCCGGTCGCCCCCCTCACGGGCCGCGTGGGTGGCGATGACGAAGTACTTCTGGGCGGTGGGTTCGAGGCCGACGTCGTGGGACATCCAGCCCGCGAGGACGGCGAGGTTGGCGGCGACGCCCCACAGGCGCCGCTGGAGATGGTCGGGGTGACGGTAGGCGAGCATGCCGCCCACCTCGTTGAGCTGGCCCACCACGGCCTTGCGCTGGAGTCCGCCGCCGTGGGAGGCGTCCCAGGCACGGAACACCTCCACGGAGCGTTCCAGCGCCTCGATCTCCTGCGACCCGATGGGGGCGGCCTCGTAGCGGTCGAACCCAGCGGGGTCGGCGTGCAGGGGAGCGTTGAGCCGGGGGGCGTCGGAGGAGAGGACGGGATCGTGATGCAGCCAGTCGTGCATGGCACTGCTGAGTGCGGAGCCGGTGGCGAGCGCGGCGCCCGCGCCCACCAGGCCGCGTCGGTTGAGCATGAGGTCCATTCCCGTGAATTCGGTGAGGACCGCCGCCGTCCGTTCGGGCGCCCACGGCAGGCCGTCGGGGTTCTCCGCGCTCCCGGCGTCCTGTCGTTTCCCCGTGCGCCCGGACCGTTCAAAGCCGAGGTCCTCGATGGTCACGACACGACCGAGCCGCTCGGTGAACAGCGCTGCCAGCACCCGCGGCACGGGATCGCGCGGGGTCTCCCCCATGTCGATCCAGCGCCGTACGCGCGAGGTGTCCGTGGCCAGTTGGGGGTGGCCCATGGCCGCCGCCTGCCGGTTCACCAGCCTCGCGAGTTCGCCCTTGGACCAGCCGGCCAGGCCGAACAGATCCGACAGACGGGTGTTGGGTTCGCCGCTCACGTCAAGCCCCCAGGTTCTCGGCCGGCTTCGACAGTAACCCCCCGTCAGATACCGGCAGAGGGATGGCGACCATTCGCCAGGGTTCGCCAGGGTGCGCCAGATGGCGGGCCACCCGCGCGCGGGTGTCGGGTAGGAACGCGCCACCCCGGCCCGGCAGCCGGCCGTACTCCCCAGGGTGCGGACCGGCCGCCGGGACGGGAGGCGCACGCTCCTCAGCCGGCACACGAAGGGATCTGTCCGCCCATGTACACAGCATCGTCCTCCGTGTCCGCCCCGCCCCGGTCGACGCGTACGGTCGCGCCCGGCAGCGGACCGTACCTCGACCCCACGAACGCTCCCCGGCGCTGGGCCGGGGCGGTCAAACAACCGCTCAGCGGGAGACTCGACTTGTCCGGCCCCCAGGGCGCGCAGCTGCGAAAGGCGATCGCTTCGGTGCACCGGATCTGTCCGGAGTTCAATCCGGTGCAGGTCCTGCGGCGCAGCGGGCGGTCCGTCCTGCTCGTCGGATCCACCGGGCGCACCACCGCGGTCGCCAAGTGCCTCCTGGACCACTCGCCCGTCTGGGCGGAGCGGTTCCGCCACGAAATAGCCGCTTATCGCGCGTTCGTGCGGCACCGGCCGCCGGTACGCGTACCGCGCCTCATCGCCGCCGACCCCGACAACTGCACGCTGGTCGTCGAGCGGATGCCCGGCCGCGCGGCGGCGCTGGCCCGCCACCCCGTGGAGGCTCCGCCCCGGGCCGACGTACGGGCCGCGCTCGGCGCGATCGCCCGGCTCAACACCTGGCGGCCGCCGCCCGGCATGTTCGACGCCCCCCTCGACTACGCCTCACGGATCGCCCGCTACCACGAGCTGGGTCTGTTCACCGACCGGGACCTGGGTGATCTCCAGAAGCTGCTGCGCGGCCTGGCGGCCGGCCGGCAGGGCGCGGGCCAGTTCTGCCACGGCGACGCGCTGCTCTCCAACATCCTGCTCTCCCCGGCGGGCCCGGTGCTCGTCGACTGGGAGCACGCCGGCTGGTACCTGCCCGGGTACGACCTCGCGACGCTGTGGGCGGTGCTCGGGGACGCCCCGGCGGCGCGCCGGCAGATCAGCCAGCTCGCCCAGGCCCCGGGACCGGCGGCCCGGGACGCCTTCCTCGTCAACCTGATGCTCGTCCTGACCCGGGAGATCCGGATGTACGAGACGGCCGTGCAGCGCGCCATGCGGGAGACGCAGCCCCCCGCCGGGGGCGCGTCGCCGGCCGCGTCCGCCGAGCGGAGCGGCCTCCCGACGGGCGAGGAGCAGCGGTTGCTGCTCAGGCGCCTGCACGACGACTGCGCGATGGCCCGCCGGGCCGTGCGCGCGGCGGTCGGGACCCGCTGACCCGGGGACGGCCGGAGAGCCGCACCGCCGCGCGCCCCGTACCGACAGACGGGGCGCGCGGCGGTGTTCCGTATACGGTCATTGGTTCATTCCACTGACGCGCCGCAGGCCCGGGCGCCACCATCACGAAACCTCCCGGCACACGAGCTGACGTGCGAAATCCTTGCCGTGGCGCCTGATTGACGGATCGTCCGGAAGCCGATACCCCTGGAGCGAGCCAGAGGTACCGGCATCTCGCGCACCACCCGTCACTGGAGGCCGCATTGCCCCGTTCCCTCCCCCCACGACCCAGGAACGTACGCGGACGCACGCTCGGAGCAGGAGGTGTCCTGGCGGCGGCCGCGCTGCTCCTGCCGCTGGTGTCGGCCGCGCCCTCCGCCACCGCGGAACGGCCCGGATCCGATACGTTGCAGACCCAGTTCGAGGCCGCCGCCGCGCGGTACGACGTGCCGGGGAGCGTGCTCCTCGGTGTCGCGTACCTCCAGTCCCGCTGGGACACCCACAGCGGCGCGCCGAGCGTCACGGGCGGCTACGGGCCGATGCACCTGACCGACGCGCGGACCGCGCTCGCCGACGCGCCGCACCACTCCGACGGTACGGAGGACGCGCGCGGCGACTCGGCGCGCCCGGTCGAGGTGGCCGCCTCCGCTGCCGGGACCGAGGTGCCCGGGACGTCGGAGCTGCCCGCGCGGCTGCGCACCCTGGACCGGGCGGCCCGCCTCACCGGGCTGCCCGCGAAGGACCTGCGGGAGAGCCCCGCCGCGAACATCGAGGGGGGCGCGGCGCTGCTGGCCGCCGCCCAGCGGGAGCTGGGCAAGCCGCTCGGCGGCGATCCGGGCGACTGGTACGGCGCGGTCGCGCGGTTCTCCGGGGCCGACGACTCCGCGACCGCCGCGACGTACGCGAACGACGTGTTCGCGGTGATCAGGGACGGCGAGCGGCGCACCACGGACAACGGGCAGCGGGTGGCGCTGCGCGCGGTGCCCTCGGTCGCGCCGGACACGTCCCAGCTGCCGGCGCTCGGACTGCGCAGGACCGGCGCGGCCGGGACGGAGTGCCCGCGCACGGTCGCCTGCGAGTGGATCCCGGCGCCGTACCAGGAGTTCGGCGAGGGCGACTACGGCAACCACGACAAGGCCGACCGGCCCGCGTCGCAGGCGGTCGACTCCATCGTCATCCACGACACCGAGGGCTCCTGGGACACCACCCTCAAGCTGGTGCAGGACCCGACGTACGTGTCCTGGCACTACACGCTGCGCTCGTCGGACGGGCACATCGCCCAGCACGTGCCGGTGAAGGACGTCGCGTGGCACGCGGGCAACTGGTACACGAACGCGAAGTCCGTGGGCCTGGAGCACGAGGGCTTCCTGGTCGCGCCGGACGCCTGGTACACGGAGGCGATGTACCGCACGTCGGCCCGGCTGGTGGCGTACCTGGCGGAGAAGTACGACATCCCGCTGGACCGGCAGCACATCCTGGGGCACGACACCGTCCCGGGGCCGACGGCCTCGACCGTGCCGGGGATGCACACGGACCCCGGTCCCTACTGGGACTGGGCGCACTACTTCCAGCTGCTGGGCAAGCCGTTCAAGGCGACGGCGGGCGCGGACGCGGGTGTGGTGACGATCCGCCCGGACTACGCCGCCCACCAGCCGTCGTACACCGGGTGCGTGACGGCCGGTGACGCCTGCGCGCCGCACGGCTCGGGGGCGGTACGGCTGCGCACCGCGCCGGACGCGAACGCGCCGCTGGTGAAGGACATCGGGCTGCGGCCCGGCGGCCAGGACTCCACGACCGGGGTGAACGACGTCGGCGCGCGGGCCTCGACGGGCCAGCAGTTCGCGGTCGCCGGGCGCCAGGGCGACTGGACGGCGGTCTGGTACCTCGGCCAGAAGGCGTGGTTCGAGAACCCCCGCGAGAAGCCGACGGCGGTGGGGGCCAAGGCGTCGGTGCTGACGCCGAAGGACGGTCTCGCGGAGGTGGCGGTGTACGGGCGCGCCTACCCGGAGGCGTCCGCGTATCCGGCGGGGGTCCCCGTCCAGGCCGTGTCCCCGCTGCCGTACAAGCTGCTCGCCGGGCAGCGGTACGTGGTCGGCGGCAAGGTGCCCGGTGAGTACCTGTACGCGACGACCTTCGCGACCGCGGGGCACCAGGTGGTGCGGGGCACGGAGCAGTACTACGAGATCCAGTACGGACACCGGGTCGCCTATGTGAAGGCGTCCGACGTCACCGTGCGGCCGTCGGCGCGCGCGTCGGGCCACTGACCGCCGGGCCACAGAAACGCCGGGCGCCGTCAGCCTGTGGGGGTCCGACGGCGCCCGGTCCCGTGTCCTGCCTCTTGCCCCTCCTTGCGCCCTCCTCGAACGCCGTACCTCAGTAGCGCAGGACGGCCGCGATCCTGTCCTGCCCGGCGAGCGCGTCGTCGGGCAGGAACACCACCTCGGCGCCCCCGTCGAGGGCCGACTCGACCAGTTCGTCGACGATGTCGTCCTGGACGCGCACGCCGGGACCCTGCCCGCCGGGGTCCTCCACCGGCACCAGGTGCCCTTCGCTGATCCGGACGGACTGGCGGTAGTGGTCCTCCACCGCGATCACCTCGGCGCGCTTCTCCCGTACCGACTCCCAGACCTCGTCGAGGCCCGCCGCGAAGGTCCTGCGTCCCTTGGCCGCGTCGAGCTTGTCGAACAGCTCGCGCTGCTCCCGCCGGTCGTGCGCCTGCCGCACGGGCTCGATCTCCTGCCGCAGGAGCGACGCGGGCCCGTCCGCCAGGCCGCCCTTGACGAGCCGGCCGACCGCGCAATGCGCGGCGCCGCCCGCGTCCTCCAGCAGGGCGAGGACGGGCGCGAGGCCGACGACGTACAGCGGCCGGGGGTGGCGGGCCAGCACCGACCCCATGGCCCGGTCGGCCGACCGCAGGAACTGCCGGGTCTCCTCGTCGCGGAAGGCGCCCGGGTCGCCGACGCGCTCCTCGCGTTCGGGGTCCCAGGTGTCCTCGGACGGGGTCATCGGGAATCCGTCGTCGCGGTGCTCGTGGAGCGTGTCGCCGGATCCGTCCCAGAGCGTCGCGCGGTCGGCCGCGACGCTCAGCGCCCAGTACGGGCGTGACTGGGCGGTGGCGGCCACCAGGTTCCGGGTGAGGTAGGTGTCGCCGAGGACGACCTGCTCGGGGACCTCGCGGGGCAGGTACCAGATCCGGTAGTCCAGGGTGTCGGCGAGGATCAGCAGTCCGTCGAGCGTCTGCCGCAGGTCCACCTCGGCGACGGCCCGGCCGATCCGGCTCTTGACGGCGGTCCTGGCCGCGCGGTCGAGACCCGGCTCGGTCTCCAGCCTGCGCCACGCCTCGGCGAGGAGGTTGCGCAGCCGTACCGTGTCCTGGTCGTGGTAGGGGTCGTGGCGGTGCGTGGGCATCGTCAGGGACACCGCGGGATAGGGGCGTGGGGTGCGCAGTTCCCGCAGGACGTCGGGCGTCAGAGCGTTGTTGTCCATGCTGTCCCTTCGCTCGATGAAGGTCCGGCAGCGGGCGGACGGCCGGCCGGTGCGCAGGCCCCCATACGTCCATCCATTTTGCGCGCGGGGGCGGCGTTTCGCAGGTCGGCGGGTGCCGCTCCGGCCCGCCTGTCCCCGGCCACGCGCGGCGGCCGGGGACAGGGGGGAGCGGGTGGAGCGGGGCGTCAGGCGTGGAAGACGTACGTCCTGCCCGCCGTCGCCCGGAACCTGCGCTCGCCGCCCGGCAGCAGGGTGCTGCGTACGGTCAGCTCGCCCGTACGGCTCGCGCGCAGCGTGACCCGGGTGGCCCGGCCGCCGGCCCAGACGACGTCGAGCGTGGCGCCGCCGCGGGCCCGCAGGCCGGTGACGCTGCCGTCCGGCCAGGACGCGGGGAGGGCGGGCAGGATCTCGATCGGCCCGTGCTGGCTCTGTACGAGCATCTCGGCGATCCCGGAGGTGGCACCGAAATTGCCGTCGATCTGGAACGGCGGATGGGTGTCCCAGAGGTTGGGCAGGGTGGAGCTCTTGAGCTGCTCGGAGAGCATCTTGTGGGCGTGGTTCCCGTCCCGCAGGCGCGCCCAGAAGTTGATCTTCCACGCCTTGGACCAGCCGGTCCCGCCGTCGCCGCGCGCGGTCAGGGAGACCTTGGCGGCCTCGGCCCACTCGCTGCCCGCCTGGATCTGCCGGCCGGGGTGGAGCGCGAAGAGGTGCGAGACGTGGCGGTGGTCGTTGGTGGGGCTGTCCAGGTCGGTCTTCCACTCCTGGAGCTGCCCCCAGGAGCCGACGCGCAGGCCGGGGTCGAGGTCGGCGAGCGTGTCCTGGAGCCGGGTGCGGAAGGCGGGGGCGTCGCCGAGGGTCCTGGCGGCCTCCAGGGTGTTGGTGAGCAGGTCGTGGACGATCTGCTGGGACATGGCGGCGCCCGCCGTGAAGTCGCCCTGTTCCGGCGAGTAGCTGGGGGTGACGACCAGCGTGCCGTCCCGGGGGTCGGTACGGAGGTTGGCGAGCCAGAACTCCGCCGCCTCCTTCATCACCGGGTAGGCGGTGGTGCGCAGGTACTCGGTGGAGCCGTTGAAGCGGTAGTGGTCGTACAGCTGCTGGGTGAGCCAGGCGGCGGCCTCCGGGAACCAGAAGGACGTGGCCCAGTTGTGGACGCCGGTGAAGCCGTACGGATTGGTCTCGTTCTGCACGACCCAGCCGCCCGACCCGAAGATCTCCTGGGCGCTGCGGCGGCCGGGGGCGCGCATGGACTCGACGTAGCGGTCGTACGGGGCGGTGGTCTCGGCGAGGTTGGTGACCTCGGCGAGCCAGTAGTTCATCTGGAGGTTGATGTTGACGTGGTAGTCCGCCGACCAGGGCGGGTTGGTCACGTTGTTCCACACGCCCTGGAGGTTCGCGGGCAGCGAGCCGGCGCGGGAGGAGGCGATCAGCAGATAGCGCCCGTACTGGAAGAAGAGCGCTTCGAGCGCCCTGTCGGCGGGGGTCGTCCCGCCGGTGTAGCCGGCCAGCAGCCGGTCGGTGGGCAGGTCGGGGAGCGCCTGGCCGATGTCGAGCGAGACCCGGTCGAACAGCGCGCGGTGGTCGGCGACATGGCGGGCGCGCAGATCGGTGTACGAGCGGCGGGCGGCCGCGTCCACGGAGCCGGTGACGGCGGCGTGCGGGTCGCTGCCCCGGTAGCGCGGGTAGGTGTCGGCGTAGTCGGTGCCGGCGGCGAGGACGAACCACGCCCTGGTGGCGCCGGTGACGGTGAGGGTGCCGTCCGTCCCGGCCCGGACGCTGCCGCCCTCGGTCCGTACCCGTATCTGCGCTTCAAAGCGCAGCCCGTTGTCCTGGAGCGCGCCCTTCACGGTCAGGCGGTCGCCGCTCGCGGTGGCGGTGAAGTCCTGGCGCGGCGAGGTGTAGCGGAGGGTGAAGGCGACCTTGCCCGGCTGGTCCGCGGTGAACCGTCCCGCGATGACCTTGCCGGGGTAGGAGGCGAAGAACTCCCGGGTGTACGCGACGCCTTGGTGCGTGTACGAGACGGCGGCGAGGGCGGTGGAGAGGTCGAGGGAGCGCCGGTACGAGGCGTCGGGGGCGGCCGGCGCGCCGGGCACCGCGAATTCCAGGTCGCCGAAGACCTGGTAGGAGCCGAAGCCGTGCTTGGGCTGGCCCAGTTCGGCGACGACGGCTTCGGGGGTGAGTCTGCCCTCGGTGTCCAGACGCTGCTGGACGGAGGCGAGGACGCCCGGCCTGGGCTCGGTCCAGTTTCCGTGGTCGTAGCCGCCGGCGGCGCCGGGGCCGCCGGTCCACAGCGTCTTCTCGTTGAACGTGAGCCGCTCGGTGGCGAGTGTCCCGAACACACTCGCGCCGAGGGCTCCGCTGCCGATGGGCAGGGATTCCCGCTCCCAGTCGGCGGCGGGGGTCTGGTACCAGAGCGTCAAATCATCGGAGGGGTCGGCGGCGGCTGCGGTTCCGGCCATTGCCGGAACTCCCAGTGCGATAGCGCCTGTTGCTCCCAGTGCGGACTTGATGGTGGTTCTGCGGCTCATCCCTGGAGTCATGGCCAGCACGGTAAAAGTCCGATGACTGATTTGGCAATAGACATGACAAATCAGCTCCGCGTGCGGGGCGGAGCTGATAACGGCGGGCGTGGGAAGGGGTGGCGCGGAGGAGGGCGCCCGAGGGCGGAGGGCGGCGCTCAGCCCTGCTGGAACAGCTCTGCGGGGAGCGGCTTGAGCAGCGCGTAGAGGTCGTCGGTGATCGGCCGGTCCCAGCTGGCGATCGTCACGAGGACGTTGTCGCTCCGGTCGAACTGGACGCAGGAGATGCGGCTTTCGGACAGCTTGAGGCGGCGCACGATCATGAGGTTGTCGCCCTGCATGACCGGCATGTCTTCGACACCGACGACCTCGACGGGCTCCTCGTTCTCCAGCGCCAGCAGCAGCTGGGCCACCTCGAACGGGATCTGGCCGTCCAGCAGCTCCCGGGCCGGGGAGCCCTCGGGGAGGTTGCCGATGATCATCGCGGGGCCGCGGCCACCGAACAGGTCGTAGCGCAGGAAGACACCCTGGCAGCTGCCGTCGGGGGCGGGCAGCAGACCGGCCCCGAGGTTTCCGGGCCAGTCACCCGGATCCATGGCCAGGACATCGAAATCCGGGCCCGCGGGTGTGGCGGCGCTGCGGCGGCGGAGGAAGGACATCCCACCATGGTACGGGTTCACGACACCCCGGTGGAGCCAGGCGGGAACACGGGCGGAGCCCTGGAGAGCGTTCTCCGGGAGGACTCGGGAAGGCGCGTTCCGGCCGCACCGAACCGGTGGGGCGGGTGATGCGGACGGGATGGGTGGTGCGGACCGCGGGCGCGGGGCGCCGCGCCCGCTCCCGGGGTCTCCTCCTCCGTACCGCACCCGGTCAGGTGAGGTCGAACTCCCCCTCGCGTGCGTTGATCACGAAGGCCCGCCATTCCGCGGGGCTGAAAATGAGCGAAGGGCTTTCCGGCTTGCCGCTGTTGCGCATCGCGATGAAGCCCTCGACGAAGGCGATCTGGACATCACCCCTGCCCTGGCTGCCCGACCGCCAGTCCGCGTTGCTCAGGTCCAGCTCCGGCTTGTTCCAGCCCGTGAGCGGCTGATGGGTGGTGGTGCTCTCGGCCACGTCCTGCTCCTCCCGCTGCGTCGTCCCGGGCCAGACTATCGACCACCGCCGGTCCCGGACAGGCCACGAAGGAACGGCGCGGGGACCGCGGCCCCGGACCGCACGGACCCCGTCAGATGCCGAACTCCCGCAGCGCCGCCAGGAATTCGGCCGGGCGCGTGCGGTGGACCAGGTGTCCCGCGTCGATCGTGACCAGCCGGGCCCCCGGCACCCGCTCCGCCAGCCATGTGAACTTCTCCTGCGCGACCGGGCTGTCAGGTCCGCCCGCGATCACCAGCGTCGGCACGGTGATCCGGCCGAGCCCGTCCCGCCACGCCGGGTCCGGGGTGTTCAGCTCCGCGTCCACGGCGGGCACGAGCGGCCAGTCGTAGTCGAGTTCGCCCTCCTCCCGCACGGCCGGCGGGCGCGGCGGGTCCAGGGGCAGGAGCGGCGGGCTCTCCTCCAGGACGAGCCGGCCGAACAGCTCCGGCGCCTCCTGCGCCAGCAGGGACGCCGCGAAGCCGCCCATCGAGTGCGCGACGACGTCCACCCCGGTCAGCCCGAGCGCGGCGAGGAAGCCGCGCAGTTCGTCGCGGTAGCGCGCCAGCCCGTACCCGCCCGGCCAGTCGCTCAGACCGTGCCCGCCGAGGTCGGGGGCGATCACCCAGCGGTCGCGCGCGAGCTCCTCCGCGATCTCCGTCCAGTCCCGGCTGGTGCCGCACCTGCCGTGCAGGAGCACCACCGGGGGCGCGTCCGGCTCGCCCCACGTGCGGTAGGCGAGCCGTACCCCGGCCACGTCGACACTGTGCACCTCCGGGTCCAGGAAGGCCGCCACCGTACGGACGAACGCGCCCGGTTCGTCCACCCAGGGGAAGTGCGCCGCGCCCCGGACCACCGCCATCCGGGCGTCCGGGAACAGTTCCGCCAGCTCACGCGCCCGCTCCGGGCGCGGACCGCCGTCCAGCTCCCCTGCCAGCACCAGCACCGGTACGTCCAGCGTGCGCAGCGCGGCCCGCGTCGCGGCCGGGTCGAAGGCGCCCTCCGCGGCGTACCGGGCGGCGGCCTCCTGGTTGATCTGCCCGTCCGAGGTAGCGGAGAAGGCCCGCGCCGCGTCGTCCCAGCGTCCGTAGTTGAAGGGCGTGACCGCCGCCCACGCCCAGGGCGACTCCCGGCCGGCCGCGATCTCCTCGAAGGCCGCGCGGCCCGCCTCGTACCACGGCTCGGCGGCACGCAGCGCCATCGCCTCCCGCTGGTCCTCCCCCGTCGGCTCGATCCCGGCCGCCGGGACGACGGGCGCCACCAGCGTCAGCGAGCGCACCCGCTCCGGGTGGCGCACCGCGTAGAGCGCGGCCAGGCTCCCGGACGCCGAGTGGGCAAGCAGGTCCATCCGCTCCAGGCCCAGGTGGACGCGGAGGGCCTCGACGTCGTCGACCTGCCGGTCGCAGCGGTACGTCGCGTGGTCCGCCGGGACCGCGGAGCCGCCGGTGCCCCGCAGGTCGAGCAGGACCAGCCGCCGGTACGCGGCGAGCCCTCCCAGGTCGCCGAGGTATTCCGAGGCCCGCATGGGACCGCCGGGCAGGCACACCAGCGGCTCGCCCTCCCCCACCAGGTGGTAGGCGAGTTCCGTCCCGTCGTACGCGCTGAAGGTGGGCATGGTCCGATCCTCCCCGTCCCCGGCCGATCGTGCCAATGGCGTTCCGCGCCGGGTGAACACACCCCTTGACGGCCGGGAGCCGTCCTGGATTACTGGCCCAGGGACCGGTCGACCGAATGATCGGTCGTCCACCGGATGATCGGTCGTCCGGATTCCGACCGGGGAGAACAACGCCATGACACCTCTGCTGGACGCGGCGGAACAGCTCGGCCGCGAGGAGCTGGCCGTACTCCAGCTGGCGCGCCTGCGGGCCACCCTGCGGCACGCGTACGACCGGGTCCCCTTCTACCGGCGGGCCTTCGACAAGGCGGGCCTGCGGCCGGATGACTGTCACTCGCTCGCCGACCTGGCGCGCTTCCCCTTCACCGCCAAGGCCGATCTGCGGGACAACTACCCCTTCGGGATGTTCGCCGTCGAGCGGTCCGAGGTACGGCGGATCCACGCCTCCAGCGGCACCACGGGACGGCCCACCGTCGTCGGGTACACCGAGAAGGACCTGGACACGTGGGCGGACCTGGTCGCCCGCGCGATCCGGGCGGCCGGCGGGCGCCCCGGGCACCGGGTCCATGTGGCGTACGGGTACGGGCTGTTCACCGGCGGCCTCGGCGCGCACTACGGCGCCGAGCGGCTCGGTTGTACGGTCATTCCCGCGTCCGGCGGCATGACCGCCCGCCAGGTCCGGCTGATCCAGGACTTCGAGCCCGAGATCATCATGGTGACCCCGTCGTACATGCTGACGCTGCTCGACGAGTTCGAGCGCCAGGGTGTCGATCCCCGGACGACCTCCCTGCGGGTGGGCGTCTTCGGCGCGGAGCCGTGGACGGAGGAGATGCGGCGGGAGATCGAGGAACGGTTCGCGATCGACGCGGTCGACATCTATGGCCTGTCCGAGGTGATGGGTCCCGGCGTGTCCTTCGAATGCGTGGAGACCAAGGACGGGCTGCACATCTCGGAGGACCACTTCTACCCGGAGGTCGTGGACCCGTTCACCGGCGAGGTGCTGCCGGACGGCGAGGAGGGCGAGCTGGTCTTCACGTCGCTGACGAAGGAGGCGATGCCGGTCGTCCGCTACCGCACGCGGGATCTCACCCGGCTGCTGCCCGGGACGGCGCGGACGTTCCGCCGGATGGAGAAGGTGACCGGCCGGACCGACGACATGGTGATCCTGCGCGGGGTGAACCTCTTCCCCACCCAGATCGAGGAGATCGTGCTCCGTACGCCGGGGGTCGCCCCGCACTTCCAGCTGCGGCTGACCCGCGAGGGGCGGATGGACGCGCTGACGGTACGGGCCGAGGCGCGCGCCCAGGCCGGTCCCGAAGTCCGGGAGGACGCGGCGCGGGCGATCGCGGCGGCCGTGAAGGACGGCGTCGGGGTGTCGGTGACGGTGGAGATCGTGGATCCGGAGACGCTGGAGCGTTCGGTGGGGAAGATCAAGCGGATCGTGGATCTGCGGGACTGAGGGGGATGCCGGGCTCGTGTGCCGGGCCCGTCCCCGGCGCGTGTGCCGGCCCCGTCCCCGGGCTCACGGGCTGATCGCCAGGAACACGAACGCGGCGAAGATCCCCAGGTGGACCCCGCCCTGGAGCAGCGTGGCCCGGCCGGGCGCCACGGTCAGCGCGCCGACCACGACGGTCAGGGCGAGCAGGACCATGTGGACGGCGTTGAGCCCGAGCACCAGCGGCCCGTCCAGCCAGATCGTCGCGAACGCGATCGCGGGGACGGTCAGCCCGATGCTCGCCATCGCGGATCCGAGCGCCAGGTTGAGGCTGGTCTGGACGCGCTCGTGGCGTGCGGCCCGTACGGCGGCGATGGTCTCCGGCAGCAGCACCAGCAGGGCGATCACGACCCCGACGACGGCGTGCGGGAGCCCGGCCGACTCCACCCCGGACTCGACGGTGGGCGAGACGGCCTTCGCGTCCCCGACGACGGCGATCAGCGCCACGAGGAGCAGCACCAGGCTCACGCTGGTCTCACGGCGGGTGGGCAGCGGGGCGTGCGTGTCCTCCTCCTTGAGCTCACCCTCCTGGGTGACGGGCAGGAAGTAGTCGCGGTGGCGCACGGTCTGTACGGCGACGAACAGCCCATACAGGAGCAGGGAGGCGACCGCCGCGAAGGCCAGCTGCTCGGTGGAGAACTGGGGGCCCGGGCGGCTGGTGGTGAAGGTCGGGAAGACCAGGGTGAGCGTCGCCAGGGTCGCGACGGTGGCGAGCGCGGCGCCGGTGCCCTGCGCGTTGAACACGGCGGTCCTGCTGCGCAGCGCCCCGACGAGCAGGCAGAGGCCGAGGATGCCGTTGCAGGTGATCATGACGGCGGCGAAGACGGTGTCCCGGGCGAGGGTGGCGGTCTTGGGGCCTCCGTCGATCATCAGGGTGACGATCAGCGCGACCTCGATGATCGTCACCGCGACGGCGAGGACGAGCGAGCCGAACGGCTCACCGACGCGGTGGGCGACCACCTCGGCGTGGTGGACGGCGGCGAGCACGGCGCCGGCCAGGCAGAGGGCGATCAGCCCGACCGCGTACGGCGGGACGTGGCGCCCCCAGCTGAACACCAGGGCGACCACCGCGATCAGCGGCACCACCACGGTCCACCGGGACGTCAGTGCCCGGATGCCGGTGCCCGTCCTCATGCGCGTCACGCTGCCAGAGGCGGCGGGGGGCCGCGCGGCGGGCTGCGCCGTACGCCACGCGGGGGTTTCATTGCCTCACCGCTGTTGTCCCTCTCGGGGAGGGTGAAGGAGGCTGCCGCATGGCGGAGGACGCTGGGGGCGCCTGGGGCGCCGTCCCGTCCCGGCTGCGGCGGCGGACCACCCTGCGGCACGGTTCGCCGGAGCGGGCCGGGCTGCTCGCGGCGCCGCTGGAGCGGCTGGTCGCGGACGCGACCGCGTTCCTCGGCCCCTCCCCCGTCCACCCCTGGTACGCGGGCGCCGTCGTCCTCGCCGGGCGCGGCGGGACGGTGGCGCTGCACCGGGCCCTCGGGGCGGCGGTGCGCTACCGGGCGTACGACGAGAGGACCGGCACCGGGGTGGAGTTCCCGGCGGATCAGCGGATCGCGACGGCCCGGGACACGGTCTACGACCTCGCGTCCGTGTCGAAGCTGTTCACCGCGATCCTGGCGGTCCGGCGGGTCGAGAGCGGGGAACTGGACCTGGGCGCGCGGGTCGCCGCGTATCTGCCGGAGTTCGGGGCCGGGGGCAAGACGGACATCACGGTGGGTCAGCTGCTCACGCACACCTCCGGCCTGCGGGCGTGGGTCCCGCTGTACGGGGCGCCGACGCGGGAGGGCAGGCTCCGGATCCTGTGGGACGAGTCCCCGGCCCGTCCGCCGGGCAGCGCCTACCTGTACTCCGACCTCAACCTGATCACCCTCCAGCTGATCCTGGAGAAGATCACCGCTCGCACGCTGGACGTCCTGCTCCGCGACGAGATCACCGCTCCGCTCGGGATGCACCGCACGCGCTACAACCCGCCCGCCTCGTGGAAGCCGGAGATCGCCGCCACGGAGGACTCCCGTCCGCCGTGGTCGGGGCTCGACCGGGGGCTGGTCCGGGGCGAGGTGCACGACGAGAACGCGTACAGCCTCGGCGGGGTCGCGGGCCACGCCGGGGTGTTCTCGCGCGCCTGGGACCTGGCGGTCCTCGCCCGTACGCTCCTCAACGGCGGCGCGTACGGCCGGGCGCGGATCCTGCGGCCCGAGTCGGTGCGGTTGATGTTCACGGACTTCAACACGGCGTTCCCCGGGCACGCCCACGGTCTGGGGTTCGAGCTCCACCAGCACTGGTACATGGGCGCCATGGCCACCCCGGGCTCGGCGGGGCACACCGGCTTCACCGGTACGAGCCTGGTCCTCGACCCGACGACCGACACGTTCCTCGTCCTCCTCAGCAACGCCGTGCATCCGGTGCGCGGGTGGCGTTCCGGGAGCGCGCCGAGGGTCGCGGCGGCGAACCTGCTGGCGCGGGCGGTCCCGGTCAGGTCCGCGGGGGGCGGCACGGCGTGGTTCCGCGATCCGGCGGAGGCCGGGGCCCCGGCCACGCTCACCCTGCCGCCGCTGCGGCTCGCCGGCGGACCGGCCGTGCTGGAGGCCGACCTGTGGTGGGACGCCGAGCCCGGCGCGGACGTGGCGTTCCTGGAGGCGTCCGCGGACGGCGGAGCGGGTTGGCGGCCGGTGCCCTTCACGACCGTACGGACCGGTGTCCGGGACTCCCGGGAGCCCCGGGCGCACCCGGGGGGCGCGGTCGGGGGCTGGTCGGGCCGCGTGTGGCACCGGGTGACGGCCGATCTGACGGCCTGGCGCGGTGGTGAGGTCCGGCTGCGCTGGCGGTACGACACCGGCCGGCCGCACTCCGGGAGGGGTGTGTACGTGGACGGGCTGCGGGTCGGGGACGGCGGGCGGGTGGTCTTCGACGAGGCGCGGGAGGGGGACGCGGCGGGGATCGAGGCGGTGGGGTGGGTGGCGTCGGAGGACTGAGGACCGCGCCCGGCCCACTCGTACGACCGCCCCGCCCCCACCCACCGCGCGCCGACCCCGACCCCCCGGGCGCCGGGCCCCTACCTGCCCAGCGCCGCCATCGCGGCGTTGTGGCCGGGGACGCCGCTGACTCCGCCGCCCCGGACTGCGCCCGCCCCGCACAGCAGCACGTTCGCGTGCGCGGTCTCCACGCCCCAGCGGCCGCCGCCGGCCTCCGCGTAGGGGAAGGAGAGGTCCCGGTGGAAGATGTGGCCGCCGGGGAGCCGCAGTTCGCGTTCCAGGTCGAGCGGGGTCTTCGCCTCGATACAGGGACGCCCGTCCTCGTCCACGGCGAGGCAGTCGGCGATCGGCTCCGCGAGGTGCGCGTCGAGCTGGGCGAGGGTGGCGGCGAGCAGCTCCGCGCCTACGGCGTCGTTGTCGTCCGCGAACAGCCGCGCGGGGGTGTGCAGTCCGAACAGGGTCAGGGTCTGGAACCCGGCCGCCGCGAGGCCCGGGCCGAGGATGGACGGGTCGGTCAGCGAGTGGCAGTAGATCTCGGACGGCGGCGCGGCGGGCGTCCGGCCTGAGGCGGCCTCCTGGTACGCCGTCGCCAACTGCCCGTATCCCTCGGCGATGTGGAAGGTCCCGGCGAACGCCTCGCGCGGGTCCACGGACGCGTCGCGGAGGCGCGGCAGCCTGCGCAGCAGCATGTTGACCTTGAGCTGGGCGCCTTCGGCGGGCGGGGGCGGTTCCTCGCCGAGGAGCGCGGCGAGGGCCTGCGGCGAGGCGTTCACGAGGACCTGGGCGGCCGCGACCGTACCGTCGCCGTCGTCCGTACGGTACGCGACCTCGGCGCGCGTCCCGTCGGTGTCGATCCGGGTCGCCTCGTGGCCCGTGAGGATCTCGGCGCCGGCGGTCCGCGCGGCGGCGGCCAGCGCGTCGGTGAGGGCGCCCATCCCGCCGACGGGCACGTCCCAGTCGCCGGTGCCGCCGCCGATCACGTGGTAGAGGAAGCAGCGGTTCTGGACGAGGGAGGGGTCGTGGGCGTCGGCGAAGGTCCCGATCAGCGCGTCGGTCAGCACCACGCCCCGGACGAGGTCGTCGGAGAACCGCTCCTCGATCGCGACGCCCACGGGCTCCTCGAACAGCGCGCGCCAGGCCGTCTTGTCGTCGATCCGCGCGCGCAGCTCCTCGCGGGAGGGCAGCGGCTCGGTGAGCGTCGGGAAGACGCGCCGGGCGAGCCGCGCCGTCATGCCGTAGAACTCCTGCCAGGCGGCGTACTCGGCGTCGCCGCCGGTGAGCGCGGCGAGGGACACGCGGGTGCGCCCCTCGCCCACCAGCAGACCGCTGTCGCCCTTCGGGGTGTACGAGGAAACAGTGCGTTTGCGGACGGCGAAGCGCAGCCCCAGCTCCCGGACGATCTTGTCCGGCAGCAGGGAGACCAGGTAGGAGTAGCGGGAGAGGCGGGCGTCCACCCCGGCGAAGGGGCGCGTGGAGACGGCGGCGCCGCCGGTGTTCCCCAGGCGTTCCAGCACGAGGACGGAGCGGCCGGCGCGGGCGAGGTAGGCGGCGGCGACCAGTCCGTTGTGGCCACCGCCCACGATGACGACGTCGTACGACGCGAGTGCGGGCATGGCTCTTGGTAACACGCGGACGACCGCGGGGCCAGGGCCCCGGCCGACCTCCCGGCCGGGCCGTACCGCCACTCCCCCGGTGACACACAATACGCTCATTACTTTAATGAATTCTTGTGCAGCGCGACTCATCGCCTTATCGGTCCCGGCCACGAATTTCCGTCGCGGTGGGGGTGAGAATCCGGCCCGAACACCCCCATTACAGGCGGATCAAAATGGATAATTGCGGACCAACCTCACATTTTTTCGGGGGCAGTGGACACGTACCGAAAAGCAGTGGGCATGACTGGCACATAACAGCCCTCGTGAATTTAGGCCGGATCCGAGGCGCGTGTCCGGGATTGCGCAATTGAGGGAATGGCAATCAATAAGGAGAAACCAGGGTCGCATTCTCCGGACCCGCCGTTCGGAAAGAGTGAGGCACGTGGTGGATTCAGTCTTTGTCGTGCCCGGCACGGTCGCGGCCCCCCGCGGGGGCGTCCTGGGCGATCTGCACGACCGCTATGCGACAGTGCGCGAAACGCTGTCCCGTATCGACAAGGCGGCCCGGGAAGCGGGACTGCCCGACATCAGCACCCGGTTGATCAAGGACAACGGGACGAGCGACCGGCGCGGGCCCGAGGTGCAATACCTGGAGATCTTCGCCGTCAGTATCGCGACGCACGACATGCTGATCGCCGAGGGCATCCGGCCCGTCGCGATCGTCGGGCAGAGCATCGGTGAACTGTGGGCCCTGGCCGCCGCGGGACACCTGTCCGTGGAGGACGCCGTGCGCCTGGCCGTGGCCCGGTCGCAGGTGCTGACCCGGCAGGGCTGGCAGGGAAAGATGCTCGCGGTCGGCGTGGACGGCCGCAGGGCGGAGTCGCTCGCCGGCCTGGCCGGCCACCCCGACCTCGTCCTCGCCTGCGAGAACGCCCCCCGTCAGAGCGTCATCAGCGGCCCGGAAGCGCTGATCGAGCACGTGGAGCGGGTCGCCGACGCGCTCGGCTGGCCGAGCTTCCGCCTGGACGTCCCGCACCCGACCCACACGCCCGCCATGGCGCAGGCCGCGCGGGACCTGCGGGCGACCGCTCCGCGGGTTCCGTACGGTGCCGGGCGCCGGCGGGTGTGCTCCCCGTGGCTGGGGCGGGACGTCGGCGACGACGACCCGGTCGACCTGGTGGCCGGGGCGCTCACCGCCCGGGTCCGGATGCTGCACACGATCCGTGACCTGCACGCGGCGGGCGCCGACGTCTTCGTGGAGTGCGGGGAGTGGCCCGTCGTCACCAAGTTCGTCGAGGCGTCGATCCCGGGCGTGCGGTGTGTCGTACCGCTGAGCGAGAGTGATCCGATCGCAGCCGTCCGGGCGCTGGCCGCCGAGCCCGACGGGGGCGGGGGCCCGTTCCGCGCGCGCCTGCCGGTGCCGTCGGGCGGGGAACCCGCCGCCGCCGAGCGGGTGGGCGTGCTCACGGCCGCCGGACCGGCTCCGTCGCTCCCCGGCGCAGCGCTGTCGTACCAGGCCGTCGTACCGACGCCCAGGGCGCCGGTGTCCTCCCCGGCCCCCGTCGAGCCCGTCCCCGTACCATCCGCGCCCACTTCCGCTCCCGCTCCCGCGTCCGCCGGACTGGAGTACTCCACGGTGCTGGCGGAGTTGCGGATGCTGTACGGCGATTTCCTCGGCTATCCGCCGGATCTGCTCGGGGAGGACGACGGCCTGGAGTCGGAGCTGGGGGTGGAGTCGCTCAAGCAGGTCGCCCTGCTCGGGCGGGTGTCCGACCGGTACGACCTGCCCGGTCTGCGGGCGAACTCCTCGCTGCTGACCCTGGGCACGCTGCGCCGCATCGCGGAGGCCGTCGTGCGGGCCCGGAGAGAGGCGGCCGGGCTGTGACCTCCGCCCCGACCTCCAGCCCGCTGTCTCCCCCGGCCTCCCCTCCGGCCGCCACCCTGGCCCCCACCGCGACCTCCGCCGCGCCCTCCACCGACAGCCTGCGGGGCCGGGTCGCCCTCGTCACCGGCGCCGCGAAGAGCCTGGGCGCGGACATCGTCCGCCGCCTGGCGGGGAGCGGCGCCCACGTGATCGTCAACTACTTCCACTCGGTGGAGCAGGCGGAGTCGCTGCGTACGGAACTGGAAGAAGCCGGTCACAGCTGCGAGTTCATCCGTGCCTCGGTGGCCAAGACGAGCGAGATCGACCGGATGTTCGATCTGATCCAGGAGCGGCACGGCGGCCTGGACTTCCTGATCAACAACGCGGCGGGCGGGGCGTTCCTGCCCCTGTTCGACGTCGACGACACCTACTGGCAACGGGCGTGGTCCACCAATGTGATGGGGGCCTACCACTGTTCGCGCCGCGCGGCCGAGCTGATGGCGGGCAGGAGGGGCGCGAGCATCCTCTGCCTGTCCAGCGTCGGGGCGCGCCAGCCGGTTCAGGGGTACGGCCCCGGCGGGGTCACCAAGGCGGCCCTGGAGTCGCTGGTCCGCTACCTGGCGCTCGAACTGGTCGGCGAGGGCATCCGGGTCAACACCGTACTGCTGGGCTCCGTCGTGAGCGAGATCCTCGTCAATCTGGACGGCCCCGCGGCGGTGCCGGGCGGCCCGGCCGAGAACAGCGAGCTGATGAGCCGTACGCTCTCGACGCCCGAGGCGGCCAGGCTGATCGTCCACCTGCTCCACGAGGACACCGCTTTCATCACCGGGCAGACCGTCGTCGCCGACGGGGGCATCAGCATCGGCGGGATGCAGGGCCTGCGGCTGCACAGCAGGCTGGCGGACCGGGTGACCGTGCCCGCCCGGCGCCGGCCGGTCCCGGCCGCCTCGGTGACCGCACCGCCCGTGGTGACCGCACCGCCCGTGGTGAGTACTCCGCCCGCGGTGGATCTGCCCGCGCCCGAACGACCGGTGGCCGCCTATGCGGCGCCCGGCCCGGCGCCGACGTCGGCAGCCGCGTCCGCGCCCACTCCTGCACCGGCAGCGGCACCCGCAACCATCACGTCCCCGGAGCCGGAACCGGACCGGGCGCCGGAGCACGATCCCGGAGCCGTCGCGGTGGTCGGGCTCGGACTGGCCCTGCCCGGCGCGAACAACACGGCGGAGTTCTGGGACCGGTTGCGGGAGGGCGCCCTGATCTCCAGCGAACCGTCCGCCTTCGACCTCAAGCACTTCTGGGCACCCACCCGCGAGGACACCGACGCCTTCTACGTCCGCGAGGCCGGGTACCTCCACGACTTCGTCCCCGACCCCGCCTCGCTCACCGAACCGGACGGGAACGCCGGCCACCCCGGGTGGCCGCGCACCACGCGCTGGCTGCGGCACTGCGCCGTCCAGGCCCTGGCCGGGGTACGGACGCGCCCGGCGGACCGCTGGCTCGCCGCGACCACCGGCATCCACGACCAGACGGGGCTCGGCCCCCAGGGGGTCGTGCTCGGGGACGAGTACCGGCGCATGGTGCGCGAGGCGATCCCCGCCGGCGGGGACGGCGAGTGGCTGGCCGAGCTGGCCGACCACGCCATCGGCGCGCACTACGGGGGCGACGGCGGCAACCCGCGGGACTACCTGCCCGCGTCCGTCTCCCGCAACGCGCTGCGCGGCCTGATCCCCGCCGAGGCGCAGCACCTGACCCTCGACGCAGCTTGCGCCAGCGGGCTGTTCGCCCTGGACGCGGCGGTCAAGGCCCTGCGCGAGGGCTCCTGCGACGTGGCGCTCGTCGGGGGTACATCGATCATCGAGCCGATCGGGTTCACCCTCTTCTGCCGGGCCCAGGGCATCTCCATGAGCGGCCGGATCCGCCCCTTCGACCGGGCGGCCGACGGGACCATCATCGGCGAGGGCGCCGTCACGCTCGCCCTGAAGTCGTACGCGCGCGCCGTGGCGGACGGCGACCGGATCCTCGGTGTCGTACGGGGCACCGGGCTCGCCGCCGACGGCCGGGGCAAGGGCATCCACGCCCCGGCCACCCGGGGGCAGGAACTGGCGATCTCCCGGGCCTGGGCCGACGCGGGCGTCGAGGCCGACGACGTGGACTGGGTCGTGGCCCACGGCACCGGTACGCCGGTGGGCGACGAGATCGAACTGCGCTCGCTGCTCTCCCGGTTGGGGCCCCGGCGGCGGGCGTGCCTGCTGACGTCGAACAAGCAGGTCTTCGGGCACACCGGTGTGCTGGCGGGCCTGGTCTCGGTCGCGCACGCGCTCGTCGCTCTCGATCGCGGGGCGGTCCCCGGCCAGCCCGTGGTCACCGATCCGCATCCCCTGCTGGAGGACGGCGCGCGGTTGACCGTACCCGTCGAGGACGCGCCCTGGCCGGCGGACGACGCGCGGCCCCGGGTGGTCGGGGTGTCGTCGTTCGGCCTCGGAGGGGCCGACGCGCACGTGGTCCTGTCCGACCGGGTGCCGGCGGCGGCCCCCGCGCGGAGACAGGGCGGTGACGCGGCCGCCGGCACGGAGGACCTGGTCGTCGTGGGGTGGAACACCCACCTGCCCGGTCTGGACCGCGCCCGGGTGCCCGCCTGGCTGCGGGGTGACGGCCCATTCCCGGAGGCCGGCTTCGGTACGCCGTACCCCTTGCCGTCCCCGCGTGAGGTGCGCATCCCGCCGCTGACGATGCGGCACATGGACGCCGCCCACCTGATGGTGCTCCAGGCCCTCCGCCCGCTGCTGGACGATCTCGGCGAGGCGGGCACCGGCCTGCGGCCCACCACGGCGGTGATGGTGGGAGCGACACTGCCGACCACGCACAACACGCGGGCCGCGCTGCGGGTGCACGCCGCCGAGTGCGCCTCCGCGTTCGACCTCCTGCCCGACCCCGCGCAGGCGGAGAAGCTGCGCGAATACCTCGCGAAGGGGATGGCCGCGTCCGAGGGGGTGATCCCCGGCGGCCTGAACGAGGACGACTTCACCGGGGCGGTCTCCTGCATCCTGTCGGGCCGGGCCGCCAACTACTACGACTTCCGGGGCATGGGGACCAGCCTCTACGCCCAGCGGGACTCCGCGCACACGGCGGTCGACCTGGCGCTGCGTCAGCTCCGGCACCGGGCCTGCGACCTCGCGCTCGTCGGGGCGGTGTGCCTGCGGCCGATCAGCGGCTGGGACCGGCACCTCGCCGGGCTGGTGCCGGAGGGCCGGACCATCGCGGAGGGCGCCGCCGTCCTGGCGGTCACGCGGCTCTCCACCGCGCTGGAGCACCACCTGCCCGTGCTCGGGACGCTCTCGACCGCGCTCGACGGCGCGGGCGCGGGCGCGGGTTCCGGTTCCGGGTCCGCGGGCGCGCCCGCGCACTCCCTTCCCGTGCTGGCGGGCGCGGGACACACGTACCTGTCGCTGGACGCCCTGCTGACGGTCGTCCGGGCCGTCGTCACCGGAACGGACACCGTCGTGACGCCGGCCGCCCCCGGCTCGCCACCGATCCGGTTCACCCGGCCGACCGGCCCGCCTCACCGCGGCCAGGACCGGGAGGAGGCGGAGCCGTTACGCAACGGGTCCGGAGACCTGGCTGCCGACCGAACGGAACCGGGCGACCTCACTCCTGACCGGCCCGCACCCGAACAGAGCGACCCCGACCGGACCGTGGCGGAACGCGGTGACCCCACCCCGACCGCGCCCAAACACAGCGCCTCCGACCGCACGGTGGCCCAACGCCCCGGCCTCGACGGGACCGTGGCGGAAGGCCGCGCCCCCGCCCGCACAGTGGCCCAACGCCCCGACCCCGCCCGGACCGTGCCGGAACGCGTTGAACCCGACCCGACCGCGCCCGAACGCGGCGCACCTGACCTGACCAGGGCACAACGCGGCTCACCCAACCGGACCCTGGCGGAGGGCTGCGCACCCGACCGGACGGCGGCCCAACGCCCCGACCCCGCCCGGACCGTGGCGGAACGCGTTGAACCCGACCCGACCGCGCCCGAACGCGGCGCACCTGACCTGACCAGGGCACAACGCGGCTCACCCGACCGGACCGGGGCCGGACACAGCGCGCCCGGGCCCTCCGGGGCGTTCGCCGGCCGTCGGCAGACCTTTCGTCTCGTCTCCGTGCCAGCGCCCCCGCCCCGGGGAGGCCCGGCCGCGCCGTCGCTGTCGCCGGGCACCGTCGTGCTCACCGACGTGCCGGATCTCGCCGCGGCGGTCACCGGCCGGGACGTCGCCGTCTGGTCACCCCGGCCGGGGTGCACGGCCGCCACCCACGTCCCGGCCGAGGAGGCCCCCCGCGCCCTGGCCGGCCTGCCGTTCGTCCCCCGCCACATCCGGCTCCTGTCCCGGCTGCCCGCCCCCGGCAGCGGGAGCGACGACGCCGACGCCCTCCGGATGGAAGAGCTCCAGGACCTCACGTTCACCACACTCCAGGCGGCGCTGCCCGCACTGCGCTCCGGCGGCTCGCTCGGCGGGGTCCTGCTCGGGGAGCTGCCGGACGACCTGCCACCCCCGCTGAGCGGACTGTTCTCCGGCCTCGTCCGCTCCGTACGCGCCGAGGTCCCGCAGTGCGGCGGGGTGCTCCTGCTCACCGACGCGCCGGACGCGGCGACCGCCCTCGAACAGCTGGCGCGGGCGGGCGCCGCCGAGGCGCCGGCCCACACGCTGGCGTGTCGCGGCGGTGCCTGGTCCACGCTCGCCGTCGCCGACGACGACACGGCGCCGCCCCCGGAGGGGGACGCCCCGCTGCCGCCCGGCGCGGTCGTGGTCGCCTTCGGCGGCGCCCGGGGGATCACCCCCGAACTCCTCCAGGCGCTCGCGCGCACCACCGACCGGCCCCACCTGTACGTCGTGGGCCGCACCCCGCCGGCGGAGAGCGGCGACGCGCTGCCGCCCCAGGCCGCGTTCATCGCCGCCGAACGCCGCGAACGCCCCGGCGCGTCGGTGGGTGAGCTGCGGGCCACGTACGAGAAGGCCCAGGCGCGCCTGGACGTGCGCCGTACGGTGGAACGGCTGACGGAGCTGTGCGGCCCGGACCGGGTCCACCACCGGGTGTGCGACGTCCTCGACGCCGTGGGCACCGCCGCCGTCGTCCACGAGGTCCTCGACCGGCACGGACGGATCGACCTGCTCGTCAACACCGTCCTCGATCTGCGTTCGCGGGCGCTGCACGCCAAGACCCTGGCCGACTTCCGGGCGGTCCGGGCCACCAAGGCGGCCGGCTACCGCAACCTCAAACGGGCCCTGGCCGGGCGGCCGCCCCGGATCTGGTGCAACTTCAGCACCCTGGCGACCCTCGCTCCCGCGCCCGGTGACCCCGACTACTGCGCCGTCAACGAGTACCTGGCGTACGCGAGCGCCTGGGCCCAGCGCCACGGCCCGGACGGCCACCAGGAGTTCGCGATCCTCTGGAGCGGCTGGCGGGAGGTCGGCGTCGCCAGCAGCGCCACCATGCGGGAGACTCTCGAACGCAACCGGATGGACGCGTACATCAGCACCGCGCAGGGCCGCGCGCAGTTCCTCTCCGCCCTGGCCCGGCCGCCGGCCGGCGGGGTGGTGTTCTTCATCCGCGAGGAGGAACGGGTCCTGCTGGCCCGGCGCGGGATCAGCACGTACGGTTCCACCGCCGAGCCCCCCGTACCGGCCCCGGACGCGCCGCCGCCCGCCCCGCCGGATCCGGCGCTGACCACACCGCTGCTCGACGGTGTCCTGCACCGGGGCGACACCTGGGCCGTCTACACCAAGACCTGGGACCCGCGCACCCTGGCCGAGCGGGACGGCCGGTGGATGCGCCACCACCGGGTCAACGGGGAGTACACCCTGCCGGGCACGTTCGTCCTGGAGGCCGCGGCCGCCGCGGCCGCGCCCCTCTGCCCCGGCCTCGTGGTCACCGGGTTCCGCGGCCTCGTCTGCCGCACGTCGGTCACGGTCAGGCTCGCCGGGCCGCCGCGCACCGTCGCGGTGGAGGCCCGGGTCACGAGCCGGGGCCGGGACCGCGCCGAGGTGGCCGTCAGGATGACCGCCCACCGCCTGGGCAGGAACGGCAAGGTACTGCGCTTCGACGACCTGCTGTGCGAGACGACGGTCGTGCTGGCGGACCGCTTCCGTACGCTCCCCCGGCCCCCCGACTCCTCGTCCTACGAACCCGAACCGGATTTCGCGATGCCGGTCTACTCCCCCGACCCGCCGATCTCGCTCACCGGCCCGTTCGCCGGCACCCGCGACTACGCCCTCGGGCCGGACGGGAGCAGCGCCGGGTTCGCACTCGACCACGCCGCCTGGGCCCCGGCCCTGGCGGGGATGACCGTACCGGCGCTCCTGCTGGACGCGATGGCGCAGCTGTTGCTGCTGCCGCCGCGCGGTGAGCGCCCGCCCCCGTTCGGCCCGATGGCCGGTCTCGACGAGGTCGATCTCGGCGGGCCGGGCGACGACTGCCGGCTCAGCGCGGAGAACCCGGTGATCCGCCTGCACCACGACTTCGCCACCGGGGCCCTGACCGCCGTGACCGGCGACGGCCGGGTGCTGGCCCGGATCACCGGGGTCGGCGCGCACGCGCCGGACCACAGCGGGGAGGTGCTCAGGCCCGGCGCCCGCGTTCCCCGGTCGCCCCTTCTGTGACAAGCCGCCCCTTCTGTGACGACCCCTTCTGTGACGACCGAGGAGACAGCAGTGTTGTGGCAGGACATCACGATCGCCGGGACGGGTGCCTGGGTACCGCCCGTCAAGCCCGAACAGGACCCGTGGGACGGCCCGGCCACCGGGCCTCCCTCCCTGCTGGCGCTCAACGGATTCACCTCGGCCGCCGTCTCGACGGACAGCACGGCGACGCAGATGGCGGCCCGGGCGGCGCTCAAGGCGCTGCGCCACGCGGACGTCGTCGGTGCCGACCTGAGCCTGCTCGCGCACGCCGGGTTCCAGGACGGGGACCACTACACGCCCGCGGCCTATCTGACGCGGGTGCTCGGGGGGCGGGACACCGCCTGGATCGAGGTCGGTGGCGCCAGTGACGGCGGGGCCGCCGCGCTCGTCACCGCCGCCGAACACCTCACCGCCCGGCCGGACGCGAAGGCCGCGCTGGTCACGACCGGTGTCCGGTTCCCGGACGAACGGTGGGGCTATGCGAGGGAGTTGGGTTATGTGGCGGGGGACGCGGGCGCCGCCGCCGTCCTCACCCGGGGGACGGGTTTCGCCCGCCTCGTGGCGACCGCCCACGCCACGGAACCGCAACTGGAGGCGCAGACCAGGGCCCGGCAGGGGTACACCGGCGCCGCCCGGCGGTTCCCCGTCGAGGAGACCGGGTTCCTGCCCCACATCGACGTACTGCGACGGGCGACCCACCGCTGCGTCGAGACCGTTCTCGACGAGGCCGGGCTGAAGGCGGCGGACGTCTCGCACGTGGTGCCCATCGCGATCGGGTCGGTCGTGCTCGACCTGCTGCTCAGCGGGTCACCGCTCGGTCTCCGTGCCGACGACACCAGTTGGACCTACGGCCGGCATCTCGGGCACGCCGGTCCGTCCGACATCCTGCTCGCCCTCGACCGGTCGTTCCGTACCGGCACGTTACGAGCCGGTGACCGGGTCCTCGTCGTCAGTTTCGGGGTCGGTTTCCGGTGGACCACGGCGCTGCTGGAGATCACCCGCGATCCGTCGGCGCGGCGGCCGGTCGCTCGCCGACGGCCGGTCACTCACCGACAGAAGGAAGTTGTCCATGGCTGACACGAGTACGGCGACCGCCGCGTCCGTCCCGCTCGCTCCGCGGGCCCTGCCGCTGCTGGGCCACGCGCTGCCCCTGCTCCGCGATCCGCTGGCGTTCGTCATGTCGCTGTCCGGGTACCGGCAGATGGTCCGGGTCCGGCTGGGCCCCAGCACCGCCGTGATGATCTGCGATCCGGCCCTGACCCGTCAGGTGTTCCTGAACGACCGCGTCTTCGACAAGGGCGGCCCGATCTACGACCGGATCCGCGAGGTCATCGGCGACGGCCTGTCCACCTGCGCGTACCCCCTGCACCGGCGGCAACGGCGGCTGTGCCAGCCGGCGTTCCACCCCTCCCGGCTGCCCGGGTACGGGGCGGTGTTCGCGAGGGCGGCCGAACTGAAGACGGGAACCTGGCGCGACGGCGACGTCCTGGACATCACCCAGGAGATGATGACGCTGACGACGCGGGGCACGATGGAGACGATCTTCAGCGGTGCGCTGCCGGCGGAGACCATGCGGCAGGCCCTGGCCGACACCGCCACCATCGTCAGCGCGTTCTTCCGCCGGATGATGACGCCCGCTCTGCTGCGCCGGGTGCCGACCCGGCAGAAACGCCGGTACGACCGGGCCCGTGAGCGGCTGGCGGCCACCATCTCGGAGATCATCGCCGAGCGGCGCGCGGATCCGACCGACCACGCCGACCTGCTCTCCACGCTGGTCGCGGCGGTCGACGAGGAGAGCCAGGACGGCCAGAAGCAGCTGAGCGACGCCGAACTGGCGGACGAGGCCCTCACGTTCTTCCTCGGCGGGATGGAGACCACGGCCATCACCCTGGCCTGGGCGCTGCACCTGCTGGCCACGCACCCGGACGTCCAGCAGCGCCTCCAGGCCGAGACCGACACCGTACTGAACGGGGAGAGGCTCGATCCCGCGCACCTGCCCTCGCTCGGGCTGGCCACCCGCGTGGTGACCGAGGCGCTGCGGCTGTATCCGCCCGCCTGGATGATGACCCGCGTCCTGAGGGAGGACGCCGAACTCGGCGGGGTACGGCTCAAGGGCGGCAGCACCATCGTGCTGAGCCCGTACCTCCTGCACCGCAGGGCCGACCTCTACGCCGATCCCGACCGGTTCGACCCGGACCGCTGGCTCGGGGCCCCGCCCGACCGGGCTGCCTACATCCCGTTCGGCGCCGGTGCCCGCAAGTGCATCGGGGACCAGTTCGCGCTGAGCGAGGCGATCCTGGCGCTCACCGCGATCGTCGCCCGCTGGGAGGTGTCGCCGGTCGGCGAGGAGCCGTTCCGGCCGAAGGTGGAGACCAGCCTGAGTTCGCGCGGGCTGAGTCTGCGGCTGGGTGAGCGGCCGGCGGGAGGCGGGGCCGGACTCCGTACGGCCGTACCGCGCCCGGTCTCCGAGCAGCCGTCCGCACAGCCGTCCACGCAGCCGCCCGCCCCGGCGTCCGGTCAGCCCTCGGCCCCGCCGTCCACGCAGCCGGGCGTCACCGCCTGCCCGGTGCCCCACCAGGAGTGATGCCGTGAAGCCTCACCTGAAGCCGCTGGTGAAGCGGCTTCTCTCCGCCCGGCGGGTCGGCGTGCCCGGCGCGGCCCCGGCCGACACCCTGCGCGCGCCGTACCTTCCCTACCCGGACGGCTGGTTCTGCCTGGCCTTCACCGACGAGGTGCGGCGCGGGTCCGTCGTCACCCGTCCGCTCGCGGGCGCGGAGGTCGTCCTGTACCGGACGGCCAGGGGCGTGCTGCGGGCCGTCCGGCCCCGCTGCCCCCACCTGGGCGCGCATCTGGGTGTCGGCGGGTCGGTCGAGGGCGAGAACCTCGTCTGCCCCTTCCACCGCTTCGCGTTCGACCCGGCCGGTGCCTGTGTGCGTACGGGGTACGACAGGCCGCCGCCGAAGGCGTCACTGGCGCAGTACCCGGTGTGCGAGGCCAACGGCGCGGTCTACGTGTGGTGGCACGCCCTCGGGCTGCCCCCGCGGTGGGAGGTCCCGGTCCTCCCCCTGGACGACCGGCAGCCGTTCAGCCACGACACCTTCGACCTCGCCGGTCACCCGCAGGACGTCATCGAGAACGCGTTCGACTGGGGGCACCTGCCGGCCCTGCACGGTCTCAAGGGCCTCGACATCGAGGGCGTACCGGTGGCCGGGGAACCGGTCAGTACGGTCACCGCGACGGCGCGCGGCACGATGATGCGCGGGTTCCGCCAGTCGTACTCGCTCACGGTGATCGGGCTGGCCACCATCGCGGCGCAGACGGCCCTGCCCCGGGGCGCGGGCCACCTCTACGTGATGCTCCACGCGACGGCGACCGGCCCGGGACGCATCCAGCTCCGGTTCGGTACGAAGCTGGAGCTGACGGGCGTCCCCGGGGTGCCGGAGCGGATCGGGCGCGCGGCGGCGATGCCCGCCGCCCGGCTCCTCAGCACGGTCCTCCAGCGGGTGGCGCGCGTCGACACCGGCGCCGACCTGCTGATGTGGCACCACCAGGAGCACGTCGAGCGGCCGAAGCTCGCCCAGGGCGACGGTCCGATCGGCCGGTACCGGCAGTGGGCGAGGCAGTTCTACACGGAAGCCACGGACGGCTCGGCGGCCCCGCGACCCGCCCTGACCGAGATGAGCCGCGCGGAGGAGTGAGTGCCGGCGACGACGGGCGGGGACCGAAGGAGAGGCGACATGACAGCGGAGAGCGGTACGCCCGGCGCCGGGCCGCGACTGGCGGTGCTGGGAGCCGGGGTGATGGGGTCGGGCATCGCCGCGCTGGCGGTCGGGCACGGGATGGCGGTGTCGCTGGTCGACCTGGACCGGCGCCGGCTGGCCGACGCTCCGGCGCGGATCGGTCACCTGGTGCGGACGGCGCGGCTGTTGGGCGCGCTGCCGGACGGGGCCGTTCCCGGCGCCCTGGTCACGGGCCTGTCGCTCGCCGACCTGGTGACGGGCGGCGACATGGCCCCCACCGCGGTGATCGAGGCGGTCACGGAGGACGCCGACGCCAAGGCGAAGGTCCTCGGGGACGTGTCCGCGCTGGTCGCGCCGGGCACGCCGATCATCTCGAACACGTCGGCGATCCCCATCGACGAGCTGGCCCGGGCGACCGTACGGCCGGGGGATCTGATCGGCACCCACTTCATGAACCCGCCCTACCTGATCCGGACGGTCGAGGTCATCCGGGGTACGCACACCGGCGAGGCGACCCTGGACGCGCTGCGGGCCCTGCTCGCGGCGCTGGGCAGGCAGCCGATCGTGGTCAACGACGCGCCCGGTTTTGTCACCAGCCGGATCCTGCACCCCATGATCAACGACGCGGTCCGGGTGGTGGCGGCGGGGACGGCGAGCGCCGAGTCGGTCGACCGGCTCATGCAGGGGTGCCTCGGTCATCCGACGGGCCCGCTGCGCACCGCCGACCTCATCGGGCTGGACAACCTGGCCGACTCGCTGTGGGTGCTGCACCGCAGGACCGGCGACGAAGGGTGCCGCCCCTGCGACCTGCTGCTGGAGATGGTGCGGGCCGGCCACCTCGGCCGCAAGAGCGGGCGCGGCTTCTACGAGTATGAGGGAGAACAAGCATGACCACGTCATCCGACCGGCAGGCGCCGGAACCCGTCGGCGACCCCGGCGTCGTCCAGGCGGACCTGCTGCGGTTCCTGGCGAACCGTACGGGGCGGGCCTGGACGGCCGACACGGACGTCTTCGGCTCCGGTGGGCTGTCCTCGCTCTTCGCCATGGAGATGGTGGTGCACCTGGAGAGGACGTACGGCGTCTCCATCCGCGGCGGCGACCTGCGGATGGAGAACTTCCGTACGGTGCTCCGGATGTCCGCGCTGGTCGAACGGCTCCGGCAGCGGCCGGCCCCCGGCGGCCCCGGTGCGTGAAGCCGTCGCCGCGGCGGCCTCGGCGGTCACCGGGCTGGTCGGCGACCGGGCGTCCGGCTGGGACAGGGCGGGCCGGCTGCCCGAGGACGTCGTACGGAAACTGGGGGCGGCCGGGCACCTCACCGCGCAGGTCCCGGCGCGGTACGGCGGACCGGGGTGGAGCAGCGCGGACAGCGGCGAGTTCACCGCCCACGTGGGCAGTCTGTGCGGTTCGCTGCGGAGCGTCATGACCTCGCAGGGCATGGCCGCGTGGGCCGTCGAGCGGCTCGGTGACCCGGCGCAGGCGGCGGACCTGCTGCCGCGGCTGGCCTCGGGCGGCACGGCGGCGGTGGCCTTCAGCGAACCGGAGGCGGGCAGTGACCTGTCGGCCGTCGCGACCACGGTCACCGCCGACGGGGACGGCCTGTCGCTGACCGGCCGCAAGTCGTGGGTGACCGCGGCGGAGTACGCCGATCTCTTCCTGGTCGTCGCGCGGATGGACGAGGGGGCTGCGGTGGCGGTGGTGCCCAGGACCGCCCCGGGGGTCACGGTGCGGCGGGTCGCCGATCCCCTGGGCTGCCGGGCGGCCGGGCACGCGGACGTCCGGTTCGACGCGGTGCGGCTGCCGCCCGGCAGCCTGCTCGGTGGCGGGCGGCAGCCGCTGCCCCTGCTCGTGACGACGGCTCTGGCCTACGGCCGGATCTCCGTCGCCTGGGGGTGTGTGGGGATCCTGCGGGCCTGCGTGGCGGCGGCCGTCGGCCACGCCCGGTCCCGGCAGCAGTTCGGCCGGGCGCTGGGGCGCCACCAGCTCGTCGCCCGGCACCTGGCCGACCTGTGGGCCGCCGAGCAGGTCGCCACCCGGGCCTGCGAGTACGCCAGCCGTCGCTGGGACGAGAAAGCCGCCGACCTGGTCACCGCCGTCGTGCTGGCGAAGTACGTCAGCGCCGGGCACGCGGCCAGGGGCGCGGCGGCGGCCGTCCAGGTGCTCGCGTCGGCAGGGGCCCGGGACGGGCACGCCGTCGCGCGGGCGTACCGCGACGCCAAGCTGATGGAAATCATCGAGGGCAGCAACGAGATGTGCCAGCTGATCCTCGCCGACCACGCGCTCGGCCGGCCGTGATCCCGGCCGTGATCTCGCCCGGCGACCTCACCCGTAACCTCCGCAAAGGGAGCCGAAGTTGAGCGACACCGCCCCGGCGGTCCCGCCCGTGGCCGTGAAGTGCCTGGTCTGGGATCTCGACAACACACTGTGGCAGGGCACGCTGCTGGAGGACGAGGAGGTCGTCCTGTCCGAAGCGGTCCGCGCGGTGGTCGCCGGGCTGGACGCGCGCGGCGTGCTCCAGTCGGTGTGCAGCAGGAACGACCACGACCTCGCCTGGGCCCGGCTGGAGGCGCTCGGCGTCGCCGGCTACTTCGTCGTGCCGGAGATCGGCTGGGGGCGCAAGTCCGACGCCGTCCGCCGTATCACCGACCGGCTGGACTTCGCCCCCGGCACCGTCGCCTTCATCGACGACCAGCCGGCGGAGCGGGCGGAGGTCGCCCACCACCTCCCGGAGGTGCGCTGCTACCGGGCGGAGGACGCCGCGACGCTGCTCGGCCTGCCCGAGTTCAGCCCGGGGCGGGTGACCGCCGACGCGCGAGAGCGGAGGAAGAGGTACCAGGCCGGCTTCCGGCGCACGGAGGAACAGGCCCGGTTCACCGGCTCGCACGACGACTTCCTCCGCTCGCTGGACCTGGTGACGCGCATCGGGCGGGCCACGGAGGACGAGCTGTCACGGGTCGAGGAACTGACGCTGCGCACCAGCCAGATGAACGCGACCGGGGTCCACTACCCGGACGCCGTGCTGCGCCCCCTCCTCGCCCGGCCCGGCTACGAGGTCCTGGTCACGACGGTCTCCGACCGCTTCGGGCCGCACGGCGCGGTGGGTGTGCTGCTGCTCAGGAAGTACGCGGAGGCGTGGCACCTCAAGCTGCTCGCCACCTCGTGCCGGGTGGTGGCGTTCGGCACCGGCACGGTCATCCTGAACTGGCTGGCGGACCAGGCCGCCCGGGCCGGTGTCCACCTGCTGGCGGACTTCCGGGCCACCGACCGCAACCGGATGATGGAGATCGCCTACCGGTTCGCGGGTTTCGACGAGCGGCCGTGTGACTGCCGGGGCGCGGTCCCGGACGCTCCCGGCGCGGACGTCCAGCTGCTGCACCTCGTCCCGGAGCGGCGGGACGCCCCCACGACGGTCCGGCTGATCGCTCCGGACCTCGGCGGCGGGGCGGCGGTCACCTCCGGCGGACGAGAGTGATGCCGTCCGCCATCGGGAGCATGCAGAGGTCCACCCGCCGGTCGTCCCGGATCCTGGCGTTCAGCTCGCGGACACCGGCGGTGTCCGCGTCCACGGCGAGGAGGTCGATGACCCGGCCGAAGAAGAGCGTGTTGTCCACCACCACGAGCCCGCCCGGCCGCACGAGCCGCAGGGCCAGTTCGTAGTACCGCGGATAATTCGCTTTGTCGGCGTCGATGAAAACCAGGCCGAAGCGGCCGGACAAACCGTCGGCGAGCATGTCCTCCAGCGTTTTCGCCGCGTCACCGATACGCACATCGATGCGCCCGGACATTCCCGCCCGCCGCCAATACGCGGCACCGATCTCGGGCCACCTTTCACTGATGTCACAGGTGACCAGCCGGCCGTGCGGCGGAAGGGCGCGCGCCATGCACAGCGTGCTGTATCCGGTGAAGGTGCCGATCTCCAGCACGTCCGTGACCCCGGTCGCCGCGACCAGGAACGCGAGGAACTGTCCCTCCTCGGCCATGACCTGCATCGCTTCACCGGCGGGCAGCTCCGCGGTCGTACGGCGCAGCTCGCGCAGGATCTCGTCCTCCCTGAGCGAGAATTCCCGCACATAGGCAAGGAGATCAGGACCGGCCGCGATCTGATTCGCCATGTCAAAAACCGTAGAGGGTCATCCACCGCGATTCAATGGCGCGTTTTCGCACCACCGCGGGGTGATACGCGCCCCCCGCCTCCCGGTTCACGCGCGGGGGTCCAGGCGTTCGCCGCGCAGGACGGCCACACGGCGGTACAGCTCCGCCGCCTCGGCGTTCCTGCCCAGCTGTTCCAGGCAGTGCGCCTCGTCGCCGCGGCTGGTCAGGGTGTCCGGGTGGGACGCGCCCAGGACGCGTTCCCGGGCGACGGCGACCTGACGGTAACCGGCCAGCGCGTCCTCCCAGCGACCCAGCCAGCCCAGGCCGACGGCGACCTCCCGGCGGCTCACCAGCGTGTCGGGGTGGTCGGGGCCGAGGACCCGCTCGCGGATCGCCCAGACCTCCCGGGCCTCCCGCAGCGCCTCCTCCCAGCGCGCGAGCCGCCCGAGGTTCACCCCGACGCCGTGCCGCGCCCGCAGCGTCTCCGGGTCGGCCCCGCCGCTCACCCGCCTGAGGTCGTCCACCAGCGCGCGGTAGAGCGCCAGCGCCTCCGTGTCGCGCCCGAGGCGGCCCAGGCAGATGCCGACCTCGTAGCGCGCCGCGAGGGTGTCCGCGTGGTCGGGACCGAGGGCCCGCGCCCGCGCCGCCTCGACCTCGCGGTAGCTGCCGAGCGCTTCCGCCCAGCGCCCCAACAGCCCCAGGGTGCGGGCCACTTCGCAGCGCGTGGCGAGCGTGTCGGGGTGCGTGGTGCCGAGGACGCGGGCCCGGACCCGTACCACCTCCCTGGCGAGCTGGTACGCGTCCTCCAGCCGGCCCAGCCTGCTCAGGTTGCCCGCCAGGTGGTGACGGCACCGCAGGGTGTCCGGGTGCTCGTCGCCCTTCGCGCGTTCGTGGGCGGCGAGCACCGAGGCGTACAGGTCGTGGGCCTCGAAGTGCCGGCCGAGCCGCCCCAGCGCGTACGCCGTCTCCTGGCGCGCCGCGAGGGTGTCGGGATGGTCGGGGCCGAGCGCGCGCTCGCGGCCCTCCGTGACACTCCCGAACTCGCGCAGCGCCTCCGCAGTGCGTCCCGTACCGCTCAGGGCGAGCCCGATCTCGTACCGGCTGGCGAGGGTGTCGGGGTGGTCGGGCCCGAGGGCCTGGGCGCGTTCGGCGGCGACGTCGCGGTGGGTCTCCTCGGCCTCCGCCCAGCGGCCCGCGCGGCCCAGGCGCACCCCGGCGTCGTGGCGGCCGGCCAGGACGGCGAGGCGCTCGGGCGACGGGCCCAGGGCGTGGGGCTCGTACGTCCGGCCGGTGAGGAGCGCGGGGTGCGGGCCGGCCGGGCCGGTCCATCCGCCGGTCAGGGTCGTGGGGTCGGGCAGCGGCGACGGCAGGACGGTCGTCCCGGTCGCCTTGTGCCCGGTGGTCATGCCCCGGGTCCAGGACGGCAGCGGGGCCTCGCCGGGGAGCCGGGGGCCGGAGTCGTACGCCTGACCCGTCCCGTACCCGAGGCTGTGCCGCCCCCGTCCGCGGTCGTGCCCGGCGCCCGGTGCGTACGCCACCGCGAGGCCCTGTCCGCCGCTTCCCGCGCCGAGCCGCCGCCGCAGGTCGCCCGCGTCCGCCGGCCGTTCGTCCGGGGTCTTCGCCAGCAGGTCGAGGACGATCCGCTCGAAGAACACGGGCAGTTCGGGCCGGTGCGCGCGCGGCGGCTCGGGCACGGTGTCCCGGTGCCCAACGAGCACCGACCAGGCGTCCTCCAGGTCGAACGGCGGTGCCCCCGTGGCGAGTTCGTACAGCACACAGCCCAGCGAGTACAGGTCGGAGCGGTGGTCTATGTCGCCCGCGCCGATCTGCTCCGGCGACATGTAGTGCGGCGTCCCCATCGCGACGCCCGTACCGGTGAGTTGGGAGGTCTGTTCGAGGTCGCGGCCCAGCCTGGCAATGCCGAAGTCGCAGATCTTCACCGTGCCGTCGGTGAGCCGCATGATGTTCGCGGGCTTCAAGTCGCGGTGGATGATGCCCTGTTCATGAGTGTACGCGAGGGCGTCCGCGACCTGCTCCGCGATGTCGACGACCTCGGCCACCGGCAGCGGACCGCGCTTGTTGTCCTCCAGGAGCTGGCCCAGGTCCCGGCCCTCCAGCAGCTCCATCACCAGGTAGAGCACACCGTCGTGTTCACCGAAGTCGTGGACGACCGTGACCCCGCGGTGCTGGAGCGCCGCCGCGACCCTGGCCTCGCGCCGGAACCGCTCGCGCATGACCCGCCCGGCGGCGTCGCCCTGCGGGGGACCCACCGGCTTGAGGCACTTGACCGCGACGCGCCGCCCGAGCGACTCGTCACGCGCGCGCCACACCTCGCCCATGCCCCCGCGCCCGATCAGTTCGAGCAGCCGGTACCGGCCCTGGATCAGCCTGGTGTCCGCCATCGCGTGCTGTCGCCCCCGTCGCCTCGCCGCGCCCTCCCCGGCCCGTACCCCAGTATGGCCGCCCGGCCGAGTGGTGTGTACGGGGACGGGCCGTGTGACGGAACCGTGTCACGCCGCCCCGCGCGCCGACCACAACGTCGCGCGGGCCGATCACGAGGTCGCGCAGACTGATCACGGCGTCGCGCCGGCCGATCACGGCGTCCCGCGGGCCGATCGCCTCGGTCCGCCGGCCGGTCACGGAGAATCCGGGGCGGCCCGGAGGACGGCGCCTTCCGTTTCGCCGGGCGGACGCGCGCTCGGCGTAGCACGATGGCAGCATGCTGCTGGCACCGCTCGCCCGCGTCTCCCGGGAGGTCGCCGAGACCTCGGCGCGCTCCCGGAAGATCTCCCTGCTGGCCGGACTCTTCCGTACGGCCGGTCCCCAGGACGTGCCCGTCGTCATCCCCTACCTGGCCGGACGGCTCCCCCAGGGCCGGATCGGGATCGGCTGGAACGCGCTCAAGGACCCGCCGCCGCCGGCCGGCCGGGCCACCCTCACCGTCCACCACGTCGACGACACCTTCACCGCCCTCGCGGCCGTGTCCGGGCCCGGCTCGCAGGCCGAGCGGCGGCGGCTGGTGCAGGAGCTGCTGGGGGCGGCCACCGGGGAGGAGCAGCGCTTCCTCGTGGGGCTGATCTCCGGCGAGGTACGGCAGGGCGCGCTGGACGCGGTCGCCGTGGAGGCGCTGGCCGAGACCTCGGGCGCGGCGGCGGGCGCCGTGCGGCGGGCCGTGATGCTGGCCGGTTCGCTCCAGCACGTGGCGGAGCGGCTGCTGGCGGAGGGCCCGCACGTGCTGGAGGAGTTCCTGCTGACCGTGGGCCGGCCGGTGCTGCCGATGCTGGCGCAGAGCGCGGCGGACGTGGCCGAGGCGATCGGCCGGTTCGGGGCGTGCGCCGTGGAGGAGAAGCTGGACGGGATCCGGGTGCAGGTGCACCGCGACGGCGGGACGGTACGGATCTTCACCCGCACGCTCGACGACATCACCGACCGGCTGCCCGAGGTGGTGGACATCGCGGCCACGCTGGACGGCGACGGTTTTGTGCTGGACGGGGAGGTCATCGCGCTGGACGAGCGGGGCAGGCCCCGGCCGTTCCAGGAGATCGCGAGCCGGGTCGGGTCACGGACGGACGTGGCGACCGCGGCGACGGCGGTGCCGGTCTCCCCCGTCTTCTTCGACATCCTGTCGCTCGACGGCGAGGATCTCCTCGACCTGACGTTCGCGGAACGCCACGAGGCGCTGGCGCGGCTGGTCCCCGAGCCGATGCGGGTACGGAGGATCGTGGTGCCGGGTACGGAGGGGCGCGGCGGGGACACCGCGCAGGCGCGGGCCGGGGACGCCGAGGCGTTCCTGGCGGACACCATGGCGCGGGGCCACGAGGGGGTTGTGGTGAAGGCGCTGGACACCCCGTACAGCGCGGGCAGGCGTGGGGCGGGGTGGGTGAAGGTCAAGCCGGTCCACACGCTGGACCTCGTCGTGCTGGCCGCCGAGTGGGGGCACGGCCGGCGCACCGGGAAGCTGTCGAACCTGCACCTGGGGGCGCGCCGGGAGGACGGGTCGTTCGTCATGCTCGGCAAGACGTTCAAGGGGCTGACGGACGTGATGCTGGAGTGGCAGACCGGCCGGCTGCGCGAGCTGGCGGTGCGGGACGACGGCTTCACCGTGACCGTACGGCCCGAGCTGGTCGTCGAGATCGCGTACGACGGGCTCCAGCGGTCGTCCCGCTATCCGGCGGGGGTGACGCTGCGGTTCGCGCGGGTGGTCCGGTACCGCGAGGACAAGCGGGCGGCGGACGCCGACACGGTGGAGACCGTGCTGGCCGCCCACAGCCACGAATGAGCGGTCCGCCGGCGACGAGGGGCCGGCCGGGGTGAGCGGTCCGCCGGTCCACGAGCGGCCGGCCGGGGAGAGTGAGGGCCCGGGACCGGTGACGGCCGGTCCCGGGCCGCGCGGCTACTGAGCGGTGCCGCGCGGGACGACCGACGAGAGAACCGTCGGAAGCGAGCGCCAGTCCGCGGAGATCAGGCTGGCGTTCTTACCCGCCAGCAGGGACAGCCGATCCCGGGCCTGCTGCTCGGTGGGGTTGGAGCCGTCGATGGCGGGCGCCACGTTGTGGGCGTCCGTCATCAGGACGAAGTAGTGGCGCTGGTTGTACCAGGCGGTGTCGATGCCGCCCGCGACCCACGCGGAGGCGTCACCGTCGAAGAAGACGAACCACGGGCGGATCGAGGCGTCCGCGTAGCGGGTGCGCGGGTCGCCGGCCGCGACGTTGTGCACGGCGGGGAAGGCCGTGGCCTCGCCCAGCCGGCCGGCCGCCTTGAGGTCGCGGAGGTGGGTGGCGTACTCCCGGTCGGTCCACAGCGTGTCGAAGGGGTTCTGCTCCTCGACCGTGCCGGGGATCAGCTCGATGATGAACTTGCCCGCCAGCTGCGCGCGGGTGGGCCAGGCGCCGGCCTGGGACGCCTCGTCGAGAGTGGCGCGGCTGCCGACCAGGTCGCCCGGGCGGTAGACGGCGTCGCCGAGCTTGCTGCTGACGAGCGCGTCGAAGGCGGCGGGGCCGCGGCCCGCCGAGCCCAGGAAGCCGTCCTTCATCTCGACCTTGAGGACGATGGGGCGGTGGCCGGGGTTGGCGTTGTGCCACGTTCTGAGGTCGGTGAGGCAGCCGCCCAGGTCGCGGTTCTGGGTGTTGGTCCGCAGCTGCGCGACGGTGGTGGCGTTCGCGCAGTTGTTGTTGCTGACCGGGCTGTCGTGCGACACGCGCCAGGAGGCACCGAACACGTTGGTCCACACGTCGAGTTCGAGCATCCCCGCGCCCGAGTCCAGGGCGTCGGCGAAGTACGGGAACGTCGTCTTGACGTAGGCGTTGTGCACACCGACCCCGGTGGTGGAGGAGTACGGCAGCTGACCGGTGTCGGCCGCCTGGGCCGAGGTGGTGACGAGGGCGAGCAGCGCGACGGCGCCGGCGGCCACCGTCGTACGAAGGAGCTTTGCCATAGTCCCTGATCCTCCTGGAGCGCATGTGTGGGGCATGTCAACCGAGGAGGAGCGTAGGGGAGTTCAGTGACGTACGGGGGGACGCGAGCTTACGGCTGCGATCACCCGGGCGACGCGCGGGAGACCAACACACCGCGCCCTCGGCCGGGGCCCCACACGCCGCTGCCCCGACCGAGGGCGCGGCCGGGGTAGCGGGGTTCGAGCTCAGCTGTACGCGGAAGTTCAGCTGTACGAAGAGCCGGTCACGCGCGACCGCCACTCGTGCGAAGGGGCGGGCGGCATGCTGACGCTTCGTCATGTCCACACCTCCTTGGAGGACTTGCTCCAAGGAGGGTGTCTCCGGGGAGGACCTACTTCTTGACGGAGTAGGAGTGCGCTCCCACACCGGCGAGGGCGCCGCCGTCGACGATCAGGTACTCGTCGCGCTGGGGCGTGCCCGCGAAGAAGTTCTCCAGGATCTCGCGCGTACCCGCGGCGTAGCGGGCCTGGGCGGAGAGCGAGGAGCCCGAGATGTGCGGGGTCATGCCGTGGTTCGGCATGGTCCGCCAGGGGTGGTCGGCCGGGGCGGGCTGCGGGTACCACACGTCGCCCGCGTAGCCGGCGAGCTGGCCGCTCTCCAGGGCGCGTACGATCGCGTCGCGGTCGGTGATCTTCGCCCGCGCGGTGTTGATGAGGTACGTGCCGCGCTTCATCTTGGAGAGCAGCTCGTCGCCGAACAGGCCCTCGGTCTCCGGGTGAAGGGGCGCGTTGATGGTGACGACGTCGCAGTGCGGGACCATGGCCTCGGCGCTCTCGTGCCAGGTCAGGTTCAGCTCCTGCTCGACGGCCTCCGGGAGACGGTGGCGGTCGGTGTAGTGCAGGCCGACGTCGAAGGGGGCGAGGCGGCGCAGCACCGCGAGGCCGATGCGGCCGGCGGCGACGGTGCCGACCTGCATGCCCTCCAGGTCGTACGAGCGGGCGACGGCGTCGGCGATGTTCCAGCCGCCGTCCAGCACGATCTTGTTGGACGGCAGGTAGTTGCGTACCAGGCCCAGCGTCATCATCACGACGTGCTCGGCGACGCTGATGCTGTTGCAGTACGTGACCTCGGCGACGGTCACACCCTTGGCGATGGCCGCGTCGAGGTCGACGTGGTCGGAACCGATGCCGGCCGTGATGGCGAGCTTCAGGTTCTTGGCCTTCGCGATGCGCTCGGCCGTCAGGTACGCCGGCCAGAACGGCTGCGAGATGACGATGTCCGCGTCGACGAGCTCCTGGTCGAAGACCGAACCGTCGCGGTCCTTGTCGGAGGTGACGACCAGGGTGTGGCCCTGGGACTCCAGGTAGCCGCGCAGGCCCAGTTCGCCGGAGACACTGCCGAGGAGGTGACCGGGGGTGAAGTCGATTCCCTGAGGAGTGGGCGCCGTCTGACCGCCGGGGTAGCTCTCGATCTTCGGGATGTCGTCACGCGCGTACGTCTTCGGGTACCCGTCGATCGGGTCGTCGTACAGCACACACAGCACCTTTGCCATGATGGCGGCTCCTCATCGTTCGGTGCGGGAAGATGTCTAAGAGCATCCTCCTGACCAGCGACGACGGCAAAGCGAAAGTGTCTATGCCGGGATAGGCAACGGCTATCCGCGGTCGCGGCGCGGCCCGTCGGCCGGTGGTCCCGCCGGGCGCAGGTAGGTGTCCAGGAGACCGTCGAGCGCTTCCCGTACACCCGCTTCCCTGGCGATCTGCAACAAGGCCCTGGCCAGGACCGGTTCGGGCGTGCGGTCGGCGATGACCAGGCCGACGCGCGGGCCGTGCGCGGGCCTCTCCAGGGGCACCACGCGCATGCCGTCGGGCACGCCGAACATGTGCAGCCAGGCGTGCGAGATGACGCTGGACCAGTGACCCGCCGTCAGGTGCGCGTAGAGCGCGGCCACGGAATCCGTCTCGATGGCGGGCGTCACGTCGGGCGCGCCGTCGGCGGCGAAGTACTCGTCCATGATGCGGCGGTTGCGCATCTGGGGGGAGAGGAGGCACAGCGGCAGCGCGGCGATCTGGGCCCACCGCACGACATCCTGTCCGGCCATGGGGCCGTCCTGCGGGGTGAGGAGGAGGTAACGCTCCTCGTACAGCGGGGTCCTGCGGACGTGGGAGAGGCTGTCGTCGTCCAAGTACGTGACGGCGATGTCGAGTTCGAACTCGGCGAGCCGCTGGTTGATGTCCCGGGAGGAGAGGGAGTCGAGCGAGACGCGGGCCTGCGGGTGCCGTTCGACGAACGGGGTGGTGAGCAGGGAGGCGGCGGTGAGCGCGGTGGGGATGGCGCCCATGCGCAGGGTGCCGGCCAGGCCGCCGTGCATCGCGGACAGTTCGTGGCGCAGCGCGTCGCGCTCGGCGAGGATCCGGTGGGCCCAGAGGAGGACCCGCTCGCCCTCGGGCGTCAGTCCTTCGAAGCGGCGGCCGCGCCGGACGATGGGGACGTCCAGCTCGCGTTCGAGTTTGCGGATCGCCGCGGAGAGCGACGGCTGGGACACGTAGCAGGACGCCGCCGCGCGGGCGAAGTGCCGTTCCCGTGCGAGGGCGACCAGATACTCCAGTTGTCGCAGCAACATCGTGTGCTCCCCTGCTCTCTTCCGCCCCTCCACCCTGCCAGGCCCGGAGCCCCCCGCCACCCCCTGGACCGGCCGGATTCCCGGCGGGACCGGCCGGATTCCGACCGGTCGGCCCTCACCGGGGCACCAGGGTGACCTCGGTGGCCTTGACGCTGGTCCAGACGGCGGCGCCGTCGGCGAGGCCGAGTTCGGCGGCGGCCCCCGGGGTGATCTCGGCGACCAGGTCGGGTGCCTCGGGCGAGGTGATCAGGATCCGTAGCCGGCTGCCGAGGGCGGTGATCTCCCGTACGGTGCCCGGCCAGACGTTGCGGGGGCTGCCGGCCGGGCGGTCCCGGTGTACGGAGACGGCTTCGGGGGCGATGATCGCGACGGCGGCCGTGCCGGGGGCCAGGGGGTCGGCGACGACGAGGCGTCCGCCGCCGCCGAGGACCAGGCCCTCGGGGCCGAACGTGCCCGGCCAGGCGTTGAGGCCGAGCATCCTGGCGACCCAGGGCGAGCGCGGGTTCCGGGTGACCTCGGCGGGCGGGGCGTCCTGGAGGGCGCGTCCCGCTTCGAGTACGAGGACCCGGTCGGCCAGGGAGACGGCTTCGACGGGGTCGTGGGTCACGATGAGGCAGACGCCGCCGAAGCCGTCGAGGTGGCGGCGGAGGGTGTGCCGTACCTGCGCCCGGGTGGTCTGGTCGAGGGCGGCCAGCGGTTCGTCGAGGAGCAGCAGGCGGGGCCGGGCGGCGAGCGCGCGGGCCAGGGCGACCCGCTGGGCCTGGCCGCCGGAGAGCTGGTGGGGGCGGCGGCGCGCGAGATGGCCGACGCCGAGCCGGTCGAGCCACTCCTGGGCGGCCCGGCGCGCTTCGGCGCGGCGCACGCCGTGGGCGCGCAGGCCGTAGGCGGTGTTGGCGAGGGCGTTGAGGTGCGGGAAGAGCGCGCCGTTCTGCGGCACCCAGGCGACGTCGCGCCGGTGCGGGGCGAGGGCGGTGACGTCCAGGTCGCCGAGACGCAGCGTGGCGTGGGAGCGGGGGGTGAGCCCGAGGAGGGCGCGCAGGAGGGTGGTCTTGCCCGCACCGTTGGGCCCGACGACGGCGATGGTGGTCCCGGGCTCGGCGTCGAGGCTGAGGCGGGTGAACCCGGTGACCTCGGCCCGCAGCCGCCACGCACCTGCGGTAGGCGCCTGGGGATCCGGTACGGGATCCGGTACGGCCCGCTTGCCGCGCGCACGGAGGAGGCGCCCGTCCGGGCGGTGCGCACCGTGCGGGTCCCGCCCGACCTGGGCATCGGACGGATCGTGCGGGTTCCCCGCGCCGGGCTCGGGGGCCGGGTCGGCCGGGGCGTCGTCCGGGGTGGGGGACTCGTGGGTGGCGCGTTCGCGGGTGCCGCCGCCTGTCCAGCGGCCGCGGAGGGCGATCAGGACGGCCATGGCGATGGCGAGCAGCAGCAGGGAGACGGAGGTCGCCGCCTCCGGGTCGTCCTGGAGCAGCAGGTAGACCCGGAGCGGGAGGGTCTGGGTGGTGCCGGGCAGGTTGCCGGCGAACGTGATCGTCGCGCCGAACTCGCCGAGCGCCCGCGCCCAGGTCAGCGCGGCGCCCGCGGCCAGCCCGGGCGCGACCATGGGGAGGGTGACGGTGAGGAACACCCGTACCGGCGAGGCGCCCAGCGACGCGGCGGTCTCCTCGTAGGCGGGCCGCAGACCGGCGAGGGCGCCTTCGAGGCTGATGATGAGGAAGGGCATCGCCACGAATGTCGCGGCGAGGACCGCGCCGGAGGTGTGGAACGGCAGCGTGATGCCGAAACTGTCCTCCAGCCAGGGCCCGAGCAGCCCCCGCCGGCCGAAGCCGAGCAGCAGCGCGACGCCGCCGACGGTGGGCGGCAGCACCATGGGCAGCAGGACCAGGGAGCGCACCAGGGTCTTGCCGGGGAACCGCACCCGGGCGAGCAGCCAGGCCAGCGGAACCCCGAACAGCAGCGACAGCCCGAGGGACCAGAAGGACACGATCAGCGAGAGCTTCAGCGCCTCGACCGTGTCGGGTTCGCTCAGGTGCGTGCCGAGCCTGCTCCACTCCGTACGGGCGAGGATCCCGACCAGGGGCAGGAGCAGGAACGCGATCGCGGCCAGCGCCGGCAGGAGCAGCGTGAGGGGAGCGCCGCGGGGGCGGAGGCGCCCGCCCGGGAACGCCCGGTTCACCGGGCGCCCCCGGAGGCGGTCCGCCCCCCGTCGGGAGGGGTCACGGCTTCTGGAACCCGGCGTCCTGGAGGATCTTCTGGGCCTCGGGACCGCTGAGCCACGCCACGAACGCGGCGGCGGCCTCGGCGTGCTTGGACATCTTGAGCGTGGCCGCCGGGTACTGCGCGATCGCGTTCTGCGCGTCCGGGATCTCGATGGCGTCGACCTTGTCGGGCGCGGTCTCGGCGTCGGTCTTGTAGACGATGCCCGCGTCGGCCTCGCCCAGCTCGACCTTGCTCAGCACGGCGCGGACGTTCGGCTCCTGGGAGACCGGCTTGACGTCGATCTTCTGGGCGTCGAGCACCTGCTCGCTGTAGCGGCCGACCGGCACCTCGGGCGCGGCCAGCACGACCTTGAGCTTGGGGTCGGCGAGGTCCTTGAGGTTCTCGACCTTGTCCGGGTTGCCCTCACCCGTGGCGATCACCAGCCGGTTCTTGGCGATGATCGTGGGGGTGCCGGTGTCGGACTTGAGCCCGTCGATGGTCTTGGTGTCGGCGGTGACCAGCGCGTCGGCGGGGGCGCCCTGCTTGACCTGGGCGGCGAGTTCCTGCGAACCGGCGAAGGAGAACGTCACCTTCGTGCCGGGGTGCGACGACTCGTAGGCGGCACCGGCCGTCTTGAACACGTCGGTGAGCGACGACGCGGCCAGCACGGTCAGGTCCGCCGAGGCGGGCGTCCCGGACGTCGTCGCGGCGGCTTCGGGCTTCTTGTCGCCGTCGTCGTCACCGCCGCAGGCGGTCAGGGGGACGAGGAAGGCGGCGGTCACGAGCGCGGCGGCGGCGCGACGGCGGGTGAAGGTGAAGGTCATGAGGGCGGGGGCTCCTTGGCGGTGCGTCCCTGTGGTCCACAGGGACGGAACGGACCTGGCGCGCGACGGACGTGGCGCGGAACGGACCTGGTGCGGGAGGAATCAGGAAGAGCAGGAACAGGAAAAGCAGGAAAGGGAAGAGCGGGAAGATCAGGAAGGGTGACGGATCGCGAGGCCGAACGGTCAGGCGCGGTCGATGTGCACGCTGGTGGACTTCACGCGGGCGGTGGCCTGCATGCCGACCTCCAGTCCCAGCTCCTCGACACCCTCCCGGGTCAGCAGGGAGACCAGCCGGTGCGGGCCGGCCTGGATCTCCACCTGGGCCGCGACATCGCCGAGTTTGATGGCGGTGACGATCCCGGGGAACGCGTTGCGGGCCGAGGTGTACGACACGTCGTCCTCGCCGGCACCGCCCTGCGCGACCTCGACGGAGAACGCCGCGAGATCTTTGCCGTCGATGAGCCGGCGGCCGCCCTCGTCTCGATGGGTGGCGACCCGGCCCGCATCGGCCCAGCGGCGCGCGGTGTCGGGACTCACCCCGAGAAGCCGCGCCGCCTGACCGATTGTGTAGGACTGCATGTGCGACAAGATAGGCCGTTTTCCCTGGCATTCACAATTCTTTGGTGGGATCTCTCTGGCAGATGCGAGTTCCGTCGGAGGAAGGCACAGGCCACCCGGTGTCGCCGCGCCGACGCCGGGTGTGAGTAGAGTGCGGGGACCTTTGATGGACAAAACTCGCATATCACCCCTCTGTGAGGCGCATCCCATGAGCTTGAGCATCCGGAACCAGCTTTCCGGAACCGTCACGGCCGTCTCCCCCGGAGAGGTCATGGCCGCGGTCAAGGTGCGGCTGGCGGGCGGGCAGGAGATCACCGCCGCCGTCACACAGGAGGCGGTGACGGAGCTGGGGCTCGCGCCGGGCACCCCCGTACGCGTCCTGGCGAAGTCCACCGAGGTCGCGCTGGCGACCGGGACGGTCGAGGGGCTGAGCATCCGGAACCACCTCCCGGGCACCATCACCGAGATCACGTCGGGCGGCGCCCTGTCGGGCGTCAAGGTCGCGGTCGAGGGCGGCGTCCTCACCTCCGCCGTCACGACGGACGCCGTCACGGATCTCGGCCTGGTGGTCGGCACCTACGTAGTGGCGCTCATCAAGTCGACCGAGGTCTCGCTCGCCACGCTCTGAGGGAACGCACCTCGCCTTCCGGCATGACGACCGGCAGATTTGCCTAAAGGTGTTAGGCAAATGCATGATGGTTGTCGTCGATCGGGAGGAAGATGATGGTTCGAGCAGGGCTGACCCCGGAGCGTCTGACGCGGGCGGGGGCGGAACTGGCCGACGAGGTCGGCTTTGACGCGGTGACCGTCTCGGCGCTCGCCCGGCGGTTCGACGTCAAGGTCGCGAGTCTGTACTCGCACCTGAAGAACTCGCAGGATCTCAGCACGAGGATCGCCCTGTTCGCGCTGGAGGAACTGGCCGACCGGGTCTCCGCCGCGGTCGCCGGACGGGCGGGCAGGGACGCCCTGGCCGCCTTCGCCGACGCGTACCGCGACTACGCCCGCGAGCACCCGGGCCGGTACGACGCCGCCCGCCTCCGGCTCGATCCCGAGACGGCCGCCGCCAACGCCGGGGTACGGCACGCGCAGATGACCCGCGCGATCCTGCGCGGCTACGACCTGGCGGAGCCCGACCAGACCCACGCGGTCCGGATGCTGGGCAGCGTCTTCCACGGCTACGTCAGCCTGGAGATGGCGGGCGGCTTCAGCCACACCGCCGTCGACCCGCAGGAGTCCTGGGCCTGGACCCTGGACTCCCTCGACGCGCTGCTCCGTACCCGGACCTCCCACCCCTCTTGACCAACAGGCTGGAACGATGAGCGACGACCACGAGACGACCACCACGCCCGACCGGGTCATCACCCCCGTGACCGCGGACCTCCTGCGCGGCTTCCTCGATCTGGAGCGGACCGCGCACGGCCTGCTCCCGCACCGGCTGCCCGCCCGGGCCCGCCGGCAGATACCCGACGACCAACTGGCCCTGGCCGAGGCCCAGCCGTCCGGCGTGCGCCTGGTCTTCCGTACCCGCGCCACCACCGTCGAACTGGACACCCTGCCCACCAAGCGCGCCTACCGTGGGTTCCCGCCCCCCGCGGACGGCGTGTACGACCTGCTGGTCGACGGCCGTCTCGCCGCCCAGGCCACCGTGCCGGGCGGGAACGTCCGCACGACGGTCGACATGATGACCCAGTCCGCCGAACTGACCGAGGGGCCTCCCGGCACCGCCCGGTTCACCGGTCTGCCCGCGCGCGACAAGGACGTCGAGATCTGGCTTCCGCACACGGAGACGACCGAGCTGATCGCCCTGCGCACCGACGCCCCGGTCGAGCCGGCGCCGGCCGGCCGGCGGAGCGTGTGGCTGCATCACGGCAGTTCCATCAGCCACGGCTCGAACGCCGCCCACCCGACCGGCACGTGGCCGGCCCTGGCCGCTGCCGCCGGCGGGGTGGAGCTGGTCAATCTGGGGTTCGGCGGCAGCGCGCTGCTCGACCCGTTCACCGCCCGGGCGATACGGGACACCCCCGCGGACCTGATCAGCCTCAAGATCGGCATCAACATCGTCAACGCCGACGTGATGCGCCTGCGCGCCTTCGCCCCGGCGGTCGACGGCTTCCTCGACACCGTCCGCGAGGGGCATCCGGCCACGCCGCTGCTGGTCGTGTCCGCCCTCCTGTGCCCGGTCCAGGAGGACACCCCCGGTCCCCTCGCCCCCGACCTCGACGGCGGCACCCTGCGGTTCAGGGCCACCGGCGACCCGGCCGAACGCGCCGCCGGGCGCCTGACGCTCAACGTCATCCGCGACGAACTCGCCCGGATCGTCGCCCGGCGGGCGGCCGACGACCCGCACCTGCACTACCTCGACGGCCGTGAGCTGTACGGCGAGAAGGACCACGCCGAGTTCCCGCTGCCCGACGGCGTCCACCCCGACCCGGCGGGACACCGCCGCATCGGCGAGAACTTCGCGCGGCTGGCCTTTGCCGACGGCGGCCCGCTCGGCACCGCGACCGGCTGACCGGATCGGGGCGGCATCACGGCCGGCCGGCCACCCGGCGCCCGTCGGTCAGTTCTTGACGGACCGCAGGATCACGAACTTCGGGTCGCTCGTCACGACCTCGCAGTTGCCGAAGAGCCGCTTCAGCTTGGTGTGGTAGCCGAGGTGCCGGTTGCCGATGACCCACAGTTCGCCGCCGGGGCGCAGCGCGGCGCGCGATCCGCTGAACATGCGCCAGGCCGTCGCGTCGGTCGTCGACTGGTGCGTGTGGAACGGCGGATTGTTCAGCACCAGGTCGACCGACTCGGCGGGGACGTCCGACAGGACGTCACCGAGGAGGAAAGCCGCCTCGGTTCCGGCGTCGACGTTCTTGCGGAAGGTCGCCTCCGCCGACGCCACGGCGGAGTACGACTCGTCGATGAAGGTCACCCGCGCCCCGGGATTGGCCAGGGCCATCGCCGTACCGACCACACCGTTGCCGCAGCCGAGGTCGAGCACGTGGTCGGCGCCCTCGCGGCGCGGCAGGTGGTGCAGCAGGAAGCGGGTGCCGACGTCGAGGCGCTCCGCGCAGAAGATGCCCGCGTGATTGACGACCGTACGGCCGGACACGGTGCCGAGCCCGTCGGGCAGGGCGTAGCTGTGCGGCCAGGGCGACGGCGTCCGTACCCGGCCCGGCGAGGGCACGGTGTGGATCAGCCGCGCCTTCCTGACCGCCAGCGAGGTGGTGGTCGGGCCGAGGATCTGGTCGAACAGCTTGAGCGTCGAGGTGTGGATCTCGGTGACCCGTCCCGTACCCACCACCACGGTGTCCGGGTGGACGGCGGGGGCGAGCCGGTGCAGCTGGTCCTCCAGCTGCGCGAGGCTCCTGGGCACCCGGATCAGCAGGACGTCGACGCGCTCCGGCGGGGTGTCCCTGGCGGAGAGGAGCCGTACCTCGTCCGCAGCCGCGCCGCCGCGGCGCAGATTGGCCAGCGTCGCCTGCTGGGTCAGGTACGAGTCGGTGATCTGTACGAGGGGTCCTGTCGTGGCGCTCCCCCGCCGTTGGGCGGCGAGGGCGGTGGTCAGGGCGCCCCAGCGGTCCCCCACGACCACCACCGCACCGGAGAGGTCCGTGGCCCCGGGACTCGGGCCGGTGTCCGCCCCGGCCTGGGAATCCGGCCCGGCCTGTGGACCTTCCGTTCCCGCGAGGTGCCGCAGCAGGTACTCGTCGGCGCTGTCCCACGCGCGCAGCGTCTCGCGGGGATGCTCGGGAAATCGGGTGAGGCCGAACTCGCCCCAGGGTGTCGTCAAACGGTTCATGGTCCGCCCAGGCTAGCCCCCGCGGCGGCACTCCCGCGCCGCGCGACCACCCCGGCACCGCCGTGGGAGGGCCCTGGTCAGGGGGTGGTGCCGCTCTCCGGGGGCCGGCGCGCGCTGTCGAGGGCCGCCCGCGCCTGGCGGTACGTGAGGACCGCCGCGAATTCGGTACGGGCGATCTCCAGGACCACCTCGGCGTCGGCGGGCGGATGGGGGTGGTCGCGCAGGGCGATGTCCGCCGCGGCGCGCGCGAGCAGGTCGTCGTCCGGGGACGCCCCGGGCTGGGACATCGTGCGCAGCACCTCGTGCCAGAGACCGGCCATCGAGTCACTTCCCTTCGTACGCGGGGGTGCCGAGCGTGGCGAGAACGTGGTGGATCATCTCGTCGGTGAGCCGGTCGCGGGAGAGCGCGGCGTGGTTGCGCGCCCAGTGCGCGACGAGTTCGTTGATCGCGCCGATGAGGGCGACCACCGCGAGGGTGTAGTCGCGGGGCACGGCCTCGCCGCGCCCGACGGCACGGTCCGCCTCGCCCATGAAGAAGTCGGTCCACAGGCTGCGCCAGAGCAGCCGGTGTTCCTCCACCGCGGGCCCGGCCCCGATGACCTCGACGAACGCGACCCGGGTGGCGGCGGGGTCCGCGGTGACGGTCGCGATGTAGGCGCGGCACAGGGCCGTGACCCTGGCACGGGTGGAGGCGGACCCGACGGCGGGGTCCCCGAGGACCACCAGCGCGGCTTCCATACCGGCCCGGGCGATGTCGTTGTGCAGGGCGATCAGCAGGGCCTCGCGGCTCTCGAACTCCTCGTAGAACGCCCGGATGGACACATGGGCGGCGCCGCAGATCCGTTCGATGGACGTGGCCGCGAAGCCGCGTGTGGTGAACAGCGCGAGGGCGGTGGACAGCAGGCGCTCGCGGCGCCGGGCGCGCCGCGCCTGTCCCGTGAGGCCCGCCGGGGGCGTACCCCCCGATTCTCCGTACCGATCCATTCGACCTCCCCCATGGGCCCAGGACACGCCGTCACCGACGCGCGGTCGCGGCTTCGGTAAGAGCGCTTATCGAGCATGCCACGCACGGCGGAGCGGTCGGGCGCGTTCCGCGAACAATCCGGGTTCCCGGCGGCCCGAACGGACGGCCGAGCGGTCACCCGGAAGGTCACCCGAACGGCCGTCACGCCGGGCTGCCGGGCCGCTGTCGCGTGATGCTCGTACGGAGTCCCCGACACGGCCCTGTCAGGACCGGGCGGGAGCGTGTCACGACCGAACCGCGAGCGAGAGGGGCGCCATGACCACTCCCGCCGACCGGGCGCTGACCGGCCGTGCAGCACGCCACCACGCGTCCCGCTCCTCGCACGGCCTGTGGATCCCGCCCGCCCACCGGCCCGATCCGCTCGCGGTGCTGGCGAGCCGGAACAGCGGGCGGATCCCCGAGCTGCTGCCCCTGCACTACGCGCGCATGGCCGCCTCCCCGTTCGCCTTTCTGCGCGGGGCCGCCGCCGTGATGGCCGCCGATCTGGCGCACAGTCCCCGCACGGGTCTGACCGTTCAACTGTGCGGGGACGCCCACCTGCTGAACTTCGGCTTCACCGCGTCTCCCGCACGCACGCTCCTCTTCGACCTCAACAACTTCGACGAGACGCTGCCGGGGCCGTTCGAATGGGACGTGAAACGGCTCGCGGCGAGCATCGCGGTCGCGGCCCGCGACAACGGACAGCCGGACGGCCGGGCGCAGGAGGCCGCCCTGGCCGCCGTGGAGGCGTACCGCACCTGGATGCGGAGGCTGGCGGACCTCGGCGAACTCGACGTCTGGTACCGCCACCTGGACACCGCGGACCTGTCGGCGCTCGTACGGGCCGGGCAGAGCGGCGTCGCGGAGGCGGGCGCCGAGGGACCGGCGGACCTCACCGACCCCACCGAGCCCTCCCCCTCACCGGATCCCTCCGCAGCCTCCGCCGCCTCGGACCCGTCCGCCGCACGCCACCGGACGAGCCTGCGCGCCCTGGAGAAGCTGACCGACACGCCGGGCGGCCGGCGCCGGATCACGCCCGACCCGCCCGTGCTGGAGCCGGTGGGCCGCATCGACGCGGCGGCCCTGCGCCGGATCTTCATCGGCTACCGCAGCACCCTCCCCGAGGACCGCCGGGTGCTCCTGGACCGGTTCCGTTTCGTGGACGCGGCCCGGCAGGTCGTCGGCGTCGGCGGGGTCGGCATCCGCTGTCATCTGGTCCTGCTGGAGGGCCGCGACTCCGCGGACCCGCTGTTCCTCCGGATCAAGGAGGCCGGGCGCTCCGCTCTCGACCCGCCGCTGCCGCGCGGCGCGTACGAACACCAGGGGCACCGGGTGGTCGCGGGCCAGCGGCTGCTCCAGGCGGCGGCCGACCCCTTCCTCGGCTGGGTGACGGGACCGGAGGGCCGCCACTTCTACTGGCGCCAGCTCCGCGACGTGCAGGGCGCGAGCAGGGTCGGCGACCTGACACCGGCGCTCCTGCTGGACCACGCACGGCTGTGCGGTACGGCCCTGGCCCGCGCGCACGCCAGGTCGGGCGACCGGATCGCCATCGCGGCCTACCTCGGCCGCGCCGACACCTTCGACCGGGCCGTCGCCGACTTCGCGCTGCGGTACGCCGACCGCACCGCCCTCGACCACGCCGGCCTGCGGGCGGTCCTGGCGTCGGGACGGACACCGGCGGCGGGCTGAGGGACCGGCCGCGCCCTACCAGTCGTGGACCGTCCCGTCGCCCAGCCGGTTGACGGGCAGGTAGGCCGGTTCGTACGGGAAGCGGGCGGCGGTCTCGTCGTCGAACTCCACCCCGAGGCCCGGCGCGTCGGACGGGTGCAGCAGTCCGCCGGCGAACCGGTAGGACGGCCGGAAGACCTCCAGGGTCCGCGCGGAGTGCGGCGCGTACTCCTGGATGCCGAAGTTGTGGACGGCCAGGTCCAGATGGATCGCCGCCGCCATCCCGACGGGAGAGATGTCGGCGGGGCCGTGGATGCCGGACTTGACGCCGTACACCGCGGCGAGGTCGAGCAGCTTGCGCATCGCGGTGACACCCCCGACGTGCGTGACCGCCGACCGTACGTAGTCGATCAGCCGCTCACTCAGCAACGGCCCGTAGTCGTGCAGGGAGTTGAAGACCTCGCCGAGGGCCAGCGGGGTGGTGGTGTGCTGCCTGACGAGCCGCAGCGCGGTGGGGTCCTCGGCCGGTGTCACGTCCTCCAGCCAGAGCAGGTCGTACGGCTCCAGGTCCTTGCCCAGCCGCGCGGCCTGGATCGGTGTCATCCGGTGGTGCCCGTCGTGCAGGAGGGGCAGCGCGGGGCCGAACTCCGCCCGGACCGCCTCGAAGACCCCGGGCATGTGCCGCAGGTAGGCGGGGGTGTCCCAGACCTCCACGTAGGGCCTCGGGTGGCCGCCGACCGCCGCCGGCGCCTCCGCCGCCGCCCCGTCCACGCCGTACACCGAGTCGAGTCCCGGGATCCCGGACTGGATCCGGACGGCGCGGTAACCCCGCTCCAGGTGGGCGCGTACGGAGTCGAGGATCTCCGGTACGTCCCGGCCCGAGGCGTGCCCGTAGGCGAGGGCGCCCGACCGGGAGGCGCCGCCGAGGAGTTGGTAGAGCGGCATGCCCGCCGTCTTCGCCTTGATGTCCCACAGCGCGGTGTCCACGGCCGCGACGGCGGCCATCGTGACGGGGCCCCGGCGCCAGTAGGCACCCCGGTACAGGTACTGCCAGGTGTCCTCGATCCGCCCGGCGTCCCGGCCGATCAGCAGGGGTGCGACATGGGCACGCAGGTAGCTCTCGACCGCCAGCTCCCGCCCGTTCAGGGTGCCGTCGCCCAGTCCCGTGACGCCGTCCTCGGTGGTGAGGCGGAGGGTGACGAAGTTGCGGCCGGGGCTGGTGACGAGGACGTCGGCGGCGATGATCTTCATGGAGGGCGCGGCTCCTGTCGGTGGGGAAGCGGGCCGGTCCACCGTACTCAGACGGGACGCGGGGCACCCCACCGCATTCAGCCGTCCGCCGCCCCCACCAGCAGAGCCGCCGCCTCCCGCGCCTGGAGGGCGGAGTCGGGCGTCCCGAAGACGCCGGCCGTCACCATGGCGCCCTCGGCGAGGAGCAGCAGCTGGCCGGCCGTGCGCGCGGGCAGTCCCGCGTCGGCCACCAGCCCCTCCAGGTAGCGGAGGAAGGCCGTCTTGTGCGCGCGGGCCTGGGCGGCCACGCGCGGGGAGGTGGCGCCCAGCTCCCCGTACGCGTTGATCCAGGCGCAGCCCCGGAAACCGGGCTCGCCGAACCAGGTGTGGAGGTGGTCGAAGACGGCCAGGACGCGCGCGCCGGGATCGCTCTCCCGGTCCACGCGGTCGGCGAGCCGCCGCCGCCAGACGAGGTCCCGCCGCTCCAGGTAGGCCTCGACCAACTGCTCCTTGGCGGGGAAGAGCTGGTAGAGCCGCTTCAGCGACACGCCCGAGGCGCCACGGATGTCGTCCATGCCGACGGTCTGGATGCCCCGGCCGTAGAACAGCTGCTCGGCGGCGTCCAGCGCCCGCGACCTGGCAGCCGCCGCGTCCTTCACCCGATCCCTCACTCCTTGACCCGAGAACCAGCGTTCTCTACGGTATCAGCGGAAGGGAGAACGTTGGTTCTCCCCGGTTGCGCAGACCCCACTCCGGCCGCCCGCCCCACCTCCCCGAGGACGCCGCCATGACCGCCCGACCGCCGTTTCCCCCCTTCACCCCCGACACCGCCAGGCAGAAGGTCCAGGCCGCCGAGGACGCGTGGAACACCCGCGATCCCGAGCGGGTCTCGCTCGCCTACACGGAGGATTCGCGGTGGCGCAACCGCGACACGTTCGTCACCGGCCGCCCCGCCATCGTGGAGTTCCTGACGGCGAAGTGGGCGCACGAGCTGGACTACGCGCTGCGCAAGGAGCTGTGGGCGTTCGACGGCGACCACATCGCCGTGCGTTTCCAGTACGAGAGCCATGACGCGGCGGGCCAGTGGTGGCGCAGCTACGGCAACGAGCTGTGGGAGTTCGACGAGAACGGCCTGATGACCCGCCGGGAGGCCAGCATCAACGACCTGGCCATCGAGGAGAGCGAGCGCCGGATCCTCGGCCCCCGCCCCGAGGCCGAGCGGGGTGTGCCGTTCCCGCTGCGGTGAGTGAGGCCCGCGAGAGGGCGGACCCGTCGGCGACGCGTCGGGAAAGGGCCGCCGCCTCGCGGACCCGTACCGGACGGCGGTTCAATGGAGGGGTACCCCGGCGCACGCGGCGCCGGCGAGGAGTGTGAGTCCCATGCACCCATCGGGCGGGCCCCCGTCGAACGACCGGCGTGTGGTGGTGGGGGTGAACGGGTCGCTGGGCAGTCTCGCGGCCCTGCACCGGGCCGCCGCCGAGGCCCGCGGGACGGGAGGGCAGCTGTGGGCCGTACTGGCCTGGGACCCGCCGCCCGCCGAATTCACCCAGCACGGCTATCTCCCCTCCGTCCCGCTGCTGGAGGCCTGCCGCCGCGCGGCGGGCCTGGAGCTGGCCACCGCCCTGCGGAACGCCTTCGGGAACGCCGGGCCCGACGTCCCGCTGGACGGACTCGTCAGCCGTGGCGCTCCCGGGCGGGCGCTGGTCGAGATCGCCTCGCGCGAGGACGACCTGCTGGTCGTCGGTACGGGACACCGGGGCCTGCTGCACCGCGCGCTGTTCCCCTCGGTGGCGCGGTACTGCGTGGCCCACGCGGCGTGCCCGGTGCTGACGGTGCCGCCCCCGCCCCTGCAACAGGAGCTGGCGGCGGCGAGCAGGCGCAACGCCCTGCGGCTGCCGCTCGACGCGGGGGAACTGGACACCGGCCGGTTCTCGGAGATGTGACGGCGGCCGGAGTGTGACCGCGGGCCCCGCCGACGCCCGTGGTACGGGCCTGTCAGGGCACGCGGTCGTAGGTGTGGTCCGGTGGCTGCGGCGGCCAGGCGAGGCCGTCGCCCTTCTGCCAGATCTGGTTGCACGAACCGGTGTGCGCGCACGTGGTGGCCCGGTCGCGCCAGCCGGCCATGTTCATCAGCCCGGCCTTGTCCCCCGGGGTCCACACGTCGTTCCAGCTGGAGACGTCGTCCGCGACCCGTACGGAGGACATCAGGGTGTTGTAGCCGCGGAAGGGCGTGTTGTAGTGGGCCAGGCCGAGGGTGTGGCCGATCTCGTGCATCACCGGGATCGCCATCGCGTAGCGGGACCACCGGTCGCCGGTCTCGCTGCCCTCGACCAGACGGGTCCAGGCGTCCGAGGCCGTGAGGCGGATCAGACCGCCGTTGTAGATCGCTCCCCGGTCGTCCAGGGCGGTCGACGGACTGGCGATGCCGGTCGCGGGAATGGTGTCGAAGACGAGGGCGATCTCGTCCGAGGGGCGGGAGCCGGGCCACGTGTCGTCGTCGTAGGGCTCGTAGCGCAGCCGTCCGCCCACCCATTTGTTGGTCTCCAGGACCATGGTCGACATGACGTCGTCCAGCCCCTTCACCCAACGCTCCTCCTTCGCCTTGGTCGCGGAGTCGGTCGAGCCCCGGTAGTTGAAGTAGAGCTTCACGGTGTAGCTGTCGCGCAGTTCGTAGTAGGCCGGATTGTCGAGACCGTCGACCCGCACCAGGTTGAAGCCGTACGAGTTGGCGGTGTTTCCCCCCGCCCCCGGATTCACCAGCATGGGGCCGGGCTGGTACGGGGTGCGGCCGATGCTCGGGTCGTAGGGCGGAGCGGCCGAAGCCGGGCCCGCCGCCACCAGGACGAGAGGCAGGGCGACCGCGGCCGTCACCCTCACGCGCAGTCGCCGCCAGGTCGTTGAAAGGGCGCGCATCGTTCTCCGTCCGTGAGGACACACGATGCCGGGGGACCGCGTGCCGGATCAGAAGAGCACTGCTCGTTCGTCCTCAACAGTAGGAGAGGCCCGGCGTTTCGCGCCGGGAAACCGCCGGTTCCGTGGCGACGCGTCGTCTCAGGCGGCCTGGGCGCGCGAACTCTGTCCGAACAACGGGGCGTAGCTGGACGGGAGCTGGCCCAGGAGGCGCGGGAGGAAGGCGGGGCCGGTGAGGGTGGCGAGGTTGGTGAGAACGGTCTCGGTGTCCCAGCAGGCGACGGCGTAGGAGGAGCCGGTCCGGGCGGCGACGGCTTCGACGAAGTCCCGGTCGGTCAGGGGCTCCACGGCGGGCGCGGACGCCTCGGCGACGAGGAGTTCGGAGACCTCGGCCGGGAGGCGGGCGGCGAGCAGGGCGCGGCCCTGTTCCGTCAGCTGCCGCCCGAGGACGGGGACCACGGCTCGCAGGGCTTCCTCGGCGCGCCGGCGGGTGGGGTAGACGCCGTCGTACCGGACCTTCTCCAGCAACTGTCCGTACGCCGTCGTGGCTGCGCGCTGAGTCGACTCGCGGCGGGTCATGGCTTCCGTTCGCCTTTCTGACGTTGACCTCGGTACCGGTGGGCAGGAACCGGTACGGCCCTTGGGGGGGCGGATCAAAGGAGTCGGACACCCGCTTCCGGGCACCCGGGCACTCGTCTGCCCCCGATTGGCTCCGCCACACCCCCTGCCTCGCAGCTCTCTCACGTCTCTCGCGCGCACGGCGGCCGGTCCGCCGCCGCCGCCGACGACATGCCGCACGGGGAATCTCCCCGTGCGGCTGAGGGGGATGGGCAAAAATGGCGCCTTGCCCGGGCGGCCACACCTCCCGCAGCCTTGAGGGGGTGCATGACCCGAGACGACGGCCGGTCGCGGTACCAGCCGCGTGCCCGGCCCATGACGACAGCCGGGAGCAGGCCATGGGACGCGATCTTCCACAAGGCGAATTCACCGACGAGGACGCCGCACGGTTCGCGGCGCGGTTGCGCGCCTCGCTCGGTCTCCTCGACCAGCTCCTCTCCTCTCCCGGCTTCGGCGACGAGGAGAGGACGATCGGCGCCGAGCTGGAGATGTTCCTGGTGACACCGGACGGTGTCCCCGTCCCCCGGAACGAGGAGGTGCGCGCGGCGGCCGCCGACCCCCGCCTCGTCCTGGAGGTCAACCGCTACAACCTGGAGGCCAACCTCACCCCCGTTCCCCTCCGCTCCCGTCCCTTCTCCGCACTCCACGACGAGGCCACGGCCCTCCTGGACGTGGTGCGCGAGGCGGGTGCCGGGTACGGAGCCGAGCCGTACTGCTCCGGGATCCTGCCGACGTTACGTCCCCGCGACCTGACGCGGCGCAACGTGTCCGCCAGGCGCCGGTACGCCCTGCTGGACGAGGCGCTGGGGAGGGAACGGCGCGGACTGCGCGTCAGCGGTGAGCAGCGGTACCGGATGCGCTCCGACACCATCTGCGCGCAGGGCGCCGCCAGTTCCTGGCAGGTCCATCTCACCGTACGGCCCGAGGAGTTCACCCGGGTCCACAACGCCGCCCAGCTCATGACGGCGCCCGTCCTCGCCATCGCCGCCAACTCGCCGCTGCTGATGGGCAGACGGGTGTGGGACGAGACCCGGATCCCCTGGTACGAGCAGGCCTTCGGCCAGCACCGGCGCCGGGTCGTTCCGGCGGACCGGCGTTCCGGTTTCGGCCAGGACTGGCTCGGCGGGGACGTACGGGAACTGATCGAGGAGTCGGTGAGCCGGTACGAGCCGCTGATGCCGTTCAACTCGGAGGGGCCCTGGTCGCGGCCCGACCGGCCCGGCGGTCTGCCGGCGCTGGAGGAGCTGCGGCTGCATCTGGGCACCCTGTGGTGGTGGAACCGCCTGGTGTACGACCCGGCCGGGGCCGGGCACCTGCGGATCGAGCTGCGCGCGCTGCCGTCGGGCCCGACGCCCGCCGACATGGTGGCCAACACCGCGCTGCTGACCGGGCTGGTCCTCGACCGTGCCGCACGCGAACCCCGCGGCGAACTCCCCTTCGCGCTCGCGCGGGAGAACTTCTACACCGCGGCCCGCGACGGCATGGCGGCCCGCCTGTGGTGGCCGTCCGGCTCGGGGGCGCCCCTCCGCGTGACCGCCCGTGACCTGGTGGGGGCGCTGCTGCCGCAGGCCGCCGCGGGGCTGGCGGGAGCCGGGGTCGCGGACAGCGAGGTACAGCGGTGGCTCGGGGTGGTGGAGGCGCGGGTACGGGCGGGGCGCTCGGGGGCCCACTGGCAGCGCCGGGCCCATCGCGTGCTCGGGTCGGACACCGCGACGGCCCGCCACTACCTGAAGCTCAGCGCGACCGGCGCCCCGGTCCACAGCTGGCCGGCGCCGCAGCGCGCCGGGGGCGCGAAGGCGAAGGCGGGGTCGGCGGCGGCGCCCGGCGCTTAACTTCCGGTACGCCTTCCGGTATGCCGCTCCTGGCCGGGCCACGGGCTTTGCCGGACGGTCGACCAGTTGTTCCTCCTGGCCGGGTAGCTTGCACGGCATCCACTGATCTTTGGGTGCGGGCCCGTCTCGGCACGACCGAGCGGGTCCGCGGGGAGGGGTGCGTCATGAGCACGGTCAATCTCGCGGAGACGGCGGCCGGCCTGCCGCGGGCCTGGAGCTCTCGCCTGCTGGGCACGGTCGGGCCGGCCTGCGTGAAGGTACTGCGCATGGACGGTTCACCGGTCGGGGAGGAGAGCCACGAGGCCGCCGAGGCGCTGCTGGTCCTCGACGGCCGGCTGGAACTGGAGGTGGGCGGCACGGACGTGACGGTGCGGGCGGGCGAGCTGTTCGTGGTGGCGGCGGGAACCGCCCACACGGTCCGCCCCGGAAGCCGGGGCACACTGGTGATCGTGGAACTGCCCGAGACGTGAGGGCCCTTCGGACAGCCGGGACCGGGTGGCGCGGCGGCGGGTGCCGGTTCCGGCCGCCGAGGGGTGCCCTCACGACACCGCGGTCGCCGGGAGGTCCGGAAGTGCGGGACGGTGGTCGGCCGCCGGGCGCAGGGTGAGGACCATGGTCATGCCGCCGCCGGGGGTGTCCTCGGCGGCGAGGGTGCCGCCCATGGCCTCGGCGAAGCCGCGGGCGACCGCGAGACCGAGGCCGACCCCGGCGCCGCGCGGGGCGTCGCCATGGCGCTGGAAGGGTTCAAAGATCCGGTCCTTGGCATCGTCGGGGACCCCCGGGCCCCGGTCCACCACCCGCAGTTCCACCCGCCCGGCGATGGTCCCCGCCGTGACCAGCACCCGTACCCCGTCGGGGCTGTACTTGACGGCGTTCTCCACGATGTTGGCGACCGCCCGCTCCAGGAGGCCCGGGTCGACGGCCACCATCGGCAGGTCCTCCGGAACGTCCAGGACCACACTGCCGTCGGGGACCCCGCCCAGCGCCATCGGGACGACCTCGTCGAGGTCGATCTCGCGGATCAGGGGGGTGACGGTTCCGGTCTGGAGCCGGGACATGTCCAGCAGGTTCCCCACCAGGTTGTCGAGGCGGTCGGCGCCGTTCTCGATGCCCTCCAGCAGTTCGGCCCGGTCCTCCTCGGACCACTCGACGTCGTCGGAGCGCAGCGAGGTGACCGACGCCTTGATCCCGGCCAGGGGGGTACGGAGGTCGTGGCTGACCGCCGCCAGCAGCGCCGTACGGATCCGGTTGCCCTCCGCCAGGGCCCGCGCGTGCTCCGCCTCCCCCACCAGCCGCTGCCGGTCCAGGACGACCGCCGCCTGGGCCGCGAAGGCGGCCAGGACCCGCCGGTCCTCGGCCGGCAGCACCCGCCCCGAGAGCGCCAGCGCCATGTGGTCCCCCACCGGCATGTCCACGTCCGCGTCCTCGGGACGGTCCACCCGGCGGGTGGTGCCCACCCGGCCCGCGCAGGTCCACGGGGCGATCTCGCTCTCCCGCTCCAGCAGCGCCACCGACTCCATCGCGAAGGTCTCCCGTACCCGCTCCAGCAGCGCGTCGAGTGTCGTCTCCCCGCGCAGCACACTGCCCGCCAGGAACGACAGAATCTCCGACTCCGCCCGCAACCGCGCCGCCTGGTGCGTACGGCGGGCCGCCAGGTCCACCACCGACGCCACCGACACCGCGACCGCCACGAAGATGACGATGGCGACGATGTTCTTCGGGCTGGCGACGGTCAGCCGGTGCAGCGGTGGCGTGAAGTAGTAGTTGAGCAGCAGCGAGCCGAAGGCGGCCGACGCCAGCGCCGGGACCAGCCCGCCGAGCAGGGCCGCGGCCACGGTCAGGGCGAGGAACAGCAGCATGTCGTTGGCGAGGCCCACCTCAGGCGCCACCTGGTTGAGGAGCAGGGTGAGCAGGGCCGGTCCCCCCACTCCCGCCAGCCATCCCCAGATGATCCTGGAGCGGCCGAGCCGTGCCCCGCGGGCGGCCGGAAGCCCGCGCCCCTTCGCGACCTCGCCGTGCGTGACGATGTGGACGTCGAGGTCGGGGCCCGACTCCCGGGCCACGGTCGTGCCGACGCCGGGGCCGAACACGTACTGCCAGGTCTTGCGGCGGCTGGAGCCCAGCACGATCTGCGTGGCGTTGACCCCGCGCGCGAAGTCGAGCAGCGCGTGCGGCACGTCGTCCCCGACGACGTGGTGGAACGTGCCGCCGAGATCCTCGGCCAGGGTGCGCTGGACGGTCAGTTCCTTCGGGGAGGCGGAGGTCAGCCCGTCGCTGCGCGCGATGTACACCGCCAGCACCTCACCGCCCGCGCCCTTCTCGGCAAGGCGGGCCGCGCGGCGGATGAGCGTACGGCCCTCGGGCCCGCCCGTGATCCCCACGACGATCCGCTCGCGCGCCTGCCAGGTGGACCGGATGTTGTGCTCGCCCCGGTACACCTGGAGGTATTCGTCCACCCGGTCCGCCACCCACAGCAGCGCCAGCTCACGCAGCGCGGTCAGGTTCCCGGGCCGGAAGTAGTTCGACAGGGCCGCGTCGAGTTTGTCCGGCTGGTAGATGTTGCCGTGGGCCATGCGGCGCCGCAACGCCTGCGGGGACATGTCGACCAGCTCGATCTGGTCCGCCCGCCGCACCACCTCGTCCGGTACGGTCTCCCGCTGCCGTACCCCCGTTATCGACTCGACCACGTCACCCAGCGACTCCAGATGCTGGATGTTGGCGGTCGACACCACGTCGATCCCCGCGTCGAGCAGCTGCTCGATGTCCTGCCAGCGCTTGGCGTTGCGGGAGCCCGGGACGTTGGAGTGGGCCATCTCGTCGACCAGCGCGACGGCCGGATCGCGCTCCAGGACGGCGTCGACGTCCATCTCGGTGAAGACCGTGCCCCGGTACTCCAGGTCCCGGCGCCCGATCTCCTCCAGGCCGTGCAGCATCACTTCCGTACGCGGCCTGCCATGGTGCTCGACCAGGGCCACCACACAGTCCGTACCGCGCTCGACCCGGCGGTGGGCCTCGGAGAGCATCGCGTACGTCTTGCCGACCCCGGGCGCCGCACCCAGATAGATCCGCAGCCTGCCGCGTCTGCCGTGTCCCATGGATCCACAGACAACCCGGGTTCCGGAAGGCGCGGCGGGCCGTTGACGGGTCCCTTACGGCCGCCGCGCCGGCTTTGACAGATTCCTTACGCCGGGTGGGGCCGCGGTCGCCCCGGAACCACCGCCTCCGCCCGTCAGCGGTCGGCCACTGGCCTCGCGGTGTCCAGCGCCGCCCCCGCGTGGTCCGCGAGCGTCACGGCGACCAGCCGTACCTGCCGGGACGGTACGCTCCCGGGCGCGGGCAGGATCATGAACCGCCCGCAGTAGTGGCCGTTGGCCGCCGCGCGCAGTTCGATCTCGCCCTCCGGCCAGCCACGCCGCTCCAGGTCCCACGGCTGCCGGTCCACGACCACCTCACCGTCCTGCGTCAGCCGCGCGGGATGGCCCATGAGGTTGCCGTACTCGAAGCGCCAGCCCCGCAGGGCCAGCGTGTCGGCCAGCTGGCGGCCGACCTGGTCGACCACGGCGTCGGGAGCACCGGCGGCCTGCGACAGCTCGGCGGTGTCGTGGAGGCGTCGCAGATACCCCGCGTCGGCCGCCGCGGTGGTACGCAACCTCCGTACGTAAAGGGCCAGTTGGGACACGATCAACCCGGCGCCCAGCCCCAGTGCGACGCGGTTGCGCAAGGGGAAAGTCATGATGCACCTCTTCGGTTCTCGCGGGGCCGGGAACCGGCCTCCCTTCCAGGGTGCTCCTCCGCGGCCCGTACGGCTCGCGCGGCCGGAGGCCTGACAGGACCCTGGCGGTCTCCCGCCCCGCGTTGACGCCCTGTTGACGCCCGGATGCGCCGGTGACACACCGCGCGGTCCCGTGATACTCCTCCCTGTCATGGACGATCTTGTGACAGAGCGGCTGGTACTGCATCCGTTGAGTGTCCTGGAGGCCGAGCGGGTGGCGGCGGGGGAGCCGGACGACGGGGACCGGTGGGCGCCGGGCTATCCCGCGGACGGGGACATGGTCGGGGCCAGGCGTTTCCTGACGACCTGCGCGATCACCGGGGATCCGCAGCCGTTCGGCGCGTACGAGATCCGCCGCCGCGAGGACGGCCGGGCGGTGGGTGGCCTCGGCTTCCACGGAGCCCCCGACGAGGACCGTACGGTCACGATCGGCTACGGCCTGATCCCCTCGGCGCAGGGCCGGGGGTACGCCTCCGAGGCGCTGCGCGAGCTGCTCCGTTTCGCGCGGTCGCGGGGCATCACGCGGGTGGACGGCGACGCGGACCTGGACAACGTCGCGTCGCACCACGTGATGAGCGCGGCCGGGATGCGCCTGGTGTCGGAGGACGAGGAGCTGAAGTACTACCGGATCACGTGGCCGGAGGCGTCCGGGGTCTTCTGACCGGACACGGCCCGGGGCCCGGGACGTCCTGCCCCGGGCCCCGATCCCGCCGTCGGATCATTCGGACGGATGGTCGCCCGGTCCCTCTATGCGGTCGGCGAGCGGGGTGGGCGAGAGATCCGTGCTCTCCTCCCCCGGCTCCAGCAGGGTGTCCGCCGGGCCCACGATCAGCGGGTCCGGCTCCCCGACCACCTTCTCGTCCTTGTTCGCGTAGTCGAAGCGCCGGAGCAGGCTGCGCATCGCCTCCAGCCGGCCGCGCTTCTTGTCGTTGCTCTTCACGACCGTCCAGGGCGCCGCCGCCGTGTCGGTCGCCCGGAACATGTCGATCTTGGCGGCGGTGTACTCGTCCCAGAGGTCCAGCGAGGCGAGGTCGGTCGGCGACAGCTTCCACTGCCGTACCGGATCGATCTGCCGTATCGCGAACCGGGTGCGCTGTTCCGCGCGGGAGACCGAGAACCAGAACTTCACCAGCAGGATGCCGTCCTCGGTGATCATCCGTTCGAACAGCGGGGCCTGCTGGAGGAATTGTTCGTACTCACCAGGCGTGCAGAAGCCCATCACGCGCTCCACGCCCGCCCGGTTGTACCAGGAGCGGTCGAAGAAGACGATCTCCCCGGCGGACGGGAGGTGGGCGACGTACCGCTGGAAGTACCACTGGCCGGCTTCGCGTTCCGTGGGCTTCTCCAGGGCGACCACGCGGGCGCCACGGGGGTTGAGCCGCTCGGTGAACCGCTGGATCGTGCCGCCCTTGCCGGCCGCGTCCCGTCCCTCGCACACCACGACGACGCGCTGGCCGGTGTCCTTGACCCAGCGCTGGAGCTTGAGCAGCTCGATCTGGAGGACCCGCTTGGTCCTGTCGTACTCCGCCCGCCCCACCTTGCGGTCGTACGGGTAGTTCTCACGCCACGTCCGGACGGCCCGCCCCTGCCCGTCGAGCAGCACGGGCTGCTCCGGGCGGCGGTCGTCCACGGTGAGGCCGTCGAGCAGAGGACGGTCGCCGTCCTTCGGGAGATCCATGCCCGACCGCCTACCCGATTCCGCGCCGCTCATCAGCCCGGCTCCTACGAACGACGCGGGGCGGAGGTGCGGCGGCGGACCGGGACGGGGGGTCTGACGAAGAAGCTCTCGCTCTCGCCGTCCATCTCGTCCTCCGGGAGCGGCGCCAGTTCGACGGTGTAGCGGGGCTCGAGAAAGATGTCGTGGTGCTGTGGGCGCGCGTTCAGCGCGCCCTCGGCGGCCGGTTCCTGCGACGGATCCTGGCGCGACGGTGAAGAAGGCATGCACAACCGTTCGGATAGTCGAGCGGACGCGCGGCCTGAATGCCGGTCGACCCGCTGGCAAGCTGTCCCCCTCATCATTCCCCGTCGGGCACGGCCACACGTCGCCTGTGGTCGGCGTGGCCGGTCAATGATCACTCACTGATCGCCCACCGGTCGGTGGGCGTCCCCGTACGGAGCTGGGTGAGGGTGCGCGAGAGCAGCCGTGAGCGGCATGCGTCTGCGAGAGGACCAGTGTCTCACCGATCGCCGACTGGGTCATCTCCCGGTCGCCCGCAATTCGGCGCGTCCTCGGTCCCGGCCCTGATCGGGGCCCCGTACCGGCCCTCGAACCCGGCACCAAAACCTCTCCCGTCCGGCGCCGGCCAAGGCTCGGGACCCGGCGCCGGTTCCTCCGGGCCGCGCCCGGCTCAACTCGCCAGGTAGCCGGGAAAGGTGAGCGCGCCGAGCAGCGCCATGCCCACCAGCAGCCAGGCGACATAGTCCCCGATGTGCCCGGAGTGGAGGCGGCGCAGCGGCGCGGTCCAGTCACGCGCCGCGGCGCCCGGGGGACGGAGGACCGCGTACGTGCCGACGGCCGCGGCGAGGACGGCCGAGAGGAGCCCCAGCAGCACGCCCGTGGTCGTCCATTCCGGCGCGACCGACGCCGTACCGGGCAGCGCCTCGTCCACGGCGAGGCCGACCCGGGTCGCGAGGGCCGGGACGACACCCACGACCAGAGCGCCGAGCAGCAGGACGGCCGGCACCGCCACCATGGTGTCGGGGACACGTCCGAAGGTCCCGCTGGTCTCCGGTTTCTCCCCCTCCCCATCGGTCTCGTACGTCTCGTCGCCGACGGGCCGGGGTCCCCAGCCGCCGAAGACCCCGGCCGCCACGCGCAGCACCGCTCCCCCGGTGAGCGCCGACACGCCGACGAAGAGGACGGTCAGCGGGGTGCCCGCCGCCTCCTCGGTGAGCGCCTTGCCCAGGGCCGTACCGAACGGGGGCAGTCCGGCGAGGGCCAGGCCGCCCGCCGTGAACAGCCCCGCCACCAGCGGGAGCCGGCGCGCCCTGCCGTGGAGTTCGTGCTCGTCGACGCTGCCGTACCGGTCCAGCAGGATGCCGACGCAGCCGAACAGGGCCGCCTTCACCCCGGCGTGGGCGAGGACGTAGAGGGTGACGCCGGTCGTCGAGTCGGGGCCGAGCAGGCCGAGGCCGACCAGGAACAGGCCGGTGTGGGCGACGGTCGAGTAGGCCAGCAGCCGTTTGAGGTGGCGCTGTTGCCAGCACATGACGGCTCCGACCAGGGCGGACGCGGTGCCCAGCGTGACCAGGGCGCGTTCCGCGTCGGAGGACGCCACGCCGCCGGGCCCGGCGAAGACGGTCCAGTACACGCGCCCCACGCCGTACACGCCCAGCTCGACCATCACGCCGGACAGCAGCATGCAGACCGGGGTGGGCGCGACGGCGTGGGCGTCGGGGAGCCAGAAGTGGAAGGGGACGGCGGCGGCTTTGACGAGCAGTCCGGTCAGGACGAGGGCGAAGGCCACGAGGACCAGCGCGTCGGGGCCGCCCCTCGCGTCGAGCCGCGCGCCGATCTGCCGCATGCCCAGCTCGCCGGTGCGCGCGTACAGCAGCACGAGGCCGGTCAGAGTGACGTACGCGCCCAGCGAGTTGACGATGCCGAAGGTGAGCGCGCCCTGGACGGCCTTGGCCTCCTCGACGCGGTAGCCGGTCAGGGCGTAGGCGACGACGCTCATCAGCTCGAAGAAGACGAAGGCGTTGAACAGGTCGCCGGTGAGCACGAATCCGCACATGCCGGCCTGGAAGAGCAGTACCAGCGCCGGGAACGTCCCGGTCTGCTGCTGCGGCGGCTCTTCGAAGTACCGCCAGGAGTAGGCCAGTACGGCGACGACCAGCAGGGAGATCAGGGTGGCGAGCCCGAGGGCGATCCTGTCCCCGACGAGCACGATGCCCACGCTGTGCCCGTGCCGCGGGGTCCATCCGCCGGCCCATTCGACCAGGGGGCGCGAGGAGGAGGACGCCGCGAGGAGGTAGACGGCGAGGCCGGCGGTGCCCGCGGCGACGGCGCACCCCACGGTCTCGGCGACGATCCGGCGGAGCCGCCGGCCGGTCGCGACGAGGAGGGCGGCTCCCAGCAGCGGCGACGCCACGATCAGCGGCAGGAGCTGGTTCACCCGCGCAGCTCGGACAGTTCGTCGGGATCCACCGTGCCGTGCCGCTTGGAGACCTGGATGACCAGGGCGAGCAGCAGCGCGGTGAGGGTGGCGCCGACCACGACGTCCGTGAGGGCGAGGGCCTGGACGACGGGGTCGACGACCGGGCGGGAGCCCGGTGCCAGGTCGGAGAAGACGGGGGCGGTGCCGTCGTCGCGGTAGCCGACGGCGAGCAGCAGGACGTACGTGGACGACTGGCACACCGCCAGACAGCCGACCGCGTGGAGGAGATTGCGGCTGGTGGCGAGCCCGTAGCAGCCCACGAGGAAGATCCACGCGGCCACCAGGTACGGCAGTACGGACATCGGTCCCCCTCACCCGGCCTTCTCGATCTCGACGGCCTGGTCCAGGAAGCGGGCGAGCAGCACGACCACCGCGCAGGCGACCTCCACGCCGATGGCCGCGTTCAGGAGCGGGACGGTCCCTCCGGAGGACAGGGTGTTGAAGGTGCCGAGCGGTACGAAGTTGGCGAGGAACGCGGTTCCCCAGACGAGCCCGGCGAGGCCCAGCAGGGCGTACGCGCTCTCGCCGATCGCGTCGCCGAGGGCGAACAGCCAGATGGGCCTGACCCGTTCCAGGGCGCGGTAGTCGACGGCGATGTAGAGCAGGTGCAGCGCGGTCGCGACGACCACCCCGCCCTGGAAGCCGCCGCCGGGGCTGAGCTGGCCGTGGGCGACGATGTACAGGCCGACCAGGAGCGTGACGGGCAGCGCGTAGAGCGCGTACCGGCGTACGAAGGCGGCGACCTGGGCGGGGGCGGGCTCGACCTGGCGTTCGTCGCGGGTCTGGCGCAGCAGCACGACGGTGCCGAGGACGGCGGCGAAGAGGATGCTCTCCTCCCCCAGCGTGTCGAAGCCGCGCTGGTCGAAGTTGACGGAGGAAATGACGTTCGCGGTGCGGTGGGCCAGGGAGGCGGCCACCGCGCGGTCGCCGTAGGGGTGGGAGTCGCCGCCGAATCCGGGGAGTTCGAGGTAGGCGGTGACGAGCAGGACGGCGACCCCGGCGGCGCCGAGCGCCAGCACCCACATCCGCAGCCGGCGGCTCACGCCGTCCCCCTCGGGTCGCGTGCGCCGGCCGGCGCCGGCGACCCGGAGGGGGACGGCTCCGCGGGGCGCGGGAGGCCGCGCCGCCGGATCTTCCGTACGGAGAGAAGCAGCAGGAGCGGGGTCAGCGCCGAGCCGACGGCGAGCTGGGACAGCGCCACGTCCGGGGCCTGGAGGACGGTGAACAGCAGGGCGAGGGTGAGGCCGAGCAGCGACAGGACGAGCGCCTGGCGGGCGGGGTCGCGGACCACGACGGCCGCGGTGGCGGCCCCGGCGACGAGCAGGAGGGTGACGACGATCAGTACGTCATCCATGGCCGGCGGCCCCTTCGGTGGCCGGGGGCACGGGCGGCGGGCTGTGCCGCAGGGCCCGGGAGGAGATCAGGTTGCCCGCCACCAGCAGCGTCCCGATCACGAGGAGTTTCACCGTGGCCCTGCCGGGGTCGGTGACCACGCACAGCGGTACGACGACCGCGGCCGACGCGACGACGGCGAGGACGTCGGAGGCGCGGCCGCGCGGCGGGTCGGCGACCAGCTCCTCCGCGAAGAGCCGGGCGTAGATCAGCGTGCCGGCGGGGCCGAGGACGGCGAGGACCAGCGCGGAGTCCAGGTAGGCGGAGCGCCCGTACCCCTGCGCCAGCAGGAGCAGGACGAGGCAGCCGGTGAGGGTGGCGAGGTTCTGGGCGAGGACCCGGCGCCTGACGGGTCCGGTGGCGACGCCGAGGATCGCCGGGGCCGTACCGCCCAGGAGCAGGACGATCGCGGCGAGGAGCCAGCCGTTCACCGGTCGGTCACCGCCCGGCGGGCGCCGAGGGCCGCGGCGGCGCCGAGCAGCGCGGCGGAGCCGCCGACCGCCCACTCCAGGGGCTCGACGGGACCGATGAGCATCAGCCAGAGCACGAGCAGGCCTCCCCACCAGAGGGCCAACTCCGCGACGAGCACGATCCCGCGCGCCATGGAGCTCACCTCCGCACCCTGCTGCTCCGGCATCCGGCCATGAAAGCACCGGAGGGGGTCAGGGCCGGGAAGGCGCCGGGGTGTGTCCGGAATTCGTTCCTCCGGGTGAAGAATGCGCGGCCTCCGGCCGAATCGCCCGTCTGACGTCACCGACATGGGGTACGCGGATGACCATGAACCCACCGAACACGCACCACGCGAGCCCCGTCCACGCCGGTGATTTTGTCGACCTGGCGGCCAGCGGGGTCGGGACGAAGGTCATCGCGTTTGTGGTGGGCCTGATCGTCGTGATCATCCTTCTCGGCGGATTCTGGTACGGGGCCCGGCTGCGCTCCCGGATGGGGCCGCCGCCGAAGCCCTCCGAGCAGCCGGTGAAGCCGGACCACCAGGCCCACATCGAGGAGAACACGGACTCCTCCGACCGGTTCCCCGGCCATGGCGAGCGGCTCTACCCGCATCAGCTGGGCGGACACGGCGAGGAGGCCTACCAGCCGCCGGCCGAGGACGAGCCGGAGCCCGGCGACGGCGGCCGGCGCGGGGGCGAGGAGCCGCCGCGCCGCTGAGCACGTCCCCCAGGAAGCCGCTGAGCGGGTCCCCCTCGAACGGGTGGCGCCGGCGGGTCTCGACTCCCCGGCCGGAAAGGGACACTGCGTGCCTGATGTCCGAAACACCGTGAGAGCGCCGGTCGCCGAGCTGGTGAAGCGGCGGCGCGAGCCGGCCGTCGCCCAGACCCTGCGCTCGACCGTCGCCGCCACGATCGCCTACGTCGTCGCCCTGCGCCTGAGCAACGAGGCCGCGCCGCTCACCGCGCCGCTGACCGCCCTGCTCGTCGTCCAGGTCACCCTGTACTCCACCCTCACCACCGGCGTCCGCAGGGTGAACTCCGTGGTGGCCGGTGTCCTGGTCGCCATCGGTTTCAGCGCGCTGGTCGGGCTGACGTGGTGGAGCCTCGGCCTGATCATCCTGGCCTCGCTGGTGGTCGGACGTATCGTCCGGGCGGGCGAGTTCGTGCCGGAGGTCGCGATCAGCGCCATGCTGGTGCTCGGGGTGACCCAGGTGGCGAACACCGCCTGGGACCGGGTGCTGGACACGCTGATCGGGGCGGTGGTGGGGCTGCTGTTCAACGTCCTGTTCGTACCGCCGGTGTGGGTCGCCAGCGCGGGAGAGTCCCTGGAGGGCCTGGCCCGCCGGCTGCGCCAACTACTCCTGGGCATCGGGGAAGGGCTGACGGAGCCGACGCCGGTCGCGCGGGCCGCGGGCCGGCTCCACGAGGCGCGCCGCCTCGACCACGACATCAGCGAGGTGGACGCGGCGCTGCGCCAGGCGGAGGACAGTCTCCGGCTCAACCCCCGTGTCAAGGAGGGGCTGCTCAACCGGGTGGTGCTCCGTACCGGACTCGACACGCTGGAGATCTGCACGGTCGTCCTGCGGGTGCTGGCCAGGACCATGACCGACCTGGCCAAGAACCGTACGGAGGAACCGCTGTTCACCTCCGAGGTGGGGTTCGCGCTCCAGGAGCTGCTCGGCCATGTCGCGGACGCCGTCGTGAGCTTCGCCGTCCTGGTGACCACACAGGTGAGCGAGAGCGCGGAGATGGCGGAGAACCGGCTGGCGGAGGATCTCGCGGCGGCGGCCACGAGCCGGGAGCACCTTGCGCAGCTGTTGCTGACGGGCGTTCAGCGGCATCCCCGGCAGTGGCAGCTCCATGGCGCCCTCCTGACGGAGATCGATCGGATCCTGGACGAACTGGACATGCGGAACCGGTCCCAGCGGTTGATGGAGGAGCTGGACCGCGCGTCGCGGGAGCAGCGGGAGCGGCATCCGCGACTCGCCGCGGCGCGTCAGTGGCTCCGGGACAACACGCCGCGGCGGTGGCGTACAAATCGGTCCTAATCCGAGCAACGGGAAACCGGCGCGCCTTTGTTGACGAAATCTTTACTCAAACTCCCAAGAATCACCGTTGTCTGAGGGAAGGGAAGCACCTCAGCCGGACGGTGGATTCCTTGGGGTCATGGGCTCCATCAGGGGTAACGACACGAATATGCCAGCCGGGCGCGACGGCGGGGCCTTTCTCCCCACCGCCCGGCGTGACGCGGCCGCCGACGGGCCTTATGGGGCCCATACACCCTTCTCCCTCCCGCACGAGGCGCGCGGAGGCCGAGAGTTGGGTGGGGCGGTTGAGAACCTCCGGGTTGATGGCGGTACTGTGCGCGCGCGCCGTCAATATGGACGGCGCGGTTTATCGCGGAGGATTCTGTGACTGTATTCAACAGATCGTTGAGGCGCCCCGGCGCACTCATAGCGGTCGCGGCAGCGAGTGTGCTGGGAGTCGGTCTCTCGGCCGGCACGGCCGCCGCGCACACGCCGAACTGGACCGTTTCCTGCTCGTCGGTGACCGTGGACCTGAAGGCCTACGGCCACGGCGACAACCCCGTCAACGAGGTGTCCCTCACCGCGGACGGCGCGTCGCTCATCAGCGAGAAGTTCGGCGACAAGTTCAGCAAGACGCTGGAGATCGCCAAGCACTCCAAGCCTGTCGAGCTCCACCTCGTGGTGAAGGCCGCGGACGGCGACCAGTACAACGTCGACCAGACCAAGACCTCCGAGGTCTGCCCCGGCGACGAGGAGCCCACCCCGACGCCGACGCCCACGCAGACGCCGCCGCCGGTCACGGAGACTCCTTCGGAGACCCCGTCGACCACGGCGCCCGGCACGACGACCCCGATCCCGACCGAGGAGCCCACCAGCTCGTCGCCGGCGTCCGTTCCGTCGTCGCAGCCGAGCCCGGCCGGTGACAACCTCGCCGAGACCGGTTCCTCCAGCTCCACGCCCATCATCGCGGGCGCGGCCGCTGTTGTCCTGGTCGCCGGTGCCGGCATCATGTGGGCCGCGCGCAAGCGTCGTACCGCGCAGGGCTGATCCACCGCTCCACCATGCGGCACGACCGGATCAGCCCTGACCCGGCCCGCTCTGCCCCTGTCGCCATGCCGGACGCCGTTCAGAACTTCCACCGCCACCATCCGGCGGCCTGGACGGCGACCATCCCGGCCATGAGGCATGGAGCCCACGGCAGCGCCCCCTCCGGGCGCGTCGGCCGGGCTCCGTACGGCAGGGGCCGCGCGTGTCGTCCCGCCGTCGGGCGGTGACGACGGGTCCGGTCAGGACCGCAGTGTGAGACCCCGCAGCGTCCTCCGCTCGCGGGGTCTCATCATGTCCGGATCCGTCCGGGCAGGGTCAGGAGTCGCGCTCCGACCCGTGCCGGTGGCTCGCCCAGAGCGGCAGCACGAACCAGCACAGCAGGTACCAGGCGACGATCCCCGACACGATCCACGGGACGAAGTGGTTGTGGGTCGCCACCCGGAGGATCAGCAGCAGCGCGGACACCAGCGTGGCGAGCAGCAGGCACAGGCCGGTGACGGTCAGTCTGGACGCCCACGTCACCGCGCGGGGCTTCATGCGGCGGCCGGATACGACCCGGTGGAAGGCGACCGGTCCTATCAGCGCACCGGTCGCGGCCGCGCCGAGGACGACGGTGATCAGGTAGATGTTCTTGTCCGCTCCGGCGAGCGTGGCGAAGCGCGGGGTGAAGACCACCGTCAGCAGGAACCCGAACATGATCTGTACGCCGGTCTGCGCGACCCGTACCTCCTGGATCAGTTCGGACCACTGACGGTCCGCCCGCTCGTTGGCGGTCTCCTCGCGCCCGTCCTCGTACACGTCCACATCCGCTTCCGTCACCGCTTTTTCCTCCGCTGTCGACGTCATGTCCTTCTCCCCTTGTCCCGCGTGTCGTGTGGTGCGTGTTCGGCTACCCCCAGCCCGCGCGGACAGACCCCCGCGAGATGCACGTCATGGGCTCCGCACGGAGAATGGGCGGCAGGCGAACCGACCCAGTGGGGGCGCGCATGGATCCGGTGGAGGCTCTCGACAGGATCGCCTTTCTCCTGGAGCGGTCACGGGCGGAGACGTACCGCGTGAAGGCGTTCCGTACGGCGTCCGCCGCCGTGGCGGGCCTGGCACCCGGCGAGGCCGCCCGGAGCGCCGCCGCCGGCACGCTGTCCCGGGTGCCGGGCATCGGGCCGAAGACGGCCCAGGTCGTCGAGGCGGCGGTGGCCGGGGCCGTACCGGAGTATCTGCGCGGGCTGGAGGAGACGGCGGGAGGGCCTCTCGCCGAGCGCGGCCAGGAGTTGCGGGCCGCGCTGCGCGGCGACTGCCATCTCCACTCGGACTGGTCGGACGGCGGGAGCCCCATCGAGCTGATGGGCCGTACGGCCGCCGCGCTCGGGCACGAGTGGGCCGTCCTCACCGACCACTCGCCCCGGCTGACGGTCGCCCGGGGCCTGTCCCCGGAACGGCTGCGGGAGCAGCTGGACGTCATCGACGAACTGAACGCGGGCTGGGCGCCGTTCCGGCTGCTCACCGGCATCGAGTGCGACATCCTGCCGGACGGCTCCCTGGACCAGGAACCGGAGCTGCTCGAACGGCTGGACCTGGTCGTGGCGTCCGTCCATTCGAAGCTGCGGATGGAATCGGCGCCGATGACCCGGCGCATGGTCGCCGCCGTCCGCAATCCGCTGACGGACGTTCTCGGGCACTGCACCGGGCGGCTGTTGACGGGCCGTGAGCGCCGCAGGAGCAGGGACGGCGGTACGGGCGGGAGCCGGCCGGAGTCGGAGTTCGACGCGGCGGCCGTGTTCGCCGCCTGCGCCGAGTCGGGCACGGCGGTGGAGATCAACAGCAGGCCGGAGCGGCTGGATCCGCCCCGCCGGCTGCTGCGCGAGGCGGTCGCGGCCGGCGTCTTCTTCGCCGTCGACACCGACGCGCACGCGCCCGGACAGCTCGACTGGCAACTCCTGGGCTGTGCGCGGGCGGAGGAGTGCGGCGTGCCGGCCGACCGGGTGATCAACACCTGGACGGCCGAACAGCTGCGGGAGTGGACCCGCACGCGTGAGGCGCCGTCACCCGGCGGCTGAGACGGGGTCGTACGGCACGGCGCCGAGACCGGGGTCGTACGGACGGCTGGGGACCGGGCTCGTACCGCGCGGCCGGGACCGGGGTCGTACGGCACAGCTGGAGGTCGTACCGCGCGGCCGGGACCGCGCTCGTACGGTACCGGCCGTCGGACGGCCCCGAACGGCCCCGGCCGTCAGCGGGCTTCGAGGTCCGCGAAGAGTCCGGTGTCGAGGTTGGCCAGCACGTCGAGCGGGTTGACGAAGACCGCCTCGGCCCCGCCCGCCTGGAGCGCGGCCCGCGGAACTCCGCCGGTCAGTACGGCGAGCGGGCGCACGCCGGCCTTCGTCGCCGTCTCCATGTCCCAGACGGTGTCCCCCACGAACAGCGCCCGGTCGGCGGGCACCCCGGCGAGGTCCAGCGCCCTGAGCACCGGATCGGGCGCGGGTTTCCCGGCCGCCGCGTCGTCCGCGCTCGCCACCCCCGCGATGACGTCGTCGGCGCCGATCGCGCGCCGCAGGGCCGCCAGCTCCGCGCCGCCCGCGGAGGTGGCGAGCACGATGGCCCACCCCCGGTCGGCCAGCGACCCGAGCAGGTCCCGCGCCCCGTCGAGCACGGGCAGCCGGTCGTGGTACGTGGCGTACAGCGCCGTGTGCGCGGCCTTGATCCGCGCGTCCTGGTCCACGTCCCGCTCGTCACCGAGCAGATGGGCGATCAGATCGCCGGAACCGAGGCCGATCGCGCGGTGGATCGCGGCCATCCGCACCGTGTGCCCGGCCTCGCGGAACGCCTCCCACCAGGTGGTCACATGGAGGTAATTGGTGTCGACGAGGGTTCCGTCGACATCGAACAGTGCCGCGCGCGTCGCCATAGGTGTCCCGCTCCTGTCCACGTCGGCCCTTGCGGTTTCGAGCCATGTCCTGATCATGCCTTCGATACGGGGCTCACGCGGGCGGCGCCCCGCCCCGTTCGGGTGAGCGGCACCCGGTCAGGCCTGTCCGGGCGGTCCCGGCGCCGGCGGCAGCCGGAGGTGGGCCAGGTCGTCGGGCACCGGGCTGTCGGGGCGGAACAGCGGCGGGGCCTGCCCGTCCACCGCCGAGGCGGGCGCGTCGGTGAGGCGGAAACGGTCCCGCAGACGGCCGTAGAAGTCGGTGGGACCCAGCCGGACCAGGCGCAGACGGTACTCGGCGCCGTACACCCCGACCCAGTCGCCCGGCTCCAGCACCCCCTGGAGCTGCCCGTCGATGCTGAGGGCCGCCTCCCCCGAGTGCGGCAGCACGCGCAGGGCGACCGGCTCGTCGGGCGCGGCCACGACCGTACGGCCGAACGTCATGTGCGGGGCCACCGGAGTGAAGACGACGGCGTCCATGTGCGGCGAGAGGACCGGCCCGCCGGCCGCGAAACTGTACGCGGTCGAGCCGGTCGGCGTCGCCACGATGACGGCGTCCGCCGAGTACGAGGCGAGGAGCCGGCCCGCGATGTAGACACCGAGGCTGACCTGGCGGTCCCTGGCGAGCTTCTCCAGCACGACGTCGTTGATCGCGACGACGTCCAGGGCCATGCCCCAGCCCTCCTCCTCGGTGGTGTCGAGCCGGACGTCGGGCGGCGGCAGCGTGGGGCGGCGCCCGTAGCGCAGCAGCGCCTCCATCGCGGAGGGGATCTCCAGGGCGCGCGAGGCGCGCAGGGTGAGCGTCATCCGGTCCTCGTAGGTGGCGCGCCCGTCGTGCACCGCGTCGAGGGCCTGGGCGATCTGGTCGGCGGGGACCTCCGTGAGGAAACCGACGCGCCCCAGGTCGACACCGAGCACCGCCGCGTCGCTCTTGGCGGCGATACGGGCGCCGCGCAGGAACGTACCGTCGCCGCCGAGCGTCACCACCAGGTCGGGGTGGCCGGCGGCGGAGGCCTCCTCCTGCCCGCCGTGGCGCGGTTCGTTCGCCTTCCAGACGTCGATCTCCTTGCAGGGGACGTCGTGGGCGTCGCACCAGGCGTGCACGGTGTCCGCCGCTTCGACGGCCGTTTCACGGCCTTGATGGACCACGAGCCCGACACGATTCACCGACATGCTCGCGCTCTCCGTACGTTCGGTTGCGGGATCCGGTCGCTCGGCGACCGCTCGGCGGCCCGCCGAGTCGCTCAGCAGTCCAGCATCTCCGACTTGCGCGGATCCGGCGCGCCGGGCGATCCATTCACCCGAATGGCGGATAGGACTTTCACCTGCGCCTTACGCGGTGAGGACCGGGCGGGCGGCCTCCCACGGCGGTCCCCGGCCTCTCCCCCGTCCGCCACCGGTTGCCTCCGGTGGCGTACGGGGGCGCGATGGAGAGGTACGCGCGACTGCCCCGGAGGGGCCCGGCCCCACGGACGCGCAATTCCCCGAGCGAGGAGTGATCGCTGATGTCAGCCGACGGCGTGTTCAACAGCCCCAGTGAGCTGAGCGGCCTGACCGTGTACGGCAAAGAGGGCGACAAGATCGGCAATGTGGGCCAGGTCTATGTCGACGACGTCACGGGCCGGCCCGAATGGGTGACGGTGAAGACCGGCATGTTCGGGATGAAGGAGAGTCTCGTCCCGCTGTCCGGCGGCCGCCGGATGGGCGAGGACCTCCATGTCCCGCACACCAAGGAGACGGTCAAGGACGCCCCGCGCCTGGACGCGGACGAGCATCTGGATCCCGCGCAGGAGCGGGCGCTGTACGAGCACTACGGCCTCTCCGGCGGCGGAATGGGGGCGGAGAGCGGTACGGGCACGGGGATGGGCACGGGGGACGCGCCGGAGTCGGGGGCGTCCGCCGGCACGGACACGGCGGACATGACGAGCGCGACCGGCACGACGGGTGCCGCCACGGGCACCGGTACCGCCGCCATGGGGACGGCCGGGGCGGCGGCCGCGGCGGCCGGCACCGCCGGCAGCCACCAGGAGTACGACCCGGACAAGGCGCCCGCCGCCTCCGCCGACCTCCACCACCCGGAGATGATCCGATCGGAGGAGGAGCTGCACGTCGGCACCGTGGAACGCGAGGTGGGCACGGCGCGGCTGCGCAAGGTCGTGGTGACCGAGAACGTCACCACCTCCGTACCGATCAGCCACGAGGAGGTACGGGTCATCCACGAGCCGATCGACCCCGCCTCGGACGCCGCCACGCGCCCCAACATCGGTGAGGCGGAGACCCGGGTGACGCTGCACGCCGAGCAGCCGGTCGTACGGAAGGAGACCGTCGCGGTCGAGCGGGTGCGCCTGGAGACCGAGAAGGTCACCGAGGAGCGGGAAGTGAGCTCCGACGTCCGCAAGGAGCAGATCGAGTACGACCCCGGGCGGGACGACAAGGGGACGGACGGGCGGCGGGACCGCAAGGGCATGGGCGACGACCCGATGCGCTGACCCGGCCGGACAGACTTCTCTTTCCGCCTCTCTCCGCCGGCCGCAGCGCTGTGACCGGCGGAGAGAGGCGTCCCGGCGCCCGTGGGCCGGGGCCGGGCGAAGTCATCGGGAGTGGGCGGCCCGAGGCGGGATAGATAATGAATATGACCACTTACGTAGTGACGATCCCCGGGACGCTCCACGCGGAGCTGACCGACGACGCCGAGGCCGTCCTTCTCCGGGCCCTGCGGTCCGCGGATCCGCAGGGGACGGACTTCGGCGCGGCCGAGGATCTGGACCTGCTCTCCGTGGACACCGAGGAGTCGCGCTTCACCCTCCGCCTGGAGGTCACGGCCGACGATTCCAACGGCGCGGAGGCGGAGGCCAGGCGCCTCGCGACCGGCGCGCTGGAGAAGGCGGGCTTCACCCTCGAGACCGCGCCCCTCGGGCAGCCCTTCATCACCGGCATCGACCGGGAGTGAGCGGCGGGCGGTGAGCCGGGCCGTCTCCCGGTCGCGCGGGGCCGCTTCCCGATCTGCGGGGCCGCCTCCCGATCCCCCGCGCCGTCCCCGATCTGCTCCCCCGTCCCCCGGTCCGCTCTCCCGTCCCCCGCGCGTGGAGCGCCGGAGGGGGTGGGGTATCGTGGACGACTGCGAAGGGGAGTAGCCCCGAAAACCTGTCGTCGACACACTGGAACCTCCGGGTTCCCGGTGGCAGGGCCCGTGTGATCCAGGCGGGCGGGCGAGACCTTCGGTCAGGCACTGACGCATCCACGGACCTCGTGGGTGCACCGACGTGCCGGGCCGAGTGGTCCTCCGGTTGCCTCAGGCACGTCGCGAAGATCCGGGTCCGGCCCCCAGAGAAAGCCACCCGGCATGCATCTCGACCCCCTGGCGATCCTCACCGCCTTCGGGCTGATCTTCCTCGCGGAGCTTCCCGACAAAACCATGTTCGCGTCCCTGGCGATGGGCACGCGCATGCGTCCGCTCTACGTCTGGTTCGGTACGTCGAGCGCCTTCATCGTGCATGTCGCCATCGCCGTCGGGGCGGGCAGCCTCATCGGGATGCTGCCCGACTGGATCGTCAAGCTGGTGTCCGCGGTGCTCTTCGCCTTCGGGGCGTTCGTGTTGCTGCGCAGCGGAGGCGGTGACGACGAGGACGAGGCGGACTCGAAGACCGTGACCGGCTTCTGGCCCGTCTACACGACCGCGTTCATGGCCGTGTTCATCAGCGAGTTCGGCGACCTCACCCAGATCACCACCGCCAACCTGGCGGCCACCAACGGCACGTGGTCCACCGCGATCGGCTCCGCCGTCGCGCTGATGTCCGTCTCCGCCCTCGCGCTGCTCGCCGGCCGTTTCATCGCGAAGCGGGTCCCGCTCAGGACGGTGCAGCGGATCGGCGGTCTGTGCATGCTGGGGCTGGCGCTCTGGTCGGTGATCGAGATCTTCGTGGGCTGACGCGACGCGGGCCGACGCGCGCGCGTGAGGCCCGCCGGGCGGAGGGGACGGGGATCAACTCCCCGTTCCCTCCCCCGTGTCAGACGCGCCGGGGCCCGAGGACGCAGAACTCGTTGCCCTCCGGGTCCGCCAGGACGACCCAGGGCTCGTCCCCCGTCTGCCCCACGTCGGCGTGGCGCGCGCCGAGGGCCAGCAGGCGGGCGACCTCGGCGTCCCGGTCGGCCGGGCGGAAGTCGAGATGCAGCCGGTTCTTGGCGGTCTTCGCCTCCGTGACCGGCGTGAACAGCAGGCCCGGCAGCCGGTCGGGGGCGGCGCGGATCTCGTACTCCTCCGGCGTGTCCTCCACCACGACCCAGCCGAGCGCCCCGGCCCACCAGCGGCCCAGCGCCACCGGATCCGCGGCGTCCACCACCAGTTGTTCCCACTCCAGATCCATGCGCGGGAGCCTACCCGTCCGTCCTCGTCCCACGCGGGGACACGGCGTGGCCGTGCGCGGTGCGCGGTGCGCGGTGAGGCGTGGTTGCCCGGTGGGGCCCCTGCGTCAACAATGCTCATGACAACCACATACTCCGGTCACAGAGGGGACCCCCCACCATGAGAAAGCCTCTCCTCGGCGCGCTTCTCGCCGTCCTGCTCCTCGGAGCGGGAGCGGCACCCGCGACGGCCACCGGCCTGGACGCGGTCGCGCCGGCGAAGACTTCCCCCACCGCCCCGTCCGGCACCACGACCGCCGGCGGGACGGGCGTGGCCGTCAAGGCCGTGAGCTACGCCGGAACGGTCGCGCTCAGCAACTGCTCGGGATCCGTGGTCCGTACGCCGGGATCGCAGCCCAACGACTTCGCCCTGGTCCTGTCGAACGGGCACTGCATCGAGAGCGGTTTCCCGGCCGCCGGCCAGGTCATCGTCAACCAGCCGTCGACCCGCTCCTTCACCCTCCTGAACGCCGCCGGCACCGGCGTGGCGACCCTGCGGGCCAGCAAGATCGCCTACGCGACGATGACCGACACGGACGTGTCGCTGTACCAACTCACCAGCACCTACGCGCAGATACAGAGCCGGTACGCGATCACCGCGCTGGACCTGAACACGACGCGCCCGGTGCAGGGCACCGCCATCAAGGTCGTCTCCGGGTACTGGAAGCGCATCTACACCTGCAACGTGGACGGCTTCGCGTACCAGCTCAAGGAGGGGCAGTGGACCTGGAAGGACTCGGTCCGCTACACCTCGGCCTGCAACACGATCGGTGGCACGTCGGGCTCCCCCGTCATCGACAACACCACGGGCAAGGTCGTGGCCGTCAACAACACCGGTAACGAGAGCGGTGGGCGCTGCACGGACAACAACCCGTGCGAGGTCGACCAGAACGGCAACGTCACGGTGCGCCAGGGCATCAACTACGCCCAGGAGACCTACCAGATCGTGCCGTGCGTCGGCACGGGCACCACGATCAACCTGAGCCTCCCGGGCTGCGCCCTGCCCAAGCCCTGACCCTGGCGCGGTCCTTCGTCAGGACGGACCGGCCGGCGCCGCCACCCGCGCGGAGGCGTCGGCCGGCCGGCGGCACGCCGGGAACGCGTACCGGCGCGCCGCCGAAGGCGACTCCCCGGACGGCGACGGCCGTCAGCAGGACCGGGGGCGTGCCGCCGTACAGCCCGAGGGCCGGCATCGAGGCCGTGACCAGGGCGAGGGCGGCCAGCAGGGCGGCGCGCGGAGTTCGTGGCCGAGGACCCGGCAACAGGCCGTCCCCTGGCCCGGGTCGGCCCCGGGCTCCAGCCCGGCGGCGTCGCGGAGATCGGCTTCTGGACCGATCCGGCCGCCCGTGGCCGCGGGGTGGCCACCGCGGTTTCCAGGTGGAGGCGACGCTGCGGCGCCGTCTGGTCCGCCGGAGCGAGCGGGTGGACGTCCTGGTGGGCTCTGGCGTAAGCACCCACGCGGCGGGGGCAGGCGTGCCCGGCTACAGCACGGCCAGCAGTTCCGACATCACGGCGGGCGGCAGTGAGGGGTTGGCCGCCGCCGCTTCCGCCCTCCGCGGGTCGGTGTCCGTCAGCAGCTCCGCGATGACCGGCGGCGGGAGCGCCGGGTGGCCGGCGGCCAGGGGCCCCGCGTCCCGGTCGGCCAGGCACGCGAGCAGAGCCGGAGCCGTCGCCCGGGGATGCCGTGCGACCGCCCGGAGCGCCTTCTGCACGGGCGGCCGGTGCCGGGTCAGGTCCGCCAGCAGCGCCGGTGTCGCGTCCGGGTTGGCCGCCACCGCGGCGAGGACCCGGACTCCGTGCCGGCCGACCATGGCGCGCAGCCGGCCGTCGGAGAGACCGGGGTGCGGGGCGACGGACTTGACGACTTTCGCGTCGGGGTCGGCGGCCAGCGCGTCGCGGATCTCCGCCGGCAGGTCACGGCGCTGGGCCAGGAGCGTCCGTACCTCCGGATCCGCCGACCGCGCCCACTCCCCGACCTCGTGCGGAGTGGCGGCGGCGACCCGTGGCAGGAGAGCCGAGCCGATCCGGGTCGTGCCGGCCAGGCGGGCGAGTACGTCGAGCGGCACGTGCGGGTTGCGGGCCAGCCTGCGCCGTACGTCGTGGTCGGGGTCGTCCGCCATGGCCCGGATCAGCGTGGCACCGATCGCGGGATTCTCGGCGAGGTCGGCCCGGACGCGGGGAGAGGGGTCCGCGGCGAGGCGCGCCGACACCTCCCGCGGGAGGTCGGGCCGGGCCGCGAGGTCCCACCGGAGCGGCGTCGAGGGATGGCCGGCGAAGCCGACGACGGCATGGGTCGGTGTGGCCGGGTTCCGCAGCGCCTGCTGGCGCGTCCCGTGCACGGTGGAGTCGTGGGAGCCGTCGCAGGACTCCCCCGGCAGCAGGTCGCAGTCGGGCCGCGGACACTCCCGGGGGTGGACGAACGGCGTGTCCTCCCGGTCGCACACCAGGCACCACCGGGCCGGCGGCAGCCCCTCGCCGGTGAGCAGGGCCGCCAACACGGCAGGAGGCGCCGCCTCGTTGGCCGCCACGGACCGGCGTACCTCGGCGTGGGGGTGCCGTGCGAGGGCGGCCGCCCTGTCCGGTGTCGTCCAGAAGGCCAGCTCCGCGACGACCCGTACGTCCGGGTCCGCGGCCAGGGTCTCCATTACGTCGGGCGGGAGGCCGGCGCAGGCGGCCAGGCTCTGCCGGTTCCGGACGAGCGGATCCCTCACGAGGAGGCGCGCCCATTCCGGGTCGCCCGCCCGCCGGTCGAGCAGGGTGAGAGCGGCGTCCGGGTGTGTCGCGGGATCGATGTCGGCGGCGGTCAACAGACCCGCGTGGGCGAGCTGTTGAGCGGTGTCCGGGTCCCGGGCGACCAGTGCGACCGCCTGCTCGTGGGTGAGGTCGTCGCGACCGGCGAGCACCCCGGCGGTCGCGGCGTCCGCGACGGCGATCAGCCGGTCGACCAGCTCCGGGGGCAGCGCCACGTTGGCGGCGAGTCCGTACAGGACGTGATGCACAGAGGGCATCCTGCCCCGACGGCGGGCGAACGGCTCCTGATTTTCGGCCCGGGTGCCGTGCCACACGATGTACACGCGGACGCAACACTCGCGGGAACAGGGGGAAATCGCCTCCGGTTGGACCGGGGGCGGGGGGTGTACGACCCCGGCGGAACGCCTCTCCCCGCAAGCGGCGCGTCTCCGTGCCCGAGTCCGCCTCTCCCGCACCGCCCGACCCGCCGCCGACCCCCGAGCATCGAGGACTGAGATGAGCGAGCCCGACAAGCCTCTCAAGCGGATCCACCTCGCCGCGCACTTCCCCGGCGTCAACCACACCACGGTCTGGGCCGATCCCGGCGCGGGCAGCCAGATCGACTTCAGCTCCTTCGTGCACCTGGCGAGGACCGCGGAGCGCGCCAAGTTCGACTTCCTCTTCCTCGCGGAGGGGCTGAGGCTGCGTGAACAGAGCGGCCTCATCTACGACTTGGACGTCGTCGGCCGCCCCGACACCTTCACCGTGCTGAGCGCGCTGGCCGCCGTCACCGACCGGCTCGGGCTGGCCGGCACGATCAACTCGACGTTCAACGAGCCCTACGAGGTGGCCCGGCAGTTCGCCAGCCTCGACCACCTGTCGGGCGGGCGCGCCGCCTGGAACGTGGTCACCTCGTGGGACGCGTTCACCGGCGAGAACTTCCGGCGCGGCGGCTTCCTGCCGCAGGACGCCCGGTACGCGCGCGCCAAGGAGTTCCTGGCGGCGGCGAAGGTGCTGTTCGGCTCCTGGCGCGGCGACGAGATCGTGGCAGACAAGGAGTCGGGCGTCTATACCGGCGACCCGCTGGCCGGGCGGTTCGACCACCACAGCGAGCAGTTCGACATCACCGGACGGTTCAACGTGCCGCGCAGCCCGCAGGGGCGCCCGGTGATCTTCCAGGCCGGGGACTCGGAGGAGGGGCGGGAGTTCGCGGCGGCCGACGCCGACGCCATCTTCACCCGGTACGACACGCTGGAGGCGGGCCAGGCGTTCTACGCGGACGTCAAGGGCAGGCTGGCGCGCCACGGCCGCTCCCGCGACGAGCTGAAGATCCTCCCGGGGGTCACGTTCGTCCTCGGCGACACCCCGGCGGACGCTGAGGAGAAGGCCGCGCTGGTCCGCCGTCAGCAGGTCAGCGGGCAGACCGCGATCAAGCTCCTGGAGCAGGTGTGGAACCGGGACCTGAGTGCGTACGACCCCGACGGGCCCCTGCCCGACGTCGATCCGGACCCGGGTGAGCACACGGTCGCCCGCGGGCGGGCCGGCGTACGGCAGCACGGCGACCCGCTCGCCGTCGCGCGCCGGTACCGGAAGATCGCCGAGGCGAAGAAGCTGTCGATCCGCGACCTGATCATCGAGGTCTCCAGCCGGCAGTCCTTCGTCGGCACCCCGGAGACCGTCGCCACCGCGATCAACGAGTTCGTGCAGTCCGACGGGAGCGACGGGTTCATCCTCGTCCCGCACCTGACACCGGGCGGCCTGGACTCCTTCGCCGACCAGGTCGTACCGCTGCTCCAGGAGTGGGGCGTGTACCGCACGGAGTACGAAGGCACCACGCTGCGCGAGCACTTGGGGCTGTCACCGGACCACTTCCAGGGCGTGTCCGCAAAGGGGGGTCTGGCTCACGGCACTCCGGGACGGTAGCGGGAGCCGGCCGGGCGGGATCAGCCGCTCACCGCGCGCAGCGCGCCGGGGCGGCGGCCGGTGAGCCGGTCGAGCGCGGCGGCCGTGGCCTCGTCGGCGGGCAGGTGGACGACAAGGCGCTGGTCGTCGTCGGCGGCGAGGTCGAGGACTTCGTACGCCAGCCGCAGTTCACCGGCCTCCGGGTGGACGAGGCGGGTGACGCCGTTGCTCCTCGGCAGGCCGGGGACGGTCTCCACCCGCCCGCCGAAGGCCGCGCCCGCCGTGACCGTCAACTCGTCGGCGAGAGCGGCCACATGGGGGTCCGCGCGGAACGGGCCCTGCTTGAGCGCGGCGACCTGTTCGTCGGCGACCAGGTCCCAGTCCGGATAGACGGTACGGGCCCGCTCGTCGGCGAAGACGAAGCGGGCGAGGTTGGCGGGGTCGCCGTCGAGCAGTCCGGCGGGGCCCGCCAGCCGTTCGTACGCCGCCGTGCGGGCGACGATGTCGCTCAGCCGGTTGAGGAGGACGGCGGGGGCGGGTTCCAGGGTGGCGAGCAGGGCGCGCACGGTGGGCCGTACGGTACGGACGGGCGAGGCGCCGCCCATGCAGGTGAAGCCGCCCTCCGCGCCCTTGCCGAGGCGGTGGAGGTGGACCCGCTCGCTCATGGACAGGCGCAGGACGGCGGCGAGCGCCGCGAGCACCTGCGCGGACGGCCTGCGGTCGCGTCCCTGCTCCAGGCGGGTCACGTACTCGACACTGACCCCGGCGAGCGTGGCCAGTTCGGCCCTGCGCAGGCCCGGTGTGCGCCGGCGGGGGCCGGCCGGGAGCCCCGCCTCGCCGGGGGTGATTCCTTCACGGCGGCTGCGGAGGAACAGGCCCAGCTCGTTGTCGCTCACCGTTCGAACGTAACAGCACGGGCCGTCCGGAGCGTGGCCCTCTCGCTACCACTCTCCGCCCGGCCTTCCTCGCTCGCGCCGGGGCCCGCAGGGTGAAGGACAACCTTTCAGGCCCTTCGACGAGGAGCACAGCCATGCCCCAGAAGAATCTCCGTCTCGCCGTGATCACCGGCAGTGTCAGGGAGGGCCGGTTCGGTCCCGTGGTGACGGACTGGTTCCTCGAACAGGCCGCGCTGCACGGGCGGTTCACGGTACGGCCGGTCGATCTGGCGGACTTCCCGCTGACGCTCGGACTGCCGCCCGTGCCGCCCGCGCTCGACCCGGAGCCGACCCGGCCCGCCGGTATGGAGGCCCTGACCCGGGAGCTGGGCGAGGCGGACGCCGTCGTGGTCGTCACGCCGGACTACAACCGCAGTTTCCCCGCCTCGCTGAAGGCCGCCATCGACTGGCACTACACGCAGTGGCAGGCGAAGCCGATCGGTTTCGTCGGGTACAGCGGGGCGAGCGGCGGGCTGCTGGCGATCGAGCAACTGCGCCAGGTCTTCAACGAGTTGCACGCCCACACCGTCCGCGACTACGTGTCCTTCCCGCGCTACTTCGAGCTCTTCGGCCCCGAGGGCACCCTCAAGGAGCCCGAAGGTCCCGCCCGGGCCGCCGCGATCCTCCTCGACCAGCTCCACTGGTGGGGCTCGGTCCTGCACGAGGCGCGCCGGGACCGTCCGTTCAGCACCGGGCGGGTCTGACCCCGGAACCGGGGCGGGTCTCAGGACATCGGCGCCACGCCCGCCGACGCGACCGCGTGGCACGCGCCGCGGCCCTCCGCGCGGGCGACGATCCGGCTCGCCTCGACGCGGACGGCGGCCTCCGTCGCGTCGCTGACGGACGACAGGCCCGCCGCCGAGGCGACCGCGCCCGACGTGTCGACCACCACCTGGAGCCGGGGCCAGGCGGACGCCGGGAAGGCGTGGCGCAGGGGGCCGCACAGGTCGGCCACGGCGAGCCGGGCCAGGGGGGCCAGTTCGTCGGGGTCGCCGGTGACCAGGACGGCGGTGACCTCGGCGCCGGCGGGAGCTGCCCGTACCGCCTCCTCGACGGCTTCGAGCCGGTGCAGTCCGAGGATGGCCAGCACGCCGTCGCCCGCGAGGCGGGCGGGTGCGCGGCGCACGGCGTCCAGGGTGCGCGGCGGGGCCCACGGCTGGTCGGCGGGGAGTGCGGGGGTGAGGACGTGCGAGGGCGGCCACCAGCCGCCCAGGTCCAGCCCGGCAAGCTGCTCGCAGGCGCTGACGACGTTGAACGGTTCGATGAACCCCGGCGCGGCGGCGGCCAGTTGGCTCGCGCCGTGCAGGGCGGTGAGGACGGCCTCGGCGACGCGCACCCGGCTGCCGGGCGGCGCGCCGGGCGGTCCCAGCCGCTCCAGGGCGAGGCCGAGCAGGATCGCGTCCAACTTCATGAGCTGCGCGAACGGCCGCCGGATCCACTCCTCGGCAAGCACCTCGGGCAGGACGTCCATGCCGAGCCGGGCCGCGCCGTGCTTCTCGTCCGTGTCGGCGAGGGGCAGCCGGGCGAGCCAGGCGCGGGCGAAGGCGCCCAGCGCCTCACGGGCGGTCGGCGGAGACGTACCCGTACCGCCGCCCGGTCCGGCTCCCCTGTCCGGGGCGGGCGGGTCCGGGGCGTGTTCGGCGAGGTCCGCCAGCACCTCGAAGTAAAGGGCCCGTTTGCCGGGGAAGTTGGAGTAGACGGCGCCCCGGGTGAGGCCGGCGCGCTCCGCGATCCCGTCCACCTTGGCGTCACGGAAGCCCCGTTCGGCGAATTCGTCCCCGGCCGCGGCGAGTACCCTGGCGCGATTGCGCTCCCGCAGCTCCACCCTGCTGAGCCGACTCATCGCCCTCTCTCATCCCGGCCGTACCGGCGCGATTGGCACGGCGTTGCCGTCCGTTCGGCATCAAGATACCGTGGCCATTCAGATGGTGACGTCATGTGATCTCACCATGTGAATGTCCGGTTTCGCGCGTCCGGTTCCGTAGGTCCGGTGAGGAGACGTTTCGCAGTGGCACCCATCGGGGACAGCGGCGACCTGCTGAAATGCACGTTCTGCGGGAAGAACCAGAAGCAGGTCAGAAAGCTGATCGCGGGCCCGAGCCCGCTGTGCATCTGCGACGAGTGCGTGGGGCTCTGCAACGAGCTGATCGAGGAGGAGCGCGACCAGGTCGCGTCGGCCGGTCCGTGGGAGTCGCCGAAGCCGCGCGAGATCCACGCCTTCCTGGAGGAGTACGTCATCGGGCAGGAGGGCGCCAAGAAGGCGCTCGCCGTCGCGGTCTACAACCATTACAAACGGATCCGGCCGAGGGCCGGCGCGGAGGCCCGGGAGACCGCCGGGGACGAGCCGGTCGAGCTGGGCAAGTCCAACATCCTGCTGATCGGCCCGACGGGGTGCGGCAAGACGTATCTGGTGCAGACCCTCGCGCGGATGCTCGACGTCCCGTTCGTGATCGCCGACGCGACGGCGCTGACCGAGGCCGGCTACGTCGGGGAGGACGTCGAGACGATCCTGCTCAAACTGCTCCAGGCGGCCGACTTCGACGTGGAGAGGGCCGAGACGGGCATCGTCTACATCGACGAGATCGACAAGATCACCCGTAAGAGCGAGAACCCGTCGATCACCCGTGACGTGTCGGGCGAGGGCGTCCAGCAGGCCCTGCTGAAGATCCTGGAGGGCACGACCGCCAGCGTGCCGCCGCAGGGCGGGCGCAAGCACCCGCACCAGGAGTTCATCCAGATCGACACGGGCAGCGTGCTGTTCATCGTGGGCGGCGCGTTCTCCGGCCTGGAGCGGATCATCGAGCAGCGGGCCGCCCACCGGGGCATCGGGTTCGGCGGTTCCGTCCGCACGCGGGAGGAGCGCGAGGGGGAGGACGCCTTCGCGGACGTCATGCCCGAGGATCTGCTGAAGTTCGGCCTGATCCCCGAGTTCGTGGGGCGGTTGCCGGTGGTGACGACCGTACAGCCGCTGGACCGGCCCGCGTTGACCCGGATCCTGACCGAGCCGCGCAACGCGCTCATCCGGCAGTACCAGAAGCTCTTCGCCCTGGACGGGGTGGAGCTGGAGTTCACCGAGGGGGCCGTCGCCGCGATCGCCGAGCAGGCGCTCCTGCGCCGCACGGGCGCCAGGGCGGCGCGCGCGATCCTCGAAGAGGTCCTGCTCAACGTGATGTACGAGGTGCCGAGCCGGGACGACGTGGCCCGGGTGGTGGTCAGCCGGGAGACCGTCCTCGGCAACGTCAACCCGACGCTGGTACCGCGCGAGCGGCCGGACGGCGACCGCGGGCGCCACGAGAAGTCGGCCTGACCGGCCGGGCCACGGGCCGGTGCCCGCGCCCCGGCCCTCGTCCCGCGGGCCTCAGGCCGTGAGCCGTACGTCCGCCTCGGCCGGGTCCAGCGCCGCGGCCAGCTGCTCCTCGGCGACTCTGAGCGCGTCCTCGATCGTCCGCGTCCCGGTGGAGACGCACAGGGTGTAGGTGACGTCCTCGAGCCGACGCCGGGTCTCCAGGGTGTCCTTCGCTGCGCCGGCGACCTGGAGTTCCTCGTACCGCTCCACCAGGTTCCGGAGTATCGCGGGGTGAGCCATCAGCACGGTAACTCTCCACTTCGTCGGGCCTCGGCGGCGGCAGGGGGGCCACCCGGGGGCTGGAGGGCGCATGCCCGCGGCACGCCGTGCCATGCCTGCCCGGATCCGGATGCCTCTGTGAAACGAATCACTTATTGCCCCCATACCGGCCGGTCTGACGAATCGACAGGCGCCCTTCCGTCACGCGTGCCCCTTCGTCAGAGACCCCTCCGTCAGGTCCTGCTCGCTCCGCCGCGACGCCTGAACCACCACGTGCCGCCGACCAGGGCCACCACGACCACCACGAAGCCGATGATCAGCGCCGGGTTCGCGCCGGTGTTCGTCTTCTTGGACGCGTCGGAGCGTGACGACGCCCCCGGGATCTCCCCCGGGCCGCTCGGCGCGGGTGCGGTGCCGGTGGTGCCGGCGGCCGGCTCGGCGCCGGGCGCGGCGGGGGCGAGGACCAGGACCGGGGCGGGCTTGCCGTGTTTGGCGTCGTGCGCGCCCGAGGGCTTGGCCGGCTCGACCCACCGGTCCACGCGGCCGTCGCCGTACGTCTGGAGGGTCTTGAAGGCCAGGGTCTTGAGGTACGGGAGCTGCCGTACGGTCACCGCGTAGGCGGCGGGCTGGCCCACCGCCATCTCGGGTCCCGAGACGGTGTACCCGCCGGCCGTGGGGGTGAGTTTCCAGCCCTCGGGACCTCCGGCGTAGGTGATGTCGGCCGGGACGATCCCGTCGGGCAGGATCACCTCGAGGGCGGTGATCCCCGCCGTGTCGGACTCGGTCGCCGCGGTGAAGCGCAGGGAGACGTTCTTGTCGAGGGCGCGGGCACCGGCCGCCTCGACCTGCACATGGGCCGACGCGGGGGCGGTGAGGGCGATCGACGCCGCGAGCGTGACGGCGGCGACCACGGTGGCCGCGTACGAACGGCGGCCGGTGCGTGGCCGGTTGATGCGGGACACGGGCAACTCCCCTGGTGGTGTGCGGCGGTGGGGCGGGCGGAGGCCAACGTACCGGGGGGCGGGCCGGAGTCGTAGACCTTCGTCGGTGATCCGCCGGCTCGGGCCGGGAAGTTCAGCGGCGGTGGCGCAGCCAGGCCGAGAAGGCGTCCAGCGCCGGTGCCGGGTCGGCCCGGCCGACGCCGACGCGGAAGCGGTCGGCCGGGGTGGCGGTGAGTGCGGAGCGGTAGATGCTCGCGGGCAGCAGCAGGACTCCGGCCTCCTGGACGAGGCGGGCGCAGAACTCCTCGACCCCGTCCGCTCCGAGGTAGCGCGGGTAGGCCACACAGCCACCGTCGGGCGCCCGCCACTCGAAGAGGTCGGGGAACCCCGCGAAGAACGCCTCGAACAACGGCAGGTTCGCGTCGATGACGGCGCGGTTGCGGGCCAGGATGGGCGCGCTCGCCTTGATCGCGATCCGGGCGAGGATCTCGGCGGGGGCGGAGTTGCAGATGGTGGTGTAGTGCTTGGCCCGCTCCAGGCGGGAGCGCAGCTCCCGGTCGCGGCAGACGATCCAGCCGATCCGCAGTCCGGGCAGGCCGAGGGACTTCGAGGTGACGTTGAGGGACAGGGCGCGCTCCGAGAGGTCCGCCGCCTGCGGCAGCCTGCGGGACGCGTCGCGCTCCAGGCCCCGGTAGACCTCGTCGCTGAACAGGTGGATCCCCCGCTCGTCGCAGAGCGCCGCGAGCCGGGCGAAGTCGGCCGGGTCGACGACCTTCCCGGTGGGGTTGTTCGGGAAGTTGACGGAGACGACCCGGGTCCGGGGCCGGATCGCCGCCGCCACCCGGTCGAGGTCCAGCGCCCAGTCCCGCGCGGGGTCCAGGGCCACTCCGGTGACCTCGCACAGCGACAGCGGTACGGTCTCGGCGGCCTGGTAGTTCGGCGTGACGACCACGGCGTGGTCGTCGGGGCCCAGCAGCGCGTGCATGGCCAGATAGAGGCCCTCCTCCGCGCCGGCGAAGCAGATCACGTCGTCGGCGTCCGCGTGCGTGTATGTCGCCGCGATCGCCCGGCGCAGGCCGGGATCGCCGAAGGTCTCCGTGTAGCCGAGGGACAGGGTGTCCCAGGCGTGCCGGTCCTCGTCGTCGGCCAGGCTCAGCAGTTCGCCCATCGGCATGGTCTGCGCGTCGGAGGCGGTCAGGTGGTGACGGGCGGTGAACTCCCAGCGGGAGAAGTACGTTTCGAGCCGGAAGTCGGGCAGCCGGGTCATGGGCGGGTCCTCTGCGCTCGGTGCTCGGCGAGCAGGGAGTAGACGGTGGAACGCGATGTCCTGAGGGTGTCCGCGACGGCGGGGACGGCCCGGCGCACCGCGAAGATCCCGTCCCCGTCGAGTGCGCCGACCAGGGCGAGGCGGTCCTCGCGGCTGAGCCGGTCGACGGGACGGCCCCGGGTGCGGACGAACGTACCGACGGTGTGCCGGAGGCGTTCGGTCCAGTCCTGTTCGAACAGCGGCCCGGGGCGCGGCGCCACGGGGGCGGCGAATCCGGCGAGGACGGCGGCGGCCTGCTCCAGGGGGGTGCGGTCGAGGTTGACGCAGAGCACGGCCGACGGCTCGCCGTCCGGGTCGCGCAGGACCGCGCTGACCGAGGACAGGCGCCGCCCGTCGGCGAGCAGCTTCTCGTACGGTCCGAACACGTCGCGGGCGGACGGGTCGAGCCGGTCCAGCTCACCGAGCAGCGAGGGGCTTCCGGGGCCCCGGTCGGTCATCGGGTTCCAGACGCCCAGGACCGTGTCCGCGCGGACGTCGTGGAGCACCACCTCGGCGTAGGGGCCCAGGAGCAGCGCCACCGCCTGGCACACCGGTGACCACAGGCGTACCCGGGGGTCGTCCTGGTCCGGCATCTCGCCCATGGGCTGGACTGTAATTCCAGCCCGGACGGAATGTCCAGACGCCAGGACCGGGCCTGGACTCCGGCGCGCGGGACCCGGGGGCGGCTCCAGCGGACCGGCTCCGGCCGGACCGCGCGGCGCGGCCGGCCCGTTCAGAGCGGGATCTCGGCCCAGATCGTCTTGCCCGCCCGCGTGTACCGCGTGCCCCAGCGCTCCGTCAGCTGGGCGATGATGAACAGACCCCGCCCGTTCTCCTCGTCGCCGCGGGCCCGGCGCAGGTGCGGGGAGACGCTGCTGCGGTCGGACACCTCGCAGATCAGCGTGTCCTCCCGGATGAGCCGGAGCTGGATGGGCCCGTTCCCGTACCGGATGGCGTTGGTGACCAGTTCGCTGACGACGAGTTCGAGCGTGAAGGCGGCGTCCGTCAGCCCCCAGGCCTCCAGCCGGCCGATGGCGAACTCCCTGGCGCTGCCCACGGCCCGGGGATCGGCCGACACCTCCCAGGTGGCGACCTGGGCGGCGTCCAGCGCGTGGGTACGGGCCAGGAGGAGCGCGATGTCGTCCGCCGGGCCCCCGTCCAGCATCGCCCGGAGTACGGCTTCGCAGGTGGCGTCGAGCGAGGCGTGCGGGTGCGCCAGGGCGGACCTGAGGGCGTCCCGGGGGTCATGGCCGTCGTTCTTCCGGGGCGCCGACAGGAGGCCGTTGGTGTAGAGGGCGAGCAGGCTGTTCTCCGGGATCCGCAGCTCGGTGGCCTCGAACGGCAGCCCTCCCGTCCCCAGCGGCGGCCCCTCCGGGACGTCGACGAAGTCGGCGCTGCCGTCGGGGAGCACCAGCACCGGAGCCGGGTGCCCGGCACGGGCGACGGTGCAGGTGAGCGAGACCGGGTCGTAGATCGCGTACAGGCAGGTGGCACCGGTGGCGCCGGCCGTGTCGCCCTCGTCCGACTCGGCCCGCAGCGGCCCGAGGACGTCGTCCAGATGGGTGAGCAGCTCATCGGGGGCCAGGTCCATGTCGGCGAGGGTCCGTACGGCGGACCGCAGGCGGCCCATGGTGGCGGAGGCCTGGAGGCCGTGTCCCAGGACGTCACCCACCACGAGCCCGACGCGGGAGCCGGAGAGCCGGATGACGTCGAACCAGTCGCCGCCCATCTCCGACACCGAGCCCGCGGGCAGATAGCGGGTCGCGGTCTCCACGGCGGCCAGATCGGGCAGCCGCTTCGGCAGCAGGCTCTGCTGGAGCTTGAGCGAGGTCCGGTGCTCGCGGCTGTAGCGGCGGGCGTTGTCGACGCACACGGCCGCCCGCGCGCCGATCTCCTCGGCCAGCAGCAGGTCGTCGTCGTCGAACGGGTCCGGGCGCGCGTCCCGTACGAACACCGCCACGCCCAGGGTGACCCCCCGCGCCCGCAGGGGTACGGCGATGCCGGAGGGCGGGCGGTGGCCCAGGGCCCGCGCCCCCGGCCGGGGCCCGGCCGTCGTGCCGAGCCAGCCGGCCGCGTCGCTCCTGCTGTCGATGCCGGCCCGGATCGGGCGGCCGAGCGCGAGGGAGCGTCCGGGCACCGAGTCGGGCGGGTACGCGTTCAGCTCGCCGGGCTCCCACGCGGTCTCCGGCTCCGGGTCGCCCACGGTGCTGCGGGCCACCCGCCGGAGGGTGATCGGCCCGGACTCGGGCAAGGGGGGTGGTTCGTCGCCGTGCAGCACCGTGTCGAAGAGGTCGACCACGGCGAGGTCGGCGAACCGGGGGACGGCCACGTCGGCCAGCTCCTGGGCCGTACGGGCGGTGTCGAGCGTCGAGCCGACCCGTACCCCCGCGTCGGTGAGCAGCGTCAGCCGGTCCCGGGCGAACATGAGCCGCCTGATGCGCTCCTCCCGGTCCAGCCGGATGCGGGACACCAGAATGCTGACCGAGGTGGCCGCGGCCACCAGGGTGATGGTCACGATCCGCTGGCCGGCGGGCAGATGGTCGACGATGCCGCCGTAGACGATGAAGATGCCGACGAGGGTCGCGCCGCAGATGACGAGGGTCTGCCGGAACGAGAGCAGCGCGCTCGCCACGAGCGGGGCCAGGACGGAGAAGCCGCCCAGCCTGATCACGCCGTGGTGCGAGGCCGGGACCTGCGCGAGGGTGAGCAGGACGACGAACACGAGCAGGACGACGAAGACGCCCATCTTGCCGCCGTGGCGAACGGAAGACACCCAGACCCACCTCCCGGGGCGGGACTCGTGGTGCCGTCATGCCCTTGATCAACGGTAGCGCGTACGGACAAACGCGGCGATGCCACCGCAAGCCGGGCGCGCCTCGCGGGCGCGTCCGCCGCTCTCGCAACACCCCGGAAAACAACCCGCAACGAATCTATTGACTGTTTGCTATAGCGCCCTCACTCTTTCCTTCATGAGCAAGGACACCCTCGGCCCCGTGGAGACGACGTCCCTGGCCGACCAGGCCTACCGGCGGCTGCGGGACGGCATCCGGGAGGGCGCGCTGCGGCCCGGCGAGAAGATCACCGAACGGGATCTCGCCGCCCGTCTGGGGGTGAGTCCCACTCCGGTACGGGAGGCCCTGCGCCAGCTCGTCCACGAACGGGTCGTCGAACGGGTCGGCCCGCGCGCCCTGCGGATCGCCGACCACTCGGCCGCCGCGCGTGCCGAGATCGTGGAGGCCGAGGTCCGGCTCTCCGCCCTCATGGCCCGGCTGGCCGCCCGCAACGCCACCGAGGCGCGGCTCGCCGAGCTGACGGGGCTGCTCGACAGGACCGACGCGCTGGTCGCCGACATCGAGCGGACCCTGACCGCACACGGCCCCGACGCCGTGGTGGCCGATCTGCTCGTCACCGTCTTCCGCCTGCTGCGGCGGTTCCACCACCAGGTCGAGGCCGCCGCCGGCAACTCCGTACTGGAAGGTCTGCTGGCCCAGGCCCGCGCGTTCAGCGACGACGAACGGCTCGACCTCACCGTCCGGCTCGCCCCGGAGCGCGCCGAGGCGTTCCGCCGCCGGTACCGCGAACACCGGTCGCTCCTCGACGCGCTGCTCGACCGGGACGAGGAGCGCGCCGAGCTGCTCGCCTCGCACCACCACAGGGAAGCACTCCTCCAGCTGTCGGCGGGCTGATCCCCCCTCACCCCCTGCACCACCTCTTCCGCGCCTCCCCGGCGCCCCCCGCCCCCGCGTGTCCGGATCGCCCGGGTACGGCGGCCGACGGATCTCACTTTTGCTATAGCATATGGCAAGGAGCCGCCATGATGCACCACGATGCGCCAGCGCCGTCCGCCTCCTCCTCCGGTGTGGTCACTCCCCTCACCCCCGCGCCGCTTACCGCCCCCGGCCGGATGCGCGGCGGTCCGGTCCTGTGGGTCACCCTCGCGGTGTTCGCCCAGGAGTCGGTGTGGAACTTCTACGACGCCCAGGTCCCCACCCAACTGCGCCACTACCTGACCTCCGCCGGTCTGGTGGGCCTGTTCATGGGCCTGGACAACCTCCTGGGCGTCTTCATCCAGCCCTGGACGGGCCACCTCTCCGACCGCCACGCGCGGGGACGGCGCGGCCGGTGGCCGATCATTCTCGTCGGCGCGTCCCTCGCCGCCGTACCGTTCGCGCTCATCCCCCGGGCGGGCAGCCTGCCGGTCCTCCTCGCGTGTGTGGTCGGCTTCGCCGCGATCGCCAACGCGTTCAAGGGCGTCACCGAGACGCTGGTCTCCGACTATGTGGCGCCGGCGGACCGCAGCAAGGCGCAGGGGTTCGTCAAGGCCGGCGTCAGTCTGACCATCGTCGTCTCGTCCCTCATCAGCCTGCTGGTCGTCGACCGGAGTACGACCCTGGCGTTCGCGATCCCCCCGGTCCTGATGCTGGTCATGCTCGGCCTGGCCTGGACGTTCCTCGGCCGCCACCACGCCGGAGCCGTCCTGCCCGGTCCGGCCGGGATCCCCACGGGCGCCGGAGCGCCCGCCCCGCCCGGGGACCTCCCCTCGCCGTGGGCGGTCGTCAAGGACCTGGTCCGCGCGCCCACCGGCGCCAGGGCCCTCCTGATGCTCGGCATCTTCTGCTTCGCCGGGATGTGGTCGGCCCTGCGGTCCCTGCTCACCCCGTACGGCACCGAGGTCCTGGGGCTGTCGCGCGGTGAGGCCGGGGGGCTGGCGCTGCCCGGCGCGGTCGCCTTCCTCTGCGCCGTCGTCCCGGTCGCGTACGTCTCCGGCCGGCTGGGCCAGATCCGCGCGATCCGGTACGGCGTCGGCCTGTTCGTCGTGGGACTGCTGGCCGGGGTCCCCTTCCCCACACCGGCCGTCACGGTGGTCTCGATGGCGCTGGCGTCGACCGGCTACGCCGTGTTCGCGGTCAACGCGCTGGTCGCGCTCTGGAACCTGGCCCCGGACAGCCGGGCCCTGGGCACCTACACCGGTCTCTACACCGTGGCCTCCGCCTCCGGCATGGCGTTCGGCCCCGCGCTGCTCGGGGTCACGGTCGACCTGACGGACTGGCGCTACATGTTCCTGAACGCGGCGGTCCTCGGCGCGGTCACCTTCGTGGTCTTCACCCTCCTGGTCCGCCGGAACCCGGCCGGGGCGGCGCGGGTCGGGGCCGTACCGGCCGATTCACCCGGATGACGACGGCCGGTACGGCACGTACAGACACCGCCGCGTGCGGACATCGGCACGCACAGACACCGGCACATACAGACAAGGACTCATCGTCATGGAATTCCGCATCCTCGCCCCCACCGGGGCCCTGGGCGCCGGTTTCGACGCCGACGCGTTCCGGCGGGGTGTCGACGCCCGCCCGCACGTCATCGCGTGCGACGCCGGGTCCACGGACAGCGGCCCGTCCGCGCTCGGTTCGGGCGTCCCGAAGCTCTCGTCCCAGGCCGTCGCCCGCGACCTGCGCCTGCTGCTCAGGGCCCGCGCCGAACTCGGCGTACCGCTGATCATCGGCTCCTGCGGCACCAGCGGCCGTGACGTCGGTGTCGACGGGGTGGCCGCTCTCGCGCGGGCGATCGCGGCCGACGAGGGACTCCACTTCAAGCTCGGCCTCATCTACGCCGACCAGAGCCCCGCGCGTCTCCAGGCACTCCACGACGCCGGCCGGATCCGTCCCCTCGCGAACGCGCCGGCCATCGACCGCGACCTGTTCGCCCGGGGGCACACCGTCGCGATGATGGGCGTGGAACCCATCCAGGCGGCCCTGCGCGACGGCTGTGACGTCATCCTGGCCGGGCGCGCGAGCGACACCGCGCTCTTCGCCGCCGTACCGCATCTGTACGGCGCGGACCCGGGGCTGACCTGGCACATGGCCAAGACGATCGAGTGCGGCGCCGCCTGCGCCGTCCCGCCGTCGGCCAACGGGCTCCTGGTCCACCTGCGTGACGACCACTTCGACGTGACGACGCTCGCCGAGGGCTCCCGCCTCACCCCGCGCTCGGTGGCGGCGCACACCCTGTACGAGAACGCGGACCCGTTCCGTGTCGTGGAGCCGTCCGGCACGCTCGACACCACCGACGCCACCTACGAGGCGGTGGACGAGCGGACCGTACGGGTGCGGGGGGCCCGCTACCTGGAGGCCGACGGCTACACCAACAAGCTGGAGGGCGCCGAACTGGTCGGCTACCAGACGGTCATCATCGGCGGGGTGCGCGACCGGGTGGTCATCGAGCGCCTTCCCGAGCTGCTGCCGCTCGCGAAGAAGTACTTCGAGGCAAAGATCCTCGATGTCTTCGGCGGCGAGGTGGACCCCGGGACCGTCGACATCGACTACCGCCTCTACGGCGCCGGAGCCGTACTCGCGGGATCGGAGCCCGCCGCCCCGCACCCCCGGGAACTGGGCGTCCTCATCACGGTGACCGCCCCGGAGCAGTCCACCGCCCACGCCGTCGCGACCTTCGTGGCCCACGCCAGCAGCCATCTGCCCATCCCCGAGTACGACGGGCTGGTCAGCACCCTCGCCTATCCCCACTCGCCGCCGGAGACCGACCGGGGCGCCCTGTACCGCTTCACCCTGAACCACGTCGCCACCGGCGTGACCCCCACCGAACTCTTCCGCACCGTCACCGAGGAGCTGTGACACCGATGGCCACCCTGCTCGACTACTGCTCCCTGGTCCGCTCGAAGAACGCGGGCCCGTTCACCCTCACGTTCGACTTCATGTGCCACGACCGGCGCGCCTACACCGCCCTGGTCGGTACGGGCGTACTCAACGCCGCTTTGTTCGCGGGCCTGTTCGGGACCGACGAGGACGACATCCTGATCGTGAACCACCCGTCGGCCCTGGCCGTGAAGGTCTCCCTCCCCCGCCCCGTGGTCCAGGGCGACCTGAGGGACAGCGACCACTACGGAGGCCAGCAGTACGCGCCCCTCCTGGAGCTGGACCTGCCCGGACTCCCATCTAGGGAGCCGTGACCGAGCGGAGAGCGGGGCGCGTTCCTGTCTGGAGGACGAGGTGGGTGCCGTACGCCGTGAGCCGCGGCGATCTGCCGTCCGCGGCCTCCGCGTACACCCGGGAGCGGCGTGGTGCGCCGGCGCCGGTGGCGTAAGGCCCCTTGCGCGGGTCGACGGAGACCAGTCGTCCCCCGGCGATCCACACGGCCCGGGAGCCGGCGAGGACGACGTCGTCGTTCGTTCCGCCGTCCTCGGGGCCGCTGGTCCTCCACAGGGTCCCGCCGGTCCTGAGGTCCAGGGCGATCCAGCCGCCGCTGGACGAGTCCTCGGCGTTGACCGTACGCAGCACCAGGACGCCGTCCGGGGTGATCACGCCGCCGTACGGTTTGTCCCCCGGCCGCCAGAGCGTGCCGGCGAACCCGAGCGTGGCGGGGTCGACCCGGACGACGGGCGGGAAGGTGTCGCCGGCCGCGGAGCCGCTCTCCGCGCAGATCAGATAGCCCGGCGCGCCGATCAGGGACGGGCAGGGGTGGGCGGGGTCGGACGTGGCGACCACCTCGCCCGTCCGCCCGTCCCGTGCGACGGCGCGGGCGCCGGACTCGACGGTGAGGACCCGGCCGCCGCGCGCGAAGGGCGTGGTCCCGGTGGTGTCCCGCTGCCAGAGGGGGGCTCCGTCGGAGGCGCGGTACGCGAACAGCGTGTGGGGCTCGGCGGCGGTCGCGCCGTACGCGGCCGCGTAGACGACGCCGCCGGCCGCGGCCGGCGGCCCGAAGGTACGTCCCGCGGGGAGCGCCTTGGTCCACGCGACGCGGCCGTCGGCCGGATCGACGGCCCGGAGCGTACGTCCACCGGCGGCGACGGCACGCTCCCCGTCCACCACGGCCCCGGCACTCCTGCCCTCCGCCCCGTCCGCACCGACGCTCCACACGACCTCACCGGTAGAGACGGAGCGGCCCACAAAACCGGCCGCGGCCACGGGACACACGAGCAACCGCTCACTGGCCAGACACCTCCCCGAGGGCCCCGCCCCACCGGCGCCGACCACCCAGTCCCGCCACCCGGCCCCCGCCCCTGCCCCGGGCGCCCCTGACGCTCCGCCACACCCAACGGTGAGCAGGAGCAGCGCAACCCCCGCCACCCGAAACGCGGGACGCAACCTCATGGCAGGTATCACGAAGCCTCCGTTGCCGTGCGCCGAAGGATGCCAGGATGGGAAGCAGGCACTCTTCTGGGGGATTGATGCAGGTCGACGTACGCGTAAACGGTGAACAAGGCGAGCTGCGCTCTCTCTACCGGTCGTTGACTGTTGACGACGAATTGCGTTCCGCCCGCATCCGACTCGTCGGCACCAGTAGACCAGGTGAGATGGGAGTGGGGCTGGAGCTGATCGAAGTGATCCTGGAAAACGCCTGGTCGGCTTCGTCCTTGGCTGTTGCCGTGGCAGCCTGGAGACACTCCCGGCCACGACCGGGCCGTGTCACGCTGCGTGTGGGTCAGACAGACGTCGAGATCAGCGGTGACGACGCGGAGCAAGTGCGACGCATCGTCGACCTGTGCTCGGCAGCGGCCGTCACCCCGCCACCCGCGTCTCCCGACAGCACGGGCGAGGACCCGAGCGCGTAGGCGACCGCGATGTCGATGCCCAGCCCGTCCGGAAGCCGCGCGGTCCTCATCGGGGTCAGCACCTACGACCATCTGAACAACATTCCCAACATCGAACGCAACCTGACCGACCTGCGGAACCTGCTGACCGGCCCCCGGTCGTGGAACCTGCCCGAGGAACACTGCCTCGTCCTGTCCAATCCCGCCCATGCACACCAGGTGCTCAGCGCGGTCCAGAACGCCGCGCAGGAGGCCACCGACGCCCTGCTCATCTACTACTCGGGTCACGGCCAGATCGATGCCGACGGGGACGAACTCTTCCTCACCGTCCCGGGCAGCCGACCCCACACCATGTGGACCGGCATCGAGTACAAGCACATGCGCCGGGAGATACAGAAGTCCCGCGCCAGATTGCGCGTTGTCATTCTGGACTGCTGCTACGCCGGCCGCATCACCGCAATGGGGGACCGCGGCGAACTCGTGGAGAAGGCCGCGGCCGAGGGCACCTTCCTCCTCGCCGCTTCACCACCGACGGAGGCCGCCCTCAGCTATCCGGAGGAACCTCACACCGCTTTCACCGGCGAGCTGCTCAGCGTCCTCAACCACGGGGTGCCGGACGGACCCGCACTGCTGGATGCCGGCACGGCCTTCCACCACGTCCGCCGAAACCTGATCCAGCGTGACCGGCCGAGGCCGAGCATGAAGGCGAGCAACACCGCAGGCGCGGTGCCTCTCGCCGTGAACGCACAGTACTCACCACCCCACGACGCCCGCCCCCTGCCACATCGGACACCTCCCCAAGAGACACCGGCACCGCCGGCGGACAACTCCGCGGACTTCGCCAAACGCCCCGGCGGTTGCGCCATGTTCGTCCTGGTCCTGGTGCTGACCGTGCTGGTTTTCGCCACCTGGGGCATATCCACCGGCGATCTCTTCTACGCGTACAAGGCCAGCAAGGCCCAGGAACCTGTCGAGGACCCCTCCGATGCCGTCGTCGCCTACAGCGTCCTCGCGGCGGTGTGCATCGGATGGCTCGGACACCGCCGCCTGCTCCGCCCGTACGGACTGCGCATCTCCGAGGACGGCATCCAGGTGCGGGCCGGAAACAACGGCCTGACTCACTACCCCTGGCACCGGATCGTCAGGGCCGGAGTCGAGTGGGAGCCTACGCGCCGTCGCGGACGCGGGCGTTTCTGTCTTAACGTCCGGTTGCGGGAAGGCACACCGTCCCAGCTTTCCTGGTCGGCCCGAAGAGCCCACAGACGAGAGGGCCGTGACACCATACGTCTCTCCGTTCTCGACCGGCTCAACTGCGCGCCAAGAGACGTCGACCAAGCCCTCAACAAGTTCGCCCCCAGAGGGGTGTGGACGCCTACGCACGCCGCGCAACGCCCGAAATATGCCGCACCTGAGCCCGATCGGCCACCCACTGAACTGCGTGGCAAAACCCGCCGCGTACGCCTCGGCCTGCTCACCCTCGTCCTGGCAGGCGCCGCCCTGGCCCCCTGTCTGATCATCCTCACCACCGTCCCCGCGTACCCGTACGGATGGGAAACCGTCGGCCTGGCCCTGTGGACGCTGGTGCTCCTGCTTCCCCCGCTGGTACCGGCATTGCTCCTGAGGTGTTCCGGGAGCCTGGTCATCGGCGCCGACGGCATCACACACACGACCGCGCACAGGAGGCGTCACTGGTCATGGGACCGAGTGGAGCGCGTGGGAGTCATGTCCTGGCTGCGTAACACGCCTACGACCGGTGTCCTGTTCCTCACCACACGTGAGCCGGGTTCGCCGTCGCCCGCCACAGGTCTTCGCAAGATCCTCGGACGCGTTGAAGCCCGCCTGGGCGGCGAACTCGTCTGCGACCTCGTGTCCCTCGGAATCTCCCGCAAGCAGGTCGAGGCAGCGATCCGACAGCACACCGAAGACGTATGGGACGACAGTCCACGCCCGGAACACGGAGTCATTCAGGACGACGAACACGCAGCCCATTACGAGGGCAGCTTCGTCGGCCTGCGTACCCTCGGGGCGATCGGTGCAACAGCCCTGGTGTACGTAGGCCTCATTGTCGGAGTCGTGGGCCCGCTTGCCGACCACCAAGCCGCCTCCCGAATGTTCGGAGCCGTCGTGGTCTACACACTAGTGATCTTGATCTGTTTGACGCTCCTGCCGCGCAAGCCTCTCACCGTGCGAATCGACGATCGGGCCCTCTCCCTGAGCTCAGGCGCCCGCCAGCTGATCATTCCCTGGGAACACGTCAATGCCGTGGGCCCCGTCGCCACCGCGGCCAAGAAAAAGGCTTACGACACCCTCGTCGTATGGCTGAACCGAGAGGAAGCGTCCCGCTATCGCGGTTACTGGCGGTTGGGAGCCCAGTTGACCGATGTCAGGCTCCACGTGGCCAGCGTCCGCTTCGGCGCGGGGGCGCTGTCCATCAGCCCCGAACGGCTTGACGACGCGCTGCGCCGCTTCGCGCGGGAGCGTTACCACTCCGGAACCACACGGCCCGACAGCTCCAACGGCGAAGCGGCGCGGGGCACTGCCTGACCTTCCGGGCCCCATGGCGGCAGCTGGTCCTTACGCCGCCGGCGTCTTCGCGTGGTCGGCCTCGGGAGCCTCGTCAAGGGCCTTGGTGTGCTTGCGGTTCGGGAGGAGGGCCAGGACGATCATCGTGCCCGCCGCCATGATGATGCCGCCGACCAGGCTGGTCGTGGCGATCGCGTCGGAGAACGCCGTGTGGGCCGCCGCGACGAGGTTCTCGGCCTGGGCCGGGGTCGCCCGGGGGTCGTGGGCCAGGTCCTGGGCCACGGCGAGGGCTCCGCCGAGGGAGTCGCGGGCGACGTCCAGGGGCTCCGGGGGAAGTGCCGTGCCCACCGCGTCCGTCAGGTTGTCGCGGTACGAAGTCGCCAGCAGGGAGCCGAGGATGGCGATGCCCAGCGAGCCGCCCAGTTCGAGGGCGGTGTCGTTGACGCCTCCGCCCACGCCCAGTTGGTCCTCGGGGAAGGAGCCCATGATGGTGTCCGTGCAGGGCGCGACGCTCAGTCCGACGGCGAAGCCGAGCAGGATGAACGGGGCGAGGAAGTCGCCGTACGTGGCACCCGCGTCGATACGGGTCAGGAGCAGCACGCCGACCGTGCCGACGGCCATGCCCGTGACCACCGTCGTCCGCATGCCGAGCAGTGGGGTCACGCGCCCGCTCACCGCCGCGGCGACACACACGCCTCCGGCGAGCGGCAGCATGCGGACGCCGGTTTCGAGGGGGCTGTAGCCCAGGACGAACTGGAGGTGCTGGGTCATGTAGTAGAGGGCGCCGAACGTGCCCAGGAAGAACATCAGGACGGCGATCGTCGATCCGCTGAACGCGCGGTCCCGGAACCTGCGCACGTCGAGCACCGGGTGCGGATGGCGCAGTTCCCAGAGGACGAAGCCGGCGATCCCCAGTCCCGCGACGACGGCCGCGGCGACCGGGCCCGCACCCCAGCCGAAGTGCGGCCCCTCGATGACCGCGTACACCAGCGCTCCGACGGCGACGATGGACAACAGGCCGCCGACGACGTCGATCCGGCCCATGTCACGGGCGCGGGACGGGGGGACCAGGACGAAGGCGCCCACGACCGCCGCCAGCGCGATGGGCACGTTGATGAGGAACGTCGAGCCCCACGCGTGGTCCTCCAGCAGCCATCCCGCGATGAGCGGCCCGAAGGCGACGCCGAGACCGGAGGTGGCGGTCCAGGCGGTGATCGCCCGGGCCCGTTCCTCGCGCGGGAAGGTCGCCACCAGGAGGGAGAGGGTCGCCGGCATGATGACCGCGGCTCCGACGCCCATCACGGCCCGGGACGCGATCACGGCCCCGGTGGAGTCCGCCAGACTCCCCGTCACGGCGCCCGCCGCGAAGACGAGGAGGCCGGCCACCAGCGCGCCCCGGCGGCTGTACTTGTCGCCTATCGCGCCCAGGAGCAGCATCAGCGCCGCGTAGGGAACGGTGTACGCGTCGATGACCCACTGGAGTCCGCTGCTGTCCAGGCCGAGGTCCCGGGTCATGTCGGGCGCGGCCACGATGAGCGCGGTGTTGGCCATCACGATGATCAGGAGACTCAGGCACAGCACCAGGAGCGCCCACCACCGCTTGGAGTAGGGCGTGCGCATCTGGTCGACCGGGGTCGGGGCGAGGAGGGGCATGGCGGCTTCCTTCAGGGAGCGAGGCTCTTATTTGCTCAGCGATGTGCACGTTAGCTTCTTGCCCATCGGTGTGCAAATAACGTGTCCCACGCCTCGCGCCGGGGCGCGCGCCGACGATTGCGGCCCTGCCCGCCGATGTGCAGACTGGATCTCCCATGACGAAGACCGCCCCCGAGCCCCAGCGCCGCAACGCCCGTGCCAACCGGGCACGCATCCTGGCCGTCGCCCAGGTCGAACTGAGCCGCAACCCCGACGCGACGCTGGAAGAGGTCGCCCGGGCCACCGGAGTCGTACGCCGGACCGTCTTCGGGCACTTCCCCGGGCGCCCCGCGCTGCTGGAGGCCGTGGCCCAGGAGGTGTCGCGGGTCCTCGGCGAGGCGGTGGAGGCGGCCGTGTCGCCGGACGACCCGCCCGAGCGGGCGCTGGCCCGGTTCGTCCTCGGCATCTGGCCGGTGGGTGACCGCTACCGGATGCTGATCGGGCTGGCCCGGCGCGACCTGGGCGTCGAGCGGGTCTCGGAAGTGCTCGCCCCCGCGCGCGAGAGGGTCACGAGCATCCTGGAGCGGGGACAGGCCGTCGGCGCGCTCCCCGCGCATGTGCCGCCGCGCGTCCTCAGTACGGCCCTGGAGGCCATGGCGCTGTCGCTCATCGAGAGCGTCGGCGCGGAGGCCTGGCGGGACGACGGTACGGCGACGGCGACGGCGACGCTGATCGCGGCCGGTGTCCCGGCGCGGCGCGCGGAGGCCGAGGTGCACGACCTCGCCGCGCTGCCGGCCCGTACGGCGAAGTCCCCTACGGCGACGTAGCGTCGCGGAGACGGCGGCTCCGCGCGGGCAGGTCGTGGCGTCGCGGTGATGGCGCTCGCGCGGGACAGCGGCAAAACTGGTGGTACCCGGCACGACGACGCCCCGGGCCGTACGGACGACGACCGTCCCCGTACGGGGCGGCGCCGCCGCCGGACTGGCCCCCACGTACGCCGCGAGTGGATGATGGGACGTAGGTGATACTGCGGAATGTCCGGTGATGGTGGCACCGAGGTCGAAGTCCCGAGGCTGTGGGCGGACCCGGCAGGCGGGGCCGGCAGCGGTCTGCCGCCGGGCACGGACGAGCAGGAGGCCGTCGCCGGGCAGATGCTGGCGTTCGCCGGCGCCGCGCTCGTCGCCGTCTATGTCCTGGACGCGGGCGGCAGGGCGCTGCGGCTGGCCCAGTCGTCCGGGCGGCTGCGCGACCGGATCCCGCTGCCGGACCTGTACGCCCTGTCGAGCAGGTCGCCGGTCACCGACGCGTACTGCTCCGGGCACCCCCTCTGGCTCGGCCCCGGCGACCTCGCCGCGTACGGCGAGACCGGACAGCGGACCCTCCCGGTCGACATCTCGCTGGGCGCGCTGCCCTGGCGGCTGGGCTGCCTGCTGGTGGTGGACGACGACGAAGAGGGCTTTGACGTCGAGCGGCGCGATTTCCTGGAGGTGTACGCCGACCAGGTCGCCGCGCGGCTCGAAGCGCACGGGGAGCCGGGCAGTGTCCTGACCGCCGGCCGCCCGCCGCCGCCGGTCCTGCCCGCCGCCCCTCCCGACGCCCTGCGGATCGGGAAGTTCAGCCTCGTCCTCGGCACCGGGCGGATCGAGGCGGACGCCCGGGTCCTCGAACTGGTCGACATGGCACCGGACGACTTCGACGGGCGCGTGGAGACCCTGCTGGCGCACTCCGTCCCCGACGACCTGCCCGCGCTGATGTCCCTGATGGAGCCGGGCAAGGTGACCTCGGGCAGCCGGGAATTGGAGTTCCGCGTCCGCCGGATCACCGGTGAGCTGCGCTGGCTCCAACTGCGCTGCCGGGTGGTGGCCGACAGCTCCGGCCGGCCGGACCGGGTGGTGGGCGTGGTCGCCGACGCGCACGCGCTGCGGCCCAGCGCCGACGAGGTGTCGCGCGTGCAGCGCCTCGCCTCGGCGCTGGCGGGCGCGAAGAGCGTCCGGGACGTGGGCCGGGTGCTGGTCTCCGCGCTGCGCGGCCCGCTGGGCGCCGACCGGATGGCGTTCGCCGAGATCGAGTCGGACCGGCTGGTCGTCCTCGCGCTCGATCCCCCGGAGCCCTCCGCGTGGCCGGACGTCTGGCGGTCCGAGTGGCGTTCCGAGTGGCCCGACCTGCCGATCCGGTCCCTTCCCACGCTGGCGGACACGCTGCGCGAGGGCCGGGTCAGCCTGTGGCCGGAGGGCCCCGCGAGCGAGGGCGGTCTCGCGGAGGTGGGCCCCGGCGGGCTCGCCGTCCTGCCGCTCCCCGCCGAGGGGCGGGTGGTCGGCGCGTGCCTGGTGGGCTGGGACGAGCCGCACGAGTTCCGCCCCGAGGAGCGGTCGCTGCTCACCGCCACGGCGGGCCTGGTGGGGCAGGCGCTCAAGCGCGCCCGCGCCTTCGACGCCGAGCACGAACTCGCCACCACGCTCCAGCGCAGCCTGCTGCCCCGCAGGCTCCCGGCGCTGGCCGGCGGGGTGGCCGTCGCCCGCTACCTCCCCGCGATGGCGGGACTCGCCGTGGGCGGCGACTGGTACGACGTGATCCCGCTCTCCGAGGGGCGGGTCGCCCTGGTCATCGGCGACGTGCAGGGACACAGCGCCGCCGCCGCGACGATCATGGGCCAGATGCGTACGGCGATCAGGGCGTACGCCGTCGAGGGCCACCCGCCGGACGTGGTCGTCTCGCACGCCAACCGGCTGCTCGTCGGCATGGAGACCGACCTGTTCGCCACCTGCTGCTACGTCGAGCTGGACATGGAGGAGGGCGACGCCTGGTTCGTACGGGCGGGGCACCTCCCGCCGCTGCTGCGTCACCCGGACGGCTCCACGGAGGAGATGACGACCGAGGGCGGGCCCCCGCTGGGTGTCCTCGCGGACGCGGAGTTCCCCATGACCACGCTCGGGCTGGACCCGGGCACGGTCCTCGCCCTGCTGACCGACGGCCTGGTCGAGTCCCAGATTCTCCATCTGGAGGACGGCATGCGCCGGATGTGCGAGGTGCTCGGCTCCGCCGACACGTCCGATCCCGGCCGGATGGCCGACACGATGCTCGGCGGCGGCGGGCGCCGGGACGACGACGTGGCGCTGCTGCTGATGCGCTACGACGGGATGAAGGTACGGCCCGTCCGGGCCAGCTGGACGGTGTGGCGGCTGCCGGACGCGGTCATGCACGCGCGGCGCTTCACGGCGCGGACCCTGCGCGCCTGGGGCCTGTCCGAGGAGGCCGACGTGGTGCTCCTCGTCGTCTCCGAGATGGTCACCAACGCGTTGGTGCACACGCAGGGGTCGGTGCGCCTCGATCTCGCGCTGGCCGCCGACCGGCTGCGGATCGCCGTGACCGACGGGTCCCCGCGGGCGCCCGCCAAACCGGTGATCGTCGACTGGGAGTCCACCGGCGGGCGCGGCATCCTGCTGGTCGAGGCGATGTCGGCGGCCTGGGGTTCGGTGCCGGTGAGCGGCGGCAAACAGGTGTGGAGTGAAATCACGGTGCCGCCACGCGAGGCGCCGGGCCCGGACGCCGGGCCCGTGGCAGGGTAGGCCGCGTCCGACCTGCCCGTACCGCCTCCGGTCCCGGGTCAGGAGGGCGCCGTCGAACGGGCGAGGAGGAACTCCGGGTGTTCCGTACCGCAGCACGTACCGGGCTCCGTCCCACCACCGTCACCCTCGCCGTCTCGCTGGCGGTCGCGGGCCTCGCCCTCGCCGCCTGCGGCGGCAGCGGCGGGGGCGGAGGGGGCAGCGGTTCGAGTGACAGCGGGGTGACGATCGGCCTGCTGCTCCCGGACAGCCGTGCCTCCCGCTGGGAGAAGTTCGACCGGCCGCTGATCGAGCACCGGGTCAAGGAGCTGTGCGGCAACTGCCGGGTCAGGTACGGCAACGCGCGGGGCGACGTGGCGGCCCAGCAGCAGCAGGTGGACTCCATGATCACCGAGGGGGTCGACGCGCTGATCCTCACCCCCGTCGACGCCAAGGCGCTGACCTCCTCGGTCAAGGAGGTGAAAGCGGCGAACATCCCGGTCATCTCGTACGACCGGCTGAGCGAGGGCCCGATCTCCGGCTACGTCTCCTTCGACGGCGAGCAGGTCGGCAGGCTCCAGGGCACGGCCCTGCTCAAGGCCCTCGGCCCGCACGCGGCCGGCCGCCAGATCGTGATGATGAACGGCGATCCGTCCGCGGACCCCAACGCGAACCTGTTCAAGCGGGGCGCCCTCTCCGTCCTGCGCGGCAAGGTGCGCATCGGGAAGTCGTACGACACCGAGGGCTGGAAGCCGGAAGTCGCCAACAGCAACATGTCGGGCGCGATCGGCGCCCTCGGCGCCGACCACGTCGACGGGGTGTACGCCGCCAACGACGGTCTCGCCGCCGGGGTCATCGCGTCCCTCAGGGCGAACGTCGTCAGGCCGCTGCCGCCCGTCACCGGACAGGACGCCGAGCTGTCCGCCGTACAGCGCATCGTCGTCGGCGACCAGTACATGACGGTGTACAAGCCGTTCGCGCCCGAGGCCGACGCCGCCGCCGAGATGGCCCTCACCCTGGGCCGGGGCCAGAAGCTCGGCAAGCGGGCCCCCGACCGGGTGAACAGCCCCACCACCCAGGACATCCCGGCCGTCCTGCTCGACGGGATCACGGTGACCGTCGGCAACATCAGGACCACCCTCGTCAAGGACGGCATGTACTCGATCGGCCAGATCTGCTCTCCGAGGTTCGCGTCAGCGTGCGACAAGGCCGGACTCACCACGTAACGGCGCGAGGAGGGAGTTGGTGACCGTGACCGCCGCGCCCCTGCTGGCCGTGCGAGGCGTCTCCAAGCGCTACGGCGCCGTGCAGGCGCTCACGGACGTCGAGCTGGAGGTCCGGGCCGGTGAGGTCGTCGCGCTGATGGGCGACAACGGCGCGGGCAAGTCCACGCTCGTGAAGGTGATCGCGGGCGTCGACCCCGCCGACTCGGGAGTGATCGAGTGGGAGGGGCGGCCGGTACGGATCAGACGCCCCCACGACGCCAAGGACCTGGGCATCGCGACCGTGTTCCAGGATCTCGCGCTCTGCGACAACCTCGACATCGTCGGCAACCTGTTCCTCGGCCGGGAGATCAGCAGGTGGGGCATCCTCGACGAGGTCGAGATGGAACGCCGTACCCGCGAACTGCTGGAGACGACGCTGCCCCTGCACGTCCCCCATGTGCGCGTCCGGGTCGCCTCGCTGTCCGGAGGGGAGCGCCGTACCGTCGCCCTCACCCGCTCGCTGCTCGGCGCGCCGAAGATGCTCCTCCTGGACGAGCCCACCGCCGCCCTCGGCATCCAGCAGACCGTCCGGGTCCTGGACCTGGTCGAGCGGCTGCGGGACCAGGGCCTCGGGGTGCTGATCATCAGTCACAACATGGGGGACATCAAGGCGGTCGCCGACCGGGTGGCGGTGCTGCACCTCGGCCGGAACAACGGCTCCTTCGACGTGGGCACCACCTCCCAGGAGCAGATCCTCGCGTCCATGACCGGCGCGACGCGCAGCGCCGTGACCCGCCGCCCGCCGGGCGTGGGGAGGGACGAGTCCTGAGTACGTTCGTCACGGCCCTCTCGCGCCTCGCCCGGGCGTTCGGCCGCAGACTCGGCGGCGGCGAACTCGGCTCGGTCCCGGCGGTGGTCGGCCTCGTCGTGATCTGGATCGTCTTCCAGAGCCTCAACTCCCGCTTCCTGTCGCCCCGCAACCTGTCCAACCTCAGTGTGGACATCGTCGGCACCGGACTGATCGCGGTCGGGATCGTCTTCGTCCTGCTGATCGGGGACATCGACCTGTCGGCCGGTTCGGTCAGCGGCCTCGCGGCGGCCGTGTTCGCGGTGCAGAACGTGCTCCACGGGGTGACCGAGTGGGTGGCGGTGGTGGTCGCCGTGCTCGTCGGGACGGCCGTCGGCGCCTTCCAGGGATACGTCGTGGCCAGGGTCGGCGTACCGGCGTTCGTGGTGACGCTCGCCGGGCTGCTGGGGTGGAGCGGCCTCATGCTCTACATCCTGGGCACGAGCGCCACGATCAACCTCGACGACCAGGGCTTCGTCGCCCAGCTGACCAGCTATTACTTCCACGACGACGGGGCCGCGTACGGGCTCGCGGCCTTCGGCACCGCCGCGTTCCTCCTGGTGTCCTGGCGGGACCGGCAGCGTCGCAAGGGCGCCGGGATGGCCCCCAGGAGGCTCGCCGAGACCGGGGTGCGGACGGCGGTGGTGGCGGTGGTCGCGTTCGGCGCCGCCGCCGTGCTCAACCGGTTCCAGGGGCTGCCGCTGGCCCTTCTCCTCTTCCTCGTCCTGATCGCGGCACTGGACGTCCTGCTCCGCCGTACGCCGTACGGACGGAAGGTGTACGCGATCGGCGGCGGCATCGAGGCGACCCGGCGCACCGGGGTCCACGTGGTGCTGGTGCGTGTCTCGGTCTTCATGGTGTCCGGGACGATGGCGGCGGTCGGCGGCCTGTTCCTGGCCTCCCGGATCACCGCGGCGAACCAGACGTCGGGCTCCGTCATGCTGCTGATGAACGCGATCGCCGCGGCGGTCGTCGGGGGCGCCAGCCTGTACGGCGGACGGGGGACGACCTGGTCGGCGCTGCTCGGCATCCTGGTCATCCAGTCGATCGCCTCGGGCATGGCGCTGCTGGGGATCCAGTCGGCCGTACAGCTCATGATCACCGGGGGTGTGCTGCTCGCCGCGGTGGTCATCGACTCGCTGTCGCGGCAGTCGCAGCAGGCGCACGGCAGGGCCTGATCCGGGTACGGGGCACACGTCCGCCGTACGCCTGGCTCCTGCCGTACGCCTGTCGGGGGGGGCGTCGCGGACCTCGCGGGCCGCGGGGTCAGGTGCCCGGGACGGCGGGCACCGGCGGCAGATCGAGGTGTTCGCGCAGAGTGGTGCCCTCGTACGCGGTCCGGTAGACACCCCGTTCCTGGAGTTCCGGGACGAGCTTGTCGACGATGTCCGTCAGCGAGGCGGGCAGCAGGTGCGGCAGGAGGTTGAAGCCGTCGACCGCGCGCGTGCGGACGTAGCGGGTCCACTCGTCGGCGACGGTCGAGGGGGTGCCGACGAAGGACGGGTGGCCCGGGGACACCTCCAGGACCAACTCGCGGATCGACAGGCCGCGTTCGGCCGTGAGGTCGCGCCACTTCCGGATCAGGGCCAGCTTGCCGCTGCGGTGGGAGAGCGCGATCGTGCCCCGGGAGGGGTCGAGTTCGTCCTCGCTGGGCTCGATGTCGGGCAGCGGTCCGTCCGGGTCGTAGGCGGAGAGGTCGGTGCCCCAGTACTGCTCCAGGAAGGCGATCGCCCGGGGTCCGTTGACCTGTTCGCGCCGTACCCAGCGGGCCTTCTCCTCCGCCTCGGCCGGTGTGTCGCCGAGGATGACGCTCGCGCCCGGCAGGATCCGCAGCGAATCCGGTGTGCGGCCGTGGCGGGCCAGCCGTTCGCGCAGGTCGGCGGCGTACGCGACGGCCTTGCCGTACTCGGTGTTGGCGGAGAAGACCACGTCGGCGTGGCGGGCGGCCAGTTCGCGGCCGCCGTCCGAGTCCCCGGCCTGGAAGAGCACGGGACGGCCCTGGCGGCTGCCCGGCACGGTGGCCGTGGCGCGCAGCCGTACGAGGTCGCTGTCCCGCTCGACCGGGGTGACGGAGCCGGGACGGGCCCAGCCCGCGGCCCGTCCGTCGGGCGCGACGGCGTCCGGGGCCCAGGACGACCACAGCGCCTTGGCCGCCTCCACGAACTCCCCGGCCCGCTCGTAACGGCGTTCGTGTTCCAGCCAGCCGCCGTGGCGGAAGTTGGCGCCCGTCCAGGCGTTGTCGGTGGTGACGATGTTCCAGCCGGCCCGGCCCTCGGACAGCAGGTCCAGGCTCGCCAGGCGGCGGGCCAGGTCGGCCGGATAGTTGTACGTGGTGTTCTGGGTGGCCACCAGGCCGATCCGCTCGGTGACGGCGGCGAGCGCGGAGAGCTGGGTGATCGCGTCGGGGCGGCCGGCGACGTCGAGGTCGAAGACCCGGCCGCGGTTCTCCCGTACGCGCAGGCCCTCACCGAGGAAGAACGCGTCGAACAGGCCGCGTTCGAGGGTCCGCGCGATCCGGACGAACGTGTCGATCTCCGTGTGGGAGAGGGCGTCCGGGTCGGTCCAGATCAACTGCGGGCCGACGCCGGTGAAGAAGACGCCGAGGTGGAGCTGGGGAGGGGTTTCCGGCATGGCACTCACCTCAGGCGTGGGTGGCCGCGGGGGCGGCGAAGCGGTTGGCGGGACGGGGAAGGCCGAGGGTGTCGCGCAGGGTGGCGCCGGGGCGGGGGGCGCGCGACAGGCCCGCGGCGGACAGCTCCGGCAGGACGCGCTCGACCAGGACCGGCAGGTCGGTGGCGAGGACGGCGGGGTGCAGCCTCACCCCGTCGACCGACTCGGCCAGGTGGCGGAGCAGGCCGACCAGGGCCTCCGGGGAGCCGACGTGGCGCAGCCGCCCGGACCCGGGCCAGGGGGCTGCCTCGTCCAGTACGGCGAGCCGGTCGGCGGCCGGGAGGCCGGCGTCGAGGACCACCTCCACCTCGGCGAACACCAGCGGCGCGCCGGCCTCCCTGGCCGTGGCCGCGCGGGCCGCGACGGCGGCGACGTCGGGACGCGCCACCAGGACCACGTCGGCGCGGCTGTCGGCCTCCAGGGCGTCCGGGGCCAGGACGACGACCTGGCCCTGCGGCGGACGCGGGGTGATCAGGGGGCCCTTGACGGTGAAGGACGCGCCCTCGAAGTCGATGTGACGCACCCGGTCCGCGTCCAGGAAACGGCCGGTCGCGACGTCCTTGACGACCGCGTCGTCCTCCCACGAGTCCCACAGGGCGCGGGCGGTGTCGATGACGTCGGCGGTCTCCCGGCGCAGTTCCCCGGCGGAGAGCGGCGCCCGTCCGACGGTGGCGAGGGCGGCCTCGCCGGCGGCCGCGCCGACCACCCAGCCGGCCCGGCCGTGGGAGGCGTGGTCCAGGCTCGCGAGCTGGGTGGCGAGGTGGAACGGTTCCGTGGGGGCGACGTGCAGGACGGGTGCGAGGCCGATCCGGTCGGTGAGGACGGAGACGTGGGCGGCGCGGGTTCCGGCCTCGATGCGGCCGGCCGGCCGGGTGCCGTCGTTGGGGGCCTGGTACGGGGAGGCGTCCGGGTCCGCGCCGGGCGGCAGCGGTGAGTCGGCGAACGTGACGAGGCCGAAGCCGGCGTCCTCGGCGGCGGCGACCACGTCCCGGAGCGCCCGGGGGGTCAGGACGGCGCCGGGCGGCCGCCCCGAGTGGCGCCAGGCGGCGGGGTGGGCGCCGTCGCCGTCGACCTCCAGGGCGAGGTGCAGGCGGGGAAGAGGCGGACGACCGTCGTCGGGGTCGGTCATGGGGAGTACCTCCGGGTGGAGTGGTCCGGGAACGGGGCGGGTCGGCAGAGGCCGTGGGGGTGGGCGAGTGCGGCGGGGAGGTGCGGGATCGGCGAGTGGTGGGCCTCCGTTTGCCGCAGGGGTGAGGGCCTGGTGCCGTACCAGCCGGAGGGCCACGGTGACGGCGGCCGGGAGGCCGCCGCCCGGCGGACGGCGGGGCCACTGTGCGTCAGGTCGAGTACGAACCGGTCCCGGCGGACACGGCGGTGGCCGGCGAGGGGCAGGCAAGTGCGAGGCGGGGCGCGATCAGGTCGTGGCGCCGGATAACACGGGGGCGTATCCCCGAAGTAGGTCGTCCGCCCGGAGGGCGTGCCAGGCGTCGCGAGCCAGACACCACTTCGCGGACACGCCCTGGCGGCGCGCGCGCTCAGCGGCCTGGAGACGTCCTCGTACACAGCGCGCTGTTCACGCGCAGCAGGTCGACGTGGCGCCGGGCGACGCCGAGTTCGAAGGACCCGCCGTGGTGCGGCACGCGGCGGTCGCGTGCGCCGGGACGTCGCGTCCGCATACCGTTCACCTCGCCTCGCACTTGTCGGGTCGATCGCCGGGCCCCGGCCGTACCGGGCCCAAAGCCCCCCCCGCCGGAGCGGGTGATCGGATTTCACGTTAACCGGTCGTCCCGCTGGGAACAATGCCGCCCGGAAGCGCCGGCAGGGCTCCTCGCGCTCCTCCCGGCCCGCCGTGCCCTGCCCTCGCCGCCCGGCCCGACCGCCGATGTCCCGGCCGACGTTTCATACGAGTGAAACGATGGGATCCGTCCGGCCCGGCTACCGTGGCCGGGTGATCACCCCGGGCCCGGTCCGTCTCCTCGTCCGTCCCGGCCTGCCCGGGGCGCGCCCGTGGACACCCCGGAACCGGCGACAGAGCCGCACGCAAGGAGCACCGCATTGGACGTCCACGCCTCCCTCACCGACGCGGTCGGCAACACCCCGCTCGTGCGCCTCAACCGCGTCACCGACGGGGCGGTCGCGCCGGTCTGCGTGAAACTGGAGTACGTCAACCCCGGCGGCAGCGTGAAGGACCGCATCGCGCTGGCGATGGTCGAAGCGGCCGAGGAGGCGGGCGAGTTGCTGCCCGGCGGCACGATCGTCGAGGGCACCTCGGGCAACACGGGCGTCGGCCTGGCCATGGTCGCCGCCCAGCGCGGCTACCGGTGCGTCTTCGCGATCCCGGAGAAGAGCAGCGCGGAGAAGGTCGCCGTCCTGCGCGCGTACGGTGCCGAGGTCGTCGTCTGCCCCAGCGACGTACCGCGCGAGCATCCGGATCATGTGCACTCCGTGGCCACCCGGGTCGCCGCCGAGACGCCGGGGGGCTGGCTGGCCAACCAGTACGACAACCCGGCCAATCCGCTTGCGCATTACCGCACCACGGGGCCGGAGATCTGGCGGCAGACCGACGGACGGATCACCCACCTGGTCTCCGGCGTCGGCACCGGCGGCACCATCACCGGGACCGGCGAGTTCCTCAAGGAGGTGAGCGGCGGCCGCGTGACCGTGGTCGGCGCCGACCCGGAGTCCTCGGTCTACTCGGGCGGCGACGGAAGCCCGTACTACGTCGAGAGCATCGGCCACTTCCGCCACCCGGAGACGGTGGACGACACCTGGCCGGAGTCCTACCACCCGGAGGTCGTGGACCGGTTCGAGCGGATCAGCGACCGTGACTCCCTGCGGACGGCGCGGCGGCTGGCGCGCGAGGAGGGCCTGCTGGTCGGCGGCTCCGCCGGGACCGCCGTGGCCGCCGCGCTGCGGGTGGCGGCGGAACTGACGCCGGAGGATCTGGTGGTCGCGCTGCTGCCGGATTCGGGCCGCAACTATCTCTCCAAGGTGTTCGACGACACCTGGCTCCGCGAGCTGGGCCTGCTGGACGAACCCGGGGCGTGACGGGGGAGGTTCGACCGGCGTGGCGTGTCCCGTCCCGTCCCGCGTCACGTGTCCCGTCCCGTGAGACTCGCTCTTGACAAGCCCGCCCACCCGCCACGTACGTTCTTCCTGCTCGCACCAGGACCGATGGGGAGTCACCGTGAAGGCATCGCACGTCAGGTCCGCCCTTTCCGGGCCGGCCCGCGCCGCGATCGCGCCCCTGGTCCGGACCAGGCGCCGGCATGTGGACCTGTGCCGGACCCACACCGCGCTCTGTCGCTGACCCCTCGGCGTTTCCGTCCGGCGATTCCCCTCGGCGTCGTCGCGTCGTCCTCGCGCCGCCCTCGCCTGCCCGGACGCCGTCCGGATCCGGTCCGGCAGGCCCGTACCCACCATGACACCCGGCCGGCTCCCCTGCACGAGCTGCTCAAGCGGAAGATCGTCGCCGCCGACTACACGGGCACCACGCTGCGGGAGAACCTCGGACTCGACCTGCCCGCGCGCGAACCGGCCGCTCCCACCCACATTTGACGGATCGTCATATTCGTTCGCCCTCTTCGCTGTCCGGAAAGGAAGTCGACCCCGTGGTTCATCACATCGTCGTCGGAGGAGGGGTCATGGGCTCCTCGGCGGCCTGGCACCTGGCCGCCCGGGGTGAACAGGTCACGCTCTTCGAGCAGTTCGGGCCCGGGCACGACCGGGGCAGTTCGCACGGCAGCTCGCGGATCTTCCGCCTGGCCTACGCGGACCCGTTCTACGTCTCGCTGGCGGTACGGGCCCTGCCGCTGTGGCGGCGCCTCGAAGAGGAGACCGGACGCCGGGTGCTGGAGCTGACCGGCGCCGTCGACCACGGCCCGGCCGCCGCGACCTCCGCGCTCCACGACGTCCTCCGCGCGGCCGGCCGGCCCTCGGAGTTCCTCACCCCGGCGCAGGCCGCCGAGCGGTGGCCGGGGCTGCGGGCCGACACCACCGCGCTGTTCCATCCCGAGGCAGGACGGGTGCACGCCGACCGCGCGGTCGCGGCGTTCCAGCAGGCCGCCCGGCAGCACGGCGCCCGCGTCCGGCACGGTGTGAAGGTGACGAGTCTGTCGGTACGGGGCGGGCGCGCCGAGATCGTGACCGACGGCGAGGAGGCGTTCACCGCCGACTCGGTGGTCGTCGCGGTCGGCGGCTGGGCGCCGGGCCGGCTGTCCGGGCTCGTGTCCGGCCTGCCGCCGATGCGGGTCACCCAGGAGCAGCCCGCGCACTTCCCGGCACCGGACGCGCTCGACTGGCCGAGCTTCATCCACCACCCGGGGGCCGGGCTCGAGGACGAGGGCGGGATCTACGGACTCGGCAGCGACGACGGGGTCAAGGTCGGGTTCCACGGGGTCGGCCAGGTCGTCGACCCGGACCACCGGGACCGTACCGTCGTCGCTCACTCCCTCGCCGAGGTCCAGCGGTACGCCGAGCAATGGCTGCCGGGCGTGGACGCCACGGCGCCGGTGGCGAGCACCTGCCTCTACACCACCACCCCCGACCACCACTTCGTCATCGACCGGGCGGGACCCCTGACCGTGCTGGCCGGCTTCTCCGGGCACGGGTTCAAGTTCGCCCCGGTCATCGGGGAGCTCGCCGCCGACCTGGTCGGCGGGGCGCCGGCCGCCGACCGGTTCGCTCTCGGGCCGCGCGTCGGCTGAGCCCGGCGGGAGCGCCCCCGTACCACTCACCAGGTCCAGGCCGCGGGCCCCGGGCGGCCGGGCCCCAAGGAGATCAGCACCCCCGCGAGGAGATCGGCACCGTCATGTCCACCAGCGTCCACCCGTCCCAGAGCCAGCCGCTGCCCGAGCCGCGGCACGAGCCCGGCAGCGCCCCGGCGCCGCACCTCCTCGACAACCCCGCCTGGGCCTCGCTCACCGGCCCGCACTCCCCCTTCGCCGAGCGGGTGGGCCGCGCCGCCCGCTATCCCACGAACGTCTCCCCGTTCACCGCGCTCTCCGACTCGACCGACCCCCGCGCCTGGGACGACCTCGTCGCGCTGGTCGGTCCCGGCACCCTCGCCCCGGTCAGCGGCGCGACGCACCTTCCCGACGGGTGGGAGGCCGTCCGGCGGGGACAGGGCGTCCAACTGGTCGACACGTCCCTGCGCGCCGAGCCCGACGCCGAAGCGGTCCGCCTCACCCCGGCCGACGTACCGGAGATCCTCGACCTGATCGCCCGTACCGAACCGGGCCCTTTCCTGCCCCGTACGATCGAACTCGGCACCTACCTCGGCATCCGCCGCGAGGGCCGGCTCGTCGCGATGGCCGGCGAACGGCTCCACCCGCCCGGGTGGCGGGAGATCAGCGCGGTCTGCACCCACCCCGCGCACCGGGGCCAGGGGCTCGCCACCCGGCTGGTCCGCGCGGTCGCGGCGGGCATCCGGGAGCGCGGCGAAACACCGTTCATGCACGCGTCCGCCGCCAACACCGACGCCATTCGGCTCTACGAGTCCATCGGCTTCACCCTGCGCCGCCGTTCCGCGTTCCTCCTGGTCCGGACCCCGTCGGGGCCGTCCCCCCGCCGGTCCACGACGTCGTAGGGGCCCGCGCGGTCATCGGTGGTCCGGCGTTCGCTCCACGGAGAGGTCGGGCACGATACGGCCGAGGCGGGCGGGGAGCGCCCAGTTGACGGGGCCGATGAGGTGCATGAGGGCGGGGACGAGCAGGCCCCGGATGATCAGGGCGTCCACGAGGACCGCGAAGCCCAGCCCGAAGCCGAACTCCTTGAGGACGAAGCTGTCGCCGATGAGGAAGGAGCCGAAGACCAGGATCATGATGCTCGCGGCCGCCGCGATGATCCGGCCGCTCTTGGCCTGGCCGAGGGTCACCGCCTCGTGGTTGTCGCGTACGGCTCCGGTCCTGAGGTCCGCCGTGTCCCCGCGCGCGGTGCGGCGTTGGTGGTGCCACTCCTCCTGCATCCGGCTCACCAGATACACCTCGTAGTCCATCGAGAGCCCGAACAGCACCGAGAACAGCAGGACGGGGATGAAGGCGTCGATGGGTCCGGTGGTCGGCAGGCCGAAGGCCGAACTGCCCCATCCCCAGGTGAACACGGCGGTCAGGGCACCGAGCGCGGCCCCCACGGAGAGGAGGTTCATGACGGCCGCCACCAGTGGGATCAGCAGACTGCGGAAGACCATCACCAGGAGCACGAACGCCAGGATGACGACGACGGCGATGAACAGGGGCAGTTTGTCGCTCAGCACACGCGAGAAGTCGATGTTGCTGGGGGTGGCGCCGCCGACATGGACGGCGGGGTGCCCCGGCCCTTCGGCCCTGGGCGCCAGGTGGCGGATGGTGGAGACCAGGGTGACGGTCGCCTTCTCGCCCGGAGCGGTCGTCGGGTAGAGGATCGCCAGGGCGGCCTCACCGTTCGGGGAGGTCACCGGAGGGGTCACCCGGGCCACGCCGGGGGTGCGGGCGGCGTCGGCGAGGAAGCGCGCGAACGCCTTCTTGTCGTCCGCCGACGAGACCGCGCTGACCAGCTGGAACGGACCGTTGAACCCCGGCCCGAAGCCCCTCGCGAGGGCGTTGAACGCCTGGTGTGTGGTGGAGGAGGTCGGATCGGCGGCGGCGCCGGACGAGCCGAGGCGGAGGCTGAAGAGCGGCAGGGCGACCACCACCACGACGGCCAGGGAGGTCGCGGCCACGAGCCACCGGCGTACCTCGATGAACCTCGCCCACCGCAGCCAGAAGCCCGAGGCGTCGGTGGAGAGGGGACCTTTCTCCTCAAGAGCGGCGCGCTCCCGGCGGGAGAGGACCTTCTCACCGAGGAACCCGAGCATCGCGGGCAGGAACGTCAGTGAGGTCGCCATGGTCAGCGCGACCGTGATCGCCGAGGCGGCGGACAGCCCGTACAGGAAGTCGACCCCCAGCGCGAACTGCCCCAGCAGCGCGATGCACACCGTGATGCCCGCGAACAGCACCGTACGCCCGGAGGTGTTCACGGCCTGCTCGGCCGCCGCCCGGTAACCGAGCCCCGATGTCACCGCGCTGCGGTGCCGGCTGATGATGAACAGGCCGTAGTCGATGCCCACACCGAGGCCGATGAGGATCGCGAGGTCGCTGGAGACGCTCGGTGTGTCCATCACGTGGGACAGCAGGCTGATGATCGCGTGGCCGATGAACAGGGCGACGATCGCGGTGATCAGCGGCATCAGGGAGGAGAAGAGCGCTCCCCCGAAGACGATCAGCAGGATGACCAGCGCGGCGACCACGCCGACGGCGATGGACAGGCCGGGGCCCGACGCCTCCTCGTTGGAGATGGACTGGCCACCCAGCGAGATGTGGACGTCGGGACCGTCGGCGGTCTTCGCGGCGTCGATCAGATGCCTGGCGTCGGTCTTGGTGACGTCCGCGGCCACCTTCGACCAGGTCACCCGGGCGAACGCCACGGTGCCGTCCCGGCTGATCTGCCCCGCGCCCAGCTTGCTGTACGGGCTGATGACCGACGCGACACCGGGGACGGCGGCCACCTTGGCGAGCGCGGCGGTCACCGGGTCCTTGACCGCGGTGGAGCGTACGGTGGTGCCGTTCCGCGCCTCGATGACCACTTGGTCGTTCTCACCGGACGCCGAGGGGAAGCTCTTCTTGAGGAGCGACACCGCCGCCTGGGAGTCCGTACCGGGCAGGCTGACGCTCTCGTTGTACGAGCTGCCGATCGACTGGCTGATCCCGAGGAGGACCACCAGGGCCAGCAGCCAGGCTCCCACCACTCTGCGGCGGTTCTCGAAGCACCAATTGGCCAATTGATTCACGGGAGCAAGGTCTACTCGTCCGGGGGACCCCGGCTCGGGAGGTCACCCCAATGAGGGCGCGTCGTCGGCGGCAGGGGCGCGGCAGCGTCGTCGCGGGCCCGAAGCTCGAACAGCCGCTGTCGCTCGCCAGTTGCACCGAGGGCGTACGCCGCCAGAACCGCAGGCCGGGGCGGAATCTGATCGGGCTCGACCGCTTTCCCTGCCCCGCGGCTCTGGCGGCCGACGTGGGGGTACGGACCGGCGAGCCGGTCTGGCACCTGGAGCGTGTCCTGCTCGCGGACGACGAGCGCGTCGGGCTGGAGAGCACGTACGTGGCCGTGTCCCGCGTCCCGCGCCTGGGGGTCGACTTCGAGCCGGACTCGTCGTTCTACTCCTATGTGCGCGAGGTCGTCGGCGTGCCCTTCGGCGACGCCGACGAGCGGATCGAGACGGTCCTGGCGACCCCCCGGGAGGCACTGCTCATCGGTACGCGCGGCATCACGGTCAACAACATCCAGCCGGGCCCCACCGACACCGAGGGCAACCCGGCCGACGGCCCCAACGCGGCGGCCCTGCTCGGCTGGATGGCCCTGGACCGCTTCGGCACGCCGGAAGAGATCGCCGCCCTGACGTTCTGCCTCGCCGACCCCGAGGCCGCGTTCGTCACAGGAGCCAGCCTCAACATCGACGGCGGCTTCACCGCCTGACCACCCACGGCACCGGCACCGAAGGGGGCGGCCTTTTACAACGTCGGCAACCTGATCAACGCGAATACTTCGTGAAAGCGGTCGTCCGGGAACTGAAGGCACAGTGCCCGGAATTGAAGCCCCAGGAAAAACGCTGTGGACGACCTAGCGGTCCTGGCGTCTTTCATGCTCGCACAGCGAGGGGGTTCCAGTGGTTCAGGAGGGAAGGACGGGTCGTCTTTCCGGATCCGGTCCAAGCTCAGATCTGCGATCTGACGCAGCCACTCCCGACCATCGATCCATCGACTCAATCGGAGGGGGCCGCCGTCCTTGCCGATCGACGCCGCCCCATGCACTCAGGGGGCCCTGACCGTGTTCGTCGTGGCTGTGACCCCGCGGGACCGGCAGGTCCTCGTCATCGCGGGCAGGTCTGCTGGAAAGGCAAGCCCGGTACGTACTCTTCCCATTCTTCTTCGGTGAGACCTCCGTCGGCGAGGGCGCAGGCCCGCCCGATGGTGTCGGCGCTGATTTCGGGGAGGTCGTTGAGGTCCCACAGGAGGACGTTCGTTCCGTCCGAGCCGAGCAGGTGCCCGTCAGGGGTAAAACCGGCAATACGGGCACCTCTTGCGAGCTGGGTGAGTCTCGCGGCCCGGTGAGGCTGGCCTCGTTCGCCGAGCGACCACAGCACTATGTCTCCGTCGACAATTCCGGCGAGGAGATTTCCCCTTGGGTGGAATTCCACCAGAAGGCCGACGTCCTTTTCGGTCGATCTGGCGATCTCCTGAGGATGTCCGGGATCGCGGATGTCCCACAGCAGCAGCGTCTCGTTGTGGCTGCCAGTCGCGAGCATTCGACTGTCGGGAGCGAAAGCGGCAGAGCTGTCGCTCCAGGGCAGATCGACTGGCTTCGTGGCGGCTTTGCCGTTCCACAGAGCCGTACCAGTCTTGGTCCTCAGGGCGAACAGGTTGCCGTCCGGGCTCATCAGTGACGGGACCGTAAGCCCGGCATTGGAGATATCTTTTCGCTGACGGGGGCGGGCGAGGTCTTCGGCGCTCCACACGGTGTTGGAGTCTGTGTCGTCGGTGACGAGCAGGGTCCTGGGGCCTGACAAGAATGCCAGGGAAATGATCGGTTGCGGGCGGTTCACGGTTGCGGCCATGCGGGGGCGGGCGGGGTCGGTGAGGTCCCAGAACAGCAAGTCACCGCCGTCGTCACCGGTGGCCAGCGCTTTCCCGTCCGGAGCGAAGGAAAGGGACCGGACCCACTTGGTGTGGCCTCGCAGCGTGGCGATGTGCTTCGGCTTGAGCGGGTCGCCGAGGTCCCACAACTCCACGACTTCCCACCCACCGCCGGCAGCGAGAAGACGTCCGTCGGGACTGATGGCGATCGCCGAGACGTTGCCTTCCTGACCCAGCGCGCTGACCACCCGCGGGCCGCGGTCAGTGGCCTGCCAGTGAACGACTTCGTCGTGCGCCGCGCTGACCAACTGTCGCCCGTCCGTGCTGAAGGCCAGTGATTCGACGTCATCGTTGTGGTGACTCAGTGTCCCCGCCTTCAAGGGATTCGCCGGGTCGGACACGTTCCAGACGTTCACGGTGTCGTCGGAGTTGCCGGTCGCCAGCACGTCGCCGTCCGCACGGAAGGCGAGGTCCGTGACAAACGCCTTCTGTCCGTTCCAGCTGTTCACGCGACGCGGTTTGGCGGGTGTCGCTACGTCCCAGAGCTCAATTGAAACGTAATCCGTCAAGACCAGCGCCCGGCCGTCAGGGCTGAACGCGAACGTCTCGTCATTTCCCTCGAAGCGGGTCAGTTTCCTCAGGCGGGCCGGGTCGGTGATGTCCCACAGAGTCACTCCTCCCGTGTCTATGATCGAGTCCTTGTCCGGGTAATCCCCGGACGATATGAGCGCGCCGCCGCCTGTGGCGAGTGTCTTGCCGTCGGCGCTGAACTCGATCTTCTGCTTGTCGTAGGTGCCGGGCTGGATGCCGAGCCGGCGGGGCTGCGAGACGTTCTGCACGTCCCACAGAACCACGGCTCCGTGGTCCTCTTTGGTCTCTCCCCACCCCACCGCGCCGAGGGTCCGGCCGTCGGGGCTGAACCGTATCGCCTCGGCCTTCCCGGGCAGTGTGGTCACGTGCAGGGAGGCGCTCCTCTCCGGCGACGTGGTCCCCCTCAGTTTCCACAGGCCGATGAGGCCGTTCTCGCAGATGACCGCCAGCGCGCGAAGCCCGGGGCTGAACGCGACGGCGGAGGCCTCTTCCTGGCAGGCATCGAGATCCGCGAGCCGCTTCGGCTTGCCGGGGACACGGACGTCCAGGAGTTGGACGCCCCCTTGGCCATGCCCGGCGGCCAGGGTCTTACCGTCCGGGCTGAGTTCGACCGGGTCCGCGAACCCTAGGCTGGTGCGACCCGCGAATGGTGTCTGCACGAGAGTGTCGAAGAGCTCCGAGCGGGCATCCGCCGACGGCTGGAGCCGGTACGCCGCGATGCCGAGGCTCAGCGATGTCCGCGGGTCGGTCGTGCCCAGGTTCTCGGCCTCTGCTCGCAACGCCCGGTAGGTGGCCAGACGCCGCTGTGAATCGGCCGTACCGCGCTGCTCGACCGCGACCACTGCGGCTGTCACCGCCAGGCACAGGGCCAGTGCGATCCCGCCGAGTGCCACCTTCAGCCGCCTGAGGCGCTGTGCGTCCCGGGCGTGTTCCGCGCCTTCGGCGGTCACGCTTTTCGCCAGGAACTCCGCGTCCAGGTCACGTGACAGGGGGTGCCGCTCCAGCAGTTCCAGTGCGCTGCGGAGCCGGGTGCCCCGGTACAGGAATGCCTGATCGTATCCGGCCGCCGCCCATGCGTCGGCGTCGTCGGCGATCTGCTGACGCAGAATCAGCTCGGACCGGTCCTCGTCGATCCAGCGCCGCAGGCGTGGCCAGGCGTGCAGCAGTGCCTCATGAGCTACCTGCGCGCTCTTGTGGTCGATGGTGACCAGCCGTGTGGCGACCAGTCGGTCGAGCAGATCCTCGTCCTGGTGCCCCAGCAGGAGTGTGCTGGTGGCGATGCTGAGGCGTACGGAGTCCCCGGAGCCGTCGGCCGCGACGTGCACCATGCGCAGCAGCAGTGCGCGCAGCGCGACTTGTCCGGCCTCGTCGAGGGCTTGGTACAGGTCCTCGGTGGTGGTGGTGACGGCCTGCCAGATCCCGCCGGTGGCCTGGTATCCGGTGAGGGTCAGCATGGCGCCGCTGCGGCGCCGCCAGGTTTCGCGAAGGGCGTGCGCGAGGAACGGCAGGCCGGCCCGTCCGCCTTGGCGCAGGTCGTGGAGCAGCCGGTCGGTGAGGCCGGTCTGGAGGGTCAGGCCGGCGGCCTGCGCGGGGTGTTCCACGGCGGCCCGCAGTTCGTCCGTACTCATCGGCGGCACGGCCAGCTGGGTGCGGGCCAGAGCAGCGACGAGGCCGGGGTGTTCGAGGCAACTGCCGTAGTGGTCGGCGCGCAGACTCAGCACGACGCGCGGCCCTTGTGGCCGGGGTTCGGTGAGGACGGAGATGAAGCGGGTTCGCTCCTGCTGGTCCTGACACCGGGTGAAGACCTCCTCGAACTGGTCGACAACCAGCAGCCGGCAGGACCGCCGTCCGGGGAGGGGTGCCGGCAGTCCGCCCTCGTCCAGGATGCTGCGGACCTCGTCCGGTGGCCGCCCGGTGTATCCGGCCCAGAGCTCGGTCAGTTGGCGCAAGGGGGACGGCCCGGGTGCGGACAGCAGGAGTACGGGCCAGGGTTCGCCGCCGGCTTCCAGGCGGGCGATGAGCCCGGCGCGCAGCAGGGACGACTTGCCGACGCCGGACGCGCCGACCAGGACCAGTGGCTCTGGGTCGGATGCCCGAGCCGCGGTCAGCAGGTCTTCGGTGAGCGCGGCGCGGCCGTGGAAGTATCCGCTGTCCTCGGGGCGGAAGGGTTCCATGCCCGGATACGGGCAGGGCACATCGGCCGGAGGAGCGTCCTGCGGACCGGGGTCGGCGCGGTATGCCCGGTTGGGGGCGAGTACCAGGTTGCCGAGTGTTCCCTCGCTCTCGCGGTGCGGGCGGGCGGGCTCGTCCTGCATCCTCCGGTCGAGGGCGGCGTGAACGTGGTCCAGGGTGAGCAACGGCGGGCCGGAGGGCTCGCCGTTCTCCAGCAGGCCCAGCAGGTGACCGGTGAAGCGGGTGTGCCGCTCGCCCATTGGCGCGTACGACAGGTCGTAGTACGAGGCGGAGCTGAGCAGGAAGCTGCCGCGGGGCCGTGCGGCGGTGAACGGGTTGACCCCGCGCCCGCCACCGGGAAGCGACGCCCGGCCCGAGAAGCAGCAGTCGAGGATGACGGCGCTGCCCCCCGTGGCGGCGCTGAGGAGACCCTTGAGGATGTGGTAGGCGATGGCGTCGGCGATCTGATGGGTGGACCGGCTCGCATAGGTGGCCAAGTACAACTCGTCGCCAGGGCCCAGCAGTCCGTGGCCCGCGTAGTGCAGCAGGACCGGACCGGTTGCCTCGGCCACGACCTGCTCGACGGCGGCGACGATGGCCGAACTGCTGGCGTGGGCGGGAACCCGATGGACGCGATCGTCGGGCATTCCGCATGCTTCGCCCAGCGCGTGCTGGAGGTCGTCGAGCGTGGTATCGACCGACGGGAGAGCGGGCAGGGAAGAATCGGAGATGTGCGAGCCCGTGCCGAGAAGAATGGCATGTGCTCCAGGCTTGGCAAGATCTCCACCGTGTCGGCTCCCGGCCGGTTCGATCACAGGGCCGGCGGCGCGGTGTTGTCGGGCTCGGCCGGCAAAGCTGTCACCTCTGCGGCCAACTGCCTTGCCAAATCAGCCGATTGCTGGGCGTCGAGCCCACGGACATGCTCCGAGGAGACCGTGATCTCCGTGCCGTCGGGCCGGGTGATGGTGATGGTCTGACTGCCTCGCCGGGTCTGTGCCCAGGCGACGACCGCTCCGGCGAATACTGCGGCCACCCCGCCGGGTGCCAGAAGGGCGATCAGCGCGTCGGCCGCGACGCCCATGGCACCGGGCGGCAATTCCTCGTTGCCGCCCGCCCGGATCCGGCCGCGCAACAGGGGGTCCTGACTCAGCCAGTTGCGTAACTCGTGGGTGTGGGACTCGCCTTCACCCTGGACCGTGATGACCGCGTGCATGCCACGCACCTTACGGGGCAGATCGCGGAACCCACCAGTACATCGGGTCGGCCTCCGCCCCGGCACAGAGCCCGCCAGGGCATTGTCGGTATTCCCGGTCGGGGACGGCAAGGCGCGGGCGGCACCGCAGAGGTCACACCAATCGCACCGCCCCACGGCTGTCCGCCCCGGGCATCGTTACGGACTGGTTCGGGAGCCCGGTTTTCCGCCGACGCCTGCGGGGGCGGCTGTCCCGCGCGGTAGAGGCGACCCTGATCGACGCCGGGCTTCTGCCACTTGATCTTGGCCCGGGCGGAGGTCGGTGCTTCCGGGTCCCGGCCCTGCCACTCGGTCCTTCCCTCGCGGCGGAGCTTTCGGGCCCGTCACACTGGATGTGGACTCGACTTGTGGATCGGTCGCCCAAGCACCGCCCGGAAGGTGACCCGGGTTGAGGCGGCGGTGAGCTTCAGATCGGGGCGTGCGGTGTGGTCCCGCCCGCTTCGACGGTTCGGTGGCCCAGCTTGGATGCGGGTGTCCCCGCCCAGGTCACCGACGGCGACCACGATCGTCGCCCTCTCGTGCGCGGAGCCGGCGGCCTGGGCCGTCGACGTCAACTGCTGTCGCAGTGCTGGACGTCGCGCTGAGGCCGAGGGATTGCGGGCGAGTGAACCGACGGCCGCGGCGGCGGACGTCCTGCTCAAGGGGCGAGCCGACGCGAGGTGAGGCAGCGCCCGCCGAAGGAGCGTGGGCGCCAGGTCGAAGCAGGCGAGCGCCGCCTGGTCGAGGACGAGTTCGCCAAGGCCGGTGTCGTTCTGCCACATCAGGGTTCGGGCGTCGGCATCGGCTGACAGGTAGTCGCCGGTCCACGCCCGCAGCTGCGGCGCGAGGCCTTCGACCTGTGCGCGGATCTCCTCAGCCCCGTCGCCGAGGTCTGCGGCTGTCCCGACCGCGTACAGGTAGGCGAGCATCGCATCCGTCATCGAGGGATCGTCGGGCCACAGCGACGCATCGTCCAGGAAGGTGGCGGCGATCATCGCGGTAGGTGCCGTCACGGGCCACGCCTTGCCCTCGCGGCGAAGAGTCACCGACCACAGGTGCGCGTACCCGTCGACGAAAGCCCGGTCATCACCCTCACCAATGAGCGCCGCCAGATGCCGCGGCGTGTCCCCGGCCGGTCCCCTCGCGTGGAACAGGCCGCACCAGTCCACGTCGTCCATGTGATGAGCCACGGCGAGGATGGTCCCATGCCCCTCGGACAGGCCCGCTTCGACCAGGGCGCATTCGGGGCCGGCCGTACACGGGCCCCCGTCGGACTGGACACTTCAGGGGCAGGGCGTGTTACCGGCCGGTAGGGAAGGTGCGTTCGGTGACAGGTTGGCGGCCGGCCTGGGGGAGACCGAGCAGAACGTGACGAGATTCGTCCGGCTGGCCACGATCGGTGCGCTCGCCGTCGTGACGGCGCAGTCCGTTCACGCCCGGCGTGCCAGCGTCGACCTCGCCGAAGACGAGGTGGTGACAAGCAGGACGCCGGATGCCGGCAGCGTGAAGTGCCGTGTGGTGTTCCGTCCGGGCGTGCCGGGGTGGCACGGTGTCCGCTCCGTGTACGTACTGGTCTCGCGTGCGAGCCGCGAGACCAGTACGCCGGGCATCCTTATGGCGAGTTCACGCGGGGCCGAAACGGCCGTGGCATCGCGGACCGGTCGGCTTATGGTCGTAACCACGCAGCAACTCTGTACCAGGCGCTCACGGGCTTCACGGGCCGGACATCCCCGCGGCGAGCGTCGTGCCGTCCCCGGGATCGATCAGGAGGAACGAGCCCGTACGCCGCGAGTCCGCGTAGTGGTCAAGGGCGAGCGGTTCGGCGACCCTGATCCGTACCCGACCGATCTCGTTGGCCACGAGGCGGTCGGGGCGGTGGTTCCGGGGCAGGTCGTCCAGGTCGAGCCGGGAGGTGATGTCGTCGACCACGCCCTTGACGGTCCTGGTGGTGTGTTTCAGCAGGACACGCTGACCGGCCGTCAGGGGGCGGTCGGCCACGTGGCAGACCGTCGCCCTGACGTCCCGCGTGAGGGGCGGGACTCCGTCGGCGGGCACGACGAGGTCGCCTCGCGCGAGGTCGACGTCGTCGTCCAGGAGGAGCGTCACCGAGCGGGGTGCCGACGCCACGTCGACGGGCTCGCCCAGGAGGTCGATCCCGGCGATCGTGGTGGTGGTGCCCGAGGGCAGGACGACGACCCTCTCCCCCACCCGGAAGGAACCGGCCGCTATCTGCCCGGCGTATCCCCGGTAGTCCGGCAGGCCGGGCGTCCCGGGGCGGATGACGTACTGCACGGGGAACCGGGCGCCGCATGCCTCCGTGTCCGTGTCGACGGGCACCGTCTCCAGGTGTTCCAGCACGGTGGGGCCGCTGTACCAGCCCATGGCGGCGGAGAGTTCCACCACGTTGTCCCCGGCGAGCGCCGAGATGGGGATGGCGGTCACCTCAGGGATGCCGAGCGCACCGGCATAGGCCGCGAACTCCTCGGTGATCGCCGCGAACACCTCCTCGCGGTAGCCGACCAGGTCCATCTTGTTGACGGCGAGCACGACGTGCGAAACGCGCAGCAGGGCCGAGATGGCGGCGTGCCGGCGGGTCTGCTCGACCACCCCGTTGCGTGCGTCGACAAGGATCACCGTCAGGTTCGCGGTGGAGGCGCCGGTCACCATGTTCCGGGTGTACTGCACATGGCCGGGGGTGTCGGCGAGGATGAACCGGCGCCGGGGGGTGGCGAAGTAGCGGTAGGCGACGTCGATGGTGATGCCCTGCTCGCGCTCCGCCCGGAGTCCGTCGGTGAGCAGGGCGAGGTCGGGCGCCTGCTGCCCCCGCTCCCGGGAGACGTGCTCGATCGCCTCCAACTGGTCCGCCAGGACGGACTTGGAGTCGTGCAGCAGCCGGCCCACCAGGGTGGACTTGCCGTCGTCCACCGAGCCCGCCGTCGCGAAACGCAGCAGCGTCCCGGTGGCGTGGTCCGCGGGGTCGGCCACGGTGGGTGCGGCAGGTGCGGTCGGTGCGATGGGTACGGTCGGTGCGGTCGGTGCGGTAGGTACGGTCATGGCTAGAAGTACCCTTCCCTCTTGCGGTCTTCCATGGCGGCCTCGGAGAGCTTGTCGTCGGCACGCGTGGCACCCCGCTCGGTGAGCCGGGAGGCGGCGATCTCCGCGATCACGGCCGCGAGCGACGTCGCGTCGGAGTCGACGGCGCCGGTGCAGGACATGTCACCGACGGTCCGGTAGCGGATGAGCCGGGTCTCGACCCGCTCGGACTCCGTGGGCCCTCCCCACGCACCGGAGGTGAGCCACATCCCCGACCGCTTGAACACCGGTCGCTCGTGGGCGAAGTAGATGTCCGGGAGTTCGATTCCCTCCCGGCCGATGTACTGCCAGACGTCCAGCTCGGTCCAGTTGGAGAGCGGGAAGACGCGGACGTGTTCGCCGGGGGCGTGGCGGCCGTTGTAGAGGTTCCACAGCTCGGGGCGCTGGCGGCGCGGGTCCCACTGGGAGAACTCGTCGCGCAGGGAGAACACCCGCTCCTTGGCGCGGGCCTTCTCCTCGTCGCGGCGTCCGCCGCCGAAGACCGCGTCGAAGCGGTGATGCCGGATGGCTTCGGTGAGCGGGACCGTTTGCAGCGGGTTGCGGGTGCCGTCGGGGCGTTCGCGCAGGGTGCCCGCGTCGATGTACTCCTGTACGGAGGCGACGTGCAGGCGCAGGCCGTGCGCGGCGACCGTACGGTCCCGGTAGGCCAGCACCTCGGGGAAGTTGTGCCCGGTGTCCACGTGCAGCAGCGTGAACGGCACCGGCGCGGGCGCGAACGCCTTGAGCGCCAGGTGCAGCATGACGATCGAGTCCTTGCCGCCGGAGAAGAGCATCACCGGCCGCTCGAACTCGCCCGCCACCTCACGGAAGATGTGGACGGATTCGGACTCCAGTGTGTCCAGGTGCGTGGGAAGGCGGTCGGCTGCGGTGCCCGTGGCGAGGGGGCGCGCGGTCGTGGTCATACCAGACCCCTTTCGTCGAGATGGGCGTGGATGGCTGCCACGGACTCGGCCACGGTCAGGTGCTGCGCCGGGACGCGCAGCTCCGGGGCAGCCGGTTCCTCGTACGGGTCGTCCACGCCGGTGAGTCCCGAGATCTCTCCCGCCGCCTGCTGGGCGTAGAGACCCTTCACGTCGCGCACGGAGCACACCTCCACGGGCGTGGCGACGTGGATCTCCACGTACGGTGTGGCCGACGCGGCGTGTCGTCGGCGGACCGCTTCCCGGCCGTCCGCGTACGGCGCGATGACCGGGACCAGGGCCAGCACGCCGTTGCGGGCGAGCAGTTCGGCGACGAAGCCCACCCGCCGGACGTGCGTGTCGCGATCCCGCCGGCCAAAGCCGAGCCCGGCCGACAGGAAGGTACGTATCTCGTCGCCGTCCAGGACCTCCACCCGCCGGCCCTCGGCGCGCAGCCGGCCGGCCAGCGCACGGGCGAGCGTGGACTTGCCCGAGCTGGGCAGGCCCGTCAGCCACACGGTGGCGGCAGCCGGCCGGGGCGGGGCCGCCCCCGCGGCGTCGGTCGTGATCGCTGCCCGGGTCGGGGGCGTTGCTCGGATCGGGGGCGTTCCTCCGGTCGGGGGCGTTGCCAGGGTCGGGGGCGTTCCTCCGGACACGCCCGCGTCGGCGGTACGGGGCTCGGTATCGGTCATGAGGGCGTCTCCGTCGCAGAGGGTGACACGTCGGCGAGCGCGGCGAGGATCCGGTCGCGGTCCACGGGGTGGCAGACGACGAGATCGGGCAGCCACGGGTGCGCTCGGTTGTAGCGCAAGGGTGAGCCGTCGATACGGGAGGCGTGGAGTCCCCGGGCGACGGCGACGGCCACCGGTGCGGCGGAGTCCCACTCGTACTGGCCGCCGGCGTGGACGTAGGCGTCGGCCGCCCCTTCGATCACCGCCGCGATCTTCACCCCGGCCGATCCCATGGGGACCAGCCGGGCGTCCAGGAGCCGGGCGAGGGGGGCGATGAGCGCGGGTGGCCGGCTGCGGCTGACCGCGAGACGCGGCCCCCGCCCCGGGCCGGGTCCGCCGGCCCGGCGCCCGTCGCGGGGCGGGGTCTTCGGCGCCGGCGCCGTGGTGAGGACGGTGTCCCGGGCGGGGAGGGCGACCGCGGCCGCGGTCAGCCGTCCCTCCTCCCACAGCGCCACGTGGACCGCCCAGTCGCTCCGCCCCGCTCGGGCTTCGGAGAACTCCCGCGTACCGTCCAGGGGGTCGATGATCCAGACCCGGGAGGCCCCCGGCCGGCCAGGGTCGTCCGTGCCCTCCTCGGACAGCACCGTGTCGGCCGGGCGGTGGTGGCGCAGGGCGTCGGCGAGGTGGCGCTGCGCCCCCGCGTCACCGATGCGGGCCAGGTCGCGCGGTGCGGCGCCGGCGTGCTGGGCCCGCAGACCGAGCAGGACGTGCCCGGCTCCGGTCGCCAGAGCGGCCGCCAGAGCGGTGTCGTCGGCGATCCGCGGCGGGCCGGCGGGCGGTGGAGCGGTTCGCGGGCGGCTCTCCGGGAGGGCGGGGTCCGTCTCGGTACGGCGCGTGCCGCCGGCGCTCACCACGGTGCCTCGTCCTTCTGCTCCCAGGGCGCCTGGTAGGGCAGGTCCCGGGCGTAGCGGACCAGGACGTCCCTCTCCTCCCAGACCTTCCGTACGGCCTGGGCGTACAGGTCCAGCAGGGGCCCCGCGCCGGGGTGCAGGTGTGCCTTCTGGATGACGAAGGAACTCTCGATCACCCGGCAGGTGTGCGGGGTGTCGTGAGGGCTCCACCCCTGTACGGCCCGTAGCGCGTCCGGCGGGTAGCCGACGGTGCTCGCCGGCCGGCGGAACACGGGCTGCGCGGGCAGGGGGAGGTGCTGGTACATGGCCGCCGGAACACCCTCGGCGCGCAGAGCCCGGACGGCGGCGGCCCGCAACGGCCCCGCCATGCCGGCGGGCAGCCCGAAGGCCTCCGGGTCGAGGCGGAAGCGGAGGATGTGCCAGGCGTGGGTGCGGTCGGCGGGGACGCCCGGCACCGACAGGCCGGGCAGGTCGCGCAGCCGGTCCAGGAAGGCGCGCACGTTGGCGTCGCGGGCCGCCGCCTCGTCCGGGAAGCGGCTCAGCTGGCTGCGGGTGAAGGCGCACTGGAGTGCGTTGGGCTTGTGGTTCCAGCCCAGGGTGTGCGAGACGTACGGGCGCGGCTTGCCGCTCTCGATGACTTCGCCGAACTGGCGCAGCGCCAGGGCGCGTCGGTGCGCGTCCGGGTCGTCGGTGTTGACCAGGCCCCCTTCTCCGCAGGTCGCGAGGTTCTTGCTGACGTTGAGGCTGAAGGAGTTGACCAGGCCGAGCGAGCCGACCCGGGCCCCGTGGTAGGTCGCGCCGTGGGCCTGCGCGGCGTCCTCGACGACGGGGATGCCCAGCGGCCTGGTGACGGCCAGGATCTCGTCCATGTCCGCGGGCAGGCCGTGGAGGTGGACCACGACAACAGCCCGGGTACGGGGGCTGAGAGCGGCGGCCACGGAGGCGGCGTCGGCGTTGAACGTCTCGGGGTCGATGTCGGCGAACACGGGGGTCGCCCCGATGTGGAGCGGGGCGATGCCGCTGGCGACGAAGCTCAGTGCCGGTACGACCACCTCGTCGCCGGGCCGTACCCCGGCGGCGGCGAGGGCCAGGGAGAGCGCGGCGGTGCCGTTGCTGACGGCCAGCGCGTGCCCGGTGCCGACGTACCGCGCCCATTCCCGTTCCAGGGCCGGGATCTCCTCCTCTCCCGCGGCCGCCGCGGTGAACGCGCCGCTGCGCAGGCTGCGCAGGACGGCTGCCTCGTCGTCGGGTGTGACACGGGGCCAGGGCGGGATGCGCCGGCCGCGGGGAATGCCGCGCGGCCCTCCGAGCATGGCCAGGCGCGAGTCGACGGCTGCGGTCACCGTTCCTCCAACAGGTCACTCATGGCCGACAGCACACGTCCGTGATCGAGCAGCAGGTCACGGTGGCGCCGGGCCAGACGGTCCGGGGGCACCTCGTGCCCGCGGGTGAGGGCGGACATGATGCGTACCGCGGTCCAGTGGTGGGCGAGGCGTTCGACGTCCCGGCCCAGTTCCGTCAGGGCGGGGGCGGAGAGCCGTACCCCCGTCGTACGGAGCCATTCGGCGTGCAGCGCGGTGGTCGCCAGGGCCGCGCCGGCCACGATGAACAGCTCGTCCGCCACGGGCTCGGCGGCGCTGTACCGGGTCTCGACGTCGGTGAGGAAGGCGGCCATCCCGGGCAGTCCGGAGTAGTACGGTCCGGTGTCGCCGGTCGTGAATCCCCGGTGGTTGGCGCGGAGCGAGGCCGTGACGGCGGACCGGTCGGGGACCGGTACGGGCTCTCCCAGGCGGGGTTCGAGCCACCGGTGGGAGATGTCCTGGTCGGCGAAGAACATGTCCCGCTCGTGCTCTCCGCGGTTGCCGGAACCGCGGGCGGCGCGCAGGACCGACTGGGAGATGTCGCCGTCGAAGCGGGGCGGGACGGTGTCCATGACCCTGGCGGTGCCGCGCTCGTCGTCGAAGCCGTACACGATGATCAGATGGTTGGCGTGCACGTCCTGGTGGGCGGGACGGAACGGCAGGTAGTAGTTGTCGACGGCCACCGCCACCGGTGTGCCCCCGAGCACCGCCTCGCGCACCTGGCGCCATCCGTCGTCGGCGTCCAGGGGCAGGTGCCAGGCGCTGTCCACCGGGTGGTACGGGGCCAGGGCGCCGAAGAGGGACTGGTCCTGGGCCAGGGGGAGGTAGTACTCCTCGCGGCGGAAGCCGCCTTCGCGATACTGGAAGTGCCATCCGGAGCCGAGGGCGTCGAGCGGGGAGTGGCCGCCCTGGGCGAGGAGGGTGCCGGCGCAGGCGTGCAGGCACCCGGCGAGGTCGTGGCGCCACGGGGTGACGCGCTCCAGGACGACGCGCATCACGCCACCTCCGTCCCGGTCCGGGTGGCGGTGCCCGTACCCGACAGCGTGAGGGCGAAGACGTGGATCGCCGGGTTGTGGGGGAGGCGGATCCCGGCGAGTTCGGTCTCACGCGGCACGGGGACGCGGACCCGCCACAGGGACGGGCCCATGTCGCGCTGGATGTGCCGCGGGTAGTGCATGACGGGGAAGGTGATGCCCGACGTGAACCCGAAGTGGGCCGGAGTCTGCGGCCAGAAGTCGGGGACCCGCAGCCATTCGGGGTCGGTGGTGCCGTCGGCGAAGTGGAGGTGCAGGACGTCCTCCGTACGGCGTTCCCCCGCGGCCAGCAGGTAGATCCAGTCGTACCGGCCCTTCGGTACGTCCAGTCGCTGCCCGGCGCAGCGCAGGTTGTCCGGTCCCTTGGCCTGCGCGGGGAACCGGAAGGGCACTCCGCCGACATCGACCGTGCCGTCCGCGCGGGCCGGCGGGAGGTGCTGCGCGGGGAAGGTGTTCGACCAGACGTTGAAGGCTCCGGCACCGAGGTCGTCGGGCCGGGTGATGCCGGTGTTGTCCAGGTGGGGTCGCAGGTCCACCTGCGTCGGTAGGGCGGCGGGCGGGGCGTGTTCGGCCGCCGGTGCCGTCGGGTCTGCGGTCACGGGATCATCTCCTCACGGGCGGATGGCACGGGCGGATGGCACGAGCGGTGCGGGTGGCACGGGCGGTACGAGCGGTACGGGTGGCACGGGCGGGCGGGGCGCGATCAGGGCCTCGCGGCCGGGGTTGTAGCGCCAGACCGCGAACCGCCACGGGTCGGCGGTGCGGGGCATGACATGCGCCGGGACGCGTTCACGGGGCCCGGCGTACCGGGTGATGTGCGCGTCGAGCGGCAGGCCTCCGGGGCCCGGGGGGTCGCAGGAGCGGTCCGCCGACTGGGGGGCCAGGTGGGCATCGGTGCCCGCGTACCGGACCGGTGCGTCCGGCCCGAGGTGCGCGGCCAGCGCGTCGGCCGCGCCGCGGGCCGCGTCGGCGACACCGCGGTGGTGGCCGGTGACCGCGTACACCTCTCCCGCCAGGGTGAACCAGTTGACGGTGGGCCGTGGTGCGGGCCAGATCCACTCCTCGGCGAGGGGCGCCGGGGTGGCCGGGGAGCCGGGGCGGCGTTCCATCACCAGTTCGCTCAGCGGTTTGCCGGGCCCCGGTTCCAGTCCGGTGACGCGGAAGCCCAAGTGGGCGTAGAGCGGGGGCAGTCCGCGTTCGACGACCGCGTTGAGGCGGATCGCGGGTATGCCGAGGCCGGCCGCGGCCCGGTCCAGCGCCGACAGCAGGAGGCGGCCGACCCCGCCGCCGCGCAGGGCGGGGTTCACGACCACCCGGTGGACGCACCAGGCCCCGGTGTCCGGCCTGGTCACCCGCATCGCCCCGGTGACGCCAGCCGAGGGGTCGAGGGCGATCCACAGCGCGCCGCCGGCGGCGAGTTCGCCGAGGAGTGGCGCTGCCTCGTCGCGGGCCCCGTCGGGGCGCGGCAGTCCGGCGATCTCCCCGGTGTCCGAGAAGGCCCTTCTCGTCAGCGCGGCGACCCGGTCCGCCCAGCGGCGGGCCTCCGGGCCCGTCCCGGTGACGGTGAGGACGCGGCCGCTCACCGGTATCGCCTCAGCAGCGTCTCGAAGCAGTCCGCTCCGAACCGCAGCGCGTCGGCCGGGACCCGTTCGTCCGAGGTGTGCAGCAGCCAGCGGTGCGGGGCGCCGGGCGGCAGGAGCAGCGGGGTCCAGCCGAAGCAGGTGATGCCGAGCCGGGCGAAGAGACGGGCGTCCGTCGAGGCCGTGGTCAGCATCGGGACCGGCACGCCGCCGGGGTCCTTCTCGGCGAGGATGCCGGCCAGGGTGTCGTAGAAGTCGTCGAAGGCCGGTTCCGGCATCTCCTCCCCGAGCACCAGGACCTCCGCGTCGAGGGGAAGGCCGACCAGCTCCGAGAGGTCCGTGACAAATCGTTCCGGCGGGTACGAGCCGGGCAGGAGGCGTCCGTCGAGTTCGACGGTGATCTCGGCCGGCAGGACGTTGGTGGTGGTGCCTCCCCGCAGAACCGTGGGATTGACCGAGTGGCGGACGGCCGAGCGGAAGTACTGGGCGTCGCGGGCGGGCAGGGCGTCCAGGGCCGCCGGGTCCGCGGGGTTGTCCCGCAGGCGCGCGATCGCGGAGGCCGCCGGGCCGGACAGCCGGCTGTGCAGTGCCGCGAGGAGGCGCTCGACCACCGGGGTGACGACCGGCGGCAGTCCGCCGGGCTCCAGGGCCGACAGCAGCCGGGTCAGCTGTCGTACGGCGGTGTCGGGGCCGGCGACCCGCGAGCCGTGTCCGGCGGGTCCCCGCAGGGTGACGCGCAGCCAGCAGGCCCGCTTCTCCGCCACGACGACGGGGTGGACGCGCAGCGCGCCGTCCAGGTCGAGCCCGGCCCCGCCCTCCTCGCCGATCGCGTAGCGGGCTCCGGCGAACAGCTCGGGGTGTTCACGGAGCAGGTACGAGGCACCCGCGGCGCTGCCGGACTCCTCGTCGCTGACCACGGCCAGCACGATGTCCCCGGCCGGCCGCTCGTGGCCCGTACTCAGGCGGTGCAGGGCCGCCGTCATCATCGCCAGTGGTCCCTTCATGTCGACCGCGCCGCGACCCCAGACCTCCTGGCCGCCGCGGCCGTCGGGGACCAGGTCGCCGCTGAAGGCGGGCCGGCTCCAGGGCTGCCCCGCGGTGGGCACGACATCGGTGTGGGCGTGCAGCACCAGGGGCGGTGCCTCGCCCCGTCCCTCCAGCCGGGCCACCAGGTTGGGCCGGTCCTGGTCGCCGGCCACGATGCGGGTGTGCAGCCCGGCGTCGGCGAGCTGGTCCCGTAACCACCTGGTGCAGGCGGCGGTCCCGCCGGGCGGGTTGGTGGTGTCGAAGCGGATGAGGCGGCGGGTCGTCTCGACCACGTCGGCGATGGTGAGGGACTGCCTCACGGGGGCGCTCACGCGCCGCCGTCCTCGTCACGCGGCCGTCCGCCGCCGGGCGACGGCCGCGTGCTCCGGGTGTTCTCGTGGGCCGGGCGGTCGCCGCCCGCCTGCTTGTGTGTGGTCGCTGTCATCCCGACTCGCTCCCGTCACGCGCGGCCCGAGGCCGCGAGAAGTAGGTCCGATCAGGACGCTAGGCCGTGGCGGCGGGGCGGACCAGCAACAGGACCGCGCTTCTGCCCGGGGGCCGGGGAGCACGGTGATGGCACGGGTCAACGCGGCGCTTACCCCCGCAGGGACGCGCCGTCCGGCGCGAAGTCCGGCCGTCCGCCCCGGAATAGGCCGTGAGCTGGGAATGAACGCCGCCCGCACGGCATGAACGCGGTGTGGGACCGGGCCACTTCGAAAAGATCATGGACCCGACACCACGCGCGTGTTTGTCCACTGCTCACCGGGAAAGACGACAGGCTGTCCTTTCTCCTGCCGAAGCACCGAAGCACCGAAGCACCGAATGACCGGCACGGGAAAATACAGTTGGGGGATGCCTGCGAGCGCTGCCTGAGGCACACCGACGTCCAGCACACCGAAATTCAAAGTGACGAACAAGGGAAACCGCGTTGGGCACCTCGACCGCTGTGCACTTAGGACTTCACGACCACGCGACGAACGGGGCGGGAGCACCACAGAGAATCCGCTCCGGGAACCCCTACTTGAACCCTTCGGCAAATCCGCAGGGCCGGCCCGACCCGATGCAGCGCATTCTCGTCTGCGGCCGCCTCCCCATCATGCGGGACGCGATATGCGGCTTCATCCGCAATGAACCCGGTATGGAGGTCGTCGGCGCGACCGACAGCGGCAGGGACGCCGTCTCGCTGGTGCGTACCGCCCATCCCCATGTCGTCATCACGGAACTGGACCTGTTCAGCCTCTCCGGCGCCGGTCTCATCCAGCGGCTCCGCCAGGACGAACACGGCGCGGCACCGCGCGTCATCGCGTTCACCCTGGGGGTGGACGACGAGATGCTCACCAGGATCATCCACGCCGGCGTCAACGGCGTGCTGGCGGAGAACGCCACCCGCCACGAGGTCGTCGCCGCCGTGCACGCCGCGGCGAAGGGCCACATGTCCCTCGCGCCCCAGCTCGCCCAGCGCCTGATCGAGTGGTTCCGCCTGAACAACGGGCACTTCGACGAACGGCTGCGGCAATCGGCGGAGTCGCTCACCTCGCGCGAGCGTGAGGTGCTGAGGCTCATGGCGCGCGGGCGCACCATGGAGCACATCGCGCAGAAGCTGTGCATCGAGCTGACCACCGTACGGACGCACATCTACCGCATGCGCACCAAGCTCGCCATCCACGACCGGGCCCAGCTGGTGGCGTTCGCCTACCGGGCGGGTCTCATGCAGGCCGCCTGAGCCCCCGCCGGCCGGGAGCGCGCCGGCGGGTCGGGGGCGTGTCCACCGTGACCACAGACTGAACCGACCGGCGTCCGGGGACGCGCGGTCGGTTCAGCCGTGTGCGCCGCTGCGGCTGCCCTCACGTCACGGCCGCGCGGGCAGCGCCTCCGCCAGCAGCTTCTCGTAGAACGGCAGATGGTGGCGGAGGTAGCCGGCCAGCCGCTCGTCGTTCTTCACGTCGACCGCGTAGGCGTTCTCCCTGGTGTGCACGCCGCTGCTGGCACTCGCGTCGCGGTGCCAGCGGGCCGACGGCGTCCACTCGTCGCGCTCCCCGCTGTTCCAGGTGAGGGCCTCGGCCTTGTGGGCCAGGCCCACCGCCCGGCAGTAGGCCCGGACGGTCTCCTCCGGCTGCTCCGCGAACCGGTCGCCGTCGATGACCATGGGAGCGCGCCCGGTCGCCTCCCGTACCGCTTCGTACAGCTCGTACACGGCCTCGAACCCGATCTGGTGGAGCCGGACGTCCGGGTTCAGGGCGTGGTACGAGGCGATGGTCTTCTCCGGATGCCGGATCAGGAACGTGTGCACCGCGTCGCGTGCGAGGAAGTCCCGGTCGGCCAGTACTCCGGGGTACCGCTCGTCGGTGGTGTCCTTGAAGAAGACACGGCGCTCGCGGTTCGCGTCCCGCAGCGCCGCCACGAGTTCCGCCTCCGTGGCCGCCTCCCGCCCCGCCACCTCGCACCGGCCGAACTCGGCCAGGTAGGAGAACGGTTCGTGTACGACGCCCACGTCGCCGCGCTCCCCCATCACCCGGAAAAAGGCCGTGGACCGGCTCCGCGGAACACTCCACAAGGCCAGCATCGGCTTACCGGCGTTCTCTTCCTGCGTCATAAACCCTCCACGGTTCGGCGACGGGACTTACGCATCGAACGGATGGTATGCCCGGGCCGGCGCATCGCAGTCCTCCGGGCCGTCAGGTGCGCACGACGGCTTACCCGGTGTCGTCACTGTGTTGAGGGCGGCATTGATTGTTCCACCTGGTGCGCATTCCACAGCCGGGACCGGGGCGGAAGAATGTTCCGAGGAAGACCGGCGGGTCCGGTCTTCCGCACCTTCCGAAAAGGACGGAGAGCGAACATGGCTTCATGCCCGGAATGCAACATCGGAATATCCGCGCCGAACGTCTCGGCGGTCAGCGAGATCGTCGAGTGCGGGGACTGCCACAGCGAACTGGAGGTCGTCGGCGTCAGCCCGCTGCGGCTGGCACTGGCACCCGAGATCGAAGAGGACTGGGGCGAATAACCGTGCCGGACTCGGCAGTACGCCTGGCGCTCGTCGCCTCCCGGATACGTTCCGACGAGAAGCTCCTGCTGGCCGCCGCGGAGAGGCAGTCGGTCGCGGTCACCGTGGTGGACAGCCGCACCCTCACGTGCGCTCTGGACGCGCGCCGGCCGGATTGGGACCTCGCGCTCAACCGCGAGATCGGCTACGCCCGCGCCCTCTACGCGGCCCGCGGTATCGAAGCCACGCGCGGCACCGTCGTCAACAGCGCCCGCGCGACGGAACTGTGCGGTGACAAGTGGCAGACGTCGGCCGCCCTGGCCCGGGCCGGCGTGGCGACCCCGCGCACGGCCCTGGCCCTGACTCCCGAGGCCGGCCTGGACGCGCTGTCCGAGGTGGGGTATCCGGCGGTCCTGAAGCCGCTGGTCGGTTCCTGGGGGCGGTTGGTGACCCCCGTCGCCGACGAGGCCACCGCCCGGCTCGTCCTGGAGTACGTCTCCGCCCTGCCGCATCCGACGTCCCACATCGTCTACGCGCAGGAGATGGTGGACAAGCGAGGACGCGATCTGCGGGTCGCCGTCATCGGGGGCCGCGCCGTCGCCGCGGCCCACCGCTCGGGTCCGGAGTGGCGTACCAACGTCCATCTGGGGGGCACCGCGCGGGCCTGTGCCCTCACTCCCGAGCTGGACCGGCTGGCCGTCGAGGCGGCCGGCGCCGTCGGCGCCGAGATCGCGGGCGTGGACATCGTGGAGGACGCCGACGGACGGCCGTTCGTGCTGGAGGTCAACCACGGTTTCGAGTTCACCGGGCTCCAGGAGAGTCTGGGGCGGACCCTCGACGTCGCCGGGGAGATCGTGGCCTATCTGGCAGGGCGCCCGGAAACGACCCGGGCCCTCGGCGCGCGGGGAGCGGCCGCGTGATCCGGGTCGGGGTGGTGGGCGGGTCGGGTTACATCGGCGGGGAGTTGCTGCGCCTCCTCGTCGGTCACCCCCGCCTGTCCCCGGTGGCCACCGTTTCGAACCGGTTCGCGGGAAAGCGGGTGGACGGCGTCCACCCCAATCTGCGCGGCCTGACCGAGCTGACCTTCTCGTCACCGGAGGACCTGGAGCACTACGACGTCCTGATGCTGGCGACCCCGCACCGGGAGACCATGGGCCGGATGCGGGAGTACCTGCGACGGGCCGACGTCCTCGTCGACCTGTCCGGGGACTTCCGGTTGCGCGACCCCGCCGTCTACGCCCGCCACTACGGCACCGAGCACTCGGAACCCGCCCTGCTGGAGCGGTTCGTCACCGGTCTGCCCGAGCTCCACCGTGCCGAACTGCGCCACGCGGACCTCATCAGCGTGCCCGGCTGCATGGCCGCGGCGGGCATCCTGGCCCTGGGGCCCGCAGCCCGCGCGGGACTGGTGAAGCAGCCCGTGACGCTGGACGCCAGGACCGGGTCCAGCGGATCGGGGGCCGCGGCCGGCTCGACGAACCTGCACGCCGAACGCAGCGGCGCGCTGCGCGTGTTCGCCCCCACCTCGCACCGGCACAGCGCCGAGATGGAGCAGGCCACCGGCCTGTCCGTGAAGATGACGGCGACCGGCGTCGAGGCCGTACGCGGAGTCCAGGTCGTCGCCCGCGTGACCTTGGAGAACGGGGTGGACGAGCGTGCTCTGCGGACGGCCTACCGGGACGCCTACGCCGACGAGCCGTTCGTCCGTGTCGTCGCGCAGCGGCGCGGAGGCTACCGCCTGCCGGAACCGAAGATCCTCAGCGGCAGCAACTACTGCGACGTGGGCTTCGCCGCCGACGGCGCCGACGCGGTACTCGTCGGCGCTCTCGACAACCTGGTCAAGGGCGGCGCGGGCAACGCCGTGCAGTGCCTGAACGTGCGCTTCGGCTGGCCCGAGCGGCTCGGCCTCGAATTCACCGGGCTCCACCCGGCCTGAACCACGCCGGCCCATCACGACAGTGGCGTGCCTCCACCGCGGAGGCGCCGCTCAGAGAGGGACAGCATGAGTGACATCACGGTGGTCAAATGCGGCGGGAACGCCGCGGTCGACCCGGCGGCCTTCTGCTCCGACGTCGCCGACCTGGTGCACGCGGGCGGCAGAGTCGTGGTCGTGCACGGAGGCTCCGCCGACATCGAGGACGTGGCCCGTGAGATGGGCACCCCGTTACGGACGATGACCTCGCCGGACGGCGTCACCACCCGCTACACGGACGAGGAGGCGCTGGACATCGTCACCCTGGCGCTGGCCGGCCGCGCCAAACCGCGGCTGCTGGGCGAACTGGTCCGGCGCGGTGTCACGGCCCTCGGGATGACGGGCCTGGACGCCGGCCTGCTGCGTGCCCGGCGCAAGAGGGCGCACCGGGCGCGGGTGGACGGACGGCTGGTCGTGGTACGGGACAACCACAGCGGGGTCGTCACCGAGGTGGACACCGCCCTGCTCGTCCGGCTCCTGGACGCGGGGGTCACCCCCGTCATCTCTCCGCCGGCGCTGGCGGAGGACGGGCGGCCGGTCAACGCGGACGCCGACCGGGTCGCCGCCGCCGTGGCCGCCGGACTCGACGCCCGGTCCCTGGTGATGCTCACCGGGGCCCCGGGCGTGCTGGAGGACCCCCAGGACGACGCCTCGGTCATTCCTGTCTACACGGTGAGGGGCGACGGGGCGGTGCCCCGTCTGGGAGGCGGCATGTCGATGAAGCTGGTCGCCGCACGGGAGGCCCTGCGCAACGGGGTCTCGCGCGTGGTCATCGCCGACGGCCGGGTGCTCAACCCGCTTCGGGCCATCGGGTCCACCCGGGTCGTGCTGGCGGGAGCGGGCCGGTGACCGTTCCCGCCCGCGCCCCGGGTGGGCACGTACCGCCGGACCATCCCGCGGTGGACACCCTGCGGCGCTTCCTGCGGATCCCCTCGCCGTCGGGGGAGGAAGGGCCGGTGGCGGCGGAGGCGGTCGCCGTCATGCGGGGCCTCGGCTACCGGGCCGGGACCGACGCGGCCGGCAACGCCGTCGGCGTCATCGGCACCGGGGACGGCCCCCGCCTCATGCTGCTGGGCCACATCGACACCGTCAGCGGGCAGATCCCGGTGCGCCTCTCGGACGGGCGGCTGTACGGGCGCGGAGCGGTGGACGCCAAGGCGCCCTTCGCCGCGATGATCCACGCCGGTGCGGCCCTCGGGCCGCGCTTCCCCGGCAGCGTGACGGTCGTCGGGGCGGTCGAGGAGGAGACACCGGGTTCCAGGGGGGCCGTCGCGGTCCGGGAAACGCACCGGCCGCCCGACGCCCTCGTCGTCGGGGAACCGAGTGGCTGGTCCACCGTCGTCCTCGGTTACAAGGGCAAGCTCGACCTCCGTTACCGCGTCACCCGGCCCCCGACACATCCGAGCAATCCGGCGCCCAAGGCGGCCGAACTGGCGGCGGAGTGCTGGTACACACTGCTGGACCTGCTCGGTCCCGACAGCGGCCACGGCTCCTTCGGCCGGCCGGGCGCCACCATCGTCACCCTGCGCGGTGACCCCGCCGCGGCCGAGGCGGAGTTCGACGTGCGGATCCCGCCCGGCTTCGACACCGACGCGCTCCTGCGGGCGCTCCGGGACCGTACGCCGTACGGTGAACTGACCGAGCTCCAGGCGGTGTCCGCCGTACGCACCACCCGGCGCGACCCGGTCGTGCGGGCGCTGTCCGCGGCCGTCCGGGCGCACGGGGGCGAGCTCTCCCAGAAGGTCAAGACCGCCACGTCGGACATGAACACGCTGGCCGAGGCCTGGGACGTCCCGATGGCCACCTACGGGCCCGGGGACAGCCGCCTGGACCACGCCGACGACGAGCACATCGAGATCGACGAGTACCTCAAGGGCGTCTCGGTGCTGACCCACGCGCTGCGGCGGCTCGCCACCGACCAGGAACTCACCAGGAGCCGTACATGACCCTTTCCGTGGCCCACGCGCCCTCCCTTCCCGGACCGGCCCCCGACGACCTGACGGCGGCGGCGCTGCGCGTACGCGAACGCGTGCTGCGCCTGTGCGCCACCCCGGACGGAGCGCACGCGGGCGGTTCCCTGTCGGAGGTGGAGATCCTGCTCACCCTCTACCGCCGTGTCCTCCGGGTCTTCCCGGAGCGGCCCGACGACCCCGGCCGCGACATCTTCGTCCTGAGCAAGGGACACGGCGCGGCCGGTCTGTACGCCGTACTCGCCGAATGCGGGTTCCTCACCGACGAGGCCCTCGCCTCGTACGGAACGCCCGGCAGCGGCTTCCTCGCGCATCCCACCACCGTCGTCCCCGGTGTGGAGGCGGCGACGGGGTCGCTGGGGCACGGTCTGCCCCTGGGCGTCGGCTTCGCCCAGGCGGCCCGGCTGGCCGGGTCCGACCGGCGCTGCGTGGTCCTCACCGGCGACGGCGAGCTCCAGGAGGGGTCCGTCTGGGAGGCGGCGATGGTGGCCGCGTCCCTGGGACTCGACGGGCTGACCGCCGTCGTCGACCGCAACGGCCTCCAGATCAGCGGCGACACGGAGAGCGTCGTCCGCCTGGAACCGCTGGCCGACCGGTGGCGCGGTTTCGGCTGGACGGTCCGGGAGGCCGACGGACACGACGTCGGCGCCCTGACCGAGGTGCTGTCGGCGCCTCCGGAGAAAGGGCGGCCCACGGTCGTCATCGCGCACACGCGCAAGGGGCGCGGCGTCCCGGCCATCGAGGGCCAGACCAAGAGCCACTTCGCGAAACTCACCCCGCAGGCGCACGCCCGCGCGGTGCGGTCCCTCCGCGGCACCGGGCAGGGGGCCTCATGACCGCGCCGGCCGAGGTGACGCGTTCCGGCCGCGAGACGTACCGCGACGCGCTGGTGCGCCTGATGCTGGAGGACGAACGGGTCGTCTGCCTGGACAGCGACACCGGGCTGTTCTCCGGCGTCGACTTCGGCCCGGCGTCCGCGCGTTACGTCAATCTGGGCATCGCCGAACAGAACATGATGGGGGTGGCCGCGGGACTGGCCCGCTCCGGCATGGTCCCCTTCGTCAACACCATGGCCGCCTTCGCCAGCACCCGTGCCGTGGAGGCGGTGAAGATAGACATCGCGTACGCCGGACTGCCCGTCCGCATCGTGGCCACCCATGCCGGGCTCTCCGCCGGCCATCTCGGGCCGACCCACCACTGCCTGGAGGATCTGGCCGTCATGCGGCTGTTCCCCGGGATGACCGTGGCCGTGCCGGCGGACGCCGACGCGGTGGAGAGCGTGCTGCACCAGGGCATGGAGCTGCCCGGTCCGCTGTACGTACGGCTCGGCCGGGCCGCGACCCCCGCCCTGGAGACCGCGGCGCAGCCGCCGCGCCTGGGCCGGGCCCAACTCCTGCGCGCCGGCGCGGACATCACCCTGGTCGCCTGCGGCCCCTACCCGGTGCGCTACGCGCTGGAGGCCGCGGACGTCCTGGCCGCCGAGGGGCTGGAGGCCGCGGTCCTCAACATGCACACGGTGAAACCGCTGGACACGGCGGCCCTGGCGGACGCGCGCGCCGTGGTGACGGTGGAGGAGCACTGGCGCGGCGGCGGCCTGGGAGGGGCGGTCGCCGAGGCGCTCGGGCCCCGCGGGGTCCGTGTCGCGCGGGTGGGTGTGGAGGACACCTTCGTCTCCGAGTCCGGCTCTCACACGTACCTGCTCGGCCGTGCGGGGCTCAGCCCCGGCGCGGTGGCCGAGGCCGCCCGCTCGGTGCGGTGAGCGCCCGCTCGGTGCGGTGAGCGGGGCCGGGTCCGGTCACGGGCCCGGTCCCCTGGACGCCGTACCCCGCCGGTGTCAACACCACGCTGCACTTGGGTCCGGAGGCTCCGTACCGGCCCCGCCCCCGTGCTTGCATCGATCTCAGTCCCCTCGCCCCGGGCGAGAGTCCGCACCGTTGCCCGCGAAAGGTGGCAGCCATGACCCAGCAGACCGAGGAGACCTACTCCGTCGTCGTCAACGACGAGGAGCAGTACTCCGTCTGGCCCGCCCGACGTCCGCTCCCAGCCGGCTGGACCGCAGTGCCGCTGGACGGCGGCGGCAGCGGCACCAAGGAGCGCTGCCTGGAGCACATCGAGCGCGTCTGGCGGGACACGCGGCCGCGCGGTCTGCGCGAGATCGCGGAGAACGGCCGGTGAGCGCGGCGGCACCGGTGACCGCCGCAGGGATCTCCGGCCGGCGCGGCGAGGCACCGCCGGCCGGAGGGGACGGCCTGTCCGACGAGGAGGCGGCCCGCCTGCCGGGCGCCGAAGACCGAGAAGGAGCGTGAGACGGTGGACGACGTCAACGACGCGCGCACCCGCACCCAGTCCCCCGGAGCGTCACGTCCCCCCGGAGCGTCAGAGTCCTCCGGAGCGCCCCTGTCGGACGTGAAGGAGAAGCTCCTGCGCATGCGGCGCGAGCGGGCCCGTACGCGCGAGGCCGCGCACACGCCGCTGGCGCCGGTCCCGCGCGACGGGCGGACACCCCTGTCCTTCAACCAGGAGTACCTCTGGTTCCTCGACCGGGTCACGCCGGGACTCCGGATCCACCACGTCCCCCTGGTCCTGCGGCTGACGGGCGACCTCGACTCCGACGCCCTGGGCAGTGCCGTGACCGCGCTGGTGACCCGTCACGAGGCGCTGCGCACCCGCTTCGCGGTCGCGCACGGGGTGCCCCGCCAAGTGGTGCCGCCGGCTCCCGAGCGTGTCCCGGTACCCTGCGCCAACCTGCGCGGGCTGCCCGGGGACGAGCGGGAGGCCGCCTGCCGCACGCGCCTGCGCGAGGTGCTCGACGCCCCGTTCGACCTCACGGCGGACCTGCTGGTACGGACCGAACTGATCCGCCTCGCCGACGACGAGCACCTTCTCGTGCTCGGCGCCCACCGCATCGTCCTCGACGACTGGTCGCTGGGCGCGCTGGGCGCCGAACTCGCCGCTCTGTACAACGCGTTCCTGCGGAACGAGAGTCCCGGGCTGCCTCCGCTCCCCGTGCAGTACGCCGACTACGCCGTCTGGCAGCGTGCCGCGCTCAGCGGCGACCGGCTGGACGAGCACCTGGCCCACTGGACGGAACGCCTCGCCGACCTGCCCCTCCTCGACTTCCCGGCCGACCGGCCGCGTCCCGGCGAGCGCACCTGGCACGGCCGTACCCACGAACGCCCGGTGGACGCCGCCACGTACGTCCGCGCGCGGGAGCTGGCGGCCGAGGAGCACGCCACCCCGCTGGGGGTGCTGTACGCCGCCTTCCTGGTGGTGCTCCAGCGCTACTCCGGGCAGGACGACCTGGTCGTCGGCACGGAGCTCGGCGGCCGTACCCGAAGCGAACTGGAGCCGCTGCTCGGCCACTTCGCGAACAGCGTGGTGCTGCGTACCGATGTGTCCGGCGATCCCTCCGTGCGTGACCTCGTCGCCCGCGCCGACGCGAGCGCCACCGGTGCGCTCACCCATCAGGACGCGCCCTTCGGGAAGATCGTCGACGCGATCCGCGCGGACCGGGATCCCAGCCGGAACCCCCTTTTCCAGGTGTCGTTCACTCTCCGGCCCCACAGCGGCGCCGCCGCCCCCGCCTTCGAGGGGCTGCACGCCGAGCGGATCCGCGTCGAAGGCGGGACGGCCCGGTTCGACATCGCCTTCCAGGTCGAGGAGCAGGCCGACGACAGCGCGGTCGTCCGGATCGAGTACGCCACCGACCTCTTCGACGACGCGCGCGTGCGCGCACTGGCCGATCACTACGTCACCGTCCTGGCGCAGATGACCGAGGACCCGGACCGCGCCATGGGTGACCTCGTCCTTCTCGATGCCGAGGAGTCGCGGGCGGCCCTGGCCCACAACCCGGAAGCGGCCCCGCACGAAACGGACGGCATGCTGCTGCACGAACTGTTCGAGCGGCACGCCCGGCGCGACCCGGGGCAGGTCGCCGTCGTGCACGGAGCCACGGAACTCACGTACGGCGAACTGGACGAGGCGGCCGACCGGCTGGCCCGTACCCTGCGCGAACGACACGGAGCCGGCCCCGAGACCCTGGTCGCCGTCCTCCTCCCCCGCGGCCCGGCCCTGCCCGTCGCCCAGTTGGGCGTGCTCAAGGCGGGCGGCGCCTGGCTGCCGCTCGACCCGGCCAACCCCGCGGCCCGGCTGGCGTTCCAGATCCGGGACGCCGGAGCCACCCTCCTCGTCGGCACCGGTGAGACGCTGAGCGCGGAACTCCGCGACGCCGTGGGCGTCCCCGTACTCGCCCTGGACGACGCGGACACCACCGGCGCGGCGCTCCCGCCCCTTCCCCCGGTCCGCGCGGCCTCCCCCGACAACCTCGCCTACGTCATCTACACCTCGGGCTCCACCGGCAAGCCCAAAGGCGTGCAGATCAGCCACCGCAGCGCGGTCAACTTCGTCACCTCCTGCCGCGACCTGTTCTCCCTGACGCCCGAGGACCGGCTGCTCCAGTTCGCCAATCCCGCCTTCGACGTCAGCGTCTTCGACATCCACGCCGCGCTCGGCAACGGAGCCGGGGTGGTCACCGCCGCCAAGGACGAGTTGCTCGACCCGGCCCTCCTGACCAGGCTGATGCGCGAGCACCGGGTCACCGTCAGCGACCTGCCCCCCACGGTGCTGGCCATGCTCGACCCCGCCGAACTGCCGGGGCTGCGCGCCCTGTTCGTAGGGCTGGAGCCCTTCCCCGGCGACCTCGTCACGGCCTGGAACCGCGACGGCCGGCAGTTCCACAACGGGTACGGGCCGACCGAGGCGACCGTCGCCTGCGTCGACTTCCGCTGCCCGCCCGGCCCGTACCCCACGACCCCGCCCATCGGCACCGCGATGGCCAACCACCGCGCCTACGTCCTGGACCCGCGGGGGCGTCCCGCGCCCGACGGGGTGGCCGGAGAGCTCTACGTGGCGGGCGCCGGACTGGCCCGCGGGTACCTGGGACGACCGGGGCTCACCGCGGAGCGCTTTGTGCCCGATCCCTTCGGGCCGCCCGGGGAGCGCATGTACCGGACCGGGGACCTGGCGCGCCGCCGGCCGGACGGTGTCCTGGAGTTCGCCGGCCGCGCCGACGGCCAGATCAAGATCCGCGGACTGCGCATCGAGCCCGGTGAGGTCGAGCACGTGCTGCGCGCGCACCCCGGGATCACCCAGGCGGTCGTGGTGGCCGCGCCGCTCACGGAGGGGGGCAGCCCGCAGCTCGTCGCCTACGTGGTGGGCCCGGCCGCGCCGGCGGACGCCACCGACGACACGGTGCGCCGCCACCTGGCGGACGAGCTGCCGCCGCACATGGTCCCCGCCGTCGTGATCGGCCTCGACGCGCTGCCGCTGACGAACAACGGGAAACTAGACCGGTCCCGGCTGCCGGAGGCGGGCGCGGCCCGCGGCGGCGCCGCCGCACCGGCGCGGCCCGCCACGGCGACGGAGCGCACGCTCATCCCGGTGGTCGAGGACATCCTGGAACTGCGCCCCGGTTCCGTCGGTCCGGCCGCCAGCTTCTTCGAGGTCGGGGGCACCTCACTGAACATGTTGCGGCTCCTGTCGCGCCTGCGGAACGACTTCGGCGTGCCGCTCGACGCCCGGGAGATCCTGACCGCTCCGCGGATGCGCGACATCGCGGCGCTCCTCGACGAACGCACCGGCGCCGCGACGCCCGCGGAGCGGGCCGAGGACCCGGCGTCCGGCGCGGCGGGCGCGGTGCCCCCGTGGGTGGTGCCGATCACCACCGGCGGCGAGCGTCCCCCGCTGTTCTGCGTGCACGCGTCCGGCGGTTCCGCGGTGCCCTTCTTCGCGCTGGCCCGTTCCCTGGGGGACGACCAGCCGCTGTACGCCGTCGAGGCGGCCGGCCTGCACGGCGAGGAGGCGGCCACGACCGTCGACGGCATGGCCCGCCGCTACGTCGACGGCATCCGGGCGGTGCGCCCCACCGGGCCGTACCTGCTGGCCGGCTGGTCGCTCGGCGGCACCGTCGCGCTGGCCATGGCCGGCCTCCTGCGCGAACAGGACGAGCGGGTACCCCTGGTGGTGCTGCTCGACTGCGCCGTACCGCCGGCCCTGCCGGAGCCGCCGCCCCACGCGGACATTCTGGCCGGGTTCGTCCACGACATCGCCGGTCTCGCCGGCCGGCCGCAGGACGAACCCGACGCCGCCTTCCTCGCCTCGCTGCCCTCCGACGCCGAACGGGAGAGCGCGGTCGTCCGCCTGCTGGAGTCCACAGGATTCGTCCCCGCGGGCATGCGCCAGGACCTGCGGCAGAAGATATCGGCCTATCTGGACACGGTCCGTGCGGGACTGACCTCGCCGGTGCCCGCCTTCGACGGTGTCCTGCACCAGTGCGTCGCCGCCGAGGGTGGCGCCGCGTACGCCGACGGCTGGGACGCCCTGGCCGGCCGGGTCGACCGCCACGAGGTGCCGGGGTCGCATTACACCCTGCTCCAGCGGCCGCACGCCGACACGCTCGGCGCCACTGTGCGCGAGGCACTGGACCTCGCCCTGACCCGCGTCTCGGGAGGCTGACGATGCGCTTCGCGTTCACCGAAGAACAAGAGGAGTTCCGCCGGGAGGTCCGTGCCTTCCTCGCCGAGGACCGCGTGCGCAAGGCCGCCGACGCCGTGCGCCGTCTCCCGCCCCGCGAGGAGCCCGGAAACCTGGACGTCTACCGCTGGCTGGGCGAGAAGCGCTGGCTGGCCGTCAACTGGCCCGAGGAGTACGGGGGTCTGGGGCGCGGCGTGGTGGAGAAGTCGATCCTCACCGAGGAGCTGATCCGCGCCCGGGTTCCCGACCTGGTCCACATCGTCAGTATCGACATCGTCGGATCGGTGCTGATGATGGCCGGCACCGAGGCGCAGAGGGCCGCTCTGCTGCCCGCGCTGGCGTCCGGGGAGCAGAACGCGGCCGTCCTCTACACCGAGCCGCAGGCCGGTTCCGACCTGGCGGCGCTGCGGACCAGGGCCGAGCCCGACGGCGACGGCTGGCGGCTCCACGGTCGCAAGGTCTACAGCCTCAAGACCCAGTTCGCCGACTTCGCCCTGTGCGCGGCCCGTACGACCGAGTCCGAGGTCGCGTTCCACGGCATCACCCTCTTCCTGGTGCCGCTGCGCACCCCGGGTGTACAGGTCCGGACCGTTCCCAACCTGACGGACGAGCAGTTCTGCGACGTGACGCTCGACGGCATACGGCTGTCCCGCGACGACGTGGTGGGAGAGGTCGACGGCGGGTGGCAGGTTCTCAACGAGGTCCTGCCCGTGGAGCGCACCGGCCTGGAGTTCCAGGCGAAGGCCCGCCGCCTGCTCGACGAGATCCTCCGCCGTGCCGCGGCGGACGGCTCCCTGGACGACCCGGCCCACCAGCAGAAACTGGTGGAGCTCGACGCCCACGCGCGTGCCGCGCACCTCATGGCCTGGCGGGTGATCTCCCAGATCCGGGCCGGTGACCTGGACGGCGTCTCCACGGCCATGTCGAAGCTGTACGCCACCGAGTTGTTCAAGCGGATCAGCGCGTACGGGCTGGAGGCCGGCGGCCTGGAGGCGACCCTCAGCGCGTGGGACGCGTCCGGTGCCACCGGTACGCGCGAGGCGGCCCACCGTGAGGGAACCGGGATCACGTTGTCCGCCGGCACCTCGGAGATCATGCGCTACCTCATCGCCTCGGAGGGTCTGCGGCTGCTGTCCTGAGAGCACGGTCCCCACCGTCCCCGCACCGGCCCCGCACCGTCCCCGCACCGGCCCCCACGATCGCGTAAAGGACAGACTCCATGGATCTCACCCCGAGCGAGCGACAGACACGGACCGAACAGACCTTCGCCTCGCTCTTCGACAGTGAACTCGTCACCGATCTGCGCCGGATGGGCCAACGCGAACTGGGTGCCGGCTTCGAAGCCCGCGTGGACGAGGCGTCGGCCGACGCCAGGGAGGCCGTCTGGCGGACGCTGTGCGACCTGGGCGCCCTGCGGCTCACTCCGGCGCTCACTCCGGGCTCCGGGCTGGTGGACCAGGTCGTCCTCGCCCAGCACATCGGCGGGGCCCTGTACCAGAGCCCGTGGGCGGACACCGCCGCCGCCGTGGACATCGCCACCGCCGCCCACCGGACGGACATCGTCGCGCGCCTGGCGGACGGCGAGGCCGCCGCCCTCGCCGTCCGTGCCGAGGCCGGCGACGAGCCGGACCGTCCCGGGCCCGTCGACGTCACGACGGAGCCGGGCCGGGTGCGAGCCGTGCGCCGTTTTGTCGCCTTCGCGCCGGACGTCCGGTGGCTGCTGCTGGCCGGCACCGGCCCCGGTGGGGAGACCGCGCTGCTCCTGGTGCCCGCCGACCACGGGGCCGTCTCCTGGCACCGTCACGACGACATGGGACGGGGGGACTTCTACCAGGTCGACTTCGACGGCGTGCCAGTGGCCGACACCGTCGACCTCGGCGGCCCCGAAGCCGGTGCGGTCTGGGCCGGGGCGCTGCTGCGCTCCCGTATCAGGCACGCGGCCTACCTGTTGGGTCTGGCGGGCGCGGCGCTGGCGGAGACGAGCGGGTACCTGCGGACGCGGCGCCAGTTCGGGCGGTCCCTCGCTTCCCAGCAGGCGCCGGCGTTCCGTATGGCCGACGCGGCGACCGAACGCGAGGCCACCCGTCTGCTCGTCGAGGAGGCGGCCTGGCTCGCCGACACGGACGGGGATGCCCGTCTGGCGGCCCTGCGGGCCCTGGCGTGCGCGGCCGAGCTGGCGCGCCGCGTGGCCACGGACGCCGTACAACTGCACGGTGCGGTCGGCATGACCGAGGAACACGACGCGCAGCTCTTCTACCGGCGGGCCGCGGTCGACTCGCTGCTCCTGGGACGGCCCACCGAGCTCCGGCGCCTGGCCACCCCGATCCTCGCCCGCGCCTACGCGTGAGGCGCGCGGGGTGCTCTCCGCCTCCGGGATTCACGGGACCGGAACGGTGGTTCGTACGGGGGGCGTCGGCGAAGCCGTCAGGTCATCCGCCCTGCCGGGTACGGGAGTAGTGGCGCCTGGCGCGGTCCCGGTTGCCGCAGTCCTGCGAGCTGCACCAGCGCCGGGTCCTGCTCCGGGAGCGGTCCAGGAAGAACCAGCCGCATCCGGGACCCTCGCACCGCCGGACCCGGCCCAGGCCGTCACCGCTGAGCAGGTCCTCCGTCCGCAGCGCCAGTGCGTCGCGGAGATCCTCCAGGCGGTCCGTGCCGGACTGCCACCGGAGAGGGAAGGCGGGGAGCAGGGGGGCGTTCTCGCGGGCCGACACCAGGATCCGGCGCAGTGCCTCCCACTCCGCGGCAGGTGGCTCCTCGCCGTCGACGAGGGCGTCCAGCACCGGCCAGAGGGTGGCGCGCAGGTCCATGAGCTCCGCGACGGCGGCCTCCGTGGGCGCGGGGTCCGCCTTCTGTGGGTGGAGCGGCGCGTCCGCGCGGCCGGCGGCGAGCAGCCCGGTGGCGACCGCCCAGCGCGCCCACGCCTCGGCGCCCTGGACACGGTCGGCGGCGCGGGCGGGGTCCAGGCGCCAGGCGACGGTGTTGACGAGGTCGAGTACCGGGTGGCCGCCCACGAATGACGCGCCGGAGTCGTGAGAGCTTCCCGGGACGGCAGGGGCACGGAGAACCGATTGCTTACTCATCACGCCTCCACTCTACTCCTCTCCTAACGACCATAGAGGTTTTTGACTGTTAGGCTGGAATCATGGACAGTCTCCGATCAGCGAAGGCCACCGTCTCGCGGCGTGCGAGCTTCCTCTCCGGGCTCAAGACCGGGTCCGGGCTGGCGACCGCGTCCTTCTTCCTCGCCGTCAGCTTCGGCGCGATCAGCACCTCGCAGGGGTGGGGCCCTCTCGCACCCGTGATCTGTTCGATGATCGTGTTCTCGGGATCCGCCCAGTTCGCGCTGCTGGCGACCCTGGGCTCCGGCGGTGGCCTCGCCAGCGCGGTGACGTCCGCGGCTCTGATCAACAGCCGGTTCATCCCCATGGGCATCGCCGTCGCCGGCGATCTGCGCGGCGGACGGTTCCGCCGCGCGCTCGAGGGCCAGGCGGTGGTCGACGGATCATGGGCCGCCGCCCATCTCGGCGGCGGACGGTTCGACCGGTACCTGCTTTTCGGCGCCACCGCGATCCAGTGGCCCGCCTGGGTCGCGGGCACCGCCCTGGGCGTCGTGGTGTCCCCCGACCCCGACCTCCTGCACCGGCTCGGACTGGACGTCCTCACCCCGGCGCTCTTCGTCGCGCTCCTCTTCGACGAAGTCCGCCGGGAACGCATCAACCGGCTGCCGGCCCTGCTCGGCGCCGTACTCGCGGCCGCCCTCATCGTCGTCCTGCCCGCCGGACCCGCCCTGGTGGGCGCGGCGCTCGCCGCACTCGTCGCCCTCTTCAGGGCCCCCGCCCCACCGCCCGCCCGGCCCGAGGAGGCCGGAGAGAGGGACGGCGCCGAAGCGGCGGAAGCGGCCGGCCGGCCCGAGATGGCGGAAAAGACAGCGCAGCCCGCCCACTCCGACGAAGAGGTCACCCCATGACTCTCTGGCTCACCATCGGCGCCGTCGCCGTCCTCAGCTTCACCTGCAAGGCCTTCGGCCCCGCCCTCTTCGGCGGGCGCACCCTGCCCCCACGCGCCCAGGCGGTGATCGCCCTCGCCGCCCCCGCCCTGCTCGCCGGCTTCATCGTCGTGGACGTCCTGGGCCCCCGCTGGAGCGCCCTGGACCTCGCCGTGATCGCCGGACTCGCGGTCGTCCCGCTGCTCCTGTGGCGCAGGGCCCCACTCCCCGTGGCCCTGGTGGCCGCGGTCGCCGTAACGGCACTCCTGCGCCTTTAGTCGCGGGCCCGGCCGACCCGGGCACGTCGGCCGACGGGCCGGCCCGGCTCGCCGACGACGGGGGCGTGCTCCGGCGGGCCGGGGCCGCGTACCCGCCCGCCCCATCGAGTCGACAGCCCGTGTTCGCTCTCGTGGCGGACGGCATACCGAACGCACGTACGCCGTTGCGTCCCGGCCGCGTCCACGTCAGGCTTCCTTGTGCCGGCAGGCGCCGGGCCGGCCTGCTTCGTCCAGACAAGGAAGCGTGAACCCGTGACCGTGCTCCTCGCCCGTACCACCGTCGCCCTCGCCGGACTCGTCCTGGCCTCCGGAACCCTGCTCGCCGCCCCCGCGGGGGCGACCACCACCTCGATCTCGGCGAACGCGTGCCTCTACGGGGGCGGCGAGGTCAGCGCGGACAGGTTCTCGTCCACCGGATACTCCTGCGTCGGAGGCAAGTTCGACGGCAAGGAGGTCACCGCCTGAGGGGACGGCTCCGTACGCACCGGAAGCAGGCCCCAGGCCCGGGACCGCGTCCTGGGATCCGGGACGTCGGCGGGGAGGCCGGCCGCGGGTCTCGTCAGCTGACCTTGGTCGTGCCCTGAGGTGCGTCGCAGTAGTTCTGGACGTCGACCAGGAGGCCTGTGAAGGACGGTGAGGTGATCGGGGAGGATTCGGAGGTGTACGGATCCCAGTCGGGATCCCCTTCCTCGGCGTCGACGTGCCCGGTCAGAAGAATGACCTCCCAGGCGCCTATGCGCAGAGCCCCGCCTTTGACGTCCTCCTCGTTGGTGCGGAACAACTCCTTCCAGTGACGCGCCTTGAGCGTGGAGAACAACGTGTCCCCTGTGGCGTCGGAGGGCACGCGGGTGGTCCGCACCATCCCGCTCAGGGTGGGGCATCTGCGTCGCTCCGTCTTCGGGCGCAGCTCCAGCGGCTTCAGGCCCGCGGCGGCCACCGCGGCCGCCAGGTCCGTCCGCAGCTCCTTCTCCGTCATGACCGCCGGCTTCCGGCCGGTGCCGGCGCCTTTGGTCCTGCCCGCCGGGGTGTCGGCCTTGTCCGCCGCGGTGTCGGTCCTGTCCGCCGCCGTATCGGAATTCCCGCAGCCGGCCGCGGACAGCACAGCTGCCGTGACCAGGACAGCGGCCATCCGCTTGCTACCCCACATGACCCACCTCTTCCATTTTGATGATCAACTGCACAGTAGCGGCAGGTTCGCCGAGGCGTCGTCCACGCGCGCGGGCCGTGACCATGCCAGCGCCGCGGCGCTGCGATGGCGCGCTGCGGGCCATTCGATGGGGCGGTCGGTTTTCTCGCGCTCGGTGGCGGGCTGTTCCCAGGTCGTGCCGTGTGGGCGGGTTCGATCGATAATGGAGTGTGAGGGCCGCTGTGTGGCGACCCTGGCCAACGTGGTGGGCTGTGGTGGGCTGTCGGGTGGGTCAAGCAGGAGCCCGGTCAGGGACGCGCCCGCCAACCGAGCTGGGAGAGAAGCACATGAAGATGCTGATCAACGTGCCCGAGACCGTGGTCGCCGACGCGTTGCGCGGGATGGCGGCCGCGCATCCCGAACTGACCGTCGACGTGGAGAACCGCGTCATCGTGCGCGGGGACGCGCCCGTCGCCGGGAAGGTGGGGCTGGTGTCCGGCGGAGGGTCCGGGCACGAGCCGTTGCACGGGGGGTTCGTCGGGCCCGGCATGCTGTCCGCCGCCTGTCCCGGTGAGGTCTTCACCTCCCCCGTACCCGACCAGATGGTCCGCGCGGCCGCCGCCGTGGACAGTGGCGCCGGGGTGCTGTTCATCGTGAAAAACTACACCGGTGACGTGCTGAACTTCGACATGGCCGCCGAGCTGGCCGAAGAAGAAGGCATCCAGATCGCGAAAGTCCTGGTCAACGACGACGTGGCGGTGACCGACAGCCTCTTCACCGCCGGGCGGCGCGGTACGGGCGCCACGCTGTTCGTCGAGAAGCTGGCCGGCGCCGCCGCCGAGGAGGGGGCGCCCCTGGACCGGGTCGAGGCGATCGCCCGGCAGGTGAACGAGAGCGCGCGCACCTTCGGCGTCGCCCTGAGCGCGGTCACCACGCCCGCCAAGGGCACCCCCACCTTCGACCTGCCCGACGGCGAGCTGGAGCTGGGCATCGGCATCCACGGGGAGCCGGGGCGCGAGCGGCGCGCGATGATGACCTCCCGCGAGATCGCCGACTTCGCCGTGGACGCGGTCCTGGAGGACCTGCGGCCCAAGGGGCCCGTACTGGCCCTGGTGAACGGCATGGGCGCGACCCCGCTGCTGGAGCTGTACGGCTTCAACGCGGAGGTCCAGCGGGTGCTCGCCGAGCGGAACGTCACCGTGGCCCGCACCCTCGTCGGGAACTACGTGACCTCCCTGGACATGGCCGGCTGCTCCGTCACCCTCTGCCAGGTCGACGGCGAGCTGCTGCGCCTGTACGACGCGCCGGTGGAGACCGCCGGCCTCCGCTGGGGCCGGTGAGACAGGCCTATAGGTTCGGGGCAAGGCGTCCACGGACGCGACGCGCGCGCGAGGAGTTCACATGTCCGATCAGGCATCCGGCCGCACGCTCGACGGCGACTTCTTCCGCCGCTGGCTGACGACCGCGGGAGCGGCGGTGGAGCGCGAGGCCGACCGGCTCACCGAGCTGGACTCGGCCATCGGTGACGCCGACCACGGTACGAACCTCCAGCGCGGGTTCCGGGCCGTCACGGCCACCCTGGAGAAGGAGGGGCCGCTGGCGCCCGGCGCCGTCCTGACCCTCGCGGGACGGCAGCTGATCTCCACGGTGGGCGGCGCGTCGGGCCCGCTGTACGGCACGCTGCTGCGCCGTACGGGCAAGGCGCTGGGCGACGCGGCCGAGGTCACGCCCGCGCAGTTCGCCGAGGCGCTGGCCGGCGGGGTGGCGGCGGTGGCGCAGCTGGGCGGGGCGAAGGCCGGGGACAAGACGATGCTGGACTCGCTGGAGCCCGCGACGGAGGCGCTCGGCACGTCGTTCGCCGCGGGCGCGGAGGCGGCGCAGGCCGGAGCGCTGGCGACCGTACCGCTCCAGGCGCGCAAGGGCAGGGCCAGCTATCTGGGCGAACGGAGCGTCGGGCACCAGGACCCGGGAGCCACGTCCTCCGCCCTGCTCCTCGCGGCCCTCGCCGAGACGTGGGAGGCGACGGCATGAGCATCGAGAAGCCGGTGGGGATCGTGCTGGTGTCGCACAGCCCGAGGGTCGCCGATTCCGTCGCGGAACTGGCCCTGGGCCTGGCGGGCGGCGGCCCCCTCGCCCCGGTCGCCGCCGCGGGCGGCACACCGGGCGGGGAGCTGGGCACCAGCTCGGAACTCATATCCGCCGCCGCGGCGCGGGTCGACCGGGGCTCCGGTGTCGCGATCCTGGCGGACCTCGGCAGCTCCGTACTGACGGTGAAGGCGCTCATCGCCGAGGGTGACGAGCTGCCCGCGGGGGCGCGGCTCCTGGACGCGCCGTTCGTGGAGGGCGCGGTGGCCGCCGTGGTCACCTCGTCCGCGGGCGGGAACCTGGACGCCGTGGAGGCGGCCGCCGCCGAGGCCTACGCGTACCGGAAGGTGTGACCGCCCGGAAGACGGGGAGAGCCGGTCGGCGCACGCCGCGTTGCTGATCGCCGCTCCGGGGCACACGCTCACCCTATGAGGGACGTATCTGATCAGGACGAAAGGCAGGGGCCGGCGGCACCGGGACTGCGCTGTCTCGTGACCGGTGCCACCGGCTACATCGGCGGCAGGCTGGTGCCCGAGCTGCTCGACGCCGGGCACACGGTGCGCTGTCTGGCACGGACCCCGGACAAGCTGCGCGACCACCCCTGGGCGGGCCGGGCGGAGATCGTACGGGGTGATGTCACCGATCCCGACTCCCTGGGGGCCGCCTTCCAGGGCATCGACGTCGCCTACTACCTCGTGCACGCGCTCGGCACCGGCCAGGACTTCGCCGCCACCGACCGCCGCGCCGCCCGCACCTTCGCCCAGCAGGCGAAGGCCGCGGGGGTGCGGCGGATCGTGTATCTGGGCGGGCTCACCCCCGCCGGTGTGCCCGAGGGCGAGCTGTCGCCGCACCTGCGCTCGCGCGCCGAGGTCGGCCGTATCCTGCTGGACTCCGGCGTGCCGACCGCCGTCCTGCGCGCCGCCGTCATCATCGGCTCCGGCTCGGCCTCGTTCGAGATGCTCCGCTACCTCACGGAGCGGCTGCCCGTGATGGTGACGCCCAGCTGGGTACGGACGTCCCTCCAGCCCATCGCCGTACGCGACGTGCTGCGCTACCTCGTCGGGTGCGCGCGCCTGCCCGACGACGTCAGCCGGGCGTTCGACATCGGCGGTGCCGACGTCCTGACGTACCGGGACATGATGCAGCGGTACGCGGCCGTCGCCGGACTCCCCCGGCGCCTCATCCTCCCCGTACCGGTGCTGACCCCGCGTCTGTCGAGCCACTGGGTCGGCCTGGTGACCCCCGTGCCGGCGTCCATCGCCCGGCCCCTGGCGGAGTCGCTGCGGCATGAAGTCGTGTGCCACGAGAGGGACATCGCGCGGTACGTCCCCGATCCGCCGGGCGGGCCGCTCACCTTCGACCGCTCCGCCGAGCTGGCGCTGCGCCGTATCCAGGAGGCGCAGGTGTCGACCCGCTGGACGTCCGCCTCGGTGGCCGGCGCCCCGAGCGATCCGCTGCCCACCGACCCCGACTGGGCCGGCGGCAGCCTCTACACGGACGAGCGCGAACTCACCGTGGACGCGCCCCGGGAGTCGCTGTGGCGGGTCATCGAGGGCATCGGCGGGGACAACGGGTGGTACTCGTTCCCGCTGGCCTGGGCGGTACGGGGCCGGCTCGACCGGCTCGTCGGCGGGGTGGGCCTGCGCCGGGGCCGGCGGGACGCGCAGCACCTGCGGGTGGGTGACTCGCTGGACTTCTGGCGGGTGGAGGAGATCGAGCCGGGGCGGCTGCTGCGGCTGCGGGCCGAGATGCGGCTGCCGGGGCTGGCCTGGCTCGAACTCCGGGCGGACCGCGACGAGAAGGGCGTGACGGTGTACCGGCAGCGGGCGCTGTTCCATCCGCAGGGGCTGCTGGGGCACGCGTACTGGTGGAGCATCTCGCCCTTCCACGCGACCGTGTTCGGCGGGATGGCGCGCAACATCACGCGGACGGCGGGTGGTTCGGCCACGGGGCGGCGGGAGCCGACCCGCGCCGGCCGGCGTTGAGGCGAGCGGCCGGCCGTCGTTGAGGCGAGTGGTCGGCCGGCGTGGGGGCGGGCGGGCCGGCCGGACCGATCCGCCGGGTGGCTCCCGAACGTTTCTACACTGTTGTAGATTTTCGGTACGGCACCAGCACGGCTCGGAACAGCTCAGGAGGAGCAGCGTGGGAGTTTCCCTGTCCAAAGGCGGCAATGTCTCGCTCAGCAAGGAGGCACCGGGGCTGACAGCCGTCCTGGTCGGCCTCGGCTGGGACGTCCGGACCACGACCGGCACCGACTACGACCTGGACGCGAGCGCCATTCTGGTCGGCGAGTCGGGCAAGGTCGGCTCGGACCAGCAGTTCGTCTTCTACAACAACCTCACCAGCCCGGACGGGTCCGTGGAGCACACCGGGGACAACCTCACCGGTGAGGGCGAGGGCGACGACGAGGCCATCAAGGTGAACCTGGCGGCCGTGCCGGCCGACGTCACCAAGATCGTCTTCCCGGTGTCGATCCATGACGCCGAGAACCGCGGGCAGAGCTTCGGCCAGGTCCGCAACGCGTTCATCCGGGTGGTCAACCAGACGGGCGGCGCGGAGCTGGCCCGCTACGACCTCAGCGAGGACGCGGCCACCGAAACCGCCATGATCTTCGGCGAGTTGTACCGCAACGGCGCGGAGTGGAAGTTCCGCGCGGTCGGCCAGGGATACGCCAGCGGCCTCGCCGGGATCGCGTCGGACTTCGGCGTCGGGGTCTGAGAGCGGGCGCGGAGGTGACGCGGTGGGGTACGGGGGATGCGGGGGGGGGCTCGGACCGCGCTGCGGCGGGGCTCAGACCGCGCCCCGTACCCCACCGCTCTGCTCCGGCGTCCCCGGCGCTCCGGGTGTCCCGGGAATCTCCGGTGCCGGGACCGCCGCCGGCACCCGCGCCGCGTCCTTCGGCTTGCGCCCCCGGGTCACCCTGCGCACCAGCGGTTCCGTCCAACGGGCCGCCAGGGGGCCGAGGATCACCAGAATGAGGACGTAGGCCGTCGCCAGCGGACCGATGCGGGGCTCCACGCCGACCGCGAGCCCGGCGATGACGATGGAGAACTCACCGCGCGCCACCAGCGTGCCGCCGGTGCGCCAGCGGCCCGCCGTCCGCACTCCGGCGCGGCGCGCCGCGTACCAGCCGGTGCCGATCTTCGTCACGGTGGTGACGAGCGCCAGGACGAGGGCCGTGACCAGGACGGGCGGGATGGCGGCCGGGTCGGTGTTGAGGCCGAAGAAGACGAAGAAGACCGCGGCGAACAGGTCGCGCAGCGGCGCCAGCAGGTGGTGCGCGCCCTTCGCGACCTCCCCGGACAGGGCGATACCGACCAGGAACGCGCCGACGGCGGCGGAGACTTGGAGTTCCTGGGCGATCCCGGCGACCAGGACGGTCAGGCCGAGGACCACGAGGAGCAGCATCTCCGGGTTGTCGGAGGAGACCGCGCGGCTGATCAACCGGCCGTGGCGCAGGGCCAGATAGAGGACGGCGCCGACCGTGCCGAGCGAGATGAGCAGGGTGACGGAGCCGCCCGCGAGGCTCAGTCCGGCCAACAGGGCCGTGAGCAGAGGCAGATAGACGGCCATCGCGAGGTCCTCGATGACCAGCACGCCGAGGATGACGGGGGTCTCGCGGTTGCCGAGCCTGCCGAGGTCGCCGAGGACCTTGGCGATCACCCCCGACGACGAGATCCAGGTGACTCCGGCCAGCGCCACGGCCGCGACCGGGCCCCAGCCGAGGAGCAGCGCGGCGACGGCGCCGGGCACGGCGTTGAGCAGCAGGTCGACGATCCCCGAGGGGTACTGGGTCTTGAGGTTGGTGACCAGTTCCGAGGCGCTGTACTCCAGGCCCAGCAGGAGCAGCAGCAGGATGACGCCGATCTCCGCGCCCGTGGCGACGAATTCCTCGCTCGCGTCGAGCGGGATCAGACCGCCGTGGCCGAAGGCGAGTCCGGCGAGCAGGTAGAGCGGGATGGGCGAGAACCCGATCCGTCCGGCGAGCCGGCCGAGGATGCCCAACCCCAGGATGATGGAGCCGAGTTCGATGAGCAGCGGGGTGGTGTCATGCACGGGCGGTCATCCTCCGGTGATCAGTTCGGCCACGGCGTCGACGCCTTCGCGCGTCCCGACGACGACGAGCGTGTCGCCGAGGGCGAAGCGGAAGTCCGGGGCGGGTGAGGGGAAGGCGTCGGTACGGCGCAGGACGGCGACGATCGACGCGCCGGTGCGGGTGCGGGCCTGGGTGGCGCCAAGGGTGCGGCCCGCGTACGGGGACCTCTTGCCGACCGGGATGTGCTCCGTGACGAGGTCGATCTCCAGGTGCTGGTGGAGGTGGGCGACGGGGTCGGGGGTCAGGAGCGCGGACAGCGCGGTCGCCTCGGGCGGCGCGAGGGCGGCCGCGTCCTTGCAGGCGTCGTCGTCCTCCGGGTCGTGGAAGGAGATGATGCGCCGGCCGTCCTGGTGCACGACGACCGAAAGATGGGCGCCCGCCTCGGTGTTGAGGTCGTAGCGGGTACCGACGCCGGGCAGGGCGGTCTTGCGGACATGAGCGGCGGGTTTCATCGGAACGCTCCCTGGGGACGGGTCGGCGGGCGTACGGGCGGCGGCTGCTCCCACCGCCGCCCGAACACACATTCTCCCTCATGGGGGAGCACGGACAGGCGCGGTGGGAGTCCGCGGGCTCCCGGATGGGCAGAGAGTGGGTGGCGACCGCACACACATCCGTACGGACGTCCTGTACCGATACCGAACACCGCACCGACACGAGCGGAACGAGGCGAGGCATGGACTCGAGCAACAGCTGGGAGTTCACGGACGACCGTGGCCACCTGACCGTGACGCCCGGTCACCCCGCACGGGTGGCCGCGTACATACAGGCCGGCGCGACGCTGTGGGACCACGGGCTGCGTCCGCTGGGCATCTTCGGCTCCCACCACGACGGCGAGGCGCCCGACCCGGCGAAGGCGGGCGACCTGCCGCTCGCCGGGCTGGTCTCCTTCGGCGCGGGCAGCGCCGTCGACCTGGACGCGCTCGTCGCGGCGGAGCCCGATCTGGTGGTCGCCGTCAGCTACGGGGGCGGGCAGGTGTACGGCATCGACCCCGAGGCGGCCAAACACCTGGAGGAGCAGGTCCCGGTGGTGGTCCTGGACGTGGGCAAGGACCGTTCCCTCGGCGGGATCAGGGACCGGTTCACGGAACTGGCCCGCGCACTGCACGCTCCGCACGGGCCCGCCGAGGCGGAGCTGGCGCACGCGGAGGCGGCCGTCCGTACGCTCACGGGCCGGGCCGGCGGCCCCCGGGTGCTGGCCCTGTCCGCGGCGGGACCCGAAACGGCCTACCTGGCACGGCCGTCGACCTGGCCCGACCTGCGTGACCTCACCGAGCTCGGCGTGTCGTTGATCGACCCGGCGGAGGGCGCGGGGACCAACTGGCGCACGGTCGAGTGGGCGGAGGCGGCCGCGCTGGAGCCGGACGTCGTCCTGGCCGACGTACGGGTGAACGCGGCTCCGCGCGAGAGCCTGCGGTCCCACCCCGCCTGGCGCGCGCTGGAGGAGCGGGCGCGGATCGTGGCGTGGAACCCGGAGGCGCCGTGCAGCCACCGCGCGCACGCGCGGTTCCTCGACGCGGTCGCGGCGGCCCTGTAGCCGCGGCACCGGCCCGGTGTCGGCAGGCTGTCGGCGGCGTGTCGGCGCGGGCTGCCAGCGTGGCCCGTATGACAGAGAACGCAGACAGGCCGCCCGCCGCCGCGCCCCGGGCGCTGCCCGTACGGACCGTCGAGGTCACCGGTGTCGTACGGCTTTCCCCGCGCATGGTCCGGGTCACCTTCGGCGGCCCCGACCTCGGCGATTTCGCTTTGGCGGGCCCCGACCAGCAGGTGAAGCTGTACTTCCCGAGGGCCGGGCAGCGGGTCCCCCGGCTGCCCGCGAGCGGGGCGGCTGGCCCGGAGCAGGACGTGATGCGGTGGTACGGGGCCTTCCAGGCGATCCCGGAGGCCGAGCGGCCCTGGGCGCGCAGCTACACGATCCGCTCGCACGACCCGGCCCTGGGCACGATCTGCGTCGATTTCGTGCTGCACGGGGACGATGACGATGGCGACGGGGGTGGGACCAGGGACGAGAGCGGGGCGGACGCCGGGTTCGGGGCCGGGCTCGGGGCCGGGCTCGGGGCCGGGGAGGCAGGGCCCGCGACGCGGTGGGCGCGGTCGGCCGCCCCGGGCGACGTGCTCGGGATGTTCGGCCCCTCGGCGTACTTCGCGACGCCCCTGCCGCTGGGGACGACGGACTGGCTGCTGCTGGCCGGGGACGAGACGGCGCTCCCCGCGATCGGCACGATCGTGGAGGCGCTGCCCGCCGGGGCCCGCGCGGTGGTCTTCGCCGAGGTCGTGGACGCGGCGGAGGAGCAGCGGTTCGCGACGGCGGGGGACGTGACCGTGCACTGGCTGCATCGGGGCCGGGCGCCGTCCGGGCCGCGGGGGCCGCTGGTACGGGCGGTGCGTGACGTGGTGTTCCCGGAGGGCTCGGCGCACGCCTGGCTCGGCGGTGAGGCCGGTGCCGTACGGGCGCTGCGGCGCCATCTGGTCGAGGAGCGCGGGTTCGGCCGGCGGGCGGTCGACTTCACCGGGTACTGGCGGCGCAGCCTCTCGCAGGACGACGCGCCGACGGAGGCGGATCTCGCCGAGGCGCGCGAGCGGCTGGCGGACGCGGGGATCGCCGCCGAGGCGTCCGCGCCGCCCGGGCGACAGGGTTCCTGACGGAGCAGCGGCACAGCGCGTCAGATGAGGGCCGCGGCCTCCTTCACCGTGAGGTCGCGGCCCTCGGCGTGGGCGCGGGCGTAGGCCGGGCCGTCCAGTGCCGCGCGTACGACCGCCTCCGCGTGCCCCTGGATCTCGGTGTCGGAGGCCGGCGGAAAGGGGTGCAGGCCGATGCCTTCCGGCAGTTCGGTGTGGCGCGCGTGGGCGCCCAGCAGCCGCGCCCCGGCCTCCGGTTCGCCCAGCCGTGCCGTGGCCCAGGCCGCGCTGGGGAGTTGACTGACGATCAGATGCGGCGCGACCAGGAACACCAGCCGGTCGAAGCGCGCGAGAGCCAGGCGCAGATGGTCCAGGGCGCGGTCGTATTCCCCTTCCAGGCAGTCCAGCCAGCCGTGCAGACCCGCGACCATGCCACCGAAGAGGGCCCGGCGGGCGTACGGGTTCTCCTCCTCCAGGGTGCGCAGCTGCGCGCGTGCGAGGTCCGTGCGGCCGGTGCGTCCGTAGCGCCGGGCCAGCAGCAGCCGGGACGTGCCGGCGGTCTGGCCGAAGTGCACGGCGTTCTCCTCGACCGCTTCGACCAGCAGCTCCTCGGCGCGCCGCGCCGCGTCCTGGTCTCCGGCGGCGCCGGCCGCGTCGAGCCGTACGGACGCCAACCGCGCCTTGAACAGCGGGATCTGGCCGTGGGCCCCGATCCGTGCGCAGCATTCCATCGCGCGTGCGAGGTCGGTGGCGGCTGCCTCGTGCCGGCCCTGTCGTTCGTGGGTCTCGGCGCGCGCCGACAGGGATTCGGCGATGGCGTAGAGGTCGCCGGCCCGCTCGAAGAGGGCCAGTGCCTCGTCGGCGTCGAGGCCGGAGCGGATCAAACCCTCCGTACGGTCGTTGAGGAGTTTCGCGCGCAGCATCAGCGCCAGGCCGAGGTGCCAGCTGTCGCCCTGGGCCCGGGAGGCCAGGACCAGTTCCTCCATCGTCTCCGTGATGCCGGGGAGGTCTCCCGTCATCAGCCGGGCGAAGAACCAGGTCGTGCCGGGCTGGCGGCAGTTCTGCGGCAGCCCGGGGCCGTACGCCGACACGATCGCGCGCAGCCGGGACCGGGGGCCGGGCCCGTCCGCGGTGAGGGCGCCGTCGTCGGAGCCGGCGAGGAGGATCAGCCGTATCCCCCGGCGGGCTTCCCACACCTGGTCCTCCGACCAGGGCGGCGGCAGGGCCGTGCACGGCTCGGTCAGCGGTACGGCGGGCCGTACGGGCTCCTCGAAGGGGTCGGGGCCGAGGGCGGCGACGGCGGAGGACCAGGCGAGGGCGTCGGCGCGGTGGTTGCGCAGCTGCCAGAACCAGCTCATGGCGAGGACGAGGCAGAGCGCCTCCTGCTCCTCCTTGTGGTCCACGGCGGTGCGCAACGCGGCCCGGACGTTGTCGTGTTCGCGCTCGAAGACGCCCAGCCAGTGGGTCTGTCCCCGGCCCCGCAGCTCCGGGTCCCCGACACGGACCAGTTCGCGGTACGCGGCGAGGTGGCGGCGTTCGACGGCCTCCCGCTCGCCCGACTCGGCGAGGCGTTCGGCCGCGTACTCGCCGACGGTCTCCAGGAGGCGGTAGCGCATGCCGGCGGGGGCCGGGCCGGTCCGGGATCCGGTGGCGGCGACGACGAGGGACTTGTCCACGAGGGAGGCCAGCAGGGAGAGCGTGTCGGGGGTGGCGCAGACCGCCTCGGCCTCCGCGAGGGAGCAGCCACCGGAGAAGACGGACAGGCGGCGCAGGACCGCCCGCTCGTCCTCGGCGAGCAGGTCCCAGGACCAGTCGACGACGGCCCGCAGGGTCTGCTGCCGGGGCAGGACGGTGCGGCTGCCGCTGCCGGTGCCGAGGAGGCGGAACCGGTCGTCCAGCCGGTCGGCGATCTGCCGGGGGTCGAGCGCCCGCAGGCGGGCGGCGGCCAGTTCGAGGGCGAGCGGGAGGCCGTCGAGCCTGCGGCAGATCTCGGCGCAGGCGTCGGGGTCGTCGGTGACGCGGAAGCCGGGGCGGCCGGCGGCGCCGCGTTCGGCGAGGAGCCGCAGGGCGACGTCCTGGGGCAGCGGCTCGACGGGGCGTACGGACTCCCCCGGCACGCCCAGCGGTTCGCGGCTGGTGGCGAGGACGGTGACGCCGGGGCACCGGGTGAGGAGGGCCTCGGCCAGGCCGGCGGCGGCGCCGATCACGTGCTCGCAGTTGTCCAGCAGGAGGAGCATGCGGCGCTGCCCGCAGTGCTCGGCCAACTGGTCGAGGGGGTCCGACGGGGGCGCGACGGCGGCCGTGCCCCGTACCCCGGGCGATCCCTGCACCGCGGTTTGGCGGGCACCCAGCACGGTCAGGACCGCCTCGGCCACGGCCGAGGCCTCCCGCACGGGCGCCAACTCGACGACCCACACACCATCGGGCCACGCCCTGCCGTCCGGACTCGGGGGGTGCGCGCGGGTGGCCGCCGCGCGGGCCACCTCCAGGGACAGCCGGGTCTTGCCCGCACCGCCCGCGCCGATCAGGGTGACCAGGCGTGCGGTGGTCAACTCGGCTCCGAGAGCGGCGAGTTCCGCTTCCCGACCGAGGAAGGAGGTGAGTCCGGCCCGGAGGTTGCCGACCGGGGTGGTGGTACGGGGAGTGGGGTGGGGGTGGGGGTTGGAGTTGGGGTTGGGGGTGGTACGGGGTGCGGGGCTCGGGGGTGCGTCGCCTGCCAGCAGCTCGGCGTGCAGGGCGCGCAGTTCGGGGCCCGGGTCGGTGCCGAGGCGGGTGGCGAGGACGGTCCGTACCCCGTCGTACGCCTGAAGCGCCTCGGCGGGCCGGCCGGCCGCGCGCAGCGCCCTGATCCGCAGGGCGTGCAGGGGCTCGTCCAGCGGCGCTCCGGCGGCGAGGGCCGCGAGACCGGCCAGGGCCCGCTCCGGCCTGCCCCGAGCCACCTCGGCGGCCAGCCGGTCGCGGCGGGCCGCGGCGCGGCGCTGTTCCGCCCGTACGGCCAGAGGGTCGGACACCCGCCCCGGCAGGTCCGCGAGGGCGGGCCCGTCCCAGAGCGCGAGGCCCTCGTCCAGCAGCGTCAGGGCGCGCTCGGGGTCGTCCTCGCGCAGAGCGGCGGCACCGTCGGCGGCCAGCCGCTCGAAGCGGAAGAGGTCGACGCTGTCGCGCCCCGCGACGAGCCGGTAGCCGCCCGGCGCGGAGGCCACGGCCTCGCCGCCCAGGGCCCGCCTGAGCCGCCCGACCAGCGCTTGCAGCGCGCCCACCGCGTCGGCGGGCCGCTCCTCGTCCTCTCCCCACACCTGGGCGACCAGCTCACCGGTGCCGACCGCACGCCCCCCGGCCCCCGCGAGGGCGGTGAGCAGCGCGCGCAGCCGCGCCCCGCTGAGCCGTACCTCCGTCCCGTCGGGACGCAGGGCCCGGGTGGCGCCGAGGACGCGATAGCGGTGGGTCACCCGCCCATTGTCCCCGCTCCGGGGCGGTCGGCGGCGGGGTGGGGCCGCGGACGGGAAAGGCCGGCTCACCGACCGCCGTGGTGGGCCAGGCCCAGGGCCAGGACGGCGGCCGCGGTGGCGAGGAAGACGATGCCGCCCGCTATGTTGCGGGAGCCCACCCGCAGGTGGGCGATGATCGCGCCGATGAAGTACAGCACCAGGCCGGAGGCGGCGAGGGTGCCCAGGAGGGGAACGGCGAGCCCGGCCAGCAGCCCCACGGTGCCCGCCGCCAGCAGCAGGCCCAGCACCGGCACCCACTTCCGGGGGATGCCCTTCATGTCCGCCTGGGTCTTCGGGTATTCGTGGCCGATCAGGTAGGTGACGGCGGCGGCACCGTTGAAGACCGCGCCGAGAAGGGTGACCGTTACATAGGCGGCGAACACGATTTCTCCGTATCTGCGGGGCGTGGTGCTGCTGGGCGATCCCTCGTGGGACGCCGTTCTCCCCGTAGACGCTCCAGCCACCCGTTTCGTGACATCGGTTCCGGAAATCGATTCGGGGAATCGGTTCGGGAAATCGGTGCGTCGATCGGTCGACGCCGGCCCGTCGACCCTATTCCGCACCGAGGGCGGCGAGCCGGCTGCGGCAGCGCTCCAGCCCCGCCCTCACCTCGGCCCGGTCCGGGCCGTCCTGGGCCGCCAGCGGTTCGCCGGCCGCCGTCAGCGCGGCCCAGAATTCGGGCGGTGAGCCCCGCCCGGCCCGGACTCTAGGGCGTGTCCTCGCCCTCCCCCGGTTTCATGGCGCCGAGGCTACAGCGGGGTGCTAACGGCCACGTCAGCAGGCGAGGAGGACCGCCTGTACGGTCTTGCCGCCGCCCGGGGCGCCCAACACCGAGAGGCGGCGGGAGAGTTCACGTACCAGCGTCATCCCTCTGCCTCCCTCGGCCAGCGTGTCCGCCGGGGACAACCGGGGTCGCAGGGGACTGTTGTCGTGCACCTCGACCGTGACCCGCCCCCGGTCCACGCTGAGTTGGAGACGGCAGCCGCTCCGGCCGTGCCGGGTGGCGTTCGTGACGAGTTCGGAGACGACCAGGGTCGCGTCGTCCACCTGGTCCCGTGAGACCTTCTCGCCGCAGCCGCGGTTCAGGTAGGTGGCCGTCAGGTGCCGCGCCCAGCGGGCGGACGAGTCCGACCGCGGCAGGCTGTACGTGGCACGTGCGGCACGCCGTCGGGCATGCCCGTACGCACGCATCGAAACCACTCCCTTCGTGAGGGACCGGCGCGTGCCCCTCCGGGGACGGCCAACGCCTGTCCGGCGACCGGTCTGTCCCCCTCCTGATTCCCGGACACCGTGATCGGCAATCACCGCCCGCTCGCCCGGGGTGCCGGGGACCCGGGATCAACCGGTCCCGCGCGGCGTGAGGAACGCGCGTGCGTGGTACAGGTGTTACAGGCCCCGGCTGAAGGCGTGCTCCCACTCGGCGTCGAAGTGCTTGAGGCCCTCGAATGCCGAGGAGCACCGGCCACCCATCCGGGTCGATCAGCACGTGGCCGGGGCCCGGTTCGCCGTGGACGAGACCGTACGCGAGCGTGTCCTCGTCAGCCGCTCGGCGCCGCGCCGGGCGATGCCGCGGGAGCCGTCCGTAACACCGTTTCGCGCACCCTCCCCCTGCCGTCAGATTCTGAATCGACCTCTCCTCAACTCGCCCCCGACAGGGCGCAGATGCCCACAATCGGCGCGTCTAGCCGGTTATTTGTTGATGACACGGGAACCCGGAGCGGACGGTTCGCGCACAACTCTTGACGTGTACGAAACACGGGGGAAGCATCTCCTCTACCCAGAGAGCGCTCTCCGACTATCTGCCCCCCCACGCATGCCCCCACGCACGCACCCGTGCTGCCCTTTTCTGATGACTCAGGAGACTTGCCCATGCACGCTCCTCCGCTCGCTTCGCCGGTACCGGCGTTCCGGAGATCAACGCCGGACCGACGGCGAGGACTCGCCGTCTCCGTCGCCGCCACCCTGATCGCCTCGTTGTTGCTCCTCATCCCCAGCACCAAGGCGGACGCCGCCCCGACCCTGCTCTCCCAGGGCAAGCCGGTGACGGCTTCCAGCGTGGAGAACGCCGGAACCCCCGCCACGGGCGCCAACGACGGCAACACCGGCACCCGTTGGTCGAGCGCCGCGTCCGACCCCCAGTGGATCCAGATCGACCTCGGCTCGACCGTCGCGGTCAACTCGGTGGTCCTGAACTGGGAGACGGCGTACGCGAAGGCGTACAAGATCGAGCTGTCCACCAACGGCACCACCTGGACGCAGGCCTACGCCACCACCACGAGCACCGGTGGTGTCCAGTCCCACACCGTCACGGGCAACGCCCGCTACGTCCGGGTGACCGGCACCGTCCGGGCCACCCCCTGGGGCTACTCCCTCTGGGAGTTCCAGGTCTTCGGCGGCACCGACGGCGGCACGGGCAACCCGCTGCCGGGCGGCGGTGACCTCGGTCCGAACGTGATCGTCTTCGATCCGTCGACGCCCAACATCCAGGGCAGGCTCGACCAGGTCTTCCAGCAGCAGGAGTCGGACCAGTTCGGCTCGGGCCGCTACCAGTTCCTGTTCAAGCCGGGCACGTACAACGGCCTCAACGCCCAACTGGGCTTCTACACCTCGATCTCCGGCCTCGGTCTGTCGCCCGACGACACCAACATCAACGGTGACATCACCGTGGACGCCGGCTGGTTCAACGGGAACGCCACGCAGAACTTCTGGCGCTCCGCCGAGAACCTGGCCGTCAACCCGGTCAACGGCACCAACCGCTGGGCCGTCGCGCAGGCCGCGCCGTTCCGCCGGATGCACGTCAAGGGCGGGCTCAACCTGGCGCCCAACGGATACGGCTGGGCCAGCGGCGGCTACATCGCCGACAGCAAGATCGACGGCACCGTCGGCCCGTACTCCCAGCAGCAGTGGTACACCCGTGACAGCTCCGTCGGCGGCTGGACCAACGGCGTCTGGAACATGGTGTTCTCCGGTGTCGAGGGCGCGCCCGCACAGGGCTTCCCGAACCCGCCGTACACCACGCTGAACAACACCCCGACCTCGCGGGAGAAGCCGTTCCTGTACCTGGACGGCAACACCTACAAGGTCTTCGCCCCGGCGAAGCGCACCAACGCCCGCGGCACCACGTGGGGCAACGGCGCGCCGCAGGGTACGTCCGTGCCGCTCGACCAGTTCTACGTCGTCAAGCCGGGCGCGACCGCCGCGACCATCAACCAGGCGCTCGCGCAGGGGCTCAACCTCCTGTTCACGCCGGGTGTCTACCACGTCAACCAGACCATCAACGTGACCCGTCCCAACACGATCGTCCTCGGTCTGGGTCTCGCCACGATCATCCCGGACAACGGGGTGACCGCGATGAAGGTCGCCGACGTGGACGGCGTGAAGCTCGCCGGCTTCCTGATCGACGCCGGTCCCGTCAACTCCCCGACGCTCCTCGAGGTCGGACCCCAGGGCGCGTCGGCGGACCACTCCGCGAACCCGACCACCGTCCAGGACGTCTTCATCCGCATCGGTGGCGCGGGTCCGGGCAAGGCCACCACCAGCATGGTGATCAACAGCGATGACACGATCATCGACCACACCTGGATCTGGCGGGCCGACCACGGCGCCGGCGTCGGCTGGGAGACCAACCGCGCCGACTACGGTCTGCGGGTCAACGGCGACGACGTCCTCGCCACCGGCCTGTTCGTCGAACACTTCAACAAGTACGACGTGGAGTGGTACGGCGAGAACGGCAAGACGATCTTCTTCCAGAACGAGAAGGCGTACGACGCGCCGAACCAGGCGGCCATCCAGAACGGTTCGATCAGGGGGTACGCCGCCTACAAGGTGGCCGACTCCGTGAACAACCACGAGGGTTGGGGTCTGGGTAGTTACTGCAACTACACGTCGGATCCGAACATCATCCAGGAGCACGGCTTCCAGGCGCCGGTCAAACCCGGTGTGAAGTTCCACGACCTGTTGGTCGTGTCCCTCGGTGGGATGGGTCAGTACAACCACGTGATCAACAGTCTGGGGTCGGCCACGTCCGGCACCAGCACGGTCCCGTCGACGATCACCTCGTTCCCGTAGTCCGGTGAACCACTGACCGGGTGAACCACTGATCCGGTGAACCACTGATCTCGGTGATCCGGTGATCTGACAGTCGGCACACGACAGGGCCCGTCCTCGATCCGAGGACGGGCCCTGCTCGCTGCGTACCGGCGCGTCAGCGCCGTCCGCGCAGCTTGCCGAACAGCTTGCGCGCCTGCTCCCGCTTCCGCGGGTCGGCCGAGGCGCGCCGTACCTGCTCCGTGACGCGCTGCCCCTGCGGGCTGCGGGTGAACTGCTTGATGCGGTCGAGCATGCCGGCCATGTTGTCTCCTGGGGACGCGGGATCCATGGCTTCCGAAGCCGTGGGCGGGTCGATCTGCCGTGCGTCTACCCCGTGCCCGGCCGTCCACGCGTCGGGCCGTGCCCCGCACGGCTCATCAGTTCGGGCGGAGTGGCCCGGGACCGCGCAGACTTGACGGCATGCCGGGCAAGCGCAGCGCGGGACTTCTCGTCCACCGGGTCACCGACACCGGTGTCGCCGTGCTGCTCGGACACATGGGCGGCCCGTTCTGGGCGGGGCGCGAGGACGCCGCGTGGTCGATCCCCAAGGGGGAGTACGGCCCCGAGGAGCCGGCCGAGGCCGCCGCGCGCCGCGAGTTCCAGGAGGAGCTGGGCCTGCCGCCGCCCGAGGGGCCCTGGACGCCGCTGGGCGAGTCGCGCCAGCGCGGCGGCAAGATCGTGACGGTCTGGGCGGTCGAGGGGGAGCTGGACCCGGCGCTCGCCGTGCCCGGTACGTTCACCATGGAGTGGCCGCGGGGCAGCGGTGTCCTGCGCGAGTTCCCCGAGATCGACCGGGTGGCCTGGTTCGCCCTGCCGGAGGCGGCGCGGCGCCTGGTGGCGGGTCAGCGGGTGTTCCTGGACCGGCTGGCGGCCCTGCTGGCGGAGCGGATAGCGGACGACGACCGTCCGCTTCCCCCTCCGCCGGGCGAGTGAGGCCTCGCCACCAGGAATACCAGGAATACCAGGTACCCCAGAAACGCCGGAAACGCCCGGAAAGGCATCAGCCCATGGCTCGTCGTACCCGCGCGCTCGGCACGGTCGGTACCGCCCTGCTGGCCGCCGCCCTGCCCGCGACCGTACTCCCCGCCGAGGCGCTGTCCGCCGTCCCCGCCGCCCCCGCCGGCCCCCCGGCGGGGGCGGCCGGGCCGCGCGGCGAGCGGCGGGCGCCGGGCCAGGAGGGCACGGTACGGGCGGCGGACCTGCTGGCCGCGACCACGGCCTGCGCTCCGGTCTCGAAGGGGAAGTACCGCACCGACGCGGGCGCGGCGGCCACGGTTCCCGTCTGCGGCACGACGGGCGCGGTGTTCTGGAAGGCCGACATGGACATCGACTGCGACGGGCAGGTCACCGCCCACTGCAACACGACGACCGACCCCTGGTTCCAGGAGAGCACCGCGTTCGCCCAGTCCGACGGCAAGCCGCTGAACTCGGAGAAGCTGCCGTTCGTCGTCGTGCCGGCGCCGAGCGAGCTGTGGAGCTACCCGGCGTCGGGCATCCGCGGGGGCGGGGTGGTGGCCGTCGTGCACGGCGGGCGGGTGCGGTACGCGGTGGTGGGCGACACCGGCCCGGTGGGCATCATCGGGGAGGCCTCGTACGCCACGGCGGAGAGCCTGGGCATCCCGGCGCACCCCCAGCGGGGCGGTGTGGCCTCGGGGGTGACGTACATCCTGTTCAAGAACACCCGGGTCTCCCCCATCGAGAACCACGACGAGGCGGTCCGGCTCGGAGACGCGCTGGCGAAGAAGTTCGTACGGGAGAACGGCGGCGCGACGTAGAACAGCCCCGCCCTTGCTCAGGACGGGGCCGCTCGGCGCACGGTCAAAAGGTCAGACAGTCGAACAATCAAACGGTCGAACGGTCAAACAGTCGAACGACTAGACGATCCCCTCGGAGATCTCCGACTGCTCGCGCGCGTTCCCGTACGACTGTGGCGTGCTGTACGAGCCACGGGCCACGTACCACCACACCGTGGCGAGCACGAGCACGACGGCGAGCGCGACCACCGCGTAGTTCATGGAGTCGACGGTCACCGGGCTCGCCTGCGGGAGGCAGAAGAGGACGGTCACCCCGGCCACCCACGTCACCGCGATCCACCCGACCGGCCTGCTCCAGCGGCCGAGGTTCCACGGCCCGGGCTCAAAGCGCTTGCCCGCGCGCAGCCGCAGGTAGATCGGGATGGCGTACGCGGGGGTGATGCCGATGACGTTGATCGCGACGACGGCGTTGTACGCGGTCGTCGAGTACAGCGAGGGCAGGGCGAGCACGCAGGCGACGGCCACCGACAGCCACACCGCGTTGACGGGGGTCTGCGTACGGCTGCTGACGCGCCGCCACAGGGCGGAGCCCGGCAGCGCGTTGTCGCGGCTGAAGGCGAACACCATCCGGCTGGCGGCGGCGACCTCCGCGTTGCCGCAGAACAGCTGCGCGACGATCACGACCAGCAGCATCGCGGTGGCGCCGCTCGTGCCGAGCGCGTCGATGAGGATCTGCGCGGGCGGCACGCCGGTGGAGCTGTTCAGGGCGCCGGCGTAGTCCTGGATGGCGAAGGTGAGGCCGGCCAGCAGGGCGAAGCCGGCGATCCAGGAGACCCAGATGGCGCGCACGATGCCGCGCGCGGCCGTGACGGAGGCGTTCGAGGTCTCCTCGGAGAGGTGGGCGGAGGCGTCGTACCCGCAGAAGGTGTACTGCGCGAGGAGCAGTCCGACCGCCGCCACGTACAGCGAGTTGTGCCAGCCGGTGTTGTTGACGAACTCGGTGAAGACGTAGCTGGGCGACTGGTGGTGGGACGGCACGATCGCCAGGGCGCCGACGATGAGGGCGACACCGCCCAGGTGCCACCACACACTGACCGAGTTGAGCACACTGACCAGCCGTACGCCGAACAGGTTGAGCACGGCGTGCAGCAGCAGGATGCAGACGAAGATGACCATGGTCCAGCCCGGGGTGGGCTCGAACCCGAAGCGCAGGTTGAGGAAGGCCCCGGTGAACAGCGCGGCGCCGTAGTCGATTCCGGCGATCGCGCCGAGCAGCCCGAGCAGGTTCAACCACCCGGTGTACCAGCCCCACTTGCGGCCGCCCAGCCGGTCGGCCATGTAGTAGAGGGCGCCGGAGGTCGGATAGGCGCTGGTCACCTCGGCGAGTGCCATGCCGACGCAGAGGACGAACAGGCCGACGCCCGCCCAGCCCCAGAGCATCACCGCCGGACCGCCGGTGTTCATGCCGAAGCCGTACAGGGTCATGCATCCGGAGAGGATGGAGATGACCGAGAAGCTGATGGCGAAGTTGCCGAACCCGCCCATGCGGCGGGCGAGGACCGGCTGGTAGCCCAGTTCCCGCAGCCGTTGTTCTTCGTCCTTCTGCGGACCGAGGCCGGAGTTCGACCAGGCCGGCGGGGAAAGGGACACGGGATTTACCTCCGGGATGAAGCGGGACGAGGGGACCGGTACGGGCGAACGGGGTGGTGCGGAACGCGGTGCGGCGGTACGGAATGCGGGAGTACAGCGTGCGGGAGTACGGAATGCAGGAGTACGGGGTCCGGCGGCACGGAGTCGGCGCGCCGGAGTCGTGCGGTCGGAACGCGGCCGCGCCGGCCGGGGCCCCGGCTCAGCCCGGCGGGTCGCCCCGGGCCTCGCGGGCACCGGCGAGCGACCGGCTCCGGGCGCGGAGGAACATCTCCTCCGCCTGCCCGGGGTCCCGGGCGCGGTAGGCCCAGGGAAGGGTCGCGTAGAACGGTCCGAGCGCCTCGAACACCCGCGCCGCGGACTCGAATTGGAGCGATCCCCAGAGGGCGTGCGCGAGATGGCTGAGGTCGAGCAGCGAGGCCTCGGCCAGGACCGCCCGGTCGAACCACAGGTCCAGCGCCCGCGCCGCGTCCCGGGTGGCGTCCTCCGTGACCCAGTGCAGGTCGAGGGCCTTCTCCTGGCCGTTCTCACGGCGGTAGCGCTCCACCCGTACGTACAGCGGCAGCACGTGCAGGGCCGAGCCCGCCGGCGCCGTGGAGGCCGCCCACTGGGCGAAGTTGACGGCCTCGGCGAGCGAGCGGGAGCCCCGGCGCGCGTACACGAACTGGAGCATGCGGTGGTACGCCTCGCGGTTGTACGGGTCGCGCCGGTCGGCCTCGGACAGCAGTTCCCAGGGGCCGGGGAACAGCATCGGGCCCGGCGGCGCGAGCCGGTGCTCCTCCAGCCGCTGCCGGGAGTCGAGTTGGGACAGCGCGAGCAGGCACACCCACGGCACCGGGTCGTCGGGGGCGATCCTGGCCGCGGCGCCGCACGCCTCCCACCCCAGCTGCCACAGTTCCTTCGTGCGCGGATGCCCCTCCCGGTGCGCCCGCAGGGCGCGTTCGACCACGACACGGGTGTGCATCACCGTCGCGGCGACATTCGTGGGTTCCTCGGCGCGCCAGGTCTGGACGGCGTCCGAACCGGCGGCGACGGCCGCGAGGACCTGCGTCCGCTGGGTCCACAGGCCCCAACCCGGCGTAGCGGCCAGCAGGTTGCGCATCGACACCCAGCGCCCGGCCTTGAGGTCCTGCACGGCAGCACGCAACTCGCTGTCGTGGCCCGCCGGGTGGTAGACGGGGCGTATGTGCTCGGCCGCCATCAGCCCGGCCCCGGTGGACCCGGAACACGCGTGCGTCGGGTGTGTCGGGTGCGGCGCGGGCAACACCCGGATAGGCATGTGGTGGTCATGGATCCTCTGGCGCGGTGGAGTGCGAAGCGATCCGCTGCTGGTCGGGCGATTCAAGGGCGCCCTGCCGGTGCTCGGCGATCATTGTAGGTCCCGTCCCGTCAAAATCCGGTCGCTCGACCGACTTTTTACAACTCGTCACGCGCGTCACGGGAGTTTCGTACGGATCCGCCCGGCGCGCGGGCGCGTTCCCGTGCTCCCCGGTCCGCCGTGCCGCCCTTGACGCCGTCTCTGACCTGCACCACCCTTTCGCAGAGCGATCACGACCACCCGCACCACCTCCTGCGAGCGAAGAACGGGGACATGCGCCCGGCCCAGCACTCCCTCCCCGGCGTCCCGGCGCCCTCCTCCCGGCCGGTGCTCGCCGTCGACCAGGGCACGTCGTCCACCAAGGCACTGGTCATCTGTCCCGAACGCGGTGTGATCGGTACGGGATCGGCCCCGGCGGCCCCCCGCTACGGCCCCGGCGGCACGGTGGAGGTGGACCCGGCCCTGCTCCTCTCCTCCGTCGTCGAGGCGGGCCGCCGGGCGCTCGCGGACGCCGGTGAGCCCGTCGCCGCCGTCGGCCTCGCCAACCAGGGCGAGACGGTCCTGGCCTGGGATCCGGGGACGGGCGCCCCGCTGACCGACGCGATCGTCTGGCAGGACCGGCGGGCGGAGCCGCTCTGCGCCGAACTGGCCCCGCATGCCGCCCGGTTGAGAGAGCTGACCGGCCTGCCCGTCGACCCGTACTTCGCCGCGCCCAAGATGGCCTGGATCCGGCGCCGGCTCACCCGCGAGGGCGTGGTCACCACCAGCGACTCCTGGCTGGTCCACCGGTTGACCGGCGCCTTTGTCACCGACGCCGCGACCGCCGGGCGGACCCAGCTCCTCGACCTGGACCGTGTGGAGTGGTCGCCGGAGGCACGGGCGCTGTACGGGCTGGCCGACGAGGCGATGCCCGGGATCGTGGACGCGGCGGGACCCGTCGGCACCACCACCGCGTTCGGGCCCGAGATCCCGCTCACCGGCCTGCTGGTCGACCAGCAGGCCGCGCTGCTCGCCCAGGACGTGACGGAGCCGGGCACCGCCAAGTGCACCTACGGCACCGGGGCGTTCCTCCTCGCGCAGACCGGGCACCGGCCGCGCAGGGGCGCCTCGGGCCTGGTCAGCTGTGTCGCCTGGCGGCTGGGCGGCCGGACGAGCTACTGCCTGGACGGGCAGGTCTACACGGCCGCCTCCGCCGTACGGTGGCTCACCGATCTCGGGGTGATCTCCGGGGCCGGCGACCTGGATCCGGTCGGCCTGTCCGTGCCGGACAGCGGCGGGGTCACGTTCGTCCCGGCGCTCGCCGGGCTGGCCGCGCCGTGGTGGCGGGGCGACCTGCGGGGCTCGGTGACCGGTCTGGGGCTCGACACCGGCGCGGGGCATCTGGTCCGCGCCCTGTGCGAGGGGATCGCCGCCCAGGTCGTGGAGCTGGCCGACGCGGTGGCCGCCGATGTCGGGGTGCCGCTGACCGTGCTGCGGGTCGACGGCGGTCTGACCCGGTCGGCGCTGCTGATGCAGACCCAGGCGGACCTGCTGCAACGGCCCGTGGAGGTGTCCGCGCTGCCGGACGCCACGGCCCTGGGCGTGGGCGCCCTGGCGCGGCTGGGACTCGACCCGGGCCTCTCGCTGCCGGACGTGGTGCCGCCGTGGAAGCCGTCGGCCGTCTACGAACCGCGGATCGGCCCGGCCGAGGCCGCCGGCCGCCTCGGGGTCTTCCGCGCGGCCGTGGCCGCGCTGGTGGACCGTACTCCCCCGCCCGTCGCGGCCCCCTGAGCCTGGAGCACCATGACTGTCACCACTGCGGGGGTCCTGCCGGACGAGGTGTACGACGTCGTGGTCGTCGGCGCCGGGGTGGTCGGCGCGGCCCTCGCCCGCGAACTGACGCGGTACGACCTGCGGATCGCCTTCGTGGACGCGGCCGACGACGTCGGGGACGGCACGTCGAAGGCCAACACGGCCATTCTGCACACCGGTTTCGACGCCGTGCCGGGCTCGCTGGAGTCCCGGCTGGTCCGGGAGGGGCAGCGGCGGCTGGCCGCGTACGCCGAGGAGAGCGGCATCCCACTCGAGCCGGTCGGGGCGCTGCTCGTGGCGTGGGACGACGAGCAACTGGCCGCCCTGCCCCGGCTCATGGAGAAGGCCGAGCGCAACGACTGCCACGACACCCGCGTCATCGGGCCCGAGGAGGTCTACCGGCGCGAGCCGGCCCTCGGCCCCGGCGCCCTCGGCGCGCTCACCGTGCCCGGCGAGAGCGTCATCTGCCCGTGGACGACGACCCTCGCGTACGCCACCCAGGCGGTACGCGGCGGAGCCGACCTGCACCTCAACTGCCGCGTGGAGCGGGTGAGCGGCGGGTCCCCGCACGAACTCACCACCGGCCGGGGCCGGTTGCGTACGCACGTGCTGATCAACGCCGCCGGGCTGTACGCGGACGACCTCGACCGGCAGCTCGGCCACACCGACTTCACCGTGACCCCGCGCCGGGGCCAGCTGATGGTCTTCGACACGTTCGCGCGGGACCTGGTCCGGCACATCCTGCTGCCGGTGCCCACCGCCCTCGGCAAGGGGGTGCTGGTGGCGCCGACGGTGTACGGCAACGTCCTGCTCGGCCCGACCGCCGAGGACCTGACCGACCGGACCGCCACCCACTCCTCGGCCGAGGGGCTCGCCTTCCTGCGGGCGAAGGGGCGGCGGATCGTGCCCGCGCTCCTCGACGAGGAGGTGACGGCCGTGTACGCGGGGCTGCGCGCCGCGACCGGGGAGGACGACTACCGGATCCGCTGCCACCCGGGGCAGCGGTACGTGACGGTGGGCGGGATCCGCTCCACCGGGCTGACCGCGTCGATGGCGATCGCCGCCCATGTGGTCGGGCTGCTGGCGGAGGCGGGCGAGAAGCTGGGCGAGCCCCGGACCCTCGAACCGGTGACCATGCCCTGTCTCGGCCGGACCTTTCCGCGCCCGTACGAGCGCCCCGAGCTGATCGCCGCCGATCCCGAGTACGGCAGGCTCGTCTGCCACTGCGAGCGGGTCTCGCGCGGCGAGATCCGCGACGCCCTCGCCGCCACCGTCCCGGCCCGCTCGCTCGACGGACTGCGGCGGCGCACCCGCGCACGGGCCGGCCGGTGCCAGGGTTTCCACTGCGGCGCCGCCGTACGCGCGCTGCTCGACGCCGAAAATCCTGGCACGCCCAGCCCCCGTCCCGACACCACCGGCGCCCCCGTCACGTCCGACGGCGGCGCGTCCCCCCTGCGGCCGGAGGCCGGACCATGAACGCGACAGCAGACAACGGCGGGCCGCCCGGCGCCGTCCGCCGGGAGCGCTCCGTCGACGTACTGGTGGTCGGCGCGGGCCCGGCGGGTCTCGCGGCGGCGGCCCGGCTGGCCGCCACCGGAGCCGGCGCGGTCGAGGTCGTGGACCGTGAGGAGCAGGCCGGCGGGATCCCCCGGCACTGCTACCACGCCGGGTTCGGCCTGCGGGACCTGCGGCGCCCGATGAGCGGCCCCGCGTACGCCCGCCACTGGTCCGACACGGCCGCGGGGGCCGGTGCCCTCGTCCGTACGGGCGTCTCCGTGACCGGCTGGGCCGGTCCGCTGACCGTGGACACCACCAGCCGCGACGGACTGGAGCGGCTGACGGCGGGCGCGGTCGTCCTGGCGACCGGCGCGCGCGAACGGCCGCGCGCCGCGCGGCTGGTGCCCGGCACCCGGCCGGCGGGCGTGTTCACCACGGGGGAGCTCCAGCAGGCCGTCCACCTCCACCACCAGCCGGTCGGCGCCCGCGCCGTCGTCGTCGGGGCCGAGCCCGTCAGCTACTCCGCGGTACGCACGCTGCGCGACGCCGGGGTGGAGGTCGCCGCCATGGTCACCGACCAGCCGCGCCCTCAGTCCTCCTGGCCGGCGGGGTTCGGGGCCCGCCTGCACCGGCGCGTACCGCTCCTGACGGGCACGACAGTGACCGAGCTGTTCGGCCGGGGCCGGCTGACCGGCGTCGCGCTGCGGCACACCGACGGCAGGACGGTCACCCTCGGCTGCGACACGGTCGTCTTCACCGGCGACTGGATCCCCGAGCACGAGCTGGTCCGCCTGGGCGGCATCACGCTGGACCGGGGCACGCGGGGCCCCGCCGTCGACACCGTGTTCCGTACCGGCACGGCCGGGGTCTTCGCCGTCGGCAACCTGCTGCACGCCGTCGAGCCGGCGGGCACCGCCGCCCGGGAGGGGCGGCTCGTCGCGGGCCCGGTGCTGCGCTACCTCTCCGACGGGCGGTGGCCGGACCGGCAGCTGGCGGTGGAGGTCGACGCGCCCCTGCGGTGGGTGGCGCCGAACCGGATCGACCCCCGGGGCCCGCGCCCGCCGCTCGGCCGTTTCGCCCTCCGCACGGCACGGCCCGCCGGCCGCTTGTCGGCGCTGGTCGTCAGCCAGGACGGCCGGGTGCTGCACCGCGAGCGCCTGCGGCGCGGCGCGCTGCCGAACCGTCCGCTGTACGTCTCCGCCGACTGGATCGACCGGACGGATCCGGGCGGGGGCCCGGTCGTGATCACGGGCCAGGACGGCTGAACCCGTACGGGGGCCGGAGGCGTACGACGGCGTGAAGCGGCCCCACCGGCAAGGGGGGGTAGCCGGTGGGGCCGGGGCACGCACCGGCAAGGGGGTGGCCGGTGGGCCGAGGACCTCGGCGGCCCGGGGGGACGGGCCGCGAACTCGGGTCGACATGCGTCTGCCCGGTGTCCCACGGCATATGCGTACGGACCGAAAAGTTTTTCCGGCGGACCTGTCGATCCTGTCGTGCGACGCGCGTCGTACTGATGTAGGACGACCCAGAGGCACCATCCGCCCCAGGAGGAACCATGAAATACCTGCTGCTGATCTGCACGGACGACTCCGTCACCATCGACGACCCGGCCGAACTCGACGCCCAGCCCTGGGTGGACGAGATGGACGGCCGGGGCGCGCGCCTGATGGGTGACCGGGTGCGGCCCGCCGAGGACGTGACGACCGTACGGGTGCGGGAGGGCTCGCTGCTCCTCACGGACGGTCCCTTCGCCGACTCGAAGGAGCACATGGCCGGCTTCGACGTGATCGACTGCGCGGATCTGGACGAGGCGGTCGAGATCGCGTCGAAGCACCCGATGGCCCGGTTCGGCATGGTCGAGGTGTGGCCGTTCTGGACGGAGTGACGGAGTGACGGAGTGAGCGAGGGGGTGGGCGACGCCGTGGGCGACGCGGTCGCCCGCGCGTACGCCGAGGAGTGGGGCCGGATCGTGGCGTCCCTGATCCGGTTCACCGGCGACTGGGACCTGGCCGAGGAGTGCGCGCAGGACGCCTTCGCGCGGGCGGTGGAACGCTGGCCGCGCGACGGGGTGCCGCGCCGCCCCGGCGCCTGGCTCACCACCACCGCCCGCAACCGGGCGCTGGACCGGCTGCGCCGCGCCCGGACCGAGGCCAGGGCCGTACGGGAAGTGGCCGGCCTGGCGGACCGCGCGCCGGCGGGCGCACCGGCGGAACAGGAGGACGGAGTGGACGGGGACGGCTCGCTGCCCGACGACCGCCTGCGGCTGATCTACACCTGCTGCCACCCCGCGCTGGTGCCCGAGGCGCGCGTCGCCCTCACCCTGCGGTCGCTCGCGGGGCTGAGCACGGCGGAGATCGCCCACGCGTTCCTGGTCTCCGAGTCCACCATGGCGCAGCGCCTGGTCCGGGCGAAGAACAAGATCCGGAACGCGCGGATCCCCTTCCGGGTGCCGTCGGCCGACCGCCTGCCGGAGCGGACGGCGGCGGTGCTGAGCGTGCTGTACCTGCTCTACAACGAGGGGTACGGCGCCTCGGCCGGCGCGGTGCCCGTACGACGTGAACTGACCGCCGAGGCCATCCGGTTGACCCGGGTGCTGGCCGGGCTGCTGCCGGACGACACGGAGGTACGGGGCCTGCTCGCGCTCATGCTGCTGCACGACGCACGGCGTGCCGCGCGGGTCGACGCCGCCGGGGAGCTGGTGCCGCTGGAGCGGCAGGACCGTTCGCTCTGGGACCGGGACGGGATCGCCGAGGGGCTGTCCGTCCTGGAGGACGCGCTGCTGCGGCGCAGGCCGGGGCCGTACCAGGTGCAGGCGGCCGTCGCGGCCTGCCACGCCTCGGCGTCCGACGCGGCGGACACGGACTGGCCCCAGATCGCGCTGCTCTACCGCGAGTTGGCCAGGTGGTCGCCGGGGCCCGTGGTGGAGCTGAACCGCGCGGTGGCGGTCGCGATGTCCGAGGGTCCCGCGCACGGCCTCGCGCTGGTGGAGGACCTGGTCTCGGCGGGGGAACTGGCCGGCTACTTCCCGCTGTACGCCACCCGCGCCGATCTGCTGCGCCGGCTCGGCCGGTGGGACGGGGCGGTGGACGCGTACCGCGAGGCGGTCGCGCTGGCACCGACGGACGCGGAACGGCGTCATCTCGCGCGGCGCCTCGCGGAGGCGGAGGCACGGCGCGGGAAGGAGACGGGGAGGTGAGGTGCGGGGCGCACGCCCGGCCCGCGCCGGCCGGGCGTGCGCGGCGCGCTACTTCTTGGCGGTCTTCACCGCCTTGGGCACGAACATCTTGATGTCGGTCAGGCTCGCGCTGCCCTCGTACACGTTGGTGTACAGGTCCCCGATGACGAAGGAGTCGGGGTACGCGGATCCCGCCGGCCACTGGTTCGGCCAGGTGGCGCTTCCGTTGTTGTCGTTCTGCGTGAGCGTGTTGTTGAAGCGGCCGTCGTACTCGCTCGCCTTGACGTTGTAGTGCCAGATCGGCTTGTTGTCGACGATGAACGGCCGGTGGAACCGCAGCGTCTTCTGCCCGGCGCGGGCGAAGTTGCCGCTGGCCTCCAGCGTGTAGCCGGTCGCGTCCCGCTCGATGGCGAAGACGTAGTCCTGGTTCGGCATCAGCTCGGGCTGGAGCTCGGCCGCCGAGGACAGCTGCTGCTCGGCGACCCCGCCGGAGCAACTGGTCATGAACCACTGCGAGTTGCCCGCGAGGCCACCCTTGCCGGGGTTCCAGTTGGGCAGGCCGCTGATCCACATGTTGACCGTGTTGAAGCTGCTGTCCTTGTAGTCGTAGTACGTGTTGGTCGCGGAGTTGCAGACCCGTCCGCCGGTGCCGGTGCCCACCCGGTCGGGGTGCTGGGCGAAGGAGTCCATCAGGACCTTGCGGCGGTAGTGCCAGAAGTGGTTGTTGCGGGGGGCGGGGTTCGCGAAGTCCACGATCGACAGGTAGTGGAAGCCGTTGTAGCCGTACTTCCCGGCGCGGACGTCCTGCCACTCGCAGTACGGCGCTGACGCGTCACCCTCCCAGCCGGGGCTGTTGGAGCCCTCGCCCCAGGGGTGCTGCGTCTTGCAGCCGTCCTTGCTGTAGCCGTTGATCCGGTTGCCGTAGTCGATGGTCCCGTTGCGCTTCCCGCCGAAGTCCAGGGTCTTCAGGCGGTATTCGATGCGGTACTGGTCGGGCAGCGCCTGGGTGGGGCGGAAGATGGCGCCGCCGGTGTGGTCGGGCACCTTGAGCTGGGCGACGGTCTTGCCGCCCGCCCTGCCGTTGGTGATGGAGGGCGCCTTCTCGATCTGCCCGTCCTTGTTCCAGTCGCGGGCGGACAGCGAGGCGGTGAGCCAGCCGCCGTCACCGACCTTGAACTCCTTGCGGTACGTGGCGAAGGAGTTGAACGCGGTGTCCCAGGCGGGGCCGTAGTCGTTGCGGTACCACTGGCCGTTGTCCTCCATGATGGTGTCGAACGGCTGGCTGTACGTCTCGCGGGTCCACGGGGTGCGGTTCGGGTCGAGCGGCTTGCTGAAGTTCTCCGAGTGCAGCAATTGCCAGGCCGGTGCCTTGGGGGCGGCGGCCGCGGGCGCGCCGGCCTGGGTGGCCGCCGCCCGGGTGGTCGCGTCCTCGTCCGGCGCGGCCGAGGCCGTACCGAGGGTGAGGGGAACGACAAGCGCGCCGCAGACCAGGCCCGCCAGCGCGTAACGATGAGTGCGGGTCATCAGAAATTGCCTTCCGGATCGTAGTATTTCTGGGCGTTCTCCTTGGTGACACGAGGGGACGGGACGACCGTGTCCTTCTCGGTCTTCTTTCCGTCGAGGATGTCCACGGTCCTGTCGAGACCGAGGCCGCCGATCACGTCGGCGTCGTTGAGTCCGGTGACCAGGTAGTTGGTGCCGTCGAGGATGGCCTTGAGCGCCTCCGCCTGGCCGTCCACGCCGGCCAGCACGATGTCCTTGTCCCGGCCGGCGTCCTTGATGGCGCGCTGGGCGCCCAGGCACATGGCGTCGTTCTCGCAGAAGACGGCGTCGAGGTCGCTGTGCGAGGCGAGCAGGCTCTCCATGACGGTCAGGCCGCCGTCCGAGCTCCAGTTGCCGAAGTCGGGCGCCTCCACGATCTTGATGCCGGGGGCGCCCTCCAGCGCCGACTTCACGCCGTTCGTACGGGCCTGGCCGATGCTGTTGTCGGCGGGACCGCCCTTGACCAGGGCGACCGTGCCGCCCTGGGCGAGCCGCTCCACGAGGAACTGGCCGTTCTGCTTGCCGATGGCCTCGTTGTCGGGGCCGATCCAGCTGCTGTACGTGCCGGTGCGGAACTTGCGGTCGACCAGGACGGCGGGCTTGCCCGCGGCCTTGATGGAGTTGAGGACCGCGGGCGCGGACTCCAGCGGGCCGCCCGAGACGATCACGGCGTCCACGTCCTTGCTCAGCAGGTCCTCGACGTTGGAGGCGAGCTTCGCCGCGTCGCCGCCCGCGTCGGTGCTGACGGTCTCGACGCCCTTCTTCTCCGCCTGCGCCTTGATGGCCCGGTCCATGCCGTTGAAGTAGGGCCCGCTGAGCGTGAAGTTGGCGATGCCGACGGTGTACGAACCGTCGCCCTTGCCTCCCGTACCGCCGTCGGAGGAGCAGCCGGCGAGGGACGCGGCGAGCGCTCCGGCCACCAGGACCCCGGACGCTTTCTTCGTGATCATGAGGTTCGTGCCTTTCCGGTGCGCTGGACGAGGATGACGGCGACGATGATCAGGCCCTTGAGCACCTGCTGCCAGAAGCTCTGCACGTCGTAGAGGTTGAGCAGGTTGTTGATCAGCGCGAGGACGAGGACACCGGCGAAGGTGGCCCGTACGGAGCCCTTGCCGCCGGCCAGGCTCGCGCCGCCGATCACGCAGGCCGCGATCGCGTCGAGTTCGAAGGCGGTGCCGACACTGGGCTGGGCGATGCCGACGCGGCTGGCGAGGATGACCCCGGCGAGGCCCGCGCAGGCGCCGCTGATGGTGTAGGCGAGGACGATGTGGCGGCGTACGCCGATGCCGGCCAGCCGGACGGTCTCCGCGCTGCCGCCGATCGCCACGAGGGAGCGGCCGGCCGGGGTGCGGCTGAGGAAGATCCCGCCGAACAGGAAGACCCCGAGCATGATCAGGGTGGAGACTGGGATGGGTCCGAGGACGGCGGACCCCAGCTCGAAGAAGCCTTCCTTCTCGGGCGCCACCGGCGTCTCCGAATAGACGAAGGCCAGCCCTCTGATGGTGGTGAGCGCGGCGAGCGTCACCACGAACGGCGCCAGCTGGAAGCGGGCCACCAGCGTCCCGTTGACCATGCCGAAGGCCATCCCCGAGACGATGCCGACGAGCATGGCGAGGGGGACGGGGAGCCCGGACGACAGCCCGGCGGCGACGATGCCGGAGAAGGCGACCACCGAGCCGACGGACAGGTCGATCCCGCCGGTGAGGATGACGGTGAGCATGCCGTAGGCCAGCAGGCCGGTGGTGACCATCTGCTTGAGCAGGTTGGTGATGTTGCCCTCGGTGAGGAAGGCGTCCGTGGTGGAGCCCGCGACCGCGACGAACACGATCAGCAGCAGGGCGAGCCCGGCCTCCAGGGTGAGGTCGCGCCCCCCGACGATCAGCCTCGGCGTCCGCCGCGCGGGCGTTTCCTCCCCGGCCGGCCGCGCCGGGCCGCCGGGACCGTTCGACTCGGGGGGCTTGGTCAGTTGGTCGGTCATGCGGCGTGTCCGATCGCGTGGGCGAGGACGGTGTCCTCGGTCGTACGGTCCGAGGGGAGGTCCGCGGCGATCCGGCCCTCGTGCATCACCAGCACCCGGTCGGTGGCGCCCAGCACCTCGGTGAGGTCGGAGGAGATCAGCAGGACGGCGAGCCCTTCCCGCGCGAGCCGGTCGAGCATCCGGTAGATCTCGGCGCGGGTGGCCATGTCCACGCCCCGGGTCGGCTCGTCCAGCAGCAGGACGCGCGGCCCGGTGAGCAGCCATTTGGCGAGAACGGCCTTCTGCTGGTTGCCGCCGCTGAGCGCGCGGACGGGAAGTTTCGCGGAGTGCGCGGGCCGGATGTCCAGTTGCCGCACCATCGACTCGACCCGGCGTCCGCGTTCGCCGGTGTCGAGCAGCGGGCCCCTGGTGAAGGCGCGCAGGGTGGTGAGGCCGATGTTCTCGGCGGTGGACAGGCCGAGGACCAGGCCGGTGCGTTTGCGGTCCTCGGTGACGAGGGCGAGTCCGGCGGCGATCGCCTCCCGCGGGGTGCGGAAGCGGTCGGCGGTGCCGCCGGCCGTCCTGACGGTCCCGGAGCGGGCGGGTTCGGCGCCGAAGACGCAGCGGGCCAGTTCGCTGCGCCCGGAGCCGACCAGGCCGAACAGTCCGGTGATCTCACCCGCGCGCAGGGTGAAGGAGATGTCGGCGAACTCCCCCGGGCGGTGCAGCCCCGAGACGGTGAGCAGCGGTGCGCCCGGGTCGTGGCGGCGGTCCGGGTAGAGCTGGCCCGGCCGGCGCCCGGCCATCAGCCGGATGAGTTCGTTCTCGTCGGTGCGGTCGGGGGTGGTGGTGGCGACGGCCCGGCCGTCCTTGATCACGACGATGGAGGTGGCGAGTTCGGTCACCTCGGCGAGGCGGTGGGAGACGTACACGATGAGGACACCGCGCTGCTGTAAGCGGCGGATCAGCGCGAAGAGCGCCTCCAGGTCGTGGCCCGCCAGGACGGCGGAGGGCTCGTCGAGGACGAGGACGCGCGGCTCGCTGCCCTCGCTGACCAGTGCCTTAGCGATCTCGACCATCTGCTGTCTGGCGACCGTGAGGCGGCCCGCCCGGGTGCGGGGGTCGATGGCGCCGTACCCGATGGACTCCAGCAGGTCCCGGGCGCGGGCATGGGCGGCCCGCCAGTCGATGAAGCCGCCGAGCCGGCGCGGGAAGTGGCCCATGAGGAGGTTCTCGGTGACGGACAGCTCGGGTACGAGGGTCAGTTCCTGGTGGACCGTACGGATGCCGTGGAGGTGGGCGTCGTGCGGGGAGCGCAGGTCGACGTGCTCGCCGTCGAGCAGGAGTGCACCGGCGCTCATCCGTTCCGCGCCGGCCAGGATCTTGATCAGGGTGGACTTGCCGGCCCCGTTGGCGCCGACCACGGCGAGGACCTCACCGGCGTGCCCGGTCAGGTCGACGCCGTGCAGCACCTCGGTGGCGCCGTACGCCTTGCGCACCCCGCGGATCTCCAGGGCGGGCGGGGCGGACGGCCGGGGGGCCGGGGGTGTACGGGTCGTGCTGGTCACCCGAGGGCCTCCATCACCACGATGGTCTTCTGGCGGGTGAACTCCAGCGCCGTGTCGTGCAGGCCCTCGGCGGAGCCTCCGGTGTCCTTGGGGCCGCCGAAGGGCAGGTTCTCGGCGCGCAGCGCGGTGGAGCCGTTGATGACGACCCCGCCGACGTCGAGCCGGTGGGCGAGCTGGAAGGCGCGCCGGATGTCCTGGGTGAAGACGGCGGCCTGGAGTCCGTACGGGGACTCGTTGGCCATGCGTACGGCGTCGAAGGGGTCGGTGAACCGGGCGACGGGCGCGACCGGGCCGAAGATCTCGGCGGCGAGCGCCGGGCTGTCGGCGGGGACGTCGACGAGCACGGTGGGATCGCTGAACGCGCCCCGGCGGCCGCCTCCCGCGGCTTTGCGCGCGCCGTCGGAGACGAGTGCGGCGACGGCGGCCTCGACGCGTTCGGCCGCGTCCTCGCTGATCAGCGGTCCGACGTCGGTGCCGTCGGCCAGCTGGTCGCCGACGGTGAGTTTGGCGGCGCCCGCGAGGAGCGCGTCCACGAACGCGTCGTGGATGCCGTCCTGGACGTACACGCGCTTGACCGCGCAGCAGATCTGGCCGTTGCCGCGGGCCAGCCGGCCGAGGACGACGGCCTGGGCGGCGGCCTCCACGTCGGCGTCGTCGCAGACGATCAGGGCGTCGTTGCCGCCGAGTTCGAGGTGGACCTTCTTGAGGGTGTCGGCGGCGCGGCGGGCGATCTCACGGCCGGCGTGGGTGCTGCCGGTGAGGCTGACGGCGGCGGCGCCGGGCCGGCAGGCCAGCTCCTGGGAGACGTGGACGCCTCCGGTGAGGAGCTGGTGGGCGCCTTCGGGGGCGCCGGCGCGGGCGACCAGTTCGGCGATGCGCACCAGGGCGAGCGGGCAGCGTACGGGCGGGTGGACGAGCACGGCGTTGCCCGCGGCGAGCGCGGCGGCGGCCTTGTGCGCGTACAGCTCGACCGGGTAGTTGAACGGCACCAGGGCGGCGACGGGGCCCAGCGGTTCGCGGACGGTCACGGCGAGGTGGCGCTCCAGGCCCGGCACGGCGTCCAGGGGGATCTGCCGCCCGAAGAGCCGGGTGGCCTCGCCGGCGTACCCGCGGAAGATCCGGATCGCCGCCTTGACCTCCTCGGTGGTCTGGAAGAGGGGCTTGCCGTTCTCCGCGGCGAGTAACCGGGCCAGGTCGGCGGCCTCGGCCTCGATCAGGTCGGCGGTACGGAGCAGCAGTCGGGCCCGTTCGTGGGCGGGCAGGGCGGCCATGGCGCGCTGGCCGCGTTCGGCGGTGGCGAGGGCGGCGGTGAGCTGTTCCGGAGTGCTGTCCTCGATCTCGCCGAGGAGTTCGCCTGTTCCCGGGTTGTGCACGGGCAGCGGGGCGGTACGGGTCGACATGCGTCGCTCTCCCTGTACTGGCTTTGGCAGTTGGTCATGTCTGCGGAAAGTCGCTGCGATGCTGGCGCACCCTCCGTAATTCGTCAACAGATAAAACAAAATGGCTGGAGCACAGCGGTCGTGACCGTTCGGGCACGGCCGGGGGTCCGGTCGGCGCGCACGGCGCCCCGCGCGCGGCGCGTCTTCCCCCGGCGATGAACGGGGAGTGACCGGATCCGGTACGGCGCGGGAGGGCCCGGCGACGGTTCGCCACCGCCGGTGATCCCTGTGCGGTGATGGGTGTCGAGCGTTGGAACGTCGTTCACGCGCAGGCCACACCCGGTGCCAACCATCAAGGAGTAGCCAGGGGGCCGACCTCCGGCACGCTTGCTGATGCGTTCGCACTCGGGGAGACCGCACCATGTCACGCATACGCTCCGCAGTCACCGCGGTCGACCGCCGGTCCTTCCTCACCGCCACCGGGGCGGTCGGCGTCTCGGCGGGAATCGGACTCGCGCTCGGCGCGGGCGGCGGCTCGGGCGAGGCGTCCGCGGCGGCCGCGCCGACCACCCCGGCCGTCCCCGCGCCCCGCCCGCCGGCCGCCCCCGTCCCCGTCTCCCCGCGTCCCCTCCCCGCCCGTACCACCCTCGACACGGTGGCCGCGCCGCGCGGCGAGGCCGCGCCGTACCGCCGCCTGGGCGACGGGCCCGGCTGGCACAGGGTCGTACGGGACGACCTCGCCGCCCCCCGGTCGGGCCGCGAGGGCCGGCGTACCGTCCTCAGCTCGTTCGTCCAGCTCACGGACCTGCACCTGGTGGACGTCCAGCACCCGGTGCGCACGGAGTACCTGCGCTCCATGGACCTGTCGTCGTGGCGCCCCCAGGAGGCGCTGACCGTGCCGGGCGCGGTCGCGCTGGTCGAGCAGATCAACGCCCTGCGGAACGGCCCCGCCACCGGCGCCCCGCTCTCCTTCGCGGTGACGACCGGCGACAACACCGACAACAACTCGCTGGCGGAGCTGGACTGGTTCCTGACGGTGATGAGCGGGGGCCGGGTCACCCCCAACACCGGGGACCCCCGGCGGTACGAGGGCGCCCAGAACTCCGGCGAGCGGCTGTTCTGGCACCCGGAGGACACCCGCCCGGACACGGACAAGAAGCTCGGCTACCCAGGGATCGAGGGGTTCCTCGCGGCGGCGATCCGCCCGGTCAACAGCCCCGGGCTGCGGATGCCGTGGTTCTCGACCGTCGGCAACCACGACACGCTGGCGAGCGGCGCCATGGCCGACCGGAGCGGCTTCCTCGCGGACTTCGCGGTCGGGGGGAAAAAGCTGTACGGCGTCTCCGACAGCGCGGCGGCCACTCTCCGGCAGACCCTGAAGAGCGGCAGCCGCCCGGCCGGCGGTGGCCTGGTCGACCTGCTGCGCGCCTCCACGCGGTCGATGCGCGCGATCACGCCCGATCCGGGCCGGGCGCCGTTCGGCCCGCGCGAGTACCTGACCGCGCACCTGGACCCGGCGCGCGCGGGGGCGGGTCCGGCGGGACACGGCTACACGGCGGAGAACCTGGACAGCGACACGCTCTACTACACCTTCCCCATGGGCGAGAACGTCACCGGCATCAGCCTGGACACCACGGACCGGGGAGGCCACTTCCTCGGGTCGCTCGGCACGGAACAGCTGACCTGGCTGGAGCGCACGCTCACCGCCCACAAGGACCAGTACGTCGTCGTCTTCAGCCACCACAACAGCTGGACGATGACCAACACCCACCGCGACCCCGCGAAGCCCGGCGAGGCCCGGCACTCCGGTGACGAGGTGGTCGCGCTGCTCCAGAAGCACCGCTCCGTGCTGGCCTGGGTCAACGGGCACAGCCACCGCAACTCGGTGCTGGCGCACGGGAGTTTCTGGGAAATCTCCACCGCCTCGCACATCGACTTCCCGCAGCTCGCCCGGGTGATCGAGATCGCCGACAACAACGACGGCACCCTCTCCCTCTTCACCACGCTCATCGAGTCGTCGGCCCCGCACCGCACGGACTTCCACGACCTCTCGCAGACCGGACTCGCGTCCCTGTACCGGGAGTTCTCGTTCAACGCACCGGGCGCGGGCAAGGCCGGCGCGGGCACGTCCACGGACCGCAACACCGAGCTGCTGCTGAGGCGCTGAGCGGGCGGCGGGATCAACTCCCGTACCAGGGACGATTATTCGGTATCCAGGGCTGCCGCTCTCCGGTTAGCATCCAGCCGCAGGTCCAGGCTTGCGCTGTGTTCGGACCCATTCCTGAGTGACCGTCAGGTTCGGGGGCGCGAGGCCGCTCAGCCGTGCCGGCCCCGCCGTGCCTTTCGGTCGGCTCCCTGACCAGAACTGGTACTCCCTTGCGCCTCAGACCCACGGGGTCTCCCACCCCCTTGCTCAGACTCTCCCGTGTGACCGGCCGGCTGCTCCCGCCCCTGCTCGCCCTGGCCGTACTGGCCGGGGCCGGTGTGAACAGCGGCTACACACCCCCGCGAACCGAGTTGGCCGCCGACTACGACTGGTACGAGGACACCGCCGCCGAGCAGTTGCGGCAGGACCAGTGCCTGATGAGCGACGTCCTGCGGCTGGGCGGGCCGGCCATGGCCACCACCGCGAAGGACGCGCTCAACCAGACTCCGGAGCGGCTGCGGCAGCTGGCCGACCGGGAGTTCTGGGAGGACACTCCGCTCGCCGCCGCGTACGCGTCGGACCAGAATGCCGCGTCCGCCGAGCTGGACCGGCTCGACGCGCTCCACGACAGCTGGAAGATCACCGGGCTGGAGACGCCGGGCGGCTTCAAGTCCGTCGTCGACTTCGAGTGGCCGCCCGGGACCAGCGGTGACGACGGCCAGGACTTCCACACCCAGACCGGCCTCACGACGTGGATCGCCGACCGGTTCTGGAAGCACGAGGACGACTTCTACGAGGACGCGACCCCGCCGGCCGACGCGGCGACCGTCAAAGCGGTCAAGGCGCTGGGCAAACCGCTGTACGGCAGCGCCCCCAGCCCGTCCGCGCCCGACTGGGACCGGCAGGTCGCCCTGCGGGACGCCTACGAGCACCTGACGGCCTGGAGCCTGGAGCCGACCGGCGCGGACAACGCGCGCCTCTTCCTCAGCTCGGGCGGCTTCCCGGACAAGGCGCCGGTGCCGGGCACCGCCGAGTACCGGGTCGCGGTGGAGGACCTCAAGTCCCGCTTCGCCGCGTGCGCGTGGCGTGACCCGATGGACCCCGAGAAGGTCCTGGGCGGTGTGTCCGCCACCGCCGGGGCGGAGTGGCAGCAGGAGATCGTCTCCCAGGCCGCCAAGCGCAACGACATCCTGACCGCGAACAAGAACGCCGTCCAGGCGCTGACCGTGGCCTCCGAGTCGATGGGCAGGATGCTCGGCCACGCGTGGGTCGCCGACCACATCACCCGCTGGCAGGACTACTGGTCCTCGGGCGGCATCGGCTGGATCGGCTACGCCCCGATGGCCGTCCAGATCCCGGGTGCGGCGGGCAAGTGCCTGGGCGTACAGGGGTCCGGCACCGCGAACGGCACGGCGGTCGAGGTCGTCACCTGCGGCACGGCCGCCGCGCAGCAGTGGCGGATCAACGGGGGCTACGGCGAGGGCTACAGCCTCCAGAACGTCAACGCGCAGAAGTGCCTCGACGTCGCCACCAACCAGACGAAGATCCAGATCTCGGCCTGCAACGGCGCCTCCACGCAGGTGTGGAAGTTCAGCGTCCGGGCCAGTGCCACCCTCCAGAACCTGGGGGTGAACAAGTGCCTGAACTTCCCCGCGTACACCGTCGGACAGGACGCGCTCGCTGCCGCGTGCGGTACGGCCGCCACGCAGAAGGTGCTGTTCAAGGTCTCCGCGCACGACGGCACCGTTCCCCCGACGGCGGAGTTCACCAAGGCGTCGCAGCGGCTCAGCGCCGCCCGCACGGGAGCGCTGGCCGAACTGGCCGAACTGAAGCGCCAGTCGACGGCCGCGACGGCCGCCCAGACCGCCAGCACCACCGCCGAACAGGCGGCGTACGCCATCGCGGACGCCAACGGGGCGCCACGGGGCCGCGGTCTGCTGGTGGGCCAGCAGAAGGCGCAGGTCACGCAGGGAGCGGCAGCCGCGGTCGCGGCGCTGGTGAAGGCGGGCGAGACCGCCGAGGCGGCCACCCGGGCGGCTGCCGCGGACAGCGCCACGGTCGCCCAGCGGGCGCTGGCGCAGGCCGCGCAGTCCAAGGCGGAGTTCCGCAATCAGGCGGCGTACCGGGCCGAACTCCAGGCCAAGGCGGCCGCCGACGCGGCCAAGCTGCACCGTGACAACGCCAAGAAGGACAAGGAGCTGGCCGAGGCCAAGCTCGCCGAGTCCCTGGTCGCGGAGGGGGACGCCAAGGCGGCGGCGGCCGACGCGCACGCCAAGCGGCTGAAGGCCGAGGCCGAAGAGGCCACGGCGAAGTCGGAGAAGGAAACCGCCGACCTCAAGAAGTCGGAGGCGGCCCGGCACCGGCAGACCGCGGAGACCGAAGCGGCCAACGCCGAGAGCGCCAAGGGCAGGGCCGAGACGGCCGAGGCCACGGCGGTGGCCAGGAAGAAGGACGCCGAGGGCGCCCGGGACCGGGCCAGGGAACTGCGCGACGACGCGTGGGACGCCCAGCAGAAGGCGGACGCGGAGCGCGCCAAGGCCGACGCCAAGCAGGCCTACGCCGAATCCCTGGACGCGGGGGACGCGGCGGACGCCGCGCGGACGGCCGCCGACGACGCCGACCGGCACGCGGACGACTCCGAGGCCGCGGCGGGCCGGGCCCGTACCGCCGCCGACGCGGCCACCCGGGCGGCGGCGGACGCCGACGCGGCGGCGACCCGCGCGGAGGCCGCCGCCGAGCGCTCCCGGGCGGCAGCGGACGCGGCGCAGGCGGCGAAGCTGCGGGCGGACGCCGCGGTGCGCACCGCGACGAGCGCCGCCGCCGACGCCATCGACGCCTCCGCACACGCGTCGGCCGAGGCCGCGTTGTCGGTCGAGGCGGCCAACGCCGCCCAGACGCACGCGAAGACGGCCAGGACCGAGGCGGACGCCGCCCAGGCCGAGGCCGACAAGGCCACCGCCGCCTCGGCGAAGGCCGCGGGATTCGCCTACGTCACCGCGCAGGCGGCGGTGGACGCCGGGAACGCGGCGTCACAGGTCGCGGCTCCCGCGAACGACGCCATCCAGCTCGGCTCGCCGTACGTCACCACGGACTCGGCCGCCTCTCTGGTGGTCCTGTCCGGCCAGGCGGCGAAGACCGTCGCCGAGCAGCAGAAGGCCGTCGCTGACGCCCACGCCGCCAACGCGGCCGAGGAGGCGGCCGCCGCCCAGGTCATCGCCGACCAGGCACAGGGCGACGCCAAGTCCGCCTATCAGCACGCGGCGACCGCCGCCAAGTACGCCGCGGACGCCCGCAGTTACTCGAAGGAGGCGCTGAGCTACGCGGCCGCGGCGGCGACCGCGGCGGCGAAGGCCCAGCAGTCACTCGCCCGCACCATCGAGTACGACCGGCAGGCCACGGCCGACGCGGACGCCGCCGACCAGGCCGCCGGCCGTGCCGAGGGGTACGCCGAGGCCGCCCGTACCTCGGCCGACGCCGCCGCCCTCGACGCCGACGCCGCCCGCGCGGCCGCCGCGCGGGCGGAGGAGTCCGCGAGCGCGGCGAGGGCCGCCGCCGAGCGGGCCGACGCCGCGGCGACGGCGGCGGAGGAAGCCGCCAAGGACGCCCAGAAGTACGCCGAGTCCGCCCAGGAGGCCGCGACCCAGGCCGAGAACGCGGCGAACACCGGGCAGATCGAGGCCGGGACGGTCCCGGACGAGGCCGGCGGACTGATCGGTGGCGTGTTCTACGTCGTCGACCACATCGAGCAGGTCGGCGAACCGAAGGTCATCAGGAAGACGGAGGGCTGCGACGGCTGGTTCGACCAGCTCTTCTACGACGGCGACTGCACGATGACCCAGAAGATCGGCTACAAGGCCGATCTCGACCTCTACCTGTGCACCACGGAGGTGTGGGAGAACTCGTGCTTCTCCGGGGACACCCTGTACCTGGGCGAGCAGAAGACGGACACGGTATACACCGAGGTCACGCACACCATCACGATCGCGGAGTACCAGCAGGGCGTCGACCCCGTCGACATCCTCTTCGGAAGCTGGATCCGCTGCGCCCAGAAACTCACCCCCGGGGGTGAGAACGGAAGCTGGGGCGGGTGCGCCTGGGCCGTCGTGGATGTGGCGAGCCTGTTCGCGGGCAAGATCATCCGCCCCATCGCGGACGCCGTCCGGGCGATGGACGGTGCCGCCAGGACCGGAATCGGGTTCATCGACGCGTGGGCCGCGCTGCGCTCCCTCCGGTTGTCCGAGGTCGCCGTCGCGGGCATCGCCGCCAAGATCATGCAGGCGGTGTACAGGGCGTGTGAATCGGCCTCTTCGAGGGCGCCGGCGGCCTCCGGCGCCCGGGCGCTCGCCGCGCAGGGGTCGCCTCAGGAGTGCGTCGAGAAGATCCTCAAGGACCTGGTGAAGGACGGGGACCACATCGTCCTCGGCATCAACCCCTACGCGGACGAGCTGGCGGAGGCGATCGGCGCCGACACGTTCAACAACAAGGCCTACGGAACGAACCTGCCGCGCGAGATGGGGATGGGCGAGCGTCCGATCTGGACGGTCGGAGTCGAGAGGACGGTGTCCAACCCCAACGTGAAGTTGTCGGTCTCACTGGACGGCGTCGCCGGCGCCGCCAACGAGAACGAGGCGCTCAGCGCGCTCCTCCTGCGCGGTGAGACGATCAGCGGCAACGACTGGGAACTGATCAGGTCCAGCGGCTACGGCACTGCCTGGGAGATGATCAAGCTGCGCACCGCGGTCAGGCTGGGCCAGCGCACCTGGAAGTCGATCGAGTGGCACATGGGCGGCAAGCGGGTCTTCCCCGACCCCTTCAAGCTGGCCAACGGGGAGCCGGTGCCGTGACCGAGAGAGGGCTTCGGGCATGACCGATTTCATCCGTACCGGGAGGCTGTTCCGGGTGGTGGGGTTCAACCCGTCCCACCGGTACCTCTTCCTGCAAAGTGAAGCGACGCTGATCGACAAGACCTCGACCCATGTCGAGGTGTGCATCGGCCATGTGACGCTGATGCTTCTCCAGCCCTACTACCGCAACGGCCTGCACATCCGGCGCGCCGATCCGGACACGTTCGCGGTGCTGGCGGAGCGGCACGGGCTGGAGCCCGACGACGCGGAGTACACCTGGCTGCTGGACCCTGACGGAGACAGCTTTGTCGTCGGTGGCGTTCCGGGCTGGCGCGAGGCGGAGTACGCGCTGATGGACGGCCGGGAGTCACTGTTCGACGGGCCCTGGCCGCCGGACTTCCCGGCGGATTCGGGGAACGTCCTCTGACGCCTCGGCGCCGGGAACGTACAACGTGAGGGCGGCACCCGTATCGCGGGTGCCGCCCTCACCCCGTCACGCGGGGGTGATGAGGCGCTGGAGGCCCGGCGCGTAGAGGTCCGCCAGCCGCTCGTCGGTGGTCCGCCCCGCCGCGCCCGTACGGTACAGACTGAGCGTCACCCCGAGGCCGAGGACCTGCGCGGCGATCAGTTCGGCGCGGAGGCCGGCCTCGGCGCCGGGCAGCAGCGCGGCCAGCCGCCGGGTGAACTGGGCGTCGAACCGCTCCTTCAACAGCGTCCGTTCGTCGTCCTTGCCCAGCGAGAACACCACCCGCAGCAAGGGGTCGGACTGCTGCTCGCGGCGGCTGCTCAGCAGGGCCAGTACCAGGTGACGGCCGAGGGAGGCGGGCGGTGCGGCCAGCAGGGCGTCGGCCGCCGGGCCGAAGTCGGCGACCGTGTTGAACAGCCGCTCCTTCGTGCCGAAGTGCTTGACGATCAGGGACGGGCTCACCCCCGCGTCGGCGGCGATCGCCCGCAGGGTCACCTCGGCGTACGGGCGGAAGGCGAACGCGCGCCGGGCGGCGCGCACGATCGCCTGGCGGCCCGTTCCCGTATCGGCGCCCCCACGCGTACCACCACCCTCCCCCGTGCCGCCCCCGGCGGTGGTGCCCCCGGTGATGTGGTCGGTCTGCCCGTTCATGCGCCCTCCCGGCGGCCAGGACGGACGCCCGCCGTCGTCGCTCGCGCCCTGTCCCGCCCGACGCTACCGGTGGCCGCGGGCCGCTGACGCGGCAGACACAGGGTGACGGCCAGCGCGAGCAGCGCCGCGCCCGCCGCGATGAGGAAGACGAGCAGATACGCGTGGAGGGTGGGGGCGGTCCGCCCGGCCGCCTGGAAGGTGACGTTGGCCAGCACCGCGGCGACCACCGCGCTACAGAACGCCTGCCCGACCGACCGCATCAGGGTGTTGAGTCCGTTCGCCGCGCCCGTCTCCGTCACCGGCACGGCTCGCATCACCAGAGCGGGCAGCGCCGAGTAGGCGATGGCCGTCCCCGCCGAGACGACGGTCGCGCCGAGGATGATCGTCCAGAGCTGGTGGCTGGTGAAGAACCGCACCACATAGCCGGCGGCCAGGATCGCGGCGGCGAGCGCGAGAGCGGTCTTGGGCCCGTACCTCGCGGAGATCCGCGCCGACACCGGGGACAGGGCGACCATCGAGAGCCCGCCGGGCAGCAGGCACAGTCCGCTGACGACGATCGACGCGCCGAGACCGTACCCGGTGCTCTTCGGCTCCTGCACCATCTGCGCGGTGGACAGGGAGTTGGCGTAGAAGGCGAAGCCGATCAGGAGGGCGGCGATGTTCGTCAGCAGGACGGCGGGCTTCGAGGACACCCGCAGGTCGACCATGGGGCTGGTGGTACGGAGTTCGTACGCGCCCCAGACCAGTCCGATGAGGATGGCGAGGACCAGCAGGCCCAGCGTGCGGACGGACGTCCAGCCCCACGAGCCGCCCTGGGTGACCGCGAGCAGCAGGCTCACCAGGGCGGCGGACAGCCCCAGCGCGCCGGGCGCGTCGAAGCGCCCGCGCGAGCGCACCGGCGATTCCGGTACGACGAGCAGGACGAGCACCAGGTCCAGCAGCCCCAGCCCGGCCGACGCCCAGAACATGGTGTGCCAGTCGTAGTGCTCCACCACCAGCGCGGCGACCGGCAGACCGATGGCCGCGCCGATGCCGAGCGTCGAACTCATCAGCCCGATCGAGGGCAGGACCCGGACGGGCGGCAGCTCGTCGCGCATGATGCTGATGCCGAGCGGGACGACCGCGAGCGCCGCGCCCTGGAGGGCGCGGCCCGCGATGAGCACGGCGATCTGGGAGCTGATCGCGCACAGGACGGATCCGGCGACCAGCACCCCGAGGGAGGCGAGGAGCACCCGCCGCTTGCCGTACATGTCGCCGACGCGCCCGAGCACGGGGGTGCAGACGGCCCCGGTGAGCAGGGTGACGGTGACCAGCCAGCTGGCGGCCGTCGGGGTGGCGCCGGTGAGCTGGGGGATGTGCGGCAGCAGGGGCACGACCAGGGTCTGCATGACGGCGACGACGACCCCGCAGAAGGCGAGCACCGCCACCAGGAAGCGGGCGTGCGGTGCGGGGGCGGGTGCGGGTATCGCTGCTGACATGTCTCTCCGTACGGGCGGTGCGGCGGCCGGGGCGCCCGGTCACCCCGGGGGTGCACAGGCGTTCACCCCCTCAGAGTAAACACCTGTGCACCCTCACCGGCACCCCGGGGTGCACGGATGTTCACCACACCGCTCCCCCGGCCGCCGGGACGGCTCGCACCGCCCGGCACACTGGTACCGGCGGTTCCGGGTCCGGTTCGCGCCCGACAACCGCCGTGGGAGACGCGATGGCGCTACAGATCAGCGCGACCAATCCGGAGCAGCCCGCCGTGCTCCTCGACCTGCCCTGGAACGCCCCGCTCGACGAGTGGCCCCCGGAGTGCCTCGTCGCGCTCCCGCGCGGCATCTCGCGCCACGTCGTGCGCTTCGCGTCGGCGGGCCCCGACGTGGTGGCGGTCAAGGAGATCACCGAGCGGGCGGCGGTACGGGAGTTCGGGCTGCTGCGGGACCTGCACCGGCTCGGTATCCCGGCCGTGGACCCGCTGGCGGTGGTGACCGGGCGGGTGGACGCGGACGGCGAGCCGCTGGAGTCGGCGCTGATCACCCGCCACCTCAAGGGATCGCTGCCGTACCGCTCGATGTTCGAGTCGACGATGCGCCCGTCCACCGTGAAGCGGCTCATGGACGCGCTGGCCGTGCTGCTCGTACGGCTGCACCTGGCCGGTTTCGCGTGGGGCGACTGCTCGCTGTCCAACGCGCTGTTCCGGCGGGACGCGGGCGCGTACGCCGCGTACCTGGTGGACGCCGAGACCGGCCAGCTCCAGCAGAACCTCAGCCGGGGCCAGCGGGAGTACGACATCGAGCTGGCCCGGATGAACATCGCCGGGGAGCTGATGGACCTGGAGGCGTCGGGGGCACTGCATCCGTCCGTCGACCCGATCCCGTTCGGCGCGGCGATCGTCCAGCGGTACGAGGACCTCTGGCACGAGCTGACCCGCGAGTCCGTCTACCCGGTGGGCAAGCGGCACTACATCGACCGGCGCATACGGCGGCTCAACGACCTGGGCTTCGACGTGGCCGAGATGCAGATCGAGCGCTCACCCGTCGGGGACACGGTGACGTTCCTGCCGAAGGTCGTGGACGCCGGCCACCACCAGCGCCAACTGCTGCGGCTGACCGGCCTGGACGCGGAGGAGAACCAGGCGCGGCGGCTGCTCAACGACCTGGAGAGCTGGATGGCCGGGGAGGAGGACTACGTACCGGGGGATCCGCTCGGGGCGCGCCCCGAGGTGCTCGCGCACCGCTGGGTCCGCGACGTGTTCCGGCCGACCGTGCGGGCGGTTCCCCTGGAGCTGCGCGGGGAGATGGACGCGGCGCAGATCTACCACGAGGTGCTGGAGCACCGCTGGTACCTGTCGGAGAAGGCGGGACGCGACGTGGGACTGGAGGCGACCATCGAGGACTATGTCGCGCACGTCCTGCCCCACGTGGTGAACGCACTGACCGTCCAGGCGGCGGACGAGTCGGCGGGCCTGTCGCCCTGACCGGGCGCGGAGAGGTCCTGTCAGGGCCGAGGTGAACGGCCGGAGGCCGGGGCCGGTGCACGGTTCTCGATCCATTGGACCAGTCTGCTGAGATAACCCGGTGCGAGGTGTGCGCCTTCGCCCGTCCGAACGCGATGGTCGGCGCCGGGGAACACCTCCACGGTCAGCGTCGCGTGAGGATCGCGGTCGGGGTGGCAAGCCGTGGTGGTGAACAGGCCGGCGCTGTCGGCGACGGGCACCAGTTCGTCCGCGCCGCCGAAGATCGCCAGGTGCGGGCAGCGGAGTCGCGCGGCGTCCCGCACCGGGTCGTGGTCCTGCTTGCGTGCGAGGAACTCCCAGAGCCGTTCGTCCATCCCGGCCCAGTAGGAGGCCAGTCCGGACGGGCTCCCGGCGGAGTCGACGAGTTCTGTCGCCTCGGTGAAGCCGGCGCCGCGGCGGCCCGCTTCTGTGAGCCGGTCGTAGAGGGCCAGGATGCCTTCGGTGTCCCGCTGTGCGGCCCGGGCCCGCAGGGAGTTGGCCAGTGCGTGGCGCTCCTGGGCCGCCGGAGTCGTCCCCGGACAGCTGTTGGTGACCACCCAGGGCACGTCGTCCCGTGCGGCAGCGGCGCGCAGGGCGACCCAGCCGCCCTCACTGTGGCCGAACAGTCCCACGGCGTCGGCCCGCACCCCGGGCCGAGCACGGAGGAAGTCCAGCGCGGCGGCCGCATCGGCCGCCAGATCGTCCAGGGTCGACGCGCGCCAGTCCCCGGACGACTCACCGACCCCGCGCTTGTCGTAGGACAGCACGGCGAATCCGGCGTTCAGCAGGTGCCGGCGGATCGGCGGGAAGTACGTGTCGTTGTCCCGGTCGGACGATCCCGACCCACCGATCAGAACCACGCCCGGAGACGCCCCGCCACTTCCCCGGGGAACTCCCAGCGAACCGGCCAGCGTGACCGCCCGACCGGAGAACCTGACCTCGCGCAGAACCCCATCGGTCGACATGCGGCCAGTATTCACCAGCCGGCCGCCGGCACCCCGAGCGAGGACCGGAAACGGGTACTCACCGCACCCCCGCACCGCTCACTGCAACGCCCGCACCGCCGCCGTGAAGACCGACGGCAGGCGGGCCGCCGCCGGGACGATCAGGCGGGCGCCCGCCGGGCGCCCGGCGACCCGTACCAGACCCTCCGTCAGCAGCCGGTGCCGGCGGGAGAGCCGGCGCCACTCGCGCTCGTACCGCTCGGGGTGGCCCGCCCGCAGGCACCGTACGGCCGCCTCCGCCGAGGCGAGGGCGAGCGCGACCCCCTCGCCGGTGAGCGCGTCGACGTACCCCGCCGCGTCCCCGACGAGCAGCACCCGCCCCGCCGTGCGCCGGCGCACCCGCTGCCGCAGGGGGCCCGCCCCGCGTACGGAGGTCGCGGGCGGTCCGTCGAGCCGGGCGAGCAGATCGGGGAAGCCGGCCACGTGCTCCTCGTAGCCGCGCCGTTGGCTGCTGAGGACGGCGACCCCCACCACGTCCTCGGCGACCGGGGTCACGTACGCCTCCCCCGCCGCCGACCAGTGCACCTCCACGAAGTCCGTCCAGGGCCTCACGTGGTAGTGGCGCCGCAGGCCGTACCGCCGGGGCCTGCGGTCGGGCAGGTCCAGGCCGAGTCCGCGCCGTACCGGCGAGTGCAGCCCGTCCGCCGCCACCAGCCAGCGGGCCCGCAGCCCGGCCGCCGTGACGGAGTCCGCGCTCTGCCCGATCTCGCCGGCGCGGTCCGTCACGATCTTGACGCCGGCCTCCTCGGCGCGCCGGGTGAGGGCGGCGTGCAGGTCCGTACGGCGGACCCCGAGCCCCGTACCGTCGCCGAACGGCGCCTCGGCGTGGTGGGGGCCGCGGACATAGCGGATCCCGCGCAGCGGGTGACCGGGCGGGAGTTCGAGACCGAGGGCGCGCAACGCCCGTACGCCGCTGGGCATCACGCCCTCGCCGCAGGCCTTGTCGACCGGGGAGGGGCGCGGTTCCAGCACCACCGTCTCCATCCCGGCGAGGGTGGCGTGCACGGCGGTCGCCAGCCCCGCGGGTCCGCCCCCGACGACGAGGAGGTCGATCACGTCGGGACGCCGACGGCGGCCGTGTCGAGCGCGCGGTTCTCGCACCGTATGCGGACGGTCAGCAGCCAGGCGTTGAGCACGGTGAACACGAGCGCCGTCGTCCAGGCGGTGTGCACGAGGGGCAGGGCGATCCCTTCGGCCACCACCGCCACGTAGTTGGGGTGGCGGAACCACCGGTACGGTCCGCCCGTCACCAGCGGCAGCCCGGGGACGACCACCACCTTGGTGTTCCAGCGCGGGCCCAGCGTGCGGATGCACCACCAGCGCAGCCCTTGCGCGGCCACCGCGACGGCCAGCGCCGACCAGCCGAGGACGGCGTCGAACGGCCGGTCGGCCAGCCACACTTCGGCGAGGCAGCCGAGCAGCAGACCGGTGTGCAGGACCACCATCGGCGGATAGTGCCCCTGCCCCCGCTCGACGCCGCCGCGCTCCAGGCTCCAGCGCAAGTTCCTTTTGGCGACGACCAGTTCGGCCAGGCGCTCGGCGCCGACCGCCAGGATCAGCGCGGTGTACCAGATCATCTCGTCGGTCCCTCCCCTTCCCTCTACCAGCGCAGCAGGACCATCTCGGAGCAGAATCCGGGTCCCATGGCGATCACGAGTCCCGCGCCGCCGGCCGGCGGCGGGCGCTCGGCCAGCGTGTCACGCAGGACGTGCAGCACGGAGGACGACGACAGGTTCCCCGCCGCCGCCAGCGAACGCCACGTCAGATCCAGCGCGCCGTCCGGCAGTTCGAGGATGTCCTCCATCGCCTCCAGCACCTTCGGCCCGCCCGGGTGGCACACCCAGGCGGTGATGTCGTCGCGGGTGAGGCCGTGGTCGGCGAGGAAGGAGTCCACCTCCGGGGCCAGGTTCTTCCGTACAAGGTCGGGGACGCCCGCGTCCAGCACGATCCGGAAGCCGGAGCCGGTGATGTCCCAGCCCATGACCTCCTGGGTGTCCGGGTACATGTGGCTGCGGGTGTCGACGACGACCGGCCCCGCGCCCCGGCGCCTGGCGCCGGTGGCGACCAGCGCCGAGGCGCCGTCCCCGAAGAGCGCGGAGGCGACCAGGTTGGCGCCCGACATGTCGTCACGCTGCAAGGTCAGCGAGCACAGCTCGACCGAGAGCAGGACCGCCACGTCGTCGGGGCGCCCCCGCAGGTAGTCGTCGAGCCGCGAGATGCCCGCCGCCCCGGCGACACACCCGAGACCGAAGATGGGGACCCTCCTGACGTCGGGCCGCATCCCGAGCAGTCCCACCAGCCGGGCGTCCACGGAGGGCGCCGCGATGCCCGTGACCGAGGTGAACATCAGCAGGTCGACGTCGCGGGGGGACAGGCCCGCCTCGTCCAGCGCGGCGCCGACGACCTCGGCGCCCAGCGGCACGGCCGTGGCGATGAAGGCGTCGTTGCTGGCCCCGAAGTCCTTGAGATCTCCGTACGTCTCCAGAGGCAGTGCCGTGTGACGCGTCTCCACCCGTGCGCCGCGGTGCACCCGGTCCAGGACCCGGCGGTCGGCTCCCACCGGCAGACACGTCCTCGCGACCATGTCGGTGAGCTCTTGTTGGCTGTGCTGATGCGGAGCCAGGGCTCCATGGACGGCTGCGATGCGAGTCATCTGCGGTCCGAGGCTGGGGGATGTGGGACGTGCCATTCCTGCCCCCGCTCCGCGACGCCACACCCGAAGTCGCCTGTACGGCCCCGCGAAAGCGCCTGGGCGGCCGCCTGCGGGGCCGGGACACCCGTCACCCGTACAGCCCTCCGGTGACGCACCCCCAACCCGCCTGCGGGCGGCCTACGATGAGCAGGTGGACGCCATGGAGCGAGCAGAGGCACAGGTCGGGGCCGCGGCCGGGGCGGGTGCTCGCGGGCCGGTCGGCGAGGCGCCCCGTGACGCGCCGGGCCGGTCGGCGCGCGGCGTGGTGGCCGGGCTGCTGAGGGCCTGTCATCCCGGCCCCACCGTGGCGGTCACCCTCCTCGTCACCGGGCTCGCGGTGGCCGCGGGCCAGGACGCCGCCGGCGGCGCGCTCGCCGCCACCGCCGTGCTGGCGGGGCAGTTGTCGGTCGGCTGGAGCAACGACGCGGTCGACGCGGCACGCGACACCGCGACCCGCCGCGCCGACAAGCCGGTGGCGGACGGGACGGTCGGCGCGCGGACCGTGGGGGCCGCGGCCTGCGCCGCCCTGATCCTGTGCGTCCCGCTCTCCCTGGCGTACGGGCTGCTCGCCGGGGCGGTCCACCTGGCCGGGGTCGGCGCGGCCTGGGTGTACAACCTCCGCCTCAAGCGGACCGTCCTCTCCTGGCTGCCGTACGCGATCGGGTTCGCGTCCCTGCCCGCCTTCGTGACACTCGGCCTGCCGGGCACCCCGGTCCCCGCCTGGTGGGTCGTGACCGCCTCCGCGCTGGTGGGGGTCGGCGCGCACCTCGCCAACGTCCTGCCGGACATCGACGACGACCTGGCCATGGACGTACGGGGCTGGCCGCAGCGGCTCGGGCCCGCAGCGGTACGGCTCCTCCTGCCCGCCCCGCTGGTGGCGGCCACGGTGCTGCTGGCGGCCGGCCGGCCGGGACCGGTCGGGATCGCCGCCGTCGCCGGGGCGCTGGTGGCCGCGACGGGCGGGTCGGTGCTGGGGCGCCGGTGGCCCAAAGTCCCGTTCCGGGCGGCGATCCTGGTCGCCGGGATCGATGTGGCGCTGCTGCTGTGGCAGGGCGCGGGCCCGTCCTGACCAGCCTGGCTGACACCACGTCAGATTCTGTTACGCGCCGGAGGACTGAACCGCCCGGCCGGGGGCACCCGGGTGCCACGGCACAACCACGGCGTTCCGCCGCGGCGGCCTTCGGAACACCGGGAGAACACAGATGCTCGGCTTCATAGCTGCGGCGCTCTTCGCGATCGCCTTCATCATCAACGGCACCGAGACCTCGGTGGATCACGCCATCTTCACCCCGACGAGCCTGATGCTCCTCGGCCTGACGCTGCTCGCCCTGCATGTCGCGGGTCTCGGTACGGGCTGGTCGCCGAGCCGCCGTCGCCGCTGACCCGGCCGGCACCGGCCCGCTCGCGGTGGGTCGGGTTCCGCGCCCCCGGACCCCGCCCCCGTACCCCCGCGAGAATCCGAGAAGATTCCACCTGGTTTTCTGTTGTCCGGCACCGCGCCGCGCCGTCTCCTGAGTGACGGACGAGAACAAGGTGGAGCGTCGTGTACCGAAGTGACCGCAATGGACCCGATCGTGCCACGGTGCTCGCCGCCCGTGGAGGTGATCCGCGGGCGCTGGACGCCCTGGTGGCGGCCGGCATGCCGCTGATCTACAACATCGTGGGGCGGGCGCTCGACGGCCACAGCGACGTGGACGACGTCGTCCAGGAGACGCTGGTCAGAATCGTGCGGGGGCTGCCGGGCCTGCGCGACCCCGACGCGTTCCGCTCCTGGGCGGTGGCGATCGCGGTACGGCAGGTGCGCGACCGTGAGCAGCACCGCGCGGCGGCCCTGGACCGTACCGCGTCCCTGGAGGCGGCCGACCAGGTCGCCGACCCGTCCTCGGACTTCGCCTCCGTCACCATCCTGCGCCTGGGCCTCACCGACCAGCGGCGCGAGGTCGCGGAGGCGACGCGCTGGCTGGACGAGGACGACCGCACCCTGCTGTCCCTGTGGTGGCTGGAGACGACCGGCGAGGTCAGCCGTACCGAACTGGCCGAGGCTCTCGGGCTGTCGGGACGCCACGCGGCGGTACGGGTGCAGCGGCTCCGCGAGCAGATAGAGGTGTGCCGGGGCATCGTGCGCGCGCTGGCCGCCGACGCGGGCAAGGAGCGGTGCCCCGGGCTGGACTCCCTGACCGACCGCTGGTCCGGGGAGCCGGGGCCGCTGTGGCGCAAGCGGTTCGCCCGGCATCTGCGCGCGTGCGCGGTCTGCGGCGCGGCGGACGACCAACGGGTGCCGGTGGAGCGGCTGTTGGGCGGGCTTCCCCTGCTGCCGCTGCCCGCCGAGGCGGTCTCCTGGAGCGCGTCCGCCTCCGCCGGCCTGGACCCGGACGCGGCCTCGCCCCACGACATCACGGTCGTCGGGAGCGAGGGCGGGGGGACCGGCGCCGGCGGTACGGGCGGGCGCGCCGGGCGCCGCCGGGCCGCCCGCAGGACCGTCCAGCGCAGGCGCGGTCTGACCGCGGGCCTCGCGGCGGGGGCGGTGGCCGCGGCGGCCCTGCTCGTCGTCGCGTTCCTGCCCGGTGAGTCACCGGCCAAGGACACCTCCGTGACCACCGCGGACGCGCCCGCCGCCGCCCCCGCCGCGTCGCCCTCGGCGTCACCGCGGCGGTCGGCCTCCGCCTCTCCCTCGGCGTCCCGCTCCCCCAAGGCCAAGCCCAAGGCGAAGCCGAAGCCGACCGCGTCCGCGAAGCCCACCCGGCGTGCGGCGGCCCCGCCGCCCCGGACCGCCCCGGTCGCGTCGGCCCGCAAGGGAGTGGGGGTGTGGAACTGGAACGGGGGCGCGACCGAGGCGCTGAGCGACTCGGGGGCCGGGTGGTACTACACCTGGGGCACCGACCACTCCTTCGTCGGCTCCGGGTCCGCCGAGTACGTCCCGATGATCTGGGGCAAGGACTCCGTCGACGCGGCGAATCTGGCGCGGGCGCGCGCGGCGGGACCGTACCTCCTCGGCTTCAACGAGCCGGACATGGGCGCCCAGTCGAACATGACGGTCGATCAGGCGCTCGCCCTGTGGCCCAAGTTGCAGGACAACGGCAAGATCCTGGGCAGCCCCGCGGTCGCCTTCGGCGGCGACACCGCCGGGGGATGGCTGGACCGTTTCATGAGTGGCGCGAAGTCCCGGGGCTACCGCGTCGACTTCATCACGCTGCACTGGTACGGGGGTGACTTCCGTACGGAGGCGGCCGTCGGCCAGCTGCGCTCGTACATCGAGGCGGTCCACGCGCGCTACGGGAAGCCCATCTGGCTGACGGAGTTCGCGCTCACCGACTTCTCGCAGGCGACGCCGCGCTTCCCCACCGAGGACGAGCAGGCGGCGTTCCTCGCCTCGGCGGCGAAGATGCTGGCGGGGCTGCCGTACGTCCAGCGCTGGGCGTGGTTCGGCCTGCCCGCGTCCGACACCGGTCCCAGCACCGGCCTGTACCGCAGCGGGCCGGCCATCACCCCTGCGGGGCGGGCGTTTCGCGACGCCCGGTGACGGCCGGCCCGCTGCTCGGGCGGTGACCTCGCGGGAACACCCCCGCGAGGTCACCACATCCGGGTCGGAGCCCCGTCGTCAGACCGCCGGGTCGAGCCGGTCGCGCAGGAAGTCGAGGGTGCGCGTCCAGGCCAGTTCGGCGGCCTCGGCGTGGTACACCCCGGGGCGGCCGTCGTTGAAGAAGGCGTGGCCCGCCCCGGCGTAGACGTGGAAGGTCGGGACGATGCCGGAGCCTTCCACGATCGCCGCCTCCACCTCTGCGAGCGAGGACGGCGGGACGCTCTCGTCCAACTCCCCGTAGTGGCCCAGGATCTCCGCCCTGAGGTGCGAGAAGTCCGGGACGCCGTCGCGGTTGAGGCCGTAGAAGGGGACGGCGGCGGAGACCCGTTGGTCCGCGGCGGCGAGGCTGAGGACAAATCCGCCGCCCATGCAGAAGCCGACGGACCCGACCGTGTCGCCCCGCGTCTCCTCCAGGGAGAGCAGGTGGCCGACCGCGCCTTCGAGCAGCTCGACGCCCTTGGCGGTGGGCAGTTCGTTCATCAGGCGCAGCGCCTCGGCGGAGTCGTGGGCCACCGTCCGCCCGTAGAGGTCGGGGGCCAGCGCGACGAAGCCCTCGCGCGCGAGGCGGTCGGCGATGTCCTTGATGTGGTCGGTCAGGCCCCACCACTCCTGGATGACGATGACCCCGGGGCCGTGTCCGGCGGGCGGCAGGGCGAGATAGCCGTAGGCCGTGCCGCCGGCGCTGGGGAACTCGACGTTGTGCGGGGTGGGATCTGTGGGCATGGAAGGCTCCAGACGCAGGGGATGACGGTGCTCACGAAGGCCGGTCGCCCGCCTCCGTCAGGAAAGTATGGATGTCGTTCAGTTCGCCTTCGCCGATGGCATGGCCGAGGGCCGGGTAGACCCGTTCCGCCAGGTCGGCGCCGGACTTCTCGCGCAGCCACTCCCCCGTACGGGTCACCAGGTCCGCCGGGATCACGGTGTCGGCGTCGTCGCGCCCCCACAGGACCCGTACACCGGCCAGCCGGCCGGGCTCGGTGGGCAGTCCGGCGTCCCAGGGCAGGGTGCCGGAGAGCAGCACGGCGGAGGAGAAACGTTCCGGCCGGGCGAGCAGGAGCCCTCCCGCCATCGCCATGCCCCCGGAGAAGCCGAGCAGGCTCACCGAGGTGTGCCGGGCGGCCACCGTGTCGAGCCAGTCGAGGACCTGTCCGGCGGAGTCGGCGATCGACTCGGCGACGGGCCGTCCGATCCCCCGGCTGGTGAACCACGTGTGGCCGCCGCCCTCCGCGATCGGGCCGCGGACGAAGGCGACGGTGAGGTCTCCGGGGAGGTACGGGGCGATCCCGGAGAAGGCCCGCTCGTCGGAGCCCCGGCCGTGCAGCGCCACGAGCAGGGGCGTGCCGTCCCGGTCAGCCTCCGCACGCGACCAGCGGACGACCAGGGGGGACTGTTCTGCGTACGGCATGGCGGCGGCTCTTCTCCTCCGTGTACGGGGCGGCGTGGGCGCGCACGGACGTGCGCGGTCTCCGGCCGGACCCACGGGGCGGTCCCGCACCCTTCCGCACCCTACGCCTCGTCATTGAAGCTTCAAGCAGTGCCCTCCGTCGCGCGGATCACCCGTTCGGCGGGCACGCCCCGGCAGCCCCGGACGTTGGACGGGACAGGTGTAGACGACACACGAGGAGAGATGGCGCCATGGCTCTGTGGGACCGCTTCAAGGAATCCGCCGCGACGATGCAGACGCAGCTCACGGCGAAGAAGAACGACCTCAAGAGCGGCGCGTTCCGCGATGCCAGCATGGCGATGTGCGCCCTGGTCGCCGCGGCGGACGGCTCGGTGGACCCGTCCGAGCGCCAGCGGGTCGCGTCGCTGATCGCGAGCAACGAGGTGCTCCAGAACTTCCCGGCGGAGGACCTCCAGCGCCGCTTCGACGCCGCCCTGGACAAGCTCGCGGCGGACTTCGCGTTCGGCAAGGTCGGCATTCTCCAGGAGATCGGCAAGGCGAAGAAGAAGCCGGCCGAGGCGCGTGCGGTCATCCAGATCGGCATCGTCATCGGCGGCGCGGACGGGGACTTCGACAAGGACGAGCAGGCGGTCGTCCGTGAGGCGTGCTTCGCGCTGGACCTGGCGCCGCACGAGTTCGACCTCTGAGCCGGCCGGCACCGGCCTCCGCGGGGCACCGGCCTCCGCGGGGCGGCGGGCGACGCCCCGCGAGGCGGCCGGCGCGCGGCGGTCCTCTACCCCTGGGCCGTGGGCCTGATGACGATCTCGCTGACGTCGACGTCGGCGGGGCGGCCGACGGCATAAGTGATCGCGTCGCCGACGGCCGAGGCGGGGATCGCGATCTCCATCATCCCCTCGACCGCGCCCCGTACCGCGGTGTCGGTGATGCCACCGGTCAGGTCGCTGGTGACCAGGCCGGGCGTGATCACCGTGACGCGTACGTCACGGCTCTCCTGCCGCAGCCCCTCCGAGACCGCGCGGACCGCGAACTTGGTGGCGCTGTAGACGGCCGCGGTGGGGTCGACACGGTGACCGGAGACCGAGGCGACGTTCACGATGTGACCGGAGCCCTGCTCCCGCATGAGGGGCAGGACGGCGGCGATGCCGTACAGCACCCCGCGCAGATTGACGTCGATCATCCGGTCCCACTCGTCGACCTTCAGGGCCTCCAGCATCGACAGCGGCATGATCCCCGCGTTGTTGACAAGGACGTCGACCCGTCCGTACCGGTCCCGTGCCGCCCGTACGAAAGCTCCCATGCTGCCGCGGTCGGTCACGTCCAGGGCGTGGTGTCCCGCGACTCCCCCGGCGGCCTCGATGTCCTGGGCGACGGTGGCGACGAGCCCGGTCCGGCGGGCGCCGAGGAACACCCGGTGACCCGCCGCGGCCAGCCGCCGGGCGGTGGCCTCGCCGATTCCACCGCTCGCTCCGGTGATCAGGACGACCTTGCTGGTGGGGGTGGTGGACACGACAGTCATGGGAACCCGTTCGGTGAAGGTGGGGCGGGGCGGAGGGAGAAGCGCGGCGGTGGACCGCCGGCCCTCACCAGCCTGCGCCGGACCGGGCGGGAGAGGCAGGGCGGGACTTCCTGGGTGTGCCACACCCTGGCTGGACGCCGGGACCGGACGGCGGGACCGGGTGCCGGGACCGGGCCGGGGAGCCGGACAGCGGGACCCGGGCGGCGGGACCCGCCGACGTAGAATTCGTGGATGAGCGGCTATGAACTGGGCGAGTTCCTGCGGGCCCGACGAGCCCTGCTGACCCCGGAGGACGTGGGCATGGCCCGTTCCGGGTCCCGCCGCGTCGCCGGGCTGCGCCGCGAGGAGGTCGCCGTCCTGGCGGGCGTCAGCGCCGACTACTACGCCCGCCTGGAGCAGGGCCGGGAGAGAAGCCCGTCCGGTCCCGTGATCGACGCCCTCGCGCGGGCCCTGCGCCTGGACGGCGACGCGCGCTGGCACGCGTACCGGCTCGCGGGGCTCGTACCGCAACCGGAGGCGCCCGGCAGCCCCGACGAGGTCGACCCCGCGCTGCTGGGGCTCATGGACCACTTCCCCACCGCCGTCGCGTACGTCGTCGACCGCCGCCTGGACGTCCTCGCCTCGAACGCGCTCGCCGACGCACTGCTCTCCCCGCTCGCGGACCCCCGCCGCATGGTGCGCTCCCTGTTCCACGACCCCGCCGCCCGGGAGCTGTTCGCCGAGTGGGACACCGTGGCCCGGGACACCGTCGAGGCGCTGCGGCTGGGCGCGGGACACCGGAGGAACGACCCGGGGACCGCCCGGATGGTCGGGGAACTCCTCGCCGGGAGCGAGGAGTTCGCGGCGCTCTGGCGCGATCACCGCGTCGGCGCCCTCGGCCGCAAGTCCAAGGTGTTCAACCATCCGGACGTCGGCAGGATCGAGCTGACGTACCAGACGTTCGACGTCCAGGGCGCGCCCGGACAGTACCTCCTGGTCGGCACCGCCGAGCCGGGCAGCGCGGACGCCGGCTCCCTCGCCCTGCTCGGCTCCCTGCACGCCGCCGGCCGGGCGCGCGGACCGGGACCGCGTCACACCTGACGCGACCGGCACCACACACACGTACAGGCCGGGCCCGGGCCCGCGCCCCCTCTCAGGACTCCAGCAGCCGCGCCGCCAGCTCCTCGATCCGGGCCTGCCAGGCCGCCAACGCCCCGGCGGTGTCGAAGTCCTCCGGGCCCGTCTGGGTGAGCACGAGGCGGGCGCCGTGACCCGTCCCCTCGGTCAGCTCCCAGTCGACCGTCCCGTCCACCTGCCAGGTGTACGTGAGCGACCTCGGCGCCCGTACCTCGGTGACCGGCCCCGCCGGGACCTTCTCCGCCGTGAAGCCCTCCGGCACGGGCAGCCCCGCCACCGGCTCGATGCCCGCGGACAGGATCTCCCACACGGTCTCGGCGGGCCGGACCAACTGCCGCTCGAACCGCACCCGCCGGCCGCCCGGCACGGTCTCGGTGACCCCGCGCTCCAGGTCGAACCGGCGCACGTACGACTCGTGCAGCTCGCCCGTGTCACGGCCCACCGCGCCCGGCTCGCCGTCGAGCAGCCGGCCCAGCGCGGCGACGCACAACTGCCAGCCCGAGGCGAAACTCGCCGCGCCCGCGCGGTCGTCGAAGGTGTGCACGAGCGTCAGCGACGACCCGTCGCCGTCCGGGGTGACGGTCCAGCTCAGGTGTTCGCTCCCCCAGGTGTACGCGAAGACGCGGGGCGCGTCGAAGCCGGTGACCTCACCGGTCATCCGCGGCCCCTCGGCGCCGGGACCGGGGCCGGGAAAGCGGAACGTCATCGCCCCGCCGAGGCGTGGCTCCACCGAGACCTCGGCGGGGAACCACTGCCCCAGGCCCGCCGGTTCGGTGAGCGCCGCCCAGACGCGCTCCGGGGGGTGCGGGAGCCGGCGCTCCATGCGCAGGACGGACCTGCCGTCGGCGGTCGTGGTGAGGGAGTCGGGCCACGGGGTCGTGTTCATGGGGAGGTGTCCTCTGTCGCGTCGAGATGCCGTTCGAGCGCGCCGAGCGCGCCGGACCACAGGTGCCGGTACTGGTGGAGCCAGGAGTCGAGCTCCGCGAGGGGTTCGTACCGGAGTGCGTACCACCGCCGCTGGGCGTCCTGCCGGACCCGGACGAGCCCGGCCTCCCGCAGCACCCGCAGGTGCTTGGAGGTGCCCGGCTGGCTCAGCCCGAGCCGTTCGGTCAACTCGCCCACCAGGTGCGGGCGCTCCAGCAGGAGATCGAGAATCCTCCGGCGGCTCGGGTCCGCGAGAACGTCGAACGGTATGGGCATTCGGCGAACATAGCCCATCGGCTATATAACCCGTGGGCGATCGGCCGAGAATTTCGGCCATCGGGTCGGGGAATTCACCCGAACTCTGGCCAGAACAACGTGGTGACTGCACATCAGAAATGAACATAATGGCAAGTTGGGCGACCACGGATCAATGACGGGCTCTCCCGGGAATCGCCCTGCGACACACCGTACAGCGTCACTGCGAAAGACCAACGACCAGGCCTCCGGCCTCCACAGAACGGCGCGAGGAGAGCGGCCGTGCATGACGAATTCCTGTGCCATGTCACCGCATACGGGGTCTGCGGCGGCGAGCGTGTCGGCGTACCCCTCGGCACCTATCGCGCACCCACTCTGACTCTTGCACTGTGGTGGTTGCGGGACCGGGCGACCTGGATCGCCGAGCGGCTCGACCCGAGTCCCGAGAGCGATCATTTCCCCGCCTCCGCGCTCACTCCGGTCGGACCGGGCGTGCCGGACGTTCCGCATACGCTGCGGGCCTGGCGGGACGATGTGATCCATCAGAATATCGTCGGTGAACATTTGGCCGCGGGGCGGCTCATTCGAGTCGCCACGCACGACGACACCACCGAATACGAACTGCTCGCGGAATCGGTGGACGCCATGAGAATGGACCGCGCGATTCCGGTTCTCATCAACCCGGGGGCAATGCCGGGGCCCGCCCGCAGGGAGGGTGTCAGGAAAAGCGCGACGGGCCCGTGGTGGAATGCGGGCGAACCCGCCGCGGACACGGTGCGGTTGGGCGGACCGATCGGCGGAGGTGGTTGAACGGGGGCGCGGGGCCGGGCGATCGGCGGTACGGGCGGCCGCGCGGGTACGGGCGGCGGCGGGGCCGGGGCCGGCGGGATCAGCCGGCTTCCCCGTCGTCGAGCAGCGCGCGCAGCAGCTGCTCGTCCTCGTCGTTGAGCTGGGAGACGAAGCGGGCGAGGACCGCGCCGCGGTCCTCGTCCTTCGCCAGCTCGGAGTGCATCCTGCGGGCGGTCAGCCCGGGAGCGTCCTCGGTCGGGGCGTACGCGTAGCCGCGCCCCGACCGGATCCTGCCGACGGTGCCCTTCTCGTGGAGCCGTGACAGAATCGTCGTGACGGTGGTGCGGGCCAGCGGTACGCCGAGTGCCTTCCGGACCCCGCCGGGCGTGAGCGGCTCCCCGGCCGCCCACAGGGCGGCGAGCACCTCGGCCTCCAGCTCCCCGGCCGGCCGGCGTTCCGCGCTCTCGTCGCCCATGGGGACGCTCCTCCCGGTTCCTCGTCCACCCGCGACAGCGGACGGTCTACGACACTGTAGTCAATCAGCGGGCCGGACCGGGAAGAACAATCGCACAGGACCGAGGAAAGGGAAGCAGTCATGCTCGGCAGCAGCAAGGCGTTCAGCGGGTTCGCGGTGAACGACATCGAGAAGGCGAAGCGGTTCTACGACGAGACGCTCGGGCTGGAGACGAGCGAGGAGCACGGGCTCCTCACTCTGCGTCTGGCCGGGGACACCCGGGTGCTGCTCTACCCCAAGCCCCACCACACCCCGGCCACCTTCACCGTCCTGAACTTCCCGGTGGACGACATCGACGCGGCCGTCGACGCGCTGGCCGCCCGGGGTGTGGTCTTCGAGCGCTACCCGGGCATGGAGGCGGACGAGAAGGGCATCTTCCGCGGCGGCGGTCCGTACATCGCGTGGTTCACGGACCCGGCGGGCAACATCCTCTCCGTCCTCCAGGACCGCTGAACGGCCACGTACGGAGCCGGCCGGGAACACACACCCGGCCGGCCCGGGGACCCGGCGTCAGCCCCGGGGCCCCGGCGTCGCGGCCGCCGCCCGCAGGGGCGCGCCCGCGTCGTGCAGGCTCTTGAGCGCCTGCCGGTACGAGTTGATCAGCCCGGTCTCCAGGTAGCCGATGTTGTGCTCCTGGCAGAAGCGGGCGACGATCGGCTGCGCCTTGCGCAGGTGCGGGCTCGGCATGCTCGGGAACAGGTGGTGCTCGATCTGGTAGTTCAGCCCGCCGAGCACGAGGTCGGTGAACCAGCCGCCGCGCACGTTGCGCGAGGTGAGGACCTGGCGCCGCAGGAAGTCGGGGCGGTCCGCGCCGGTCAGCGTGGGCATGCCCTTGTGGTTGGGCGCGAAGATGGAGCCCAGGTAGAGGCCGAACAGGCACTGGTGCACGACGAGGAACAGCACGGCCTTGCCCGGGGGCAGCACGACGAACAGCGCGCCCAGGTAGAGGGCGAAGTGCGCGAAGAGCAGGAAGCCCTCCTTCCTGCGCTGCTTGAGCGTGCGGTCGGCGAGCGCCCGTACCCCCGCGACATGCAGGTTGAAGCCTTCGAGCGTCAGGAGCGGGAAGAACAGATACGCCTGGAGGCGGCCGATGAACTTGGGCAGGCCGGTCGCCTCGCGCGCCTGTGCCTGGGACCACACGAAGATGTCCGGGTTGACGTCCGGGTCCAGCTCTTCGTGGTTCGGGTTGGCGTGGTGCCGGGAGTGCTTGTCCTGCCACCAGCCGTAGCCCATGCCGATGCCCAGGTTGCCGGCGATCCGGCCGGTGCGCTCGCTGGCCTTGCGCAGCCGGAACACCTGGCGGTGCCCGACATCGTGGGCGACGAGCGCGACCTGGCCGAAGACGACCGCGAGGAGCGCGGCCACGGCCAGCGTCCACCAGCTGTCGCCGACGACGGCGAAGACGGCCCAGGCCGCGCCGTACGACAGGGCGACGAGCGACATCCTCACCGCGTAGTACCAGGGCCTGCGACGCATCAGGCCGGCCGCCGTGATCGCCTTGGAGAGCCGGGAGAAGTCACTGCCGGCGGTGCCGCTCTCCCCCCGCTGTTGCACGACGGTGGGTTCACCAGTGGTGTGGACGGACATGCAGCCTCGCCTTTCGGGTCGTTCACGACCGCCTTGTGCCGACGTGATGACCGCAGGCAGGGTGGCTCGGTGGATGCGCGGGGACGTACGGCCGCGGATGTTCCGACGGGAGATCGCAGGGACGTGCTTCTGCTGCCGACCGGGAACAGGTGAGCAGCGGGATCACACAGCGGCTGTCTGCTGAGTGCGGTCCAAGGTTCCACTGCGGTGACGCGACGAGTACTGCTGCCCGGGTCCGGGGACAGCGGGAAGCCGGGGTCTGAGGCGTCTTGGGGCCAGTGTAACCGGCCGGCCGGCGGGCAGGCGGGGACAGACCCGATCGGGCGGTCCGGGCTCCCGGGCGGGTGCGGGGCCGCGAATAGCGGGTATTCGGCACAGGAACGACCTTTGCGGCACCACTGGACGAGCGCTGGACAGAAGGCGGATCACTCGTGTTCGAGGCTGATGACATCCGGGAATGGCGGGGCCACGACGTGGTCGACGCCGACAAGAAGAAGATCGGCACGCTCGAAGCGGTGTACGTCGACACGGCGACCGACGCCCCGTCGTTCGCGACCGTGACGATCGGCATGCCCATGAAGCGCCGGCTGGTCTTCGTGCCGCTGGCCGACGCGACGGTCGGCCCCGGCTATCTGAAGGTTCCCTGGGACAAGAAGCTGGCCAGGGAGGCGCCCTGGATCGACGCCGACGGCGAGCTGCTGGCCGAGGACGAGCCGCGGGTCTTCTCGCACTACGGGCTGCCGTACAAGACGGGTGCGAGCGGCGAGCGGCGCCTGGGCCGCCGCTGAGGCGGGTCGGTTCATGCCGGTCGGTTCATACCGGTCGGTTCACGCGGGTCGGTTCACGCGGTCCGTCCGTACGGCAATCCGCCTTTACGGCGATCCGTTCATACGGTGATCTGGGTGGCGGCCCCCGGCGAGAGCCAGGTCAGGGACGTACGGACCTCGGGTGGCGCGTGCGAGAACTCCCGCGCCACCGCGATCCGGCCCTGCCGGAAGTGCGACCAGCCCTCGTAGTGCACGGGCACGGTGGTGTGCGGGCGCAGCAGCCGGCACAGCTGTACGGCGTCCGCGGCGGTCATGGAGTGGCGTGCGGGACCGGTCGCGGGGTGCCGGGCGCCGCCCAGGTGGAGGAGGGCCGTACCGACGTCGAGGCGCCGCGCGATCTCCCGTACCCCCCGGTAGAGCACGGTGTCGCCGGAGATCCACAGCTCGCCGTGGCGCTGGCCGGTCCAGCGCAGGGAGAAGCCGGTCACCTCGCCGGACAGCGGTCCCGACAGCGGGGGGCCGTGCCGGCAGGGCGTGGCGGTGATCCGGATCGGTGGGCGGCCCGGGCCCTCCAGGGTCGTGGTGCCCCAGGGGCGCAGCCCGTGGACCGTTCTGCGCAGCCGCCGGGCGCAGGAGCGGGTGGTGACGACGACGCCGGCGGACGCGAGCACCCCGCGCCCGGTGGTGTCGAGGTTGTCGGGGTGCTGGTCGTGGCTGAGCAGCACGGCGTCGATGGGCGGCAGGTCGGCGACGCCCATCGACGGCCCGGTCGTCTTGCGCGCCGACATCCCCCGGCCGAAGGGGTACTTGTGGCCGGGGGCGTCGAACGCGGGGTCGGTCAGGAGCCGCCAGCCGTCGAACTCGATCAGCGCCGTGGGACCGCCGACGTGGGTGATGCGTACGTTCGTCATCTGGCGTCGGTCCTCTGCACCACGGGTCGGCGGGGCGGGTGAACGGGTACCGGGAGGCCGGAGCCTGTCCGGCGCCGGCTCAGCGGGCCAGGAACTCCAGCAGGTCGGCGTTGAACGCGTCGGCGAACGCGCCGTACAGACCGTGCGGGGCGCCCGGGTAGACCTTGAGCGTGGCGTCCTGGACCAGCTGGGCGGTCCGGTGGGCGGACGCGTCGATGGGGACGATCTGGTCGTCGTCGCCGTGCGCGACCAGGGTCGGGACGTCGAACTTCTTGAGGTCCTCGGTGAAGTCGGTCTCCGAGAAGGCCCGGACGCAGTCGAGCGCGCCCTTGAGCCCGACCTGCATGCTCATCAGCCAGAACGCGTCGCTGACGCCCTGCGAGACGGCCGCTCCGGCCCGGTTGAAGCCGTAGAACGGCACGCTGAGGTCCCGGTAGAACTGCGAGCGGTCGGTGCGCACACCGTCGCGGATCGCGTCGAACGCCTCGATGGGGAGTCCGCCGGGGTTGCTGTCCGTCTTGAGCATCAGCGGCGGTACGGCTCCGAGGAGGACGACCTTGGCGACGCGCGCGGTGCCGTGCCTGCCGATGTAGCGGGTGACCTCGCCGCCTCCGGTGGAGTGTCCGACCAGCACGACGTCGTGCAGGTCGAGGGTCTCGATGACCTGGGCCAGGTCGTCGGCGTAGGTGTCCATGTCGTTGCCCTGCCAGGGCTGGGCGGACCGGCCGTGCCCGCGCCGGTCGTGCGCTATCGCGCGGTAGCCGTGGTCGGCGACCAGCTTGAGCTGGCCGTCCCAGGCGTCGGCGTTGAGCGGCCAGCCGTGGCTGAAGACGACCGGCTGTCCGCTGCCCCAGTCCTTGTGGAAGATGTCCGTGCCGTCGGTGGTGGTGACGATGCCCATCGAACGCTCCTCGTGCGCTGTTCCTCGCCGGTCCGGGTGCGACCGGCGCAGGCCCCAGGGGGGCCTGACTGGATCCTCGCAGCGGTACACCCGTCCGTATCTGCTCAGCGTGCTGACTTGTCGTCCTGGTGTGCACGGTGTCGCGAGGGCCGCACGACCGGGCCCCGGGAGGCGTACTGCTTCCCGGGGCCCGGCGGTTCTGCTGGTGAAGCGGTGAAGCGGTGAAGCGGTGAAGGGTCAGGCCGGGAGGATGTGGTACGTCTGCCCGGCGGTCGTCTGGACGGAGATCACCCCGTTCGCCGTGGTGAACGGCACCGCGGCGCCGCTCGTGTTGGTCACGGTGAACGTGCCGCTCCCCCACGGGTTCTTGAGCTTGAGCGTGCCGCCGGCCTTGGCCTGGACGTCGACGTAGCCGACGCGGTCGGCCTGCTTCGCGCTCGACACGACGAACGCGCCCTTCTGGCGCAGCTGCCAGAAGCTCGCGTTCTTGCCCGCGGGCCAGACCGGGAAGAGGCTGATGATCCCCTGGTCGCTCTGGATCAGCATGCTGTTGACCGCCTCGGTCGCCCCGGACTTCTCGATGCCGTGGGACGGGTCGGCGATCCGCAGGTTGGGCGCGATGCGGGAGGTGATGACCTGCTTGAACCTGTCGATGAGCGACTGCGCCGGGTATCCGACCCGGGCCGCCTGGGCGAAGATCTTGGGGAAGCTGTTGTCCTGGCCCCAGGAGTTCATCGCGTCGACGGTGTCGACGCCGGTCCGCAGCTTCGCGGGGTCGGAGTTGATGCCGAGCTGGTCGGCGGGCTGGATGAATTCGAGGTTGATCGTGTTGTCGCCGGGGTGGATGTCACGGGTGTCGGACCCCTGCATGGTGCCGGGGCTGACCAGGGAGTAGACCGTCTTCCCGTTGTACACCGTGGTGGGCTGGGCCGGGAGGTTGTCGAGGATGGTCTGCCAGGTGGCCCGGCGGCCGGCGTCGACGTTCAGCTTCTGGCTGGCGGCGATCAGGGTGGAAAGAGTCTGCTTCAACAGTCCCAGGTCCGCGGAGGAGTTCTGGCCCCACGTGCCCTCGTGCGGTCCGCTCCACAGCGAGTAGCGCCCGGCGGAGTCGCGCTCCAGGTAGCTCTCGAAGAACGACGCGACCTGGCTCAGGAAGGGGTACGCCTTGTTCCTGAGGAAGTCGGTGTCCTGGGTGTACTCGTAGTACGCGACGAACTGCGAGGCGGAGAAGAGGGAGTTGGACACCTGCTGGTGGTACTGGTCGTCGGTGGTCGTGCCGTACGGGCCGATGCCCACGGGGAAGAGCACCCCGGCCGGCACCCCGCCGCTGGGGAAGCGCCGGCTGATGTAATCGGGCTTCACGCGGTTGAGATCCTGCTTGGCGCGGCGCTGCGCCTCGGGCACGTACGCGAGGATCGTCTCGTGGAACGGCAGTGACAGCTCCGGGCGGTTGCTGGAGTAGACGCCGTAGAACGGTCCCTGCGCGTTGTAGTTCAGGTGGTAGTCGCCGTTGAACTGCGGGTTGTCGGTGGTGGTCCAGATCCCGTAGAGGGCGGGAGCCATCTTCCCGGCCCGGCTGGCCGCTCCGATGAAGTACTGGGCGGCGTAGTAGTACTTCTCCAGGACGGCGTCGCCCAGCTCGACACCGGACTGCATCCAGTAGGTCTTCCACCAGTCGGCGCGCTGGGTGTCCAGCGTCGCGAGCGAGGCGGTGGTGTGGGTACGGACCTGGGTCACCGCGTCGTTGTGCGGGGCGGCCGGGTTCTGTCCGCCGCCGGTGACCTGGGTGACCAGCCGGACCGTGGCACCGGCCGGCAGGGTGAAGACGGTTCTGGCCGTCGCGCCCGAGACGGTCGGGGGCTGGACGGCGCTCGCGCCGAGGACCGTGGTGGCCAGCGCGCCCCGGGAGACCCACCGGCTGCCGGACGCGGTGGCGCGCTCGGCCCACATGACCTGGCCGTCCACGCCCGCGGAGTTGCTGTAGGCGGAGTTGGGGGTGGTCGCCCCGGCGTAGGTGGACGCCTGGAGCTGCACCGGCTGGGTGCCGGTCGAGGTGACCGAGGTGACCAGGACGTTGCGGTCGGCGGCGAGCCAGGTCTTCATCGACACCGGGGTGTTGCCCAGCGACATCGACGTGGTGACGGTGCCGTCCACGATGTTCTGTTCCTCGCGGAACGGCGGGGCGGGCGGGGGTGTGGTGCCGCCGCCCTGCGCGTACAGCTCGATCTGTCCGATCCTGGCCCGCGGGTTCTGTGTCGAGTCCGGTGTGGTGCTCTGGGTGGGCTCGGTGATGTTCAGCCGGACGTAGCGGGTCGACACGGCGGTGACCGTACGGTCGATCACGTCGGCGGTGTTGTTGGTGACGGTGTCGACGCTGTTCCAGGTGGTGCCGTCGGAACTGGTCTGGAAGGCCACGTTCTTGGTGTTGAAGGCGGCGTTGCCGGGGCGGGCCGCGTTGTCGTTGCGTACGACGTAGCGGGCGACGCTCTTGACGGCGCCGAGGTCGAGGGTGATCCACTGCGGCTTGCCGACCTGGGACACCCAGCCCTCGTACCCGTTGGTCCACTGGCCGTTGACGGCACGGTCGGGGGTGAAGGACCCCTCGGTGCTGCTCGCCGTGGCGCGGGCGCCGAGGGCGAGATTCCCGGTGGGCTGCGCGGCGGTGCCGGTGAGGGTCACGCCGCCGATGGGGGCGGGGCGGGGTGTGGGGTTGGCGTTCCAGAAGTCCCCCTTGGAGACGAGGAACGTCTTGACGCCCGTGCTGCCCGCCGAGGTCACACCGACGTCGGCGTTGCCCAACAGGGCGGTGTTCGGCATGGTGTTGGACACGGCGCCCGCGTAACTCTGGTCGGTCCAGACGCCCTTGATGCCGGTCAGTTTGGCCTTCAGTGTGTCCCACTGCTGTGCGGCGGTCGGCGGTCCCGCCGCCACCGCCGTACCGGGGACGACCAGCGGTGCGGCGACGGCGAGCGCCGCCACCACCGCGTACCCGCGTATCCGTCGCAGTGCGCGGATCGCCCTCCGTGTTGTTCTCTTCTGCCCCATCGCGGCTCTCCTTCGAGTCGGGGGTGCTGGGTGCTGGGCTGGACAATCGGGGGTGCTGAACTGCGGGGGATGCCCGACCGCCGGGCACGGGTTCTGACAACGATGTCATCGCGGGCCGTGCCGAGAGCCGGCCCGTCCGTCCCGGCGGGCTCCCGCTACTGGGCGGCCTTGTCCCAGCTCTCGTCGAACGAGGCGAGCTGCCCCTTGACGTCGGAACTGGTGAACAGCTTCTGGGACAGGGCGTTGAACTGCTCGACCACACCGGGCGGCAGCGCGTCGTCGTTGTTGACCTGGCCGAACGCGCTGACCTTCGCGTTGTCCTCGGTCACGAGCTTGAAGGCGTCGGTGTAGACGGGCGTCACCTTCGCGCCGAAGTCCTCGAAGGGGACGTTCTTCAGCATGGGGAAGGCGCCGTCGGTCTCGATGAGCGTCTTGAGGTTGGGCTTGGACAGCGACCACGCCTCGGCGAACCGGGTCGCGTCGGCGACGTGCGCGGACTTCGCGCTGACCGCCGTCGTACCACCGGTGTTGAACGGCACGATCGTCTTGCCCGTGCTGCTCGGCAGCAGGAACGTACCGAAGTCGGCGGCGTCCGCGGCCGGGATCTGGCCGATGAACCAGCTGCCCATCGGGTACATGGCGCTGCCGCCGTCGAGGAACTGCTTGTTGGCGTCGGCGTAACTGACGCTCAGCGCGCCCTTGTCGAAGGCCCCGGCCTCGACGAGCTGCCGGTACTTGCCGACGGCCCCGGTCATCGCGGGGTCGGTGAACTTCACCTCGCCCTTGTAGCGCTTCTGGATCCACTGCGGGTCGGCGCCGAGCACGTCGGCGCTGATGAGGCCGGCCAGCGGCAGGGCCGCCGACCAGGGCTCGCCGCCCGCCATCTCGACGGGGGTGACACCGGCCTTCTTGAGGGTCTTGACGACGTTCAGGTACGCCTCCCACGTGGTGGGGACCTCGAGGTGGTGCTCGGCGAAGATCTTCTTGTTGTAGAAGACCATGGGGATGATCTGGGAGTTGGTCGGCGGGATGTACGACTTGCCGTCGATCCGGTTGCCGTCCGGGTCCGTGAAGTGGTCGTCCAGCCACTTCTGGTCGAGCGGCTGGAGGAGCCCGGCCGCCGTGAAGTCCTTCGGGTTGACGGACGAGAGGATGTCGGGGAACTGACCCGACGCCTGCAACTGCTTGGCGTACGCGGTCCTGTCGGCGTCCGGCGACACGATCTTCTTGACGCTGACCTCGGGAACGGCCTTCTGCGCCTCCTTGATGGAGGTGTCCCAGAACGCCGCGGTGAGCGCCGGCGTCTCGAAGGTCATGAAGGTCAGACTGCCACCGCCGCCACCCCCGGACGTGCCGCTGGTGGAGCAGCCCGTGACCGCCAGACAGCTCACCAGACCGGTGGCCGCCGCCGTGAGGGCAGTTCTGCGCTTCATGTCGTCCTCCTTGATGCTTCACGTGATACGGCCGACTCCGGCCGCCGTGCGCCGCCCTGCGGACCCCGGAGGGCCCGCTCCGGTCCGATCCGAGACAACGTTATTTCGTATACTTTTCAGAAGAGTAGCCAGCATCGGAAAACAGTCAATACTCGTACCGACCTTTACCGAAGTGGGACCGTCGGGCGGACAGGAACGCACAGGAGCGCACGAAAAAATACAATCGGTGGGCGAGGAACCACCGGCGAGGCACCACAGGCGACACCCAGGAGCAGCACGATGGCAGTCACCCCCACTCCGCGGCGGCAGGCGCTCGCGGAGACCGCCTACGACACGATCCGGCGGCGGCTCGTCGACCACGACATCGAGCCGGGGTCGAAGCTCAACATCAACACGCTCGCCCAGGAGTTGGAGATCTCACCGACCCCGCTGCGGGAGGCGCTCGCGCGGCTGGAGGCGGACGGCCTGGTGGTGAAGCGGTCGCTGGCGGGGTACACCGCCGCGGCGCTGCTCAGCGGGCGTGGCCTGCGGGAGCTGTTCGAGGTACGGCTGCTGCTCGAACCGGCGGCGGCCTCCGCCGCGGCCTCCCGGGTGACCCCGGCGGACCTGCTCCACCTCGCGGACCAGCTGGCGGAGATGCGGGGCGCGGCGGGCGACTTCGCGAGCCGGTCGACCCTGCTGCTGTACCTGCACCACGACGCCGTGTTCCACGACCGGATCGCGCTCCTGAGCGGGAACGTGTTCCTGCGCTCGACCCTGGAGCGGTTGCACGCGCACACGCATCAGTACCGGCTGTCGTTCCGCGAGGGGTGGGCGGAGGAGACCTGCCGGGAGCACGAGCGGATCCTGGAGGCGATGGGCGAGAACGACGACGAGACGGCCGCCGCGCGCATGCGGACCCATCTGCGCCGGGCGCAGGCGCGGTTGACGGAGGCGGCGCGGCAGTGAGCACAACGCGCACGGCCGGAGCCCGGGCCGGATGGTGCAGGGCGCCTCAGAGCCAGCCGTTGCGCCGGAACGTGCGGTGGACGCCGAAACAGACGGCGGCGATCACGCCGACGACGAGCGGGTAGCCGTACGTCCACCGCAGCTCGGGCATGTGCTCAAAGTTCATGCCGTACACCCCGCAGACCATGGTCGGTACGGCGATGATCGCGGCCCAGGCCGTGATCTTGCGCATGTCCTCGTTCTGGGCGACGGTCACCTGCGCGAGGTGGGCCTGGAGGACGGAGTCGAGCAGGCCGTCGAAGGCGGTTATCTGCTCGGTGACGCGCGCCAGGTGGTCGGAGACGTCCCGGAAGTACTTCTGGATCTCCGTACCGACCAGCCGGCTCGGCTCGGTGGCGAGCTTGCGCAGCGGCCGGTCCAGCGGCGCCACCGCCCGCTTCAGCTCCAGCAGTTCCCGCTTGAGCTGGTAGATCCGGCCCGCCTCGCCGCGGGCCGCCTGCGCGGAGAAGACGCCGGTCTCGACCGCGTCGATGTCGTCCTGGATGGCGTCCGCGACGCCGAGGTATTCGTCGACCATGTGGTCCGCTATCGCGTGCAGGACGGCGGCGGGGCCCTTGGCGAGCTGCTCGGGGAACGCTTCCAGGTGCTCCCGGAGCGGGCCCAGCGAGCCGTGGCGGCCGTGCCGTACGGTGATCACGAAGTCGGCCCCCGCGAAGACCATCAGCTCACCGGTGTCGACCACCTCACTGGTGGCGGTCAGTTCCTCGTGCTCGACGTAGCTGACGGTCTTGAAGACGGCGAACAGCGTCTCGTCGTACAGCTCCGCCCTGGGCCGGTGGTGGGCGGTGACCGCGTCCTCGACGGCGAGCCGGTGGAGGCCGAACAGCTCGGCGACTCCGGTGAACTCCTCGCGGTCCGGCTCGTGCAGCCCGATCCAGACGAAGCCGCTACCGGCCCTGCGGACGCGCCGCAGCGCCTCCTCCGCCGCGCAGTGGTCGAGCTGCCGCTCGCCGTCGCGGTACACCACGCAGTTCACCACCGCGCTGCCGAGCGGGGAGCGGGCCGGGTGGCTCAGGTCCACGGTGCGGCGATAGGCCCTGCGCACGGTTCTGCGGAGGTTGCGGATCATCGACACGGCGGGCTCCTTCGGCGGATCGGCCGTCAGTGTGCCACGAACGGGCGAACGCCCAGGTCCGGGTCCCCCCGTGGGGTCCGGTCGGTGATGAGCGGGGTCCGGTCGGGCATGATGCGACGCATGCTCATCGAACATGACGGGGTGTCGCCCACCGTGCATCCGTCCGCGTACGTCGCCCCGAACGCGACGCTGAGCGGCGACGTCCGGGTCGGCGCCGGGTGCCGGATCCTCTTCGGCGCCGTCCTGACCGCCGAGGGCGGCCCGGTGGAGCTGGGCGAGGGCTGCGTGGTGATGGAGAACGCGGTCCTGCGGGGCGTCCGCCGCGATCCGCTGCGGCTGGGGCGTGCCGTGCTCGTCGGGCCCACCTCGTACCTGACCGGTTGCGCCGTCGAGGACGAGGTCTTCCTCGCGACGGGCACCCGGGTCTTCAACGGCGCCCGGATCGGGGCGCGTTCCGAGGTGCGGATCAACGGGATCGTGCATCTGCGCACGGTGCTGCCGGCCGGTTCCACGGTCCCGATCGGGTGGGTGGCCGTCGGCGATCCGGCGCGGGTGCTGCCGCCCGGGGAGCACGACGCGATCTGGGAGGTCCAGAAGGACCTGGACTTCCCGGGGTACGTCTTCGGCCTGCCGCGCCCCGCGGAGGGCGAGAGCCTCATGCCGGCCCTCTCGGAGCGGTTCGGACGGGCGCTCGGCCGCCACCACGACGACCGGATCCGGTGACCGTGCGGCCCACGGATCCGGTGACCGTACGGCCCCCCGGGCCGGCGGCGGTCGTACCGTAGCCCTGGGCGGGGTGGCCGAACCGTGGCCAGTCGTCGGCACCCATCCGGGGGCCCTGGACGCGACACGGCCCGCTCCGGGGTAGTAGACGACATATGACCCGAAAGCGTTTCGGTGTGGAGAGGCACGCGCACCGGCTCCGGGACCTGTACCGCAGGATCATGGACTCTCCTGTCGCGCTCACGGTGAGCCGCAGCAGCGAGACGGAACTGATGCACCGGGCCATGTCCTTCGCCGCGCTCGGTTTCCTCACGCTCGTTCCCCTGCTGATCCTCGTCGCCGCGGCCGACCCGGCCAGCGGTCAGAGCTTCGCCCGCTGGCTCGCCCAGGGCGTCGGCGTCTCGGCGTCGTCGCAGGGCGAGATCGAGCAGCTGTTCGGCAAGCCGGGCGAGGCGCTCCAGCGGACGACGGCGTTCGGTCTCGCCGCGCTCGCCGTGTTCGGCCTGACCTTCGGGTCGGCGGTGCAGACGGGGTACGAGAAGGTCTGGGAGCTGTCCACGGCGCGCTGGCACCAGGTGTGGCGGCACGTGGTGTGGCTGGCGGTCCTCGTCGGGTTCCTCGTCGCCTTCGTCAACACGCAGGTCCGCGCCCAGTCCGTCGTCGACACGATCTTCGTGACCTCCGCCGACGTCGTCGTGACGTTCCTGTTCTTCTGGTGGTCCCAGCGGCTGCTCCTCGCGGGCCGGGTCCGCTGGCGGGCGCTGATCCCCGGGTCCGTCGCGACCTCGCTCGGGCTGCTGGGCCTGCGGGGCTTCTCCCGGCTGGTGTTCTCGCCGCTGATCGCGTCCAACGCCGTCACGTACGGCCCGTTCGGCACGGTCCTCGTCCTCCAGTCGTGGCTGGTCGGGGTGGGTTTTGTCGTCTACGGCGGGGCGCTGGTCGGGCGGATCTACCACGAGTACGTGTTCGTGCGGCGGATGGCGCGGGAGCCGGAGGGGCTGCGGGAGGAACACGACGGTTCCGGCGGTGGGGACGGACCGGTACGGTGATCGTCCCCGTGTGAGCCGCCGCCGTCTCCGCGCCCCCCGTCCGCCGGAGACCCGCCCCCGTGACCTCTTCGATCGCCGCCCCCGCCCTCGTACCCCGCCGGGCATGACGGACCGACCTGCCGGTCCTGGCGATCGCGGTCGTGTGGGGGGCCAGCTATCTGGCGGCCAAGGGGGTCACCACCCCGACGACCGTCGTCGCGGTCCTGGTGCTGCGTTTCGCGGTGGTCCTGCCCGTCCTGGCGGCCGCCGGGTGGCGGCGGCTGCGGGCGCTGACGGCGGCGCAGTGGCGCGGCGCGGGGCTGCTGGGGCTGGTCCTGAGCGGGATCTTCCTGCTGGAGACGTACGGCGTCGTGCACACCTCGGCGACCAACGCCGGGCTCATCATCAGCCTCACCATGATCTTCACGCCGCTCGCGGAGGCCGTGGCCACCCGGACCCGCCCGCCGGGGTCCTTCGTGGCCGCCGCCGGGCTCTCGGTCGCCGGCGTGGTGCTGCTGACCCAGGGCGGCGGCTTCACCGCGCCGTCGGCGGGCGATCTGCTGATGCTGCTGGCCGCGCTCGCCCGTACCGTCCATGTGCTGGCCATGGCGCGGATCAAGGCGGTGCGCACCGCCGACGCGCTGTCGCTGACCACCGTTCAGCTCGGCGGCGCGGTCGCGGTCTTCGCCGTCCTGGCCTCGGTGCCGGGCACGGGCCCCTCGCCCTGGTCGGTGGCCGCCGGTTTCGACCCGGGCGACTGGGCGGCGCTGCTGTTCCTGTCGGTGTTCTGCACGCTCGCCGCCTTCTTCGTACAGATGTGGGCGGTACGGCGCACCTCGCCGTCACGGGTGAGCCTGCTGCTCGGTACGGAGCCGCTGTGGGCCGCCGCCACCGGGATCGCCCTCGGCGGTGAGCACCTGGGCGCGCTCGGCGTGCTGGGGGCCGGGCTGGTCCTGGCGGGCACGACCTGGGGGCGCCGGGCCGCCGCCCCGCACCCCGGGCCGGGCCCCGGTGACCCTGGTTAGGATGCCCCGGCACCAGGTCGCCTGGCGCGGCACCGTGGGAGGAGGCCAATCTTCGTGGCCGGACATGTCGGCAGGGCCGTGAACGCCGGGAAGCCCGGCGGACGGGGGGAGGAGTCCCGTACCCGCAGGCGGGGCCAGGGCCAGCTCGAAGCACAGGTGCTCGCCCTCCTCGGGTCCGCGACCGGCCCGGTGGCCGCCTCCTGGGTGCAGGAGCGCCTCGACGGCGACCTCGCGTACACCACCGTGATCACGATCCTGACCCGCCTCCTCGACAAGCAGGCGGTCACCCGCACCCGGTCGGGCCGGTCCTTCCTCTGGACCCCGGTCGCCGACGGCGCCGGGCTCACCGCGTTGCGGATGCGAAGGCTCCTCGACGAGCGGAACGACCGGGACGCGGTGCTCTCCCGCTTCGTCTCGGCCCTCTCCCCCCACGACGCGGAGGTGCTGCGCGCCCTCCTCACGGACGGCGGAACGGAATCCGGCGGCACTCCCGTGGACGACACGGAAAGCTGACGGGTGGCTTCTACACGGCTGTAGAGTCGGTCCGTCGCCAGAGGGCGGCGGCCGGCCCGGCGGACGGACCGGACGGGGAGCGGGGCACGGAGGACCAGGTGGGGACGGAAACCAGGAGGCGCCGGCCCGGCGCCGCGAGCAGTGGTCGTCGCAGAGGCGCCGGGGCGGGCCGGACCCGCCTCACCCGGCGCGGCCGGGTGGCGGTCTGGGTCTGCGGCGCGCTGGCCGTCGGGGCCCTCGGGGCGGGCGGCGCGGGCACCTGGATCTACCAGCGGCTCGACGGCAACATCCACGGCGCGGACATCGACGGCAAGATCGGCGGCGGCCGGCCGGTCAATTCGAGTCCCGGCTCGCAGAACATCCTGGTCGTGGGCTCGGACTCGCGTACGGGCGCCAACGCGAAGTACGGCAGCGACCTCACCACCATGCAGTCCGACACGCTGATGGTGCTGCACATCGCCGCGAACCGGGACTGGGCCACCGTCGTCTCCCTGCCGCGCGACTCCTGGGTCACCATCCCCGCCTGCGACCGCGGGAACGGCAGCGAGTCCGGCCCCCACCACTTCAAGATCAACGAGGCGTTCGCGATCGGCGGGACCGGCGGGGACGTGGCCGCGGCCGCCGCCTGCACCATCAGGACCGTGGAGCGCAACACCGGGCTGCGCATCGACCACTTCATGTCGGTCGACTTCCAGGGCTTCAAGGGCATGGTCAACGCGCTGGGCGGCATCGAGGTCTGCCCGGGGACCGCGATCCACGACAAGAAGGCGCACCTGGACCTGGAGGCCGGCTGCCAGACCGTGCGCGACGAGAAGGCGCTCGGGTACGTCCGGACGCGCTACAGCGTCGGGGACGGCTCCGACCTCGGCCGGATCGGCAGGCAGCAGGAGTTCATGGAGGCCGTGGCCGCCAAGGCGCAGAAGAAACTGACCAGCCCGAAGGCGCTGTACGGATTCCTGGACTCGGCCACCAAGTCGCTGACGACCGACGAACCGCTGGCCGGGATCAAGCCGCTGTACGCCCTCGCCTCCGAGATCAAGGGCATCCCGGAGAACCGGCTGGCCTTCCTGACCGTGCCGAACTACCCGCGCGAGGCGGACGTGCCGGCCGACCGGGCCAACGTCGTGTGGCAGTACCCGCAGGCGTCCGACCTGTTCACGTCCCTGGCCCGGGACAGGGAGGTCAGCAAGAAGAGGCTGGAGGCGGCCGCCAGGACCCCGGTCTACGCCAGCACGGTCCGCGTCCAGGTCCTCAACGGCACGGGCACGGCGGGGCGGGCCGCCGCGGTGGCCGAGACCCTCCGTACGGCAGGCTTCACCGTCGCCTCCATCGGCAACGCGCCCGGGACCACGGGCAGGACGTCGGTGGAGTACCCCGGCGGCCTCGGCCCCCAGGCCCGGGTCCTCGCCTCGCGCCTGCCGGACGTCGCCGCGCGGGAGTCGGCGCAGGCGTCGCCGGGTGTCGTGACCCTCACCGTGGGGACGGACTTCACCGACGTCCGGTAGCGCTCGCCGGGCCGGCCGGACCGTGCCGGACGCCACATTGCATTATTTTGCGACTCCTTTACTATTGATCGACGTGGGACGGCGCGGCCGTCCCATCCCGCGTCGTTGATCAGCGTAAGGAGCTGCGGTCCCCCCATGGGTGAACCTCCCAGTACGAGCCGTGCCCTCCCCGTCCCGCCGCACCAGGGGCCGGAGGTGGCACGGTGACCGAAGTGCTTCTGCTGTCGCTCGCTCTCGCGCTGACGTTCGCCTGCGCGGTGTTCGTCGCCGCCGAGTTCTCCCTCACCACCGTCGAGCGCGGTGAGCTGGAGCGCGCCACCGAGGCCGGTGAGCGCGGGGCCGCGAGCGCCCTGGCCGCCGCCAAGCGCCTGACCTTCCAGCTCTCCGGTGCCCAGCTGGGCATCACGGTGACCTCCCTGGTGATCGGCATGCTCGCCGAACCGTCGCTGGCCGTGCTGCTGCGCGGTCCCCTGGAGGCCGTGGGGCTGCCCGGGGGCGCGGTGTCCACCGCCGCCACCCTGCTCGGCGTCATGGTGTCCACGGTGGTCCTGATGGTGGTCGGTGAGCTGGTCCCGAAGAACTGGGCCATCTCCCGCCCGCTGGCTGTCGCCAAGGTGGTGGCCGGACCGCAGCGCGTGTTCACCGCGGCCTTCGGCCCGCTGATCCGCCACCTCAACAACACCGCCAACCGGCTGGTGCGGCGCTTCGGCCTGGAGCCCGCCGAGGAGCTGGCCTCCGCGCGGACACCCGAGGAACTGGTCGCCCTGGCCCGGCACTCGGCGCGGGAGGGGGCCATCGAGGAGGACGCCGCCGAGCTGTTCGTACGGACCCTGCACCTCGCCGACCTGTCGGCGGAGAACGTGATGACGCCCCGCGTGGACGTCCGCGCGCTGGAGGCGCACGCCACCGCGTCGGACGCGGCCCGGCTCACCCTGGCCACCGGCCTCTCCCGCTTCCCCGTCTACCAGGACAGCCTGGACGAGGTGATCGGCACGGTCCACATCCGGGACGTCCTCGCCCTGGACGAGAGCCTGCGCGACCGCACCCCGGTCACCGCGCTGGCGACGAAGCCGCTGCTCGTCCCCGACTCCCTGCCGGTCGACCGGCTGCTGCGGCGGCTGCGCCAGGCGCGGACGATGGCGGTCGTCATAGACGAGTACGGCGGGACGGCCGGGGTCGCCACCGTCGAGGACATCGTGGAGGAGGTCGTCGGGGAGGTCAGGGACGAACACGACCCGGACGAGACCCCGGGCCTGGTCCCCGTCGCCGCGGGCCCCGGGGGGCGCAGCGTGTGGGAGGCCGACGGCAGCCTGCGGCTCGACCAGCTGGACGAGATCGGCTTCACCGCCCCCGAGGGACCGTACGAAACGCTCGCGGGCCTGCTCGCGACCCGGCTGGAGCGGCTGCCCGTGCCGGCCGACCGGCTGGACGTGGACGGCTGGCGGTTCGCCGTCCTGCGGGTCGAGCACCACCGGGCCGACCGGGTACGAATCACCTCACCGCTCCCCGCCACGCTGACGGAGGACGCCCGATGACCGGCCTGCAACTGACCATCGGCGCGCTGACGCTCCTGACGAACGCGTTCTTCGTCGGGGCGGAGTTCGCCCTGATCTCGGTCCGGCGCAGCCAGATCGAACCGGCGGCGCTCAAGGGCGGCCGGCGCGCCAAGACCACACTGTGGGGGTTGCAGCACCTCTCCGCGGCCATGGCCACCGCCCAGCTCGGCATCACGATCTCCTCGCTGGTGCTGGGCGCGGTCGCCGAGCCGGCCATCGCGCACCTGCTGGAGCCGCCGTTCGAGGCGGTCGGGGTGCCCGAGGCGCTGATCCACCCGATCGCGTTCGTGGTCGCGCTGACCCTCGCCACGTATCTGCACATGCTCATCGGCGAGATGGTGCCGAAGAACATCGCGCTGGCCGCGCCCGCGCCGACCGCGCTGCTGCTCGCGCCGCCGCTGATCGCGCTCACCCGGGCGCTGCGGCCGGTGGTCTTCGGGATCAACGCGTTCGCCAACCTGCTGCTGCGGCTGCTCGGGGTCGAGGCCAAGGACGAGGTGACGTCCGTCTTCACGGACGACGAACTCGCCCGGCTGGTCAAGGACTCCAGCGAGGCGGGGCTGCTGGACCCGGCGGACGGCGAGCGGCTGCGGGACGCCCTGGAGCTGGGCACCCGGCCGGCCGGCGAGGTGATGGTGCCGCTGGCCAGGACCGTCATGGTGGACCACGGGATCACCCCGCAGCAGCTGGAGCGTACGGCCGCGTCGTCCGGCTTCTCACGGCTGCCGGTGACCGGCCCCGACCGTACCGTCCTCGGCTATCTGCACATCAAGGACGCCCTCGGCGCGGCCGACCGGACGCGGCCCTTCCCGCGCTCCGCCCTGCACACCATGGTCAGGGTCGAGATCGACACGCCGCTCGACGACACGATGACGGCGATGCGCGCCGCCGGCACGCATCTGGCCGCCGTCACCGGCGACCGGGGAACCGTCATCGGTTTTGTCACCATGGAAGACGTCCTGGACGAACTGGTCGGTCCCGCCGCCGGTGTCCAGGCAGCCGCCGGCTGACCGGAGAGATCCGGACACGGCGGCAGAGGAGCGACCGGTGCCCCGCCCCGGGCACCGGCCGCTCCTCGTCCGCGTCCGTCATGGGTACCGCATTCGCGCCGGGAAGGGAACACGTCGGCCGGGCGCCGAAGGCGACGACTCGGTAACGGAGCGGAGCCGTCCCGCGCGCCGGATCCGCCGCGCGGGACCTCTGACGGACGCCGCGCCCCTGGTCAGGGCTTGCGGGCGACGCCCACGTAGCAGGCCGCTTCCTTGTCGGTGGAGCCGTCCTGGCCCTCGCCGGGGTCGGGGCGCCACCGGTGGGACGCGACGATCCCCGGCTCCAGCAGCTCCCAGCCGTCGAAGAAGCGGGCTATCTCCTCGCGCGTACGGGCCTGCCCCGGCGTACCGGAGGCGCGGTACGCCTCCGTGAGGCGGGCGATGCCCTCGGGGTCGAACTCCGTCGTCACGTGGGCGATCGCGAGCGTGCTGCCGGAGGGCAGCGCGGCCTTGAGGACGTCCACCAGGCCATGGGCGCCGTGGTCGTCGGTCACGAAGTGCAGCAGCGCGTTGAGGCTGAGGGCGACCGGCCGGGTGAGGTCCAGGGTGGTACGGATCTCGTCGGCGGCCAGCAGTGCCTCGGGCGCCTTGACGTCCGCTTCCACGTACGCGGTACGCCCGGCCGGATGGCTGTGCAGAAGTGCGCGGGCGTGCGCCAGCACGATCGGGTCGTTGTCCGTGTAGACGACACGCGCGTGCGGGACCTCCGCCTGTGCCACCTCGTGCAGGTTGGGTGACGTGGGAATACCGGTGCCTATGTCGAGGAACTGGTCCATCCCCGAGCGGGCGAGGAACCGCACGGAACGGTGCATGAAACGCCGGTTGATCCGCGCGGTCGCCAGGATCGAGGGGAAAGCGCTCATCGCGCGCGCCGCCCCCTCCCGATCGGCCGGGAAGTTGGTCGTACCGCCCAGGTAGTAGTCGTACATCCGGGCTGAATGCGCCCTGTCCAGCTCCAGGTCCACCGCGCCGCCGTCCGCCACCGCACGCCCCACTTCCCACGTCCGCCCACTAGGAGGAACCACGGTACGAGACACGTCAACTCCCCCTGCGCGGAGGGTGACACGCAAAAAGATTTTTCGCCGAACCACTCCACTGCCACCCCAGACATCCGGTTGACTGACCCCCGGAAGGAAATCCCCTCCATGACGGCGAAGTACCGAAAGGGCGGCACCTGATGGCCCGTGACAGCGACGGGGCCCTGGGCGTGGAGGTACGCGACCCGGCCCGTCCGGATCCGCGCGACCCGGTGGGACCGGATCCAACCGCGCCCGGCGTACGCCGGCACACGGACCCTTCCAGCCGCCGACTGGCCCTGACGTTCGACGCCTTCGCCGCCCACCACCACCGGCTGTGGCTGCGGTACGCCCACACCCAGGTCGGTTCCCGGCCCGCCGCCGAGTCCGTGGTCGAGTCGGCGTGCGCCCGGCTGCTGGAGAACTGGCCGCACGTCCTGCTCCAGGAGTCCGTGTCGCAGTACGCCTGGGCGGTCCTCAAGGAAGAGGTCGCCCGGCGGCAGGACGCGCAGGACGGACCGCCCGCGCTCGTCGACACCGCGGCGTTCGACGCGGCCGCCCGCAAGCTCCTCCAGCATGGGACGCCCGATCAGTTCACCGTCCTGGAGAACGAGATCGGCCTGTACGGCGCCATCTCACGGCTGCCCGAGCGGCAGTACGACGTCGTCGTGCTGCGCTACGTCCTGCGCGTGCCGGACGAGGTGGTCGCCGAGTACCTGGGCATCGAGGTGCCGACCGTACGCTCGCACGTACGGCACGCACGGCGACGGCTGGCCAGGGAGTTGGGACCCGCCCGGTGAGGGGAACGGAAGGCGCCCGGGTCCAGGTGCTGCTGGACGACGCGGAGGTCCTCGCGGGCGCGTACGACGACTACGACACCGACAGCGCCCTGCGGCGCGCCGCCGCGCGGGCCGGGGAGCGGGCCCGGGAGCGGGCGGAGGGGCCGGTGCGGGCGCCCGGGAGCTGTGCCACGACGCACGAACAGGCCGCCCGCGACCTGGACCTGGCCGTCGCGCTCGTCCTGAACGCCCCCGAGGCGGCCGGCTGCCTGGCGCAGCTGGTCGACCACGACCGGATAGACCCGCAGGGCGCCGTCGTCTTCGCCGCCCTGCTCCATCTGACGGGACACCGGGACGCGGCCCAGTTCTGGTGGCAGTTCGCGGCGGGCGGCGGCAACCGGACGGCGGCGTTCTGTCTGTTCCTCGCCCACCAGCAGCGTGCCGAGTTCCGGGACGCGGCCCACTGGCGCGCGGAGTCCCGCAGGCTGGCCGGCTCCGGCCGTACCTCCCCGGACGCCGCGCCGTCCCCGGTGCCCTCCCTGTCCTCGCTGCTGCCCGAGGCCGTCCTCCACGACCTCATCGGGCAGTGCCACCGGGGCAGGCATCCCACGCTGCCCGCCGCGCTGGAGGCCGTCGTCAACCGGCTGCGCGTCGACAGCGCGGACGAGGACTACGGCGAGGTGCCGCAGCCCGACGAGACGCTGGTCACCTGGCCGGTCACCCAGCCGGCCGCCCGGTCGGCCACCCGGCCGGGAACGAGGGCCGCCCGGCCGCGCTGACCATGCGCGGGACGGCGAGAACCCCTCGTATGCCGGTCCCGGATGGCGCAATCTCCCCACCAGGGCATTTCATGTAACAAAGCGTGCGCCGTAGGTGGCCGCACGGTGACCACCAGGGTGTGTGCCCGCCCGTGGAGTTCGGCAGAGGGAGCCGCGCCATGTCTCTTGACCCCCACCTCGATCCCGTGACCAAGGAGCGCGACGGGAGCCGTCCGCGTCCGCCGGACGCCGCCGCTCTCGCCGCCCTCACCGGCCTCACCGACACCGAGACCCTGTCCATGGAGCCCGGTCAGGAGCCGATACGGACGCTGCTCTGGACGGCCGCGACCGCCCGGCCGCTGGAGGAGGTCGCCGCGCTGGTCAGTCTGTTGCGGCGGACCGGTGAGGTGCCCAGCCCCGGTGACGAGGCGCTGCGCGCCGCCGCGGTGGCCCGGCCCCTGGAGGAGGTCATGCAGCTGGTCGCCCTGTTGCACGAGCCTCCGCACGAGTTCGACGAGGCCGACACGACGCTGCGCGCGGCGGCCGTGGGCAGGCCGATCGAGGACGTGGCCGAGCTGGTGAGCATCTTCGGCGACGAGGGCGGGACCGCCCGGTCCGCGGGGCGTCGCGGGGCGGCGGCGTCCGCCGTGGAGCCGACCGCCGTCGAGGCGGACGCCGTAGAGCCGGACGCCGTCGAGCTGGAGCCCGCGGAGACGGACGCCGTACAGCCGGACACCGCGGAGGCCGGTGACGACGGGGACCGGGAGGCCGGGCAGGACGCTCCGGCGCGGGCGATGCGCCGGGCGGGGATCGCGGCGGCGTTCAGCCGCCCTGCCCCGGAGCCCTCCCCCGCCCCGGCGGCGGGTGTCCGGCCCCAGCGGCGGGCCGGCAAGGCCGCTGTCCCCGCGCCCGCCGCCGCCCCGCGGTCGGTGCTGCGCTGGCCGGCCATGGCGCTGCTGGTGATGTGCGCGGTGCTCCACCTGCCCACGGACTACACGCGTCTGGGGTCCGGGAGCGTCGCCGACGTGCTGTCCCTCGCACTCACCGTGGTGTGCGTGGTGAGCGCCGTGTGGCTGGCGGTACGGGACACCGTGGTCCTCTGGGTGGCCAGTGCCTCGGCGGCCCTGGCGGTGGTGGTCGCGCAGGCCGTCTCGGCGGTCGTCGGCATGGACCTGCTGTCGAGCAGTCTGGGCGCGTTCCCGGGGGCGTCCGTGGTGGCGGTGGTGTGTGCCGTCGCCGCCGTGGGTCTCGCCGGTACGGCCCTGACGCTCCGCCGGCAGGCGGCCGGGCCCGGGGCCGCCCGCGCGTAGCGAGCCGTTCCGCACGGGCCGCGCCCGTCCGCGTACCGGATCCCCGGCCCGTGGGCGGGCGCGGCCGTGGTGTCCCGTACCCCTGCGGCTCGTACGCCTGGACCCGCTCTCCCCTACGACCCCGCCGCCTTCTTCTTCCGGTGTCCCACGATCACGTCGGTCACCGCCACGACGAGGGCCGCCAGCGCGAAGGCCACCGACACGATCAGGCCGTGGTCGTACGCCGACGCCCAGCCGTCCCGGGGGACCTCCGCGAAGAAGACGGAGCCGATGGCGGCGATACCGATCGAGGAGCCCACCCGCTGTCCCGTCTGGAGTGTGCCGCCCGCGCTGCCCGCGCCGGCGACCGGCACCTCGGCGAGGGTGAGGGTCTGGTTCGGCGAGATGACCAGGCCGCTGCCGAGTCCGGCGAGCAGCAGGGGCCCGGCCATCGCCCAGCCGGCGTGGTGGCCGGGGACCAGATGGACGGCGAGGACGGTGAGCGCCAGTCCGGCCACCACCATGGTCAGCCCGACGACGATCAGCGGCCGGCCGAAGCGGCCGACCAGCCGTCCGCCGATGCCCGCCGACACTCCGGAGCCCAGGGCGAAGGGGGTGATGGTCAGTCCGGCCAGGAGCGCCGAGTAGTGCAGTCCGCTCTGGAGGAAGAGCGTGGTGATGAAGAAGATCGAGGTGAAGCCGCCGAAGTAGAACAGGATCATCAGACAGCCCAGCCAGAACGAGTGGATACGGAAGAGGGCCAGGTTCAGAACCGGCTGGGTGCCGCCCTTCCGGCTGTGGGCCTCCCACCGTACGAAGGCCGCCAGCAGTGCGGCGGCGACCGCCAGCAGCAGCCACTTGGTGTTCCCGTGCCACTCGCGCGACTCCACGAAGGGCAGGAGGAGAGCCACCACCCCCGACCCGAGCAGCAGCACGCCGACCGGGTCGAGGTCGCGGACCCGGACGTGGCCCGCCGCCGGGGTGTCGGGCAGCAGACGGCGGGCCAGCAGGAGGCAGACGGCGCCCAGCGGCAGGTTGACGTAGAACACCCACCGCCATCCGTCGTCCGCGCCGGCCGCCTGGATGATGAGCCCGCCGAGCAGGGGGCCGACGGCGGTGGAGATCCCGACGACGGTGCCGAACATGCCGAAGGCCCGGCCGCGTTCCCGGCCGGAGAACATCTGCTGGATCAGGGCGGACACCTGGGGGGCGACGAGACCGCCCGCCGCTCCCTGGATCAGCCGGGCGGTCACCAGCCACCCGCTGGACTGCGCGGCGCCGCAGGCCGCCGACGCGAGGACGAAGAGGGTGAGGCCCACCATGAAGACCGGACGCCTGCCCCGGGCGTCGCCGAGGCGGCCCGCGGGGATCAGGAAGAGGCCGTAGACCAGGGCGTATCCGGAGACGACCCACTGGAGGTCGGACTCGGGGGCGCCCAGCCCCTCCCGGATCGACGGCAGCGCGACGTTGACGATGGACACGTCGAGCAGGGTCATGAAGGCCGCGACGAGACAGACGGCGAGCGCCTTCCAGCGCCGGGGGTCGGGGGGCTGCGAGGACACGGAGCCGTCTTCCTCTCACTGGGCGTCCCCCCACGGGCAGGTCCGCCCATCATGCGGCCGGGCGGCGTCCCGGCACACGCCACCTCGCCGTGGGGGCGCGTGACGGACCTTCACCACCCCCCGCGGCCCGGCGGAAACGGCCGGGCACGGGTCCCTCGCGTCGCGAACGCGAGGGACCCGTGCCCGGGAACCGCCTACCGCTGGGTGCTACGCCGGATCACGCGACGTTGACGGCGCTCCACGCGGCGCCGACGGCCTTGTACTCGGCGCTGGTCGTGCCGTACAGCGCGCCGGCCGCGCTGAGCGTCGCGGTGCGCGCCTTCGCGTAGTTGGTGCTCGACGTCATGTACGTGGTGAGCGCCTTGTACCAGATCTGGATGGCCTTGTCCCGGCCGATGCCGGTGACCGTCGAACCGTTGGACGTGGGGCTGTTGTAGCTCACGCCGTTGATGGTCTTCGCGCCGCTGCCCTCGGCCAGCAGGTAGAAGAAGTGGTTGGCCGGGCCCGAGGAGTAGTGGACGTCGAGGTTCTTCAGCGTCGACGACCAGGCGTCCTTGGAGGCGCCGTCCTTGCTCGGCTTGTCCTGGTAGCGCAGCGGCGTGCCGTTGCCGTTGATGTTGATCTTCTCACCGATGAGGTAGTCACCCGGGTCGGTGGAGGTGTTGGAGTAGAACTCCACCGCGGTGCCGAAGATGTCGGAGGTGGCCTCGTTGAGACCGCCGGACTCCGCCGAGTAGGTCAGCTTCGCCGTGGCCGCGGTGAGGCCGTGGCTCATCTCGTGGGCGGCGACGTCGATCGACGTGAGCGGGTTGGCGTTGCCCGAGCCGTCGCCGTACGTCATGCAGAAGCAGCTGTCGTCCCAGAACGCGTTCACGTAGCTGTTGCCGTAGTGGGCGCGGGAGTAGGACGCGACACCGTTGTTCTTGATGCCGTTGCGGCCCAGGACGTTCTTGTAGAAGTCCCAGGTCTCGGCCGCGCCGTAGGCGACGTCCACGGCGGCGGTCTGGCGGCCGCCGCTCCAGACGTCGTCGGCGTCGGTGAAGAGGGTGCCGGTGCCCGACGTCTTCTGGTTCAGGTCGTACGTCTTGTGACCGCCGCGCGCGCCGTCGGTCAGGTTGTACGTGCTGCCGCTCTTGGTGGTCGTGAGCGGGACGGTGCCGTTGTACTTGCCGGTGCCGGTGCCGGTCTCGATGGCCTCGTCGCGGAACAGTTCCTTGCCGGTGGCGGCGTCGGTGACGACGTGCAGTTCGCTCGGGGTGCCGTCGGGCTGGAAGCCCTTGACGACGGTCTCCCAGGCGAGGACGGGCGTGCCGTTGGCGGCCCAGACGACCTTGCGGGGCGCGGTGCCCGTCTCGGCCTTGGCGGTCTTCTCCGCCGAAGCGGCCTTGAGCGCGGTCGACTTGGCGCCGGAGGCGGTGACGGCGGCGTCGGTGGTGGCCACGGCTATCTTGGCCGAGGTCGCCTTGGTGACGGTCTGCTTGCCGGCCGGGCTCTCGTGGACGACGAGGTCGCCGCCGAGGACGGGCAAGCCCGCGAAGGTCCGCTCGTACCGGGTGTGCACGGTGCCGTCGGCGTCCTTGATGACGTCCCGGACGACCAGCTTCTCCTGCGCGCCGAGACCGAGGGTCTTGGCCTCGCTCGCCGTGTCCGCCTGGGCGGACTGGATGGCGGTCACACGCTGGGCGGCGGTGAACGCCACGGCGACGGCGCCGCTGTCACGGGCGGCGTCGGGCTGGGCGACGGCCGGGCCGCTCTGGAAGGCGACGGCCACCATCGCGGCCGAGGCGACGAGCGCGGCGACGCGGACGGCGTTCTTGCGGGGGGTGGAAGCTACGAGTCTCACTCAGTCTCCAAGAGTGTCGGGCCACCGGTCGGCGGCCCTTGTGGGGGTACGGCGGCGGCCGTGGGGTGGGCCGCCTTCCTGGCGCTGGAGCAACACGTGGGTGCCACGCGGATCCACCGCACGGTCTACGCGCGGTGAGCCGTCCAGAGAGTGACATCGAAGAGCCTCGTTCGGACAGATCCGATACGAGGATTTGACCTTGTGTTGTCAGTTACATGCCACATACGGCGATCAAACGGACGTCCTGACACGCGAATTGGGCGGCTCCCCGGAGTGGGGAACCGCCCAACAGGACGTGCGGAGGTCAGTGCGCGATGCTGTCGATCAGCTCGCGCGCGCCCTGCCGCAGGAGCGCTACCGCCACGGATGTACCGAGAGTCGCCGGATCCAACCGGCCTGCCCACTCGTGGGCGTTGAGGACCGTTTTGCCGTCGGGGGTGAACACGCAGGCCCGCAGCGAGAGTTCGCCGCCGCGCCCGGCCTTCGCGTACCCGGCGATCGGGCTGTTGCAGTGCCCCTGGAGGACGTGGAGGAACATCCGCTCGGCGGTGGCCTCCCGGTGGGTGTCCGGGTCGCCGAGGTCGCTCACCGTGTCGATGAGGTCCGTGTCGCCCTCGCGGCACTGGAGGGCGAGGATGCCCGCGCCGATCGGGGGGCACATCGCCTCGGGCGACAGGATCTCGTTGATGACGTCCTCGCGGCCGATGCGGCGGAGGCCGGCGGCGGCGAGCAGGAGCGCGTCGGCCTCGCCCGCGGCAAGCTTCTCCAGCCGGCGGTTGGCGTTGCCGCGGAACGGCACGCACTCCAGGTCCGGGTGGGACGCGGCGAGCTGGGCGACGCGGCGGACCGAGGACGTACCGATCCTGGTGCCCGCGGGCAGCTCGTCGAGCGTGAGGCCGCCGGGGTGGACGAGCGCGTCGCGGATGTCGTCCCGGCGCAGGAACGCGGCGAAGACGGTGCCGGCCGGCAGCGGCCGGTCCGCGGGCACGTCCTTCACGCAGTGCACGGCCAGGTCCGCCTCGCCGTTCAGCAGGGCCGCGTCGACCTCCTTGGTGAACGCCCCCTTGCCCTCCACCTGGGACAGATCGCCCATCCACTTGTCGCCGGTGGTCTTGACCGGGACGACCTCGGTGGCGATGCCGGGGTGGAGCACGCCCAGTTCGGCACGGACTCGCTCCACCTGGGCGAGGGCCATGGGCGAGTCGCGGGAGACGATACGGATCAGCGCGGGAGCGGACATGGGTCCACGATAGGCCGTCGGCGACACACTTCGTAACCGAACTTCTGTACCCACCGCCCCGGGCGCCCAAACGACACGGTCCGCCACGGCGGCTCCGCAGGTCACGCGCGTGACGGCGGCAATGCCGCCTCAGACGACCTTTCTGCGGACCAGGTGGCCCAGTACCAGTGCGCCGGGCACCAGCGGCAGCCAGACCGTGATGATGCGGAAGCCGAGGACGGCCGACGTCGCCACGGCGACCGACGCGCCCGCCGTGACCAGCGCGACGACCAGGGCGGCGTCCACCGAGCCGATGCCGCCCGGTGTCGGTACGGCCGCCGCCGCCACGCTCGCCGCGAGGTAGGCGATGGCCACGTGGACCGCCGGTACGGGCACGTGGAGCGCCAGCGCCACCGTGACCAGTCCGGCCGCCTGGAGGGCGGGGAAGGCGAGCGAGCCGCCCCACAGGGCCAGCGCGCGGGACGGCCGGGTGTGCAGGCCGCGCGCCTCGGTCAGCGCGACGCGCAGGAAGCCGCCGACGAGGCGGCGCAGGGGCCGTACGGCGAGGAGCGCGAGGGCCGCCGCGACGAGCACCGCGCCCGCCGTCAGGGCGAGGGGCACCCCCGCCCCGTCCGGGACGAGGCCGTCCAGCCGCAGCGCCCGGGGGAAGGCCGTCAGCAGGGCGATCAGGAGGACGACACGCCCGACGGACTCGGCCAGCAGGTACAGCGCGAGGGAGGCGGAGGAGCGGGAGAGCGGGAGGCCGCAGCGGCGCAGGAAGCGCAGGTTGACGGCGCCCGCGCCGAGCCCGGCGGGCAGCAGGTGGTTGGCGGCGCCCGCGGCGAACTGCGTGGCGAGGAGCCGTCCGGCGGGCAGTCTCTCCAGGACGGTCCCCTGCCGGGTGAAGGACACGGCCACCCAGCCGAGCCCGGTGGCCGCCACCGCGGCGAGCAGCCAGGAGCGGTCGGCCGTGAGCAGTTGCCGGCCGCCGGAGACGATCAGCGGCCAGTGGAGGGCGACCCAGACGCCGACCGCCACGACCGGGAGGACCATGAGGATCTGCCGCAGCGGCAGCCGCCGGAGGAGTCCGCCGGGCGGGACGGACGGGTGAAGTAGGGCCATCGGCTCGGTCGTCCCTGGTCCGTGGTGCGCGGGCACCTGCCGGGAAGTGCTCTCGCCGTGAGTGTCCCAGGCGCGCGCGACGTCCGGGCGTCCTGGGGCGGGCCGGCAGGCGACGCCCAGGCGCTGTCCCGGTTGCGGGACAGCGCCTGGGCCGCCGGCCGGAGGACCGGCCCGGGGGACGATCCGGACTACGGAGTGATCCGCAGCGCGTCGATCATCCCCACCTGGGTGCTCCTGTTGATGACCTTGAACGTGTGCGTGCCCGAGGAGAGTCCGGACTTCTGCCAGACCACCTGTTGGACCTGCCGTGCTCCGGACACGTTCAGATTCACCGTGGCCTGGAGGACGTTGTCCAGATAGACGTCCACCGTCCCCATGTCCCCGTTGCGTTCGGACAGGTACTGGATGCCGGTCCCGGTGAAGGTGTACTGCGCGACGGCGCCCACCGTGTTGCTGTGGTGGGTGTCGTCGTTGTAGTCGCCGTACCCCCGCGGGCTGGTGAGGTGCCAGTTGCTGTCGTAGGTCAGCGCGGTGTTGTTGACCATGGGGTTCGACGTGCCGGAGATGCCCAGGGTGGAGGCCGTGCCGCTCAGCGCCTTGGAGCCCTGGTTGGCCGTGCCGGTGAGCCGCGTGGTGGTGTAGTTGGACAGCGGCTTGGCGGTGCGCTCGACGACGTAGACCGTGTTGGCCGCCGTCGCGAACGTGATCTCGGCGCTGGTGCCGGTGGTGATGATCGCGTTGTCGGAGACCCGGCGGACCCGGACCTGCTGGGTGCCCCAGGGGTTCACGACGCGGGCGCTGTTGCCGAACTGGCTCTTGATACCGACGTACTTGACCTCGCCGCCCTCACGCTCCGAGCTGACCGTGAAGCCGCCCTTCGCCTGGAGGCTGAACTTGCCGACGAACGTCGAGTCCGTGGGCACGGCGGGGAAGACCCGGATCTTGTCGTTGTACGACTGGAGCAGCGACTCGTTCATCGCGGTCAGGTGCACCCCGAGGTACTCGAACACACCGTTGGTGTTGGTCGTCATGCCGTTCGGGTAGTTCTGGTACTGCCGCAGCATGGTCTTCATGCCCTGGTAGGTCTGGTCCCCCAGGCCCAGCCGGGCCGCCTGCACGGCGTCGGGCGCCCAGACGTTCCCGTACGGGAAGGGCCGCGCGTTCCAGGTGTTGATCGCCTTCTGCTGGTCCGGGTAGCCGATGCCCGTGAGGTCGTACGGCCAGATCAGCTCGGAGGCGACGTTCTCGTTGTTGCGGGTCTGGGCGATCGGCGGGGTGTGCGGCAGGTAGGTGTTGGTGTCCGCCGGGTACGGGATCAGGTTGTCGAGGATCGACTGCCACTGCGGGCGCAGGGAGGCGTCGAGGCCCAGCTGCGATCCCGCCTGGATGGCGAGCGGGAAGAGCATGCGGACGGCCGCGAGGTCGGTGATGGCGTTGGGCACGTTCCAGTACGTTTCGTGCGAGTTGGAGGTCGCGACGTAGTACTGGCCGGTGCTCGCGTTGCGGGAGAGCTTCGCCTGGTAGAACTTGACGACCTCGCGCATGAACGGATACGCCGTGTTCCGCAGGTAGTTGGCGTCGTTCGTGTACTTGTACTGGAGGAACATGTTGTACGCGGCCTCGGCGCCGGTCGACCAGATGTTCTTCGTGTAGTCGCTGTTGACCGTGCCGCGCGCGTTGCCGTCCCAGCCCATCGTCTCCGGCACCCAGATGCCGTCCACGCCGTATCTGGTCTGGGTCGCCGACTTCAGCGCGTTGAAGTTGTCGCTGTACAACCGGTTGAACCCGTTGAGCAGATCACTGTGGTTGGACGCCAGGAACGAGTTGTAGACGTCGCGTTGGTTCCAGTACCAGTACGCGTTGCTCCACTTCGTCGCGTCCCCGGTGGCCCGGAAGACCCCGTTGATGAAGTGGAAGGGCTTGGTGCCGTACCCGCCCGCCGCGATCATGTACGTGCTCAGGTAGTAGATGTTCTCCATGTAGTCCGCGTCCTTGGACCCGTTGGAGTACTGGACGAACGACTTCTGCCAGAACGCGTGCCACCAGTTGCGGTAGTTGGTGTACGTGGTGTTGTATCCCGTGCCCTTGACCGCGTTCAGCGCGTTCTTGGCCTGGGTGACCGAGTTGTGCGACGGCGCGTTGAGCCGGCTGCTGGCGGTGAACCAGATGGTGTAGCTGGTCGACGGGGTGATGGTGAGCCGCACCTTGCGGCCGTCCACGACCTGCGCGGTGTACGGCGCGCCCTCGACGGTCGCCGCCAGGGTGTAGCCGAAGTTCTGCGGGTCGGCCTGGCCCCGGCTCAGCCCGGCGCCGGTGGAGTCCGCGTAGGTCGACACCGTCTTCCAGGTGTCGAGGTTGGGCACGTCGCCGCTGTTGCCCAGCTGGGAGACGTCCCAGAGGCTCAGGTCGAGGGAGATGTTGGAGATCCCGCCGCGGGTGTCCTCCACGTGGACGCCCATGACCTCGGAGTTCGGCGACCCCATCACGGTGACGGTGCGGTTGTTGTCGTACTTGGTGGTGAGCGTCCCGTCGTACAGCGAGAGGCGCTGCTGGTACGTGGAGTAGCCCGAGTCCATCGCGGGGGTGGTCCGCAGGTTGAGCAGGCCGGCGCCGAACGCGGTCTGCTGCGAGGTGTCGACCCCGGAGACCTGCATGGTCAGGCCGTTCTCCTGCCAGGCCATCGCACCGGTCTTGCCGTTGCCGACCGTCAGGCCCTGCACGGGGCTGGTGTTGGGCCGGTTGTAGACGATGTCGTGTTTGGAGAGATAGCTCGCGTAGTCCACGTCCAGGGCACCGGTCGAGGAGTTGAACGCGGCGTCGGTGGTCGACGCGGAGGCCGACGCACCGGCGAGACCGCCGAACAGACAGGCGAGGGCAAGGAGGAAGACGGGTAGTCGGGTGGCTCTCATGGTGTGTCACTCCCACGGGCGGCGAGGGGGAGGTGCGGGGGAACGTGCGGAATGCGGCGGGTGGTGGCGGAACCGGGCGGGGATCGGGGAACAGCGCGAAGCAGCGACGTGACATGCGCGCAACACGCAGTGAACATCGGAGGTTTCCGGCCGTCAAGCAGTTGCGCAGAAGTATTTCCGGCCTTCTCGCCCTGGCTGGAGTTCCATTGATCGGACCTCCTCCGACGACTCCCCCGCCGACCTCACGCCCTCACCCGGGCCGGATGTTCTCGTACGTGAACTCACGGCCCGGACGTGAACTCCGCCCGCCCGGTGGAAAACCCGTACTCACCATGGACACACAAAGGTCCGGACCTGAAGATGGGGGTCCCCCACCTCAAGGAGTCGTTCACATGGATAGACGACACCTGCTCGCCGGCGGCGCCGCGCTCGCCGCGGCCGCGACCGTCCTGCCCGCCCCCACCGCGGCGGCGGCCCCCGCGCCCGCCGCCCCCTCGCCCCAACTGCCGTCCAGGGCCGCGATCATCGGCGTACTGCTCCGGGTCGCCGACCAGTGGATCGGCGCGCACGGCGACTCCGGTGACAACGGCTGGGCCAACGCCACCTTCTTCAGCGGTCTGCTCGCCGTGCACCGGCTGACCGGTGAGGCCCGCTACCTCACCTACGCGCGGCGCTGGGCGGAGAAACACGCCTACGGACTGAGCGGCGGGGTCACCACCCGCCACGCCGACAACCACAACGCGGGACAGGCCTATCTCGACCTGTACGAGATCGAGCCGTCGGCGCAGAAGCTCACGGCCATCGAGGCGTCCCTGCGCCGCATGGTGTACACCGACCAGCCCGCCAAGAACGACGACTGGTGGTGGGACGACGCCCTGCACATGGCCATGCCGCCCTTCGCCCGCCTGGGCAGGCTGCGCGGCGACACCCAGTACTGGGAGAAGCTGTACAGCCTCTACCACCACACCAAACGCGTCCGGGGAGGCCCGGGTCTGTACGACGCGTCCACCGGCCTCTGGTACCGCGACGACCGGTTCCTCCCCGGCAAGATCGTCTCACCGGGCGGCAAGCCGGTGGTGTGGTCACGCGGGAACGGCTGGGTGGCCGGCGGCCACGTCAAGACGCTCAAGGCCCTGCCGTCCTCCGAACGCCACGTCGCCGAATACCGCACCGCCCTCGCGCAGTTGGTGACGGCGGTGGCCGCGGTGCAGCGCGCGGACGGCTTCTGGAACGTCAACCTCGCCGACCCCGCCCACCTGCCGGGACCCGAGACCAGCGGCACGTCCTTCTTCGTGTACGGCACCGCGTACGCCGTCGCCACCGGGCTGGTCGCCCGCGCGTCCTACCTGCCGGTCGCCGCGCGCGCCTGGAACGGGATGGTCGCCACCGCCGTGCACCCGGACGGTTTCCTCGGCTACGTGCAGAAGGTCGGCGACCGGCCGGAGTCGAGCCAGCCGGTGACGTACGGGAGCACCGCCGACTTCGGGGTGGGCGCGTTCCTGCTCGCCGGGTCGGAGCTGGCGGGGCTCGCCACCTGACGGACGGGCGTGCCCCGGCGGTCGCGCGGGCCCCTGCCGTACCCGCGCGACCGCAGTAGCGTGGAGGGCATGACGTTCTACGAGGAGGCGCGCGACGCGTTCCGGCGGGGTGACACCGCCGTCGTGGAGCGGCTGAGCCGGCGCGAACTGGACCGGGCGCGCGGGGCGGGCGACCCCGCGGCCGAGGTGGACGCGCTCTGCATGCTCGCCCGCGTCCAGGTGCGCGGCGGCGATCTCGCCGAGGCCGGGCGGTGGGCCGCGCAGGCCCGCGAGGTGGCGGACGGAAGCGGCGAGAAGCGGCTCGGATCGGGCCCCGCGCACCTCCTCGCCGGTGTGGCCACGATGTCCGGCGACCTCGAATCGGCCCGGGTCCTGATCGGGGAGAGCGTCACCCTCCACGAGGAGATCGGCGACCTCCGGATGGTCGCCGTCGAACACCACAACCTGGGCTACGTGGAGCTGCGCCTGGGCCACCAGGACCGGGCCAGGGACCTGTTCGCCGAGGTGCGGGCGCAGGCGCTGGCGGCCGACTGGCCCGACATGCTGCCGTACGTGACGGCCGACGCGGCCGTCATCGCCGACGCGGACGGGGACCACGCCCGGTCGGCCCGGCTGCTGGGCGCCGCGGTGGGCGCGTACCGGGCGGCCGGGCAGATCCCGGACCCGGACGACGCCGTCGAGCAGGACGCGCTGCGGGAGCGGTTGATCGCCGCGCTCGGCGCGGACGCGTTCGGCGTCGAGTACACGGCGGGCGCGGCGCAGGACGCCCGCCGGGCGCTGGCGCTGCTGGCCTTCTGAGAGATCCCCGGGGTCCCCGGGACCGTACGGCCGGGCCTTGACGGGAACGATCATCGTGCGTTCTCCTCGGGAAGAAGCCGGACCGCGCCCGTTCCGGACACCCGTTGTGGAAGGAACGACATGCCGGCTCCGTTCTTCTCGGCCCTGGACCGCCTCGAATGCTCCAGGACCGGCGCGGTGAGCGACCCCGACGTGGTCCAGGGGACGTCCGCGGCGGGCGCCCCGCTCCTGGCGCGCTACGACCTGGAGCGGGTACGGGCCACCGTGACCCGCGAGGAGATCGCGGGCCGTGCCCCCGATCTCTGGCGCTACCACGAGCTGCTGCCCGTCCGCGACGCGCGCCACGTGGTCTCCCTCGGCGAGGGCATGACCCCGATGCTCGATCTGCCGCGCTACGGCGCGAGCGTGGGCGTGCCCGGGCTGCGCATGAAGGACGAGGGGCTCGTCCCGACCGGGAGCTTCAAGGCGCGCGGCGCGGCCGTCGGTGTCTCCCGCGCGGCCGAGCTGGGCGTGACCGGGATCGCGATGCCGACGAACGGGAACGCGGGCGCGGCGTGGTCCGTCTACGCCGCCCGCGCCGGGATGCGCAGCCTGATCGCGATGCCGGTCGACGCCCCGGAGATCACCCGTACCGAATGCGTGGTGTCCGGCGCGGAGCTGTACCTGGTGGACGGCCTGATCGGGGACGCGGGCAAGCTGGTGGCCGCGGCGGTCGCCGAGCGCGAGGGCTACCAGGAGGTCTCCACGCTCAAGGAGCCGTACCGCCTCGAAGGCAAGAAGACCATGGGGTACGAGATCGCCGAGCAGCTGGGCTGGCGGGCGCCGGACGTGATCCTGTACCCGACCGGCGGCGGGGTCGGCATCATCGGCATCCACAAGGCCCTGCTGGAGATGCGGGAGCTGGGCTGGCTGACCGGGGACCTGCCGCGCCTGGTCGCGGTGCAGGCGACGGGGTGCGCGCCGATCGTGGACGCGTTCGCGCGCGGTGACCGCGAGAGTGTCGCCGCCGTGGACGCCCGTACGGTCGCCTTCGGCATCACCGTGCCCAAGGCGCTGGGTGACTTCCTGGTCCTGGACGCCGTACGGGAGACGGAGGGCACCGCGATCGCGGTGACCGACGAGGAACTGCTGGCCGCGCAGGCGGCGGTGGCCCGCGCGGAGGGCGCCTTCGTCTGCCCCGAGGGCGCCGCGTGCTTCGCCGCCGTGGAGCGGCTGCGCGCCTCCGGGTGGCTGAACGGGGGCGAGAACGTGGTCGTGCTGAACACGGGCAGCGGGCTCAAGTACCCGGAGACCGTCCCGGTGGACGTGCCGACGCTGCCGGTGCACGGGCGGATCCCGGCGCGCAGGGCGTGAGGCGCCGCGCGCGCGGGCGCGTCAGGGGGTGAGCGTACGGATCGGCGCCCCCGCCCGGTAGGCGGCGATGTCCTCCACCGCGCCGCCGTAGAAGACGCGGTACGTCTCCTCGGTGACGTACCCGAGGTGCGGGGTCAGTACGGTCCGCGGCGCGGTACGGAGCGGGTCGTCGGCCGGCAGGGGCTCCACGTCGTAGACGTCGAGGCCGGCCCCGGCGATCCGGCCCTCGTGCAGGGCCTCGACGAGGGCGGCCGTGTCGACGAGCGGGCCGCGTGAGGTGTTGACGAGGTAGGCGCCGGGCTTCATGAGCGCCAGCTCGCGGCGGCCGACGAGGCCGGTGCTGCGCGCGCTGAGCTTGTAGTGCAGGGTCACCACGTCGGCCGTCGAGAACAGCGTGTCCTTGCCGACCGGTTCGGCGCCGCACGCGCGGGCGTGCGCGGGGTCGAGGTGAGTGCTCCAGGCGGTCACCCGCATGCCGAAGGCGTTGCCGACGGCGGCGACCCGCGCACCCAGCCGTCCGAGGCCGACCACGCCGAGGGTACGTCCGTGCAGGTCGCCGCCGAGGGTGTGCTGCCACTCCCCCCGGCGCATCCCGGCGGACTCCTCGGGGAGGTGCCGCATCAGGGAGAGGATGAGGCCCCAGGTCAGCTCGGGGGTGGCGTACGGCTTGCTCTCCGTGCCGCAGACGGTGACGCCGTGGCGGTGCGCGGCCGCGACATCGATGGCCGCGTTGGCGGCGCCGGTGGTGACGAGCAGCCTCAGGTCGGGCAGGCGGGCGAAGCGCTCTTCCGTGAACGGGGTGCGTTCGCGCATCGCGACGACGACGTCGTGGCCGCGCAGGGCCTCGACGAGTGCGTCGGTGTCGGCGAGGTGTTCGTGCAGGAAGGTGACCTCGGCGTCGAGGCTCCGCCAGTCACCGAAGCGGTGAGCGGCGTTCTGGTAGTCGTCCAACACGGCGACGCGCACGGTCGTTCCTCCCTGCCTGGCTGCTGACGCCCGAAGCCTACGTGGGCGGTTCCGGCGCGGCCCGCGCCGGTCATGACGCCGCGCCCGGGGAGTCCTGCCGGTCCCCCGGGCGCGGTACTGGTCGGTCCGCCGTGTCCGCCGCCTACGTGAGCAGGTAGGCCTTCACGACGGTCACGTCGTACGTGTAGCCCTTCGTGTCCGTGAGCCTCGCCCTGAAGGAGACCGAGGTGGCCTTCTTCGGGTGGCTGAGCGTCAGGCTCTTCTTCCCGCCCTTGCCGGTGGTGACGGGAGCCTTCGCCCACTTCGTACCGCCGTCGTACGAGACCTGTACGGACAGGGACTTGAAGCCCCTGCCCGCCGCCGGGCCGTCGATCGCCAGCGGGACCGTGAACTTCTTGCCCGCGGCCGCGGTGCTGGCCAGGTCGAGCTTCGGGAGGAAGCGGACCGTGGACAGCGGGAGGTCCGCGCCCTCGGCGGACGGCCGCTCGGAGACGAACGACCAGGAGGCGACGAGGCGGGTGGTGACGCCCGCCAGCGCGGTGGAGCGGGTCGCGTCGGTGCTGACGACGTAACGCGCCGCCGCGGCCGGCAGGTTCGCGACGATCTGACAGAGATCCTCGCGCTTGTCGAGGATCTTCCTGCCGTCGGCAGTGATCACCGTGCGCTGCTTGGTGACCGCCGACCGGCCCCAGTGCCCGGCCCCGTCGGTGAACTCGTCCACGCAGACGATCATGGAGTCGTCCTGCCGCTCACCGCTGTACGGGCCCACCCGCGGGCTGAACACCCCCACGTTGAAGGTCTTCGTGTACGTCTTGCCCGCCCGGTAGTTCTTCGCGTCGTCGGAGCCGAGGCGGACGCCGTCCTCCTCCCCGCTCTGCTGCTGGCCCACGCCGAAGTCCCACGTGAAGCCCTTGGGGGCCGTGATGTAGGTCTTCGCCGTGGTGGGCAGGGCGAACAACCCGGTCCCGGCGCCTATGCCGAGGCCGTTCGCGCTCCAGGACGAGCTGACGTAGCCCGTGCGCTTCTTGGCGGAGGCGCCGATCCTGAGGTTCACCAGGGCGAGTTCACCGGTCGTCGCCCTGCGGCTGAACCCGGTGTAGACCGAACCGGCGCGGTTGTAGAGCAGGTGGTAGTTCGTGCTGCCCTGCTGCCAGAGCGAGCCCAGCTGCGCGGTGAACCGCTCGGCGGGGAGCGCCGCGCCGATCTGAGCCGTGGAGACGCCCTGGAAGCTGTTCAGGAACCAGGTGGAGCCGAACATGTGGTCCGCGTCCGCCATCATCAGGTAGTTCGTGTAGGCGGAGAGCTCCTTCGCCCTGCCCGGCGGTGTGATGCTCACCGGCTTCGCCCTGCGGGCGTCGAAGGTGAGCGTGGCGTTCTTCGTGACGTCGTACTGCGGCCGCACGAGCAGCGCGAGGGACGGAGCCCCGTCGGTCTTCGGGCCGTCCACCGCCACGTCGAAGAGATACGTGCCCTTGGGGACCCTGACCTTCACGGTCCCGTCGCCGTCCTCGTCGTACGGGGACTCCCATACGCCGTTCGTGTGCCCGACGACCTCCGCCGCGGCGGCCGTGGGCCTGCCCTTGGCGTCGAGGAACTTGAGCGTGAGGTCGTACGACTCCTCCTCGCGGAGGACGCCGAAGGACGTGAGCACACGCTGTCCGCCCTCGGTGGCCGTCGCGACGACGGAGCCGGAGTAGGCGCCGTCCGGTCCCGCGATCCGGGTGTCCGAGGTGAGGACGGCGTCCGCGGTGCCGCCCGCCGGCACGGTCAGCCGGGCGGTGTCCAGGCCGAAGGCGCCGGCCGGGGCCGCCCTGCCGTCGGGACCCGTGGCGGCCACGGCGAGGTCGAGGGTGACCGGCGTGTCGCCGCTGTTCCGGTACGTGACCGTCCGCGAGCCGGGCGTGTCGTCGGCGTGCGGCCACTGCGCCACCCCGAAGCTCACGGAGGTCTGGTCGCTCACGACCGACTGCGTGACCGCCCGGGCCACGTCCACCCGGCCGGTGCCCTGCTGGTACGCGGAGAGCCCGGCGCCGGGCGCGGTGGAGGCGGTGAGCGCCTGCTTGATCCGCGCGCCGGTCCAGTCCGGGTGCTCCTGGGCCAGGATCGCGGCGGCTCCCGCCACGTGCGGGGTCGCCATGGACGTACCGGACAGGGCCACGTATCCGTCGGCCGCCGGGTCGCCGATCTGGCCCTGGGCCGCCTTGGCCGCGACGATGTCCACGCCGGGCGCGGTGAGGTCGGGCTTCAGCGTCCCGTCGGCCGCCGGTCCGGTGCTGGAGAACGCGGCGAGCCTGTCGGCGTGGTCGACGGCGCCGACGGTGAGGGCCGAGGCGGCGCTGCCGGGGGAACCGACGGTGCGCGCGCCGGGTCCTTCGTTGCCCGCCGCGACGACGAAGAGGATGCCCCGGTCGGCGGAGAGCCTGTCCACCGCCGCCTCGATCGGGTCCACCTCCGGGGAGTCGTACCCGCCGAGGCTGAGGTTGGCCACCTTCGCGCCCTGGTCGGCGGCCCACTGCATACCGGCGACGATCCCGGACTCGTCACCCGAGCCGGAGTCGTCCAGGACCTTGCCGTCGAGGATCTTCGCGCCGGGCGCGACCCCCTTGTACGTGCCGCCGGACTTGGCCCCGGAGCCCGCCGCGATGGACGCGACGTGGGTGCCGTGGCCGACGTGGTCGACGGTGTTGCCCGCCCCGGAGAAGTCCTTCTGCGCGATCTCGGTGCCCTGGAGATCGGGGTGCGTCTCGTCGACGCCGGTGTCCAGTACGGCGATCTTCACGCCCTTGCCGTCGTACCCGGCCCGCCAGGCGGCCGGCGCGCCGATCCGCGCGACGCTCCGGTCCAGGCTCGCCTCGCGCTTGCCGTCGAGCCAGACGCGCCCGATGCCCGCCCCGGCGACGCGCGCCGAACTCCCCCGCGTGTCGGGGGCGGTGAGCGCCTGCCACACCTCCGGAGAGGCCGCCTTCGGCACGGTCACCGCCTCCGCGGAGAGCACCGGCAGGCTGCGGCGGACCGACACGTCGGCCGCCGCGAAGGCGGACTTCGCCCGTGCCTTCTGCCGGGTGTACGACACGATGAGCGGCAGCGTCGTACGGTGCGCGTCGTCGTACCCGTCCGCGAGCAGTCCGGTGATGTCGAAGAGCCGGCGGTCCAGCTTCCCCTGGGACACCAGTCGCGCCGCGTCGGCCGGCAGGACGTACGTCCTGCCCTCGAAGCGGCGTACCGCCATGGCGATGTGGTCGCGGCCCTCGGCCGGCCGCACCCGGCTGACCCGGCCCCCGGCGTCCGCGTGGACCCGGTCGCCGGTGACCAGGGTGATGACGGAGGAGCCACCGCCGGTCCGCGGGGCCTCCCCCGCCGGAGTGGCGCCGGTGGGCGGTGCGGCGGCGGTCACGCCCGTCGTGAGGCCCGCCGTGAGCAGGGCGGCGACCATGGCCGCTCCCGCTCTCGTTCTCCTGCTTCTGAGCAAGTCTCCCCCAACGCTGAAGTGATTTCGGACCACAACTGCCCTTTTTCGAGCTTCAGTTGAGGTCCACACGATCAATTGAGAGCGCGTTTGAACAGAAGAGGCGAATTCCGTACGACGGGTTCCGCCGGGTCGGCATTCCCCGGACATGCGTCAGGAACGCGCCAGAACACGTCCGAGAATCGCACCACAACTTGATGTGGACATGGCATACTTGCCGCCGACGCCGGCCCCGTCACTCGCAAGAGATCCGCTTCATCACGTTCCGACACCTCCGAACGAGAGAGATGCGCGCATGCGTCACAGACGAGAGCGACTCCGCTGGGTGACCGGGCTCCTGTCGGTACTCGCCCTGCTGGGCCCGGCGGTGACCACGTCACCGGCCGTGGCGGCCGACACCCAAAAATCCACGCGCGTAGCGCGGGGCCCGGTCTCCTGGTCCGCCGACCTGTCGCGGGTCGACGCCGACGACGTCAACGTCCGCTTCGTACAAGGCGCGTTGGGCCTGCGCCGTACGGACACCGCCGCGACCGCCACCACGGCGGGCGAGCGGGGGTACGGCGCGCAGGTCCTCGCGCCCAGGACGCTCGACCGTCCCGTCAACCGGGTCAGGGCCGAGCTGTCCGCCCGTACCCCCTCCGGCGCGCGGGTCACCGTCGAGGTCCGGGGGCGGTCCGCCGACGGGGCCTGGACGGAGTGGCGCGAGGCGGCGGGCACCACCGCGGTGGCCCTGCCCCGTACGGTCGCCACCGTCCAGGCCCGCCTCACCCTGTGGGACGGGGACGGGCGGGCCCGGGTCGACGGACTGCGGCTGACCGCCGACCGCGGCCCCGAGCCGCGGGCCGCCGGGGCGGCCGCCGCCGTCAGCGCCCGGGTCTTCGCGACCCGCGAGGGGCTCGTCGGCCGGACGACGGCCAACGGCCATGTCATCCAGCCGAGCGACCACTTCGTCGCCCTGCCGTCCCGGCGCGGCCTGTCGCCGAACGGCAGCGGCCAGTACTCCGTACGGGTCTGTGGCCCCGCGCGCTGCGAGACGGCGCCGGTCTGGGACGTCGGCCCGTGGAACACCCGGGACGACTACTGGAACCCGTCGTCGGTCCGGGAGACCTTCAAGGACCTGCCGCAGAGCAGGCCGGAGGCGCAGGCGGCGTACGAGAGCGGATACAACGGCGGCCGCGACGGTTCGGGCCGGCTGGTGGCGAACCCGGCGGGCATCGATCTCGCGGACGGCACCTTCGCCAACATCGGCCTGGCGGACAACGGCTGGGTGACCGTCACCTACCTCTGGACCGGCGGCTCGGCGGGCACGTCCTTCCCCACCTGGGGCACGGATGTACGGGTCCGGGCGCAGCCCACCACCCAGTCCCGCGAGGTGTCACGGCTGCCGGGGCCGACCCGGGTCACCGTCTCGTGCCAGGTGCACGGCGAGCGGATCACGGTGGAGGGCATCACCAACGACGGCTGGGCCTACCTGCCGGACCACGGCGGCTATGTCTCGAACATCTTCATCGACGTGCCCGAGGCGTGGCTGCCCGGAGTCCCGACGTGCTGACCGTCCCCGCGGCCCGGCTCCCCGGCGTTCCCTTCCGCTGACGGCCCTCACACCACCTGGCCCACCCCCACCCACCGCCCCGGCCGCCTCGGCGCGCCGGGGCGGCCGGGGTCTCCGGCGGGCGCAGGGACGCCCGGAGGAGTGCGGAGGCGCCGGTGGCCGCGACGGGCCTTGTGGTCACGGTGTCTCCCGGTCGGGGGTGTCGGTGAGGGGCGGGTTGCGCGGGTACGGGGCGACCGTGTCCGCGAGCACCGGGACCGCGGTCGTGACGACGTGGCGCGGGGTGAAGCGCACCCGCCGTCCCGTACCGCCGTCGTCGCCGGGGACCCCCGGCGCGGTCCAGTCGACGGCCGCGGTGCCGGACAGGTGGAGGGTCGTGCCGGTGGTGAAGTCCAGGAAGAGAAGGGCGGCGGTGCTGTCGGCCGCCAGGTTGCCCAGGCTGTTGAACATGTTGTTGCCCGGATAGTCGGGCCACCACAGGCCGTCGCCGTCGGCCCGTACGAAGCCGGGGGTGCCGCCCCGGTGGGAGGCGTCGGCGCCCCGCGTCGGGTGGGCCGTGCCCAGGAAGAAGGTGTCGGCCGCCCGGACCAGCCGTACGCCCTCGGCGTCCAGCGAGTCGCCCGACCGCACCTCGGGGACAGCGGTGCCCGCGCGGCCCGGCGGGCGGTGGAGGTGGCGGCGCTGGATGTACTGGGGGCAGTTGCCGTACGCCTGGTCCACCGCGACCGTGAGGCCGGACGGGCCGGCCCCGGCCAGGGAGCCGTTGATCCGGAGCCGGCGGCGGGTGGCGAAGTCGATCGCGATCATGCCGACCTGCTGGTCCTCGGCCAGGTCCGCGAGCGGGTCGCCGGGCGCGGGCAGGGCGTGGACCTCCAGGGACCGGTCCCGCGCGACGAGGAAGCCGGGGGTACCGGGCAGGGGCGAGGTCCAGAGGCGACCGTCGCGGTCGCGGGCGGTGAGGACGGCCAGGTCGCGGTCGCGCAGGAAGGTCGCCGCGCCGCCGCTCAGGTCGGGCGGGGCCAGCATGCCCGCGAGACGGGCGGCCGGGCCGCCGACCCCGGCGCGCCGCTGTACGGCCAGCTCACCCTCGTGGAAACCGGTCGGACCGCCCATTCCCGCCACCCCTAACGCTTGAGATGCACCCTTACCATTAGGTGCGCGTCAAGAGAACCACGGTCGGCCGGGCACGTCAAATGGATGAGGCGATCGACAACCATTAGGTCCCTGGTTAGGGTGAGGACATGCAGAGCACGGATCCACCGGCCGCGGCCCCGCCGGGCGCCCCGCCGCCGCCTCTCGGGGAGCCCCTCCCGGTCGAGCTGATGAACACCGTCTGGGCGGACCGGGAGGGGGTGTACGACGCGCTGGTGGACGCGGGCGACCTGGCGAGGTGGCTGCGCGCCGTGGAGGGGTACTTCTCGCCGCCCCTGGAGCTGGACGGGCCGCGAACGGGGGCGGGGGCCGTGTCCGGCCCGGACGGGCCGCCCGTGGAGTGGTTCCGCGAGCTGCGCGACGCGCTGCGGCGGCTGGCCGCCGTGGCGACGGAGGACACCCGGCCGGCCGCCGTCTCCCCGGTCGCGTCCCTGGCCGCGGCCGTCGCCGCCGTGAACCGCGCCTGCGCCCACGCGCCCGGCTGGTCGTACCTGTCCTGGAACGAGGGCGAGCCGCCGGCGCGCGCCGACGGCTCGTCGTACGGCCCGGAGGCCCGGGCCCTGTCACGGATCGCGGAGGAGTCCGTACTGCTGTTCACCGGACCCGGCGCGGCGGAGCTGCGCGCCTGCCACGCCCCGGGCTGTGTGCGGTACTTCGTCCGGGCGCATCCGCGCCGGGAGTGGTGCTCGGCGGGCTGCGGCAACCGCGCCCGCGTGGCGCGCCACTACCGGCGCCACCATCCGGGCGGGGTGTCCTGACCGGCCGGCCAGGACACCCCGCCCCGCCCGGTCGGTCAGGCCGGGCCCGCCGAGGTGCGCCGGGCGCACTCCGCGACCATCTCGCGCAGGCTGCCGCTCTGCTCGAACAGTTCCCGCTGGACGCGGGCGCCGTTGCCGGTCTTGAACAGCTGGGCCACTTCCTCCTGCGCGGCGATCAGGTCGCCGCTGTCGTCCAGCGCCTCATGGACGTGGGCGAGCAGCGCCGCCACGACGGCCTCCGCGCGCTCCGGCTTCATGGTCTCCGGGTTGATCAGCTCGTCGTCGAGCCCGGACCGGCCGGCCCGCCACGACGCCAGCCTGAGCAGCCCGACCCCCGGGTCGACCACGGGCTTGCCCGCCCGCCAGTCGCGGGCCGCCGTCTCCACCAACGCCCGGACCAGCGTGGCGATCAGCACCGTGGTGGAGGCGTCCAGGCAGACGTCCGCCACCCGGATCTCCACCGTCGGCCAGGCCGCCGAGAGCCGGGCGTCGAAGTAGATCATCCCGGTGTCGCGCAGGGCACCGGTGCCGACCATGGCGTCGACCAGGGCGTGGTAGCGCTCGGCGGAGCCGAACACCTCCACGGGCCCCGCCGACGGCCAGCGGCCCCAGACCCGGCTGCGGTAACTGCTGTACCGGGTGTCGTTGCTCTGCCAGAAGGGGGAGTTCGCGCTCATCGCGAGCAGGACCGACAGCCACGGCCGGATCCGGTCGAGCACCGCCACACCCTCGTCGTCCGACTCCACCGCCACATGGACGTGGCAGCCGCAGGTGATCTGCTCCTGCGCGGTCAGCCCGAACTGTTCCTTGAGCCAGTCGAACCGCTCGCCCGGGTTGATGGACGGCCCCACGACCAGCGGCGAGGTCGCCAGCGCGGCCACCGCGGCTCCCGCGTTCGCCGCGTGATCGGCCGCCTCGGCCCGCCACCGCAGGATCTCCCGCGACAGTTCCCCCATGTCCGTCTGCGGGTGCGTCGCGAACTCCAGCTGGGAACCGTGCAGTTCCAGTTCGAACACGTCCGCGTCACTGCTGCCCCGGGAGGCAAAGGCCAGGACCGCCGCGGACAGCGCCCGGGGCTCGCCCGTCGAGGCGTCCACGAGCAACAGTTCTTCCTCCACACCGACACTGCGCACAACGACCGCCTTTCTTGAATACGGCACGTTCGCGCCGGGTGCTGCGTCTGCCCCCGTTCCGCGTCACCGAACGTGGCGAGGGCGGAGGAGTGTGCCGTACCCCCGCCGGTATCGTGCGCGGACCGGCGGGTCACCCGTCGTTATTCACGGTAACCCGGGATGATGAACCGATCGTCTGATCGCAGGGACCGATGTGGAGGAGTGGGCACATGGCACACGAACGAGCGGGACAGCCGGCGCGCCCGGAGGATCTCACCGATGTCGCCCGCCTGGTGACCGCGTACTACGCCCTCCATCCCGACCTGGACGAACCGGGTCAGCGGGTGGCGTTCGGCACCTCGGGACACCGCGGGTCGTCGCTCGACACCGCGTTCAACGAGGACCACATCGCCGCGACCAGCCAGGCGATCTGTGAGTACCGCGCCGACCAGGGCACCGACGGGCCCCTCTTCCTCGGCATCGACACCCACGCGCTCTCCGAGCCCGCCCGGGTGACCGCCGTCGAGGTGTTCGCCGCCAACGGCGTGACCCTGCTCCTCGACACGGCCGACGGCTACACCCCCACCCCGGCGGTGTCGCACGCCATCGTCACGTACAACCGCGGCCGCGCCTCCCACCTCGCAGACGGTGTGGTCGTCACCCCGTCGCACAATCCGCCCCGGGACGGCGGGTTCAAGTACAACCCGCCCAGCGGCGGTCCCGCCGGGTCGGACGCGACCGGCTGGATCCAGGACCGCGCCAACGCGATCATCGCGGCCGGCCTGAAGGACGTACGGCGCCTGCCGTACACCCGCGCGCTCGCCGCGGAGACGACGGACCGCTACGACTTCCTCGGCGGTTACGTGGCCGACCTGCCCGCCGTACTGGACCTGGACGCGGTCCGCGCGGCGGGGGTACGGATCGGCGCCGACCCGCTCGGCGGCGCGTCGGTCGGCTACTGGGGCCGGATCGCGGAACAGCACCGGATCGACCTGACCGTGATCAATCCCCTGGCCGACCCCACCTGGCGGTTCATGACGCTGGACTGGGACGGCAGGATCCGGATGGACTGCTCGTCGCCGTACGCGATGGCCTCGCTCATCGAGGGGCGCGACCGGTTCGCGATCACCACCGGCAACGACGCCGACGCCGACCGGCACGGCATCGTCACCCCGGACGCCGGGCTGATGAACCCCAACCACTACCTGGCGGCGGCCATCGGCTACCTGTACGCGCACCGCGACCGGTGGCCGGCCGGCGCGGGCATCGGCAAGACCCTGGTGTCCTCCGGGATGATCGACCGGGTCGCCGCCGATCTCGGCCGCCCGCTGGTGGAAGTCCCGGTCGGCTTCAAGTGGTTCGTGGACGGGCTGTCCGACGGATCGATCGGCTTCGGCGGGGAGGAGTCGGCGGGCGCGTCGTTCCTGCGGCGCGACGGTTCGGTGTGGACCACCGACAAGGACGGCATCATCCTCGCGCTGCTCGCCTCCGAGATCCTCGCGGTCACCGGCAAGACCCCCTCCGAGCACTACGGCGCGCTCACGGCCCGCTTCGGCGAGCCCGCCTACGCGCGCATCGACGCCGCCGCCACCCGCGAGGAGAAGGCGATCCTGGGGCGGCTCTCGCCCGACCAGGTCACGGCCGACACCCTCGCGGGGGAGCCGGTCACCGCGGTGCTCACCGAGGCGCCCGGCAACGGCGCCGCCATCGGCGGCATCAAGGTGACCACGGAGAGCGCGTGGTTCGCCGCGCGCCCGTCGGGCACGGAGGACGTCTACAAGATCTACGCGGAGTCCTTCCAGGGCCCCGACCACCTCGCGCGGGTGCAGGAGGAGGCGAAGGCCGTCGTCGCGGCCGCCCTCGCGGGCTGAGACACCGTACGGACAGCGCACGGACAGCGCCGGGCCCGCCCCCGCCCGGGGCGGGCCCGGCGCTGTCCGTCGTGGACCGCCCACGTCCCTCTCCCGGGTGAAAATCACCGCGGGCCGCGAACGGTGGACACCGGGGCAACTCGGCGCCCCCGCAAGGCGAGCGGGACGTACCGGTACGCGATATGCGACGCGCCGGGAATGAGGCGGTGTCACCCGCCCGGTGAATCCGCCGCCATGCTGCTTGCCGAGTCCACCCGCGACCGTCGAGCCGGAGGAGAGCGTCGCAGTGACGACGATGGGTACGGAAGGGTCGGCCGAGGCCGACGAGAGCTACCAGAACGAAATGCCGGTCCTGCGCAAACGGCCCGGTAATATCATCGTGGGCTGGCTCACCACCACCGACCACAAGACGATCGGTTCGTTGTATCTCATCACCTCATTCGCCTTTTTCATCGTCGGCGGGGTGCTGGCGCTCTTCATGCGCGCCGAACTGGCCCGTCCCGGCATCCAGATCGTCTCGCACGAGCAGTTCAACCAGGCGTTCACGCTGCACGGCACGATCATGCTGCTGATGTTCGCGACCCCGCTGTTCGCCGGATTCACCAACTGGATCATGCCGCTCCAGATCGGCGCGCCCGACGTGGCGTTCCCCCGGCTCAACGGACTCGCCTACTGGCTGTACCTCTTCGGTTCGCTCATCGTCGTCAGCGGTCTCCTCACGCCCAACGGCGCCGCCGACTTCGGCTGGTTCGCCTACTCCCCGCTCACCGACATCGTCCGCTCGCCGGGCATCGGCGGCGACCTGTGGGTCATGGGTCTGGCGCTGTCGGGCTTCGGCACGATTCTCGGTTCGGTCAACTTCATCACCACGATCATCTGCATGCGCGCGCCCGGCATGACGATGTTCCGGATGCCGATCTTCACCTGGAACGTGCTGCTCACAGCCCTGTTGGTGCTGTTCGCCTTCCCCGTCCTGGCGGCGGCGCTGCTCGCCCTGGAGGCGGACCGCAAGTTCGGCGCGCACGTCTTCGACCCGGCCAACGGGGGCGCGCTGTTGTGGCAGCACCTCTTCTGGTTCTTCGGTCATCCCGAGGTGTACATCATCGCCCTGCCGTTCTTCGGGATCGTGACCGAGATCCTGCCCGTCTTCAGCCGCAAGCCGGTCTTCGGCTACATCGGGCTGGTGGCGGCGACCATCTCGATCGCGGGCCTCTCGATCACGGTGTGGGCCCACCACATGTTCGTCACGGGCGGGGTGCTGCTGCCGTTCTTCTCGTTCATGACCTTCCTGATCGCCGTACCGACCGGGGTGAAGTTCTTCAACTGGATCGGCACGATCTGGAAGGGCTCGGTGTCGCTGGAGACACCGATGCTCTGGTCGGTCGGATTCCTGGTCACCTTCCTCTTCGGCGGACTGACCGGCATCATCCTCGCCTCGCCGCCGCTGGACTTCCACGTCTCCGACTCGTATTTCGTGGTCGCGCACTTCCATTACGTGGTGTTCGGCACCGTGGTGTTCGCTATGTTCGCCGGATTCCACTTCTGGTGGCCGAAGTTCACCGGGAAGATGCTGGACGAACGGCTCGGCAAGATGACCTTCTGGACGCTGTTCTGCGGTTTCCACGGCACGTTCCTGGTGCAGCACTGGCTGGGCGCGGAAGGCATGCCCCGCCGGTACGCGGACTATCTCGCCGCCGACGGGTTCACCGCGCTCAACATGGTCTCCTCGATCAGCGCGTTCGTCCTCGGCCTGTCGATGCTGCCGTTCTTCTACAACGTCTGGAAGACCACCCGGTACGGCAGGAAGATCGAGGAGGACGACCCGTGGGGCTACGGCCGCTCGCTGGAGTGGGCGACGTCCTGCCCGCCGCCGCGGCACAACTTCCTCACCCTGCCGAAGATCCGCTCCGAGTCCCCCGCCTTCGACCTCCACCATCCGGCCATCCGGGCCCTGGAGGAGGAGAGCAACCGGCCCGTCGACTCCACGACCGTGGCGCCCGGGGACAAGCAGCGGTGAAGCCGGAGGAGGACAGCGTCCGGGGGCTGGTCCAGCTGGAGGGCTACCTCCTGTGGAGCGCCGAGATCGAGGAGATCAACCGGCGGGCGGCCCTGTTCACCGCACAGTTGCCGTGGCTGACCACCGCGCAGCGCGAGGACGTGGAGCGGGTGTACACCGCCGACCGGATCGCGGTGTCCAAGGCGGTGCTCGTACGGATCGCGGAGCGCGCCCACGAGCTGCGCGGCGAGTACACGGAGCGCTACGAACAGCTCAGGACGCGCTGCGTGGCCGCCGCGCTGGTGGCCGCCGGCGCGGCGACGGGCACCTGCGCGGCCGTCACCCTGCTGGTCCGCTGACGCGTCGGCCTCCCGCCCGGCCGAGCAGCTCCAGGTCGGCCGGGCCGAGGACCAGACCGGACGCCGCCATGTTCTGCTCCAGGTGGGCGAGCGAGGCGGTGCCCGGGATCTGGACGATCGAGGGCGACCGCGCGAGGCCCCAGGCGATCGCCACCTGGTGCGCGGTCGCGCCGTGGCGTTCGGCGACCGCGCGCAGGTGGTCGTCGGCGAGGCTGCCGTGGCTGCCGCCGAGGGCGAAGAACGGCATGTAGGCGATGCCGGCCGCCGCGCAGGTGTCGACCAGGGCCGCGTCCTCCTGGTCGAGCACACCGAAGCGGTTCTGCACGGCGGCGACCGGGGCGACGGCCCTGGCCTCGGCGAGCTGCCCGGCGGACACGTTGCTGACCCCGAGGTGGCGGATCAGCCCCTCGTCGCGCAGCGCGGCCAGGACGGCGAATCGGTCGCCGAGCGGCGGGCCGCCCTTCGCGGAGAGCCGCCCCACCCGCAAATAAACCAGATCCAGCACGTCGACGCCGAGTTCCCGCAGGTTGCGCTCCACCTCGGGACGCAGTTGTTCGGCGGTGGCCTCCCCGTACATCTCCCCGGCCGGGTTCCGCAGCGGGCCGATCTTGGTGGCGATCGTCAGACCGGCGGGGTACGGGTGCAGCGCCTCGCGCAGGAGGTCGTTGGCGCGGACGTCGCCGGAGAAGTAGAAGGACGCGGTGTCGATGTGGCGGGCGCCCAGCTCGACGGCGCGGCGCGCGACCGCCAGCGCGGCGTCCCGGTCGTGGGAACCGTTCCGCGCGACCGGCAGCTGCATCGCGCCGAAACCCAGCCGGGGGATCGTGGTGGTACCGCCGAGCGGGAAGTCGGGCCGGGGAGCGGGGGCGGGTGAGGAGGAGGACATGGGGGACGTCATGGGGGAAGCATGCTCACGCGCGTGCCGGACGATCAAGTGCGACGCCCGCGCCGTACCGGGAACCGCCCCGGGACCACACCGGAGCCGCCCCGGAACGTCCCCGGAAAAGCTCCGGAAACACTCGTGGGTTTTCTCCCAACAAGCCGTGCTCAGCGGCCTGTTGCTGTGGCAGACTGCCCGGCGGCGCGTCCGCGAGGCTGGGGGGTGGAGTGTGAGCGAGCCACGGTCGGCACCGACGGTCGGTCAGCTCGTGCTCAGCAGGCGGCTGCGTGTGCTGCGGGAGAAGGCCGGCCTCACCCGTGAGCAGGCCGGTGCGTTGCTCCGGGTCACCGCCGCCACCGTCCGCCGGATGGAGTCGGCCGAGGTCGGGCTCAAGATCCCGTACGTCCAGATGCTGCTGCCCGCGTACGGTGTGCCGGAGCCGGAGATCGCGGTGTTCCTCCAGCTCGCGGACGAGGCGAGCCGGCCGGGCTGGTGGCAGCATTTCCACGACATCCTGCCGGACTGGTTCAGCGGTTACGTCAGCCTGGAGGAAGCCGCCAGGACGATCCGTACGTACGAGCCCCACTTCGTGCCCGGTCTGCTCCAGACCGAGGAGTACGCCCGGGCGATCCTCGCGCCGGACGCGCTGGGGCTGGCGAGCACTCCCGCGCGGATCGAGCGCCAGGTGGCGTTGCGGCTGGAGCGCCAGACGCTGCTCACCCGCGCCGACGCCCCGGTCGTCTGGGCCGTGCTGGACGAGACGGTGCTGCGCCGGCCCGTCGGCTCGCCCGCGCTGATGCGGGCGCAGATCGACCGGCTGCTGGAAGTCTCGGAACTCCCCCACGTGACCCTCCAGATGGCGGAGTTCGCGTCCGGCCACCACCCGGGGACCTACAGCCCCTTCACCCTCTTCCGCTTCGATCTCCCCGAACTGCCGGACATGGTCTACATCGAGCACCTGACGGGGGCGCTGTACCTCGACGGGCAGGCCGAGGTGACGGCGCACATGGAGGCGATGGACCGGATGGTCGCGCACGCGGAATCCGCGCACCGCACCCGGCAACTCATCGCCGGAATACGCGCGGAGCTGTGATCCCGGCCTTTGTGATCCCGGCCTTCCGGCATATCCGCGAAGGGGTGTCTCAGAGCCGGGGCAGTTGGAACTGCCGGTAATACGCGACGGTTTCGAAGCCCATCCGCGAATACAGCCGTTGGCCGTCCGTGCTGGCCTGGAGCGTGCCGATCCGCAGGCCCCTTTCCCGGCCCGCCCGCAGGGCCACGAGGGTCAGGAACGCGCCGATGCCGCGGCCCCGGCAGTCGGGTTCCGTACTCACGACGTACACGCCCGCGACGCCGTGCCGGTCGAAGAGCGCGGAGGTGCCGACGACGCGCCCGTCGAGCCGGGCGGCGAACCGGACCAGGCTGCCCGGTGCGTCGGCCCGGTGGGCCTCGTTGGCCTGGTTGCCGGGGACCTGTTCGGGCGTGAGACCGAAGGACGGGGAGTACGAGGCGACCCACGCGGCCAGCTCCCGCGCGCCGTTGACCTCCTCGACCCGTACGCCGGGCGGGGCGGCCGGCATGTCGAGCCGGTCGATCTCCGCGGCCATCAGCGGCAGCACGCCGACCTGCGCGGCGCCCCGGGCGAGGAGGTGGTCCGCGAGCCCGGCGGAGCTGTCCGCCCCGACCCACCACAGCCACGGGACGGGGTCCAGCTCCGCGTGGGCCCGCGCGATCGCCGCGTCGAGTGCGTCCTCGCCACGGGTGTATCTGAGCACTCCATTGCGTCGCGGCTTCATGAGACGACTGCGGTAGATCATGAATTCGGGGTCGTCGGAACGCTTTTGGTCGCCGTATCCGACGTAGAAGTCCCGCGAATTCGCGAACTGGGGTGCGGAATCGTGGATCGATTCGACAACGCTCATGGGCGGATTGTAACCACGGGATTCCGGTGGGTCCGGCAGGTGTGCGGACGCGTACCGGCGCGGGGCGCGCACGGCTCGTAAACTGGGAAAGGGAAAGCAGGGCGCCGCGTCGCCCGATCTCCGAGAGGGGCCGCCCATGTCCCGCGCGTCCCGCGCCGCCGACGACGTGGTCGCACAGCACCACGCCTCCGGTCATACCTTCCGCGCCGGTGGGATCCGCGGCTTCACACTGGACCGGGGCGAGGGGCCGCCGGTGGTGTGTCTGCACGGCGCGCCCACCAGTTCGTTCCTCTACCGCAAGCTCGTGCCGGAGCTGGCGGCGCGGGGGTTCCGGGCCGTCGCCCCCGACTTTCCCGGCGCCGGTCTGGGGGCCAGGCCGCTCGCGTTCGACTACTCGTGGAGCGGTCTCGCCCGGTGGACCGACCGGGCGATGGACGCGCTCGGGATCGACCGGTGTCATCTGGTCGTGCATGACACCGGCGGGCCGGTCGGCTTCGAATGGGCGATCACCCGGCCCGGGCGTGTCCTGTCCCTGACGGCGCTCGACACCCTGGTCGACGTCGCCGCGTACCGGCCGCCCCCGTCGATGCGGCCCTTCACCGTGCCCGTCGCGGGCGAGGCCTGGCTGCCCGTGCTGCGCCCGCCGGTCTCCCGGCGGTTCTTCCGGCGGGTGGGTCTCGCCGACGGCGCGTCGCTGACCGACGCGGAGGTGGACGCCCACTTGGCGCTGGTCACGCGGCAGGACGCGGGGCGCGCCTTCCTGAGGACCATGCGCGGTTTCGAGCTGACCGACGCCAAGCAGGCCTTCTACTACGAGGGCCTCGCGTCGCGCCCGTACCCCGCCCAGGTGGTCTGGGCCCGCGACGACCCGATCCTGGGTCTGCCCCGGCTGCGGGCGGTACTGGACGCGCTGGGGGTCGGTTCCCCGACGGTCCTCGCGGGTCGCCACTACCTCCAGGAGGAACAGTCCCCGGCCATCGCCGCGACGGTCGCGGAGCTGGCCGGGGCGTGAGCGGGCGGGCGCGGGGGCTCGCCGGGACACCACGCGGCCCTTGCTGTCGGTGGTCGCCGTCTCCACCTGCTCGGTGATCCGCAGGAGCGGGCGGCGCGGCCGATCAGGTGATCGGGTGATCGGGTGATCACCCAAGAGAGGGGGCAGGGGCCGGCGGTCAGCCGGTGATCCGCATCAGTGACACGCCGTCGTCGGCCACGACGAAGGTGAAGTCGGAGGGGCCGTTGAAGCCGTCGCCGCCCACCACCGCGCTGACCGTGACCCGATCGCCCGATCGGTTGACGCCGGTCACGTCGAGGCGGACGTTCACGCCGATGAACTCCTTGTCGCTCCAGCCGCGGATCGCGTCCCGGCCCCCGAAGACCCGGCCCCAGTCGTCGACGGCTCCGTCGAGGGTGAAGGCGTCGAGGAACGCCTCGGTGTCGGCGCTGTTCGCGGCGTCGAGGGCCCGCTGGACCGCTGCGGGAACGGACATGGTGCTCATGCTGGCCTCCAGGGGTGCGGGGTGGGGCGCGGAAGCGGTGGAGCGGGCCGGGCGCCGCGGGGGCCGTCGTCCGGTCCCGCGGGTGACCGGCCTCCGCTCATCCTGGCACGGTGTTCCGGCCCCGGCCGTCCCTGCCGGCGGCGCTCGCGGATCAGCCGAGTGTTCCGTCGGCGGCGAGTTCCCCGTTGAGGAGCGCGAGGCCCAGCGGGGTGACGTGGTGCCGGACGGATCCGCCCTCCCGGCGGGTGTCCAGCAGCCCCGCCTCCCGCAGGACGGCCGTCTGGCGGCTGATGACCGGGAGCGCCACCCCGACCCGGGCCGCCAGCTCGGTGGTCGTCCCGCCGGCCGCCGCGGCGTCCAGCACATGGGCGCGGGTCCGGCCGACCAGGGCGACGATCGGGTCCAGGCCGTCCCGGTCCCCCTCCGCCCCCGGCGGCCTCAGCCAGCCCAGGCGCGGCGAGAGCGGGTACACCAGCACCGGCGGCCGGTCCGGGTCCATCAGGGTGATGGGCTGGATGCGGCAGAAGAAGGACGGGACGAGCACGAGGCCGCGGCCCTCCAGATACACGTCCTGGTCCGCGTAGACCGGGATCTGGAGCACCGGCGCCTCCCACCGGACGCGGGGGTGCAGTTCGGCGAGCAGCCGCTCCACCCCGCCGTTCAGCAGCGCGAGGCCCCGCCGGGCCCGGTCCGCCTCCGCGTGCGCCTGGATCCGTTCCTGGTACGGCGCGAGGGCGACGCGGTGGTACGCGGTCAGGGTGTCGCCCAGGCGGGCCATGACCTGGCGGTCCCCGCCGGCGAGTCGGCGGATCCACGGGGTGGGCCCGCTCTCCTCGGCCAGGATGGACAGTTCGTCGGAGAGCCGGCCGCGCGGTGTGGACAGGACGTCCTCCAGCTGGTGGGCGAAGTCCGCCTCTCCCCGGCCGGGCGTCAGGAAGTCGGGCGAGTACCCCCAGGGGCGGGCCAGTTCGAGGAGCGGGCGCACGGACGGCATCCGTAACGCCCGTGTCCTGCGCCGCCATTCGGCGAACGCGAGCGAACGGTCGGGTTCCTGGACCATGTGGAGGCTGAGCAGGACGTCCCACAGGGGGTCCGATCGGGCGGCGACCGTCACCCGGGTCAGATCCTCACCGGTGAAGTGAATGCGTAACACGCCGACCACCTTCCGCCGCGGACACGCCCCGGTGCCGGCGAACGAGGACAGAGCACAACTCGCCTTATTGTGTCAGCCGTTGACGCATATCGTGCGTTCGCGATCCACTCCGGTCCCTCACGCCGCCGTACGCACCCGTACCCCGGAGGCGGAGTGCCCGGCGGCCGACCTGCCGCGGGTGGGAGGGGCGGTTAGGCTCCTGACATGGCGACACCCGACTTCATCCGTACGATCCGCGCCTCGGCCGGCCACCAGCTCCTCTACCTGCCGGGAGTGAGCGCCGTGGTCCTGGACGACGACGGCAGGGTCCTGCTGGCCCGCCGCGCCGACACCGGTGGCTGGTCGCTGGTCGGGGGCATCCCCGAGCCGGGCGAGCAGCCCGCGGTGGCGGTGGTGCGCGAGGTGGAGGAGGAGACCGCCGTGCGCTGCCGGGCGGAGCGGGTGGTGCTCGTCCAGGGTCTTGAGCCGGTCCAGTATCCCAACGAGGACCGCTGCCAGTTCATGGACATCACGTTCCTCTGCCGCGCGACGGGCGGCGAGGCCCGCGTCAACGACGACGAGTCGCTGGACGTGGGGTGGTTCCCGCTGGACGCGCTGCCCGATCTCTCCGAGTTCTCCCTGATGAGGATCAAGCAGGCGCTCGCCGACGCACCGACGTGGTTCGATCCCGGCACACCGGGCGACCCGGACACCACCCGGGGCGGGCCCGCCCGGTAGCGGATCCTCCCCTCAGGGCTTCACGGGCGGTCGGCCGGCACGGGTGGGACCGAGGGCCACCGCTCCAGCACGGCCCGGCGCAGGTCCGTGCTGACGGCGTGCAGCCCGGGCAGGTCGTCGCGGCCGGCCGTCATCCCCGCGACCACACCGAGCCGGTGGGCCAGCCGCTGCCGTGCCGTCGCCGTGCCCCACGTCCAGTCGTGGTCCGGGAGCCTCGCCAGGTGGTCGGCCGTCCCGCGCAGGGCCCGCTCGACCAGCGCGTCGCCGCGCAGGAGCCAGCCGGCGCACGCGTCGGTCAGGTCGCCGCCGGCGTCGGTGCCGGTCACCTCCGTCCATGTGGTGCGGTAGGCGGTCTCGGCGCGGTCCAGCAGCGCGGGGGCCGCCTTCGTGACACACCAGCAGGTGGGGAACCCGATCCGCAGGTACGCCAGCTCCACCAGGCCGTTGCCCAGGGACGCCTGTTCGAAGTCGATGAACCTCACGCCGTCGTCCGTGTGCAGGTCGTTGCCGGGACACGGGTCCCCGTGCAGCAGGGCATGTCCCCCGGCCCGGGCGAGCCGGTCCACGAGCGCGGCGAGTTCGGCCGGGACGCCGGGTGCGACGGTCACGCCGAGCGTCTCGGCCAGGTGGAGGAAGGAGTCGGCGTCGGCCCGCGTGGGTCCGCTCCAGGCGGGCAGGAGGCCGGCGTCCGCCGGGAGGGCGGTCGCGTGCAGGCGGGCCAGCGCCGTCGCGTAGCCGACGATCCATTCACGCGGCGGCGGCCGGTGTGCGACGTGCGAGAGGACCAGGACGCGCTCGTCGGGGTCGGTGCCCAGCAGGGCGGGCACCACGGCCGGCTCGGCGCGGGCGGCGAGCCGCAGCCCGGCCACCTCGCGCGCGTAGCGCTCCGCGGCGCCGGGGCCCTCGACGAACTGTTTGACCACCGCCGGCCCCCCGGCCAGCTCCACACGCCACACCCGGGAGCGGGGGCTGCTCTCCAGGCGGTGCGACCGCCGCGGCGCTCCCAGCTCGGCGCGCAGCACTCCCCCGAACGGCACGTGTCTCCCCATGGGTCCCTCCTTCCGGGCCTCACCGGCCCGTGTCACCGCCCAGGACGCGTGCGCGCCGGACGGGTCTCAGACGGCCGCCGCGCCCCGCCGGGCCCGTACCGCCAGAACCGTCACCCAGCCCAGGCCGCCGAGCGCGACCGCCGCCAGCAGCCCTTCCGGGAGGGTGCCCAGGCGGGTGGCGGGGGTCAGAGAGGAGCGCAGCGGCACCTTGTCGACCAGGGTGTCCGGGGTGAACATCTTCGTCTGCCGCACGATCGTCCCGTCCGGCCTGATGATCGCGCTGACCCCGCTGGTGACGGGCACCACGACCGTCCTGCTGTGCTCGACGGCACGCACCCGTGACATCGCCAGCTGCTGGTACGTCATCTGGCTGCGGTCGAAGGTCGCGTTGTTGCTCGGTACGGAGATGAGCTGGGCGCCGTCGGTGACGGTGTCCCGTACCGCCCAGTCGAAGGCCGCCTCGTAGCAGGTGGCGAGGCCGACCTTCGTACCCGCCATGTCGAAGACCCCCGTTTTTGAACCGCGGCCGAAGTCGCGGGCGACCATGTCGGCGTACCCGGGGGTGATGGATCGGAGCAGGGAGCGCAGGGGCAGGTACTCGCCGAACGGCTGGATCTGCCGCTTGTCGTAGGTGGCCGTCGGGCCCTTCACCGGGTCCCAGAGGATCTGCGTGTTGCGCAGCGGCCCGGTGTCCGGGGTGATCACGGCGCCCACCGAGATCGGCACCCCGATCGCCTTCGCCGCCTGGTCGATGACCTGGCGGGCGTCCTCGTTGCGGTACGGGTCGATGTCCGAGGAGTTCTCGGGCCACAGGACGAAGTCGGGCTGGGGCACCTTGCCCGCCTTGACGTCGGCGGCGAGCCGGAGGGTCTCGCGGACGTGGTTGTCGAGGACCGCGCGGCGCTGGGCGTTGAACTCCAGGCCGGCCCGGGGCACGTTGCCCTGGACGGCGGCGACGGTCGCGGTGCCGTCCTCGGCCGCGTCGGACACCAGCGGCAGGGCGGCGAGCGCCCCGAGCACCGGCACGAACACGGTGGCCGCCGCGACGGCGGCGGCCCGGCGCGGCAGCCGTCCGGTACGCCGGTAGGCGAGGGCCTGGCGGACCGCCTCGTACAGGCCGAAGCCGCACAGGACGACGGCGAAGCCGAGCACCGGTGTGCCGCCGACGGCGGCCAGCGGCAGGAACACACTGTCCGCCTGGCCGAAGGCGATCTTGCCCCAGGGGAACCCGCCGAACGGCACCCGGGCGCGCACGGCCTCGCCGAGGATCCAGACGGCGGCGGCCCACACCGGCCAGGCGGGCAGCCGGGAGACGGCCGCGACGCCCATGCCGACGAAGGCGATGAAGACCGCTTCGACGGCCGCGAGGGCGAGCCAGGGGCCCGGGCCCACCTCGGCGCCGGTCCAGATCAGCAGCGGGAGCAGGAACCCCAGGCCCGCGAGGTAGCCGAGGCCGAGGCCGGCGCGCGGGCGGCGGCCGTGCAGGCTCCAGGCCATCAGGGCGAAGCCCGGCAGGGCCAGCCACCACAGGGGGCGGGGCGGGAAGCTCGCGTAGAGCATCAGGCCGGACAGCACGGCGGCGCCGGGCCTGACCAGTCGCCTCTCGCGCCGGGCGGAGGGGGCGGGCGGCGGCGTCTCGACGGGGGCGATGGTGGTGCTCACCGGGCGGAGTCTACGGTGGGTGTCTGTGTGGAGGGGAGTGCGTCCCCGCGTGCTGCCGGTCAGGGTGACGGTCGGGCCGGCGGACGTGTGCCGGGGCGGGTGCGGCAGCGTTCCTCCGCAAGGTGTCCACAAATCCCCCTTCTTGCCGTTAACGTGTGCGCCAGCCTTTGCCACCTGGCCGGATCCGGCTGCTGTGGGACGGGGTTCGCACAGGTCGAAGGGGTCGACGGAATGGTCGACGGGATGGCTGTACCGGCAGAACGGCCCGCCGCCGTACGGGAGCGGGGCAACGCGCCCGACGTGGTGGGCGCCGTGGTGCTCGGCGCCTGCGCGGTGTGGGCGGTGATCAGCGCGGCGGCCGGCGGGGGCCGGCCCGAGGGGATACTGCTCGCCGTGCTCGCCGTCGCCGCGGGGTACGCGTGCGGCCGGATCAGCGGGGGCACGGTGCCGGTGGCCGCCGCCTCGGTGGTGGCGCTGGCCGCGCTCGCCGCGGCGCTCGCCTCGGGCCGGGAGACCCCGGCGGGGGCGGTGGCCGTCGCCACCCCGCAGGGTGATTCCGGCGCGGTCGCGGCGCTGTTGGCGCTGGCCGCGGGGGCGGCGTGCTGTGCGGGCACGGCGGCGCGGCGCCCCCGGTCGCGGGTGGCGCTGCGGCTGCTGGCGGTGGGGATCGGCGTCGTCGCCCTGCTGCTGGGCTCAGTCGCGGGGCTGGTGGCGGTGCTCGGGGTGCTGCTCTGCTCGCTGGCGGCGGCCCGGATGCGGCGCAGGTCGGCGGCGCTGGCCGGGCTCGCGCTGGTCGCGGCGCTGGTGGTGGGCGGCTCGTGGGCGGTGGCGGAGGGCGGGCTGCCGGAGGGCCTGTCCGTCTCGCTGGAGGGGCAGCTGACCACGAACCGGGTGCAGCTGTGGCACGAGGCGGTCGACCTGGCGAAGGACCATCCGCTGCTGGGGGTGGGGCCCGACCGGTTCGGCGACCTCAGCCCGACGGCGCTCCAGTCGCTGGACACGGACGGCAAACCGCACTCGGCGGCGTTGCAGGAGGTGTCCGAGCAGGGGGTGGTGGGGCTGCTCCTTTTGGGGGCGGTGTTCGGCTGGCTGCTCTACGGACTGGTCCGCTCGCCCTGCTCCACTCCGGTGGTCCTGACGGCGGGGGCGACCCTGACGGCGCTGGCGACCCTGGCGAGCGTCGGGAACGCGCTGAGCTTCGCGCCGGTGACGGCGGGGGCAGGGCTGCTGGCGGGGCTGGCGACGGCCCGGCCGGCGGGGCGGCTCGTACCGCACGCGCTGCCGGCGCTGGACCGGGCGGCGGGCTGAGCGGGGGATGCGGGGCTGACGGGGGTGCCGCGCCGATCAGGCGCGTGGCCCGATCGGGTGCCGGGCCGATCAGGTGCCGGCCGCCGAGCTTCCCGGGCGGCCGAGGACCAGGCGGTTCCGGATGATCCGTACGGCGGCCTCCGCGTCGTCCACCGTCACGGTGAAGGTCCTGCCGTCGCCCAGGCGCAGGACGAGCCCCTCGCCTCTGCGCACGACCACGCCCGTGCCCATCTCGGGGCGCCAGCGGTAGCCCCAGCCGCCCCACTGGCGCGGGTTGACCTTGGGGGCGAAGTCGGCGTCCACGACGTGGGCGAGCAGGATCCGGCGGCGCGGCAGTCCCATGTGGCCGCAGCGCACCTCCAGGCAGTCGCCGTCGACGCGGACCGCCACATGGACGAAGGCCAGCGTGCCGAAGAGGATGAGCAGCCCGGCGGCGACACAGCCGATGACGGACATCAGGAGGGCCGCGAAGCCGGAGGTCCAGTTCGACTGGACGGCCAGCACGACGCCGAGGGCGATGCAGGCGAGTCCCACCGCGGCGAGCAGCCATTGCGCACGGTTGGTGGCACGGCCGGTCCAGATCTCGGGCAGGGGTTCCACGGTGTCGCCCTCCTGCCGGGGGTGCTCCGTCATGCCAAGCAGCGTACCCACGTTCCGCGCGGACGGAAGTCCTCCGCCGGATCCGTGACACCGGACACGTGGTCAGCCCGGTTGGGTGACGGCGGCGAGCAGCCGCCCCTCCGCGTAGCCGAGCGCGCGGACGGGAAGATCGCCCTCGCGGCCGCTGAGGAGCACGGTGAGCCGGGGGTCGAAGGGGGCTTCCGGGGCCGCCGGGGCTCCCGGGGCGGAGAGGTCCCCGAGGCGGCGCAGCGCCTGGGCGGCGACCGCGTCGGCCGAGCCGTGGAGGACGAGCGGGGGCAGGTCGGGCTGCTGGACGGCCGTACGGATGCGCTCGGCGACCAGTTCGTAATGGGTGCAGCCGAGGACGACGGCCCTCACCCCGCGGGGGGTGAGCGCGGCGGCGGCGGCCACCGCGCGGTCGATCGCGTCCTCGTCGGCCCGCTCGACGGCCTGCGCGAGTCCGGGGCAGGGGACCTCGGTGACCTCGGCGGAGTCGGCGAAGTCCCGGATCAGCCCGCGCTGGTAGGGGCTGCCGGTGGTCGCCGGGGTGGCCCAGATGGCGAAGGGGCCGCCGCCGACCGCCGCGGGCTTGATCGCCGGGACGGTGCCGATGACCGGGAGGTCGGGCTCCAGGGCGGCGCGCAGCGCGGGCAGGGAGTGCACGGAGGCGGTGTTGCAGGCGACGATCAGGGCGTCGGGCCGGTGGGCGGCGGCGGCCCGCGCGACGGCGAGCGCCCGTTCGGTCACGTCGTGCGGGGCACGGGGGCCCCAGGGCATGCCGTCGGGGTCCAGGGAGACGACGAGATCGGCGTCGGGCCGCAGCCGGCGTACCGCGGCGGCGGCGGCGAGCAGGCCGATACCGGAATCCATGAGCGCGATCTTCACCCGGTCACCATAGTCGACGGCGCTCGCGGCACGGGAGTTGTGGTGCAGACTGCGGCGGATGAGCGCCATTGCCTGGATCGCGTTGAGTTCGCTGGCCGCGTGGGGCTGGCTGTCCCTGGGCCAGGGTTTCTTCTGGCGGACGGACCAGCGGCTGCCCACACCCGCGTCGCCCGGCCCGTCCGTCCTGCCCGGTGCCTCCGCGTCGCCCGGCGCCTCCCCGTCGCCGGGCACATCCGGTACGGCGGTCCCGGCCGGAGGGGACGAGGGCGTCTGGCCGTCCGTCGCCGTCGTCGTGCCCGCCCGGGACGAGGCGGACATGCTGCCGGAGAGCCTGCCGTCGCTGCTGGCGCAGGTCTATCCGGGGGCCGCCGAGATCTTCCTGGTCGACGACGGCAGTACGGACGGCACCGGCGAGCTGGCCCGTGACCTCGCCGTCCGGTACGGCGGACTGCCGCTCACCGTGTCCTCGCCGGGTGAGCCCGAGCCCGGCTGGACCGGGAAGCTCTGGGCGCTGCGGCACGGCATCGCGCTGGCCCGCGGCGGCCCGAAGGATCCCGAGTACCTGCTGCTGACGGACGCCGACATCGCCCACGAGCCGGACAGCCTGCGGGAACTGGTCGCCGCCGCCCTCGGCCACCGGCTGGACCTGGTCTCCCAGATGGCCCGGCTGCGGGTGGCGAGCGGGTGGGAGAAGCTCGTCGTCCCGGCCTTCGTCTACTTCTTCGCGCAGTTGTACCCGTTCCGCTGGATCAACCGTCCCGGCGCCAGGACGGCCGCCGCCGCGGGCGGTTGTGTCCTCCTCCGTACGGAGGCCGCCGTCCGCGCGCGGGTGCCGGAGTCCATCCGCCAGGCCGTCATCGACGACGTCTCGCTCGCGAAGGCGGTCCAGGGCAGCGGCGGGCGGATCTGGCTGGGGCTCGCGGAGCGCGTCGACAGCATCCGTCCGTATCCCCGGCTGGCCGATCTCTGGCGCATGGTGGCGCGCAGCGCGTACGCGCAGCTGCGGCACAATCCGCTGCTGCTCCTCGGTACGGTGGCCGGCCTGGCGGTGATCTATCTGGCGCCGCCCGTCGCGGTGGGCGCCGGGCTGTTCGGCGGGGACGGGGCGGCGGGGTGGCTCGGGTTCGCGGCGTGGGCGGTGATGGCGGGGACGTACCTCCCCATGTTGCGGTACTACCGGCAGTCGTCGTGGCTGGCTCCGCTCCTCCCCTTCACGGCGCTCCTGTACCTGTTGATGACCGTCGACTCGGCCGTGCGGCACTACCAGGGCCGGGGCGCGGCCTGGAAGGGGCGTACGTACGCCCGTCCCGGGAGCGAGCCCCGGCCGCAGTAGCCGGCCGGCGGTGCGTAGGTCACTTCCTGCCGGGTGTCCAGTTCATGCCCCAGCCATAGGCGTAATCGATGGTGCGCTGCGGGCTGACGCCTCGATCCGGTACGAGAAAGCGCGCTTCGCGCTGGACGACGAGGTCCGATCCCGTATTGGTGATCAGCGCCAGCGCGCAGACGGTCGAGGGCACGGTGCATTCACCGAGCGAGAAGTCGACGGGGGCGCCGTGCTGCGGCTGGAGAGTGACGGTCGCGTCGAGATCGGCGAAACTGCGGGCGCCTTCGTAGATGGTCACGAAGATGACCACGCGGCGCAGCTGATCCTTGTGGTCGAGGTTGATCGTGAGGTTCTCGCCGCTGGAGAGCGCGCCCGTACGGTCGTCGCCGTCGAGATGGATGTACGGCGGGCGGGAGAGCGATCCGAAGGCATTGCCGAGTGCCTGGACGACGCCTTTGCGTCCGTCGGTCAGTTCGTAGAGTGCGCACAGGTCGAGATCGAGATCGCTGTGGGCGGCGACGGCGCGGCCGAGTTTGGCTCCCCAGCCCTTGAACTGTTTACGGACCTGCCAGTTGAGGTTGACGCGCATGGTGCCCGACGTGCCGCCCTGTTTGGTGAGCGAGACGGAGGGCGCCTCCTTCGTCAGGGTCACCTTGCCGAGCCGGACGGGGGCGGCGGGCGCCGGGGGCGGGGCGGGGGCCGCCGGGGGCGCGGGGGCGGCGGCCGGCGCCGCCCGCCGCGGTTCGTCGACCGAGATGCCGAAGTCGGTGGCCAGACCGGCGAGTCCGCTGTCGTACCCCTGGCCCACCGCCCGGAACTTCCAGCTCCCCTGACGCCGGTACAGCTCACCGAGGACGAACGCCGTCTCGACGGTGGCGTCCTGGCTGTCGTACCGCGCGATCTCCGCGCCGGACGCGGCGTCCAGCACCCGTACGTACAGTCCGGGTACCCGCCCGAAGGTGCCGCCGTCCGACGACGCGGCCAGGACGATCCGTTCGACCTCCGGCTCCACCCGGGCCAGGTCCACCGCCAGGGTGTCGGTGACGGCGTCCCCGGCGGGCCTCTTGCCCTCGTGGCGTACGGCGCCCGAGGCGTGCGCGGGCTGGTTGTAGAAGACGAAGTCCGCGTCGGAGCGCACTTTACCGGTCACCAGCAGCAACGCCGAGGCGTCGACGTCCGGCGTTCCCGCCCCTGAACGCCATCCCAATTCGACGCGGACGGCGGACGCCGCCACCGGAAGATTGGCTCCTTTAAGCATGGACATGCTCGCCCCCATCACGAGTCGGGGTCCCGAAGATTCCCTGCCGTCAAACCTAATCCCCGCAAGGCGGTTCCGGCCCCCCGGGACCCGCCGGTACCCACCGGAAACCCGCCGCCAACCTGCCCTTTACACGATCCGTACACGGCTGGGCGACCGTTTTTCCCAAGTTCGCTCGCATTGGGGATCCGAAGTAACCCACAGGTCCCGAAAGAACCATCTTTTCGGACTCCCCAACCGGCACACGGTGGGCTTAACTTTGTTCCATGACCTCCCCCCGCGCCACCTACGGCGGCGGTTACTACACCGCGCCGTCGTTCCCGGACACCCCGATCTACGACTCCCTGGTCGCGGAGCGGGGCACGCCTCAGATCGCCCCGATCCGAGTGCCTTCCGCCTACGACACGGGCAACAGTTATCTGCCGGCTCTGCCCTCCGCCCTGCCGGCCCTCCCCGCGGGTCCCTCCGCGCCTTCCCCGGCGTACGGCGGATATCCCCAGCAGATGCCGACGCAGCAGCCGGTCCCGCTGCAACACGCGCCGGCGCCGTACATCCCGCAGCAGGCAGGCGCGCCCCGCGGCTACCAGAGCGCGCCGCCCCAGCAACAGCAGCAGCGCCCGATGCCCGGCACCGGGTACGAGGCGATGCGTCCCGCGGCCCCGCGGCCCGCGCCTCCGCAGCCCAGTCCGTACGACGACCCGTACAACCGGCCGTACCAGAACCGGGGGTACTGACCGCCCCCGAGCCCCGTACCACGACGTACCAGGGTGGAGGTCCTACCCGTACTTCTCCGTGCCCCCGATTCCCCCGCTCCCGGTCCGCACCCGGGAGCCGGGGAGCCGGGGGCACACGTCCTTCATCGCGCGCGGGACCCTTCCGACGGCCTTCGCGCGAATCCGCCCCGGCCGGGAACACCGGGCCGTGGCAAGCGCGTTGAGTGCATGGGACATCGAAGTGAGTTTGCTCTCTCTCCGCGTCCGCCGGGCGTCACGCGAGCTGTCCCGGGCTACAACGGATACGGAAGGGGGTGCGGGACTGTGCGATCGATCGTCGGACTCTGGCGCTGGCGCAAGAATCCCCTGCGCCGGGGCACCGATCTCCTGGAGGCGTGGGTGGCGCTGGTCGCGGCGCTGCTGCTCGCCCTCGCCACTCCGGCCACCGGCTGGATCTGCGGGTCACGGATCAACTCCTCGTTGCAGCACACGGTGCGCCTGCAACGCGAGGAGCGGCACCGGACGACCGTCGTGGTCACCGGCCGGCCGAAGGAGCACCACCACAACGCCTTCGACGCCGAGTCGGCCACCGACCACGACGGCGGCAGCCGGGTGCTCGCGGCGTGGTCGGCGGCGGACGGGACGCGGCGCACGGGCACCCTCACCGCGCCGGGCCGCCGGGTGACCCCCGGCGCGACGTTCACCATCTGGACCGACCCCGCGGGCAAGCCGGTGAAGGGCCCGATGAACGGCGACTGGGCACGGCTCAACGCCGTGATGGCGGGGGCGGCCACGACGCTGGTGGCCGCGGTGCTGGTGGAGCTGCTGCGGCGGCTGGTCCTGTGGAGACTCGTACGGCGGCGGTACAGCAGGCTCGACCGGGCCTGGGCGAAGGCCGGTCCCGACTGGGGCCGTACGGGCGCGGGCAGTTGAGACTCCGCCACGGGGCGTGAGCACCGGCGGGTGCCGCGGCCCGCGGGGCCGGGACGAGACCCGCGCTTGCGTCAACCCAGCGGTTCCGCGCGCGCTACGGTGGTGCCTCCCGGTCCGCTGTCTCGGCCGGGGCGGGCCAGGGGCAGGGCCCCGGAACGGATCGTCACGGGCACACGCACGAGGTGGGGGCACAACAGCGCCATGGCACAGGGCACGGTCCAGGTGACGCACACCGGAACATCGCGTTGGCGGCGCCGCACGGGCGAATACGCCTCCCTCGCCGCAGCCCTGGAGGCCGCCGCCGACGGCGACATACTCACCATCGCCCCCGGCACCTACCGGGAGAACCTGATCGTGGCGCGCGCGGTGACCCTGCGCGGCCCCGAGGGCTCGCTCGGTTCGGTGCGGATCGCGCCGGTCGACGGCGTACCGCTGACCGTCCGCGCCTCCGCCACGATCCAGGACCTCCACGTCGAGGGCCAGGACACGACCGCGCCCGCCGTGCTCGTCGAGGACGGCACCCCCGAGCTGCTGGACCTGCGGGTGGTGACCCGCTCCGCGGCCGGGATAGAGGTACGGGGCGGCGGGGCCCGCCCCACCGTCCGCCGCTGCACGGTCGACAACCCCGCCGGGGTCGGCGTCGGGATAATCGACGGGGCCGGCGGGGTGTTCGAGGAGTGCGAGGTCGTCGCCGCCGGGCAGTCCGGCATCTCGGTACGCGGCGGCGCGCACCCCCGGCTGGAACGCTGCCGTGTCCACCACACCTCGGGGTCGGGCCTCTCCGTCACCGGCGAGGGCAGCGGCCTGGAGGCGTTCGGCTGCGAGGTGTACGAGATCAAGGGCACCGGTGTCCAGATCGCCTCCCGCGCGACGGCCCACCTCACCGACTCGTCCGTGCACCGCACCTCGGCCGACGGCATCACGCTCGACACGGACGCCGTGCTCACGCTCTCCGACTGCGACATCCACGACATCCCCGAGAACGCGATCGACCTGCGGTCGCGTTCGGTGCTGACCCTGACCCGCTCCACCGTCCGGCGCTTCGGCCGCAACGGCCTCTCCGTGTGGGACCCGGGCACCCGGGTCGACGCCAACCAGTGCGAGATCCACGACAGTACGGGCGACTACCCGGCGGTCTGGATCAGCGACGGCGCCACCGCCGTGCTCGACTCGTGCCGGCTCCACGACGTCCCCGACGCGCTCTTCGTCCTCGACCGGGGCTCGCGGGTCGACGTCGTCGACAGCGATCTCTCGCAGGTGCGGAACACGGCGGTGTCGGTGAGCGACGGCGCGACCGCGCAGCTCGACGACTGCCGCATCAGGGAGGCGTCCACCGGCGCGTGGTTCCGGGACCACGGCAGCGGCGGCACGCTGAACTCCTGCACGATCGACTCCGTGCAGACGGGGGTCATCGTCACCAAGGGCGCCGACCCGACCATCGAGCGCTGCACGGTCACCTCGCCCGCCGAGGCCGGTTTCTACGTCTCCGCCGAGGGGCGGGGGACGTTCCACAACTGCCGGGTCACGGGCAGCGGGGGCTACGGCTTCCACGTGATGGACGGCTGCCGCTCGACGCTGACCCGCTGCCGTACGGAGCGGTGCGCGCGCGGCGGGTACGAGTTCGCGGAGGACGGCCCCGTCGCGGAGGACTGCACGAGCGACGAGAGCGGGGTGCTCACCCCGCCGGTGGAGCCACTGCCCGTCCTGACCGCGACGCACTCCGGCGGCGTGCTCGGCACCGTACCCCCGCAGCCCGCCGCCGCTCCGGCGGTCGGTGAGCCGCCCGCGACGCCGCCGCGCGCGTCCGAGGCGGTCCTCGGGGAGCTGGACACGCTGGTGGGGCTGGAGAGCGTCAAGCGGGAGGTCCGGGCGCTCACCGACATGATCGAGGTCGGCCGGCGCCGCAAGGAGGCCGGTCTGAAGGCCGCGTCCGTGCGCCGCCACCTGGTCTTCACCGGCTCCCCCGGTACCGGCAAGACGACGGTGGCGCGGCTGTACGGCGAGATCCTGCACTCGCTGGGGGTGCTGGAGCGCGGCCATCTGGTCGAGGTGTCCCGGGTGGACCTCGTCGGGGAGCACATCGGCTCGACGGCGATCCGGACGCAGGAGGCGTTCGACCGGGCGCGGGGCGGCGTGCTCTTCATCGACGAGGCGTACGCGCTGTCGCCCGAGGACTCCGGCCGGGACTTCGGCAAGGAGGCCATCGACACGCTGGTGAAGCTGATGGAGGACCACCGGGAGGCGGTCGTCGTCATCGTCGCCGGGTACACCGCGGAGATGGAACGTTTCCTGTCGGTCAACCCCGGTGTGGCGTCCCGTTTCTCACGGACCATCACCTTCAGCGACTACGTCCCCGAGGAGCTGCTGCGGATCGTGGAGCAGCAGTCCGAGGAGCAGGAGTACCGGCTCGGCGAGGGCACGGGCGAGGCGCTGCTCAAGTACTTCACGGCGTTGCCGAAGGGTCCTGCCTTCGGCAACGGCCGTACCGCGCGCCAGACGTTCGAGTCGATGGTGGAGCGGCACGCGGGCCGGGTCGCCCAGCTGCCGCAGACCAGCACGGACGACCTGACCCTCCTCTACCCGGACGACCTGCCCGAACTGCCCTGAGGGCGCGGGGGTTTCCGGCGCCGGGACTCCTGGTACGGGGACGCCTGGCGCGGGAGCGGCGCGGGCGGCAACCGGTCGAGCAGCGCGTCCCGTTCCTCGGTGAAGACCGGGTCGGTCTGGTAGGAGGAGTGCCCGAGGATCGGCTCGGGCAGCGGATGGCGCGCCGAACGGCCGTACGCGAGCGGGTCCTTGAGCGGTCCGCGGTCCACCTCGGGCCTGTCCCCGTCCGCCGGGATCCTGACCGGGCCGCCGATCGGGTCCGTGGCGCGCCACAGGTTGCGCCAGCAGTGCACCTCCTTGCTCAGTCCCGCCAGGGGGCCCGCGCCGAAGTAGGCGGGGAACCAGCGGCCGTAGAGACGCTCCAGCGGTGAGCCGTACGTCAGCAGCGCCACGCGGCGGCGGGCGGCGGGCCGCAGCTGCCAGACGGCGGAGGCGGCGAGCACGCTGCCCTGCGAGTGCCCGCAGAGGACGAGCCGGCCGCCCGTACGGGCGGTCCAGGACGCGATCCGCCAGGTGAGGTCGGGCACGGCCCGCTCGGCGTAGCAGGGCGGCGCGAAGGGGTGGGCGGCGCGCGGCCAGAACGTACCGACGTCCCAGAGGATGCCGATCGTGCGGCGGGCCGAGGGGTCGCGGTAGGCGCGGCGGCCCCAGGTGACGAACAGTATGAAGCCGAGCCCTATCAGCCAGGAACCCAGCGCCTGGGCGGTGTCGGCGACGGACTCCAGCAGGGAGTTGCTGCCCTCGGCGGCCTGTCCCGGCACCGCGCCGCTCAGCCAGGACCCGGCGACGGCGGCGGCGCCGAGCAGCAGGGCGGCGCCGGAGAGGGTGCCGACGAGCCAGGGGGCCGCGTCGGTCAGCGCGGCCCGCGCGCGGGCGCCCGCGATCTGGCGGGTACGGAGGGCGTCGACGGTCACGTGGCCGTACTCCGCCTCCACGACCGGGGCCAGCCGGCGCCCGGCGCGGACCGTACGGACGGCGAGGACCGTCAGCGGGACGAGGAGCAGCACCAGCAGCACGGGGATGGCGGCCGCCTGCCAGCTGAGCAGCACGGGCGGGCCGGCCATCGCGCCCTCGCCCATGCCGGGGGTGGCGCCGCGGTCGAGCCAGTCGGCGACGCGCTGGGCGATGCCGCCGGTCATCACGCCGGCCAGGCCGCAGGCGAGCATCGCGACGGCGGGGCCGCCGAGGCCCCACAGGGCGGTCCTGGCGTGCGGGGCCCCTCGGTGCAGGGCGCAGGCGGTGACCAGCAGGGCGAGGATCAGGGCGACCTGGGCGAGGACGATCACCCGGAAGGTGAGGTCGCTGGGGAGCGCGCCGGAGGAGACCCAGCCGGGGCGGGACCACCCGGCGTAGAGCATCGCGGCGGCCAGCAGCACGAGGGAGGTGGCGGGCAGCCAGGTGACCAGCGCCCGGTCGAGGGTGGCGTCGCGCCGGCGCTCGCTGCGGCCCCTGCTGCACACCACGCGGACGACCACGGCCGCGCAGACGAGCAGCGCGGCCTGGAGCAGCCGGCCGAGGAGGTCGGCGGGGGCGCCGGCCGCCGTACGGTCGTGGTGGGCGGCGGCGCCGACGAGCGCGGTGGCGACGGTGAGGAATCCGGCGGCGGTGTGGGCGGCGCGGAGGCGGGCGACGAGGCGGCGGCCGTACCAGAAGCCGGGGCGGCCGAGGGCGGGGCGGATGGTGGGGATGTCCGAACCGGGGACGGGCGGGGACGCGGGTGCGGTGTCCGCCGCCGTGTCCGTCGCGGTGTCGGTGGGGGCGTCCGTCGCGGTGTCCGCCGCCGTGGTGTCGTCGGCCTCCGCTTCCGGGAACCCACCGGGGCGGGCGTCGGTGGGCGGGCGCTGGGACTCGTACGCGCTCCAGGTCCGGTTGGAGAGGTACCAGAGCAGCCCCACCAGCGCGGTGGGCACCAGGGAGGCGAGGGCCAGCCGGCGGCCCGGCTGCGCCCACCAGCCGTGCCCCTCCGGGGAGAGGAACCCGAGCCAGGACCGGTCGGCGACGCAGTGCGCGGACCCGGCGCACTGCCAGGCCGTGAGGTCGAGGGCGACCTCGGAGGCGGCGGCGGTCAGCAGCACGGTGAGGGTGAGGGCGACCAGCCGTACCAGGACGCCGTACAGCCGTTGCAGCTTCATCAGGCCCTTGGTCGCCGGGCGCATCCAGTGCGCCAGATTGACGACCATGAAGGGCAGGAGTAAGAGCCACAGGGCCCGTGAGCCGTTTCCCGAGGTGAGGTTGCACCAGACGTACGCCTCCGGCACCGGGCGGCCGTCGGCCGTCGCGTCCCCGGCCTGCGCGTCCCCGGTCCTCGCGCCCCCGGCGGTCCGGTCCTCCGCGTTCACGTCGTCCGCGCGGCGGAACACCGCCGCCGTGTCGTCGCCCGTGACCCGGACCGTACGCGGATCGCCGAGCATCTCCTGCGGTGTGGTGCCACCGACACCGTGCACGAGCAGTTCGAGCGCGGGTCCGCCACGGTGCGGAACAGGAGTCTCAGGGGGCACTTCGGTCACTCACCCTCCGGATGCCGGGATCGGCCGGCGGCTCGGCCGACACGGGGAACCTCCCCGGGCGCCACCGCCGCCAATCCCCGCCGCGCGGGTCACGGGCGCGTGGGAGGATGAAACAGGCGTGCCGAAGCGGAAGGACTGCTCCCGTGGTGAGCGACAACCAGAACCTCCTCGCGGAGCAGCGTCGTGCCGTGATCCTGGACGAGGTGCGCCGGCGCGGCGGGGTCCGGGTCAACGAGCTGACGCGCAAGCTCAATGTCTCCGACATGACCGTGCGCAGGGACCTGGACGCGCTCGCCCGCCAGGGTGTGATCGAGAAGGTGCACGGCGGCGCGGTCCCGGTGGTCGAGGCGAGCGCGCACGAGCCGGGATTTGAAGCCAAGTCGGCGCTGGAGCTGAGCGCCAAGGAGGACATCGCCCGGGCGGCGGCGGCGCTGGCCGTGCCCGGCAGCGCGATCGCACTGTCGGGTGGTACGACGACCTACGCGCTGGCGCAGCGGCTGCTGGACGTACCGGACCTGACGGTGGTGACCAACTCGGTGCGGGTGGCCGACGTGTTCCACGCGGCGCAGTCGGCGGGGGCGGTGGGCGGCCGGCGCCCCGGTGCGGCCACGGTCGTGCTGACGGGCGGGGTGCGGACCCCGTCGGACTCGCTGGTGGGCCCGATCGCCGACCAGGCGATCCGCTCGCTCCACTTCGACGTGCTGTTCCTCGGGGTGCACGGCATCTCCGTGGAGGCGGGGCTTTCGACGCCGAATCTGGGCGAGGCGGAGACCAACCGGCGGTTCGTGCGGTCCGCGCGCCGGGTGGTGGTGGTCGCCGACCACACCAAGTGGGGGACGGTGGGGCTCAGTTCGTTCGCGACGCTGGACCAGGTCGACACGCTGGTGACGGACGCCGGGTTGTCGGCGGGGGCCCGGGAGGAGATCGCCGAGGTGCTGCCCGGCCTGGTGGTGGCGGGGGAATCAGCGGCGGGGGAAGCCGCGGCGGGAGAACCGTCCGCGGCCGGAGGGCCGGAGGAGGACGGATCCGGATGACCGCGTTCCGTATCGACCGCACCACACCGCTCGCCGCCGAGGAGGCCTGGCGGCGGCTCACCGACTGGCCCGCGCACGCGGACCAGGTGCCCCTGACGACGATCTCCGTCCGCACGCCCGGACCCACCCGGGTCGGTACGGTCTTCGTCGCCCGGAGCGCGCTGGGAGCCGTCGGCTTCGACGATCCGATGGAGGTCGTCCTCTGGGAGCCTCCCGTCGCGGGCGCGCCGGGCCGCTGCCGGCTGGAGAAGCGGGGCACGGTCATGACCGGGTGGGCCGAGATCCGGGTACGGGCGGAGGGCACCGGGTCGTCCGTGTCCTGGGAGGAGGACCTGAGCCTGCGCCGGCTGCCCCGGTCGTTCGGCCCGCTCACCGCGCGGACCGGACGGCTGGTGTTCGGCCGGGCGGTCGACCGCCTGCTGCGCGGCTGAGGGCTGTCCCCGGGTCAGGCCGGCCAGACGCCCGTCTCCAGGAACCGGTCGAGCGTGATCGTGTACGGGTCGATGTCCAGGCCCTGTCCGGCGAGCCAGGTGTCGGAGTAGTACTTGTCGAGATAGCGGTCGCCGGGGTCGCAGAGCAGGGTGACCACGCTCCCCCGCTGTCCCCCGGCCACCATCTCCGCCACGATCCGCAGCGCGCTCCACAGTCCCGTGCCGGTGGAGCCGCCGGCCTTCCGCCCGACGACCCGCTCCAGGGTGCGTACGGCGGCGACGCTCGCCGCGTCCGGGACCTTCATCATCCGGTCGATGGCGCCGGGCACGAAGCTCGGTTCCATCCGGGGGCGGCCGATGCCCTCGATCCGGGACCCGCGGTCGGCGCTCGCGGTGGCGTCCCCGCGGGTCCAGCCGTCGAAGAAACAGGAGTTCTCCGGGTCGGGCACACAGATCCGGGTGTCGTACTGCATGTAGTGCACGTAGCGGGCGATGGTCGCCGACGTCCCGCCCGTGCCGGCCGTGGCGACGATCCAGGCGGGCTCGGGGTGGCGTTCCAGCCTGAGCTGCTGGAACATCGATTCGGCGATGTTGTTGTTGCCCCGCCAGTCGGTGGCCCGCTCCGCGTAGGTGAACTGGTCCATGTAGTGGCCGCCGCTCTCCTCGGCGAGGCGCGCCGACTCCGCGTAGAGCGTCCGTGAGTCGTCCACGAAGTGGCACTGCCCGCCGTGGAATTCGATGAGCCGGCACTTCTCGTGGCTGGTGGTGCGCGGCATGACGGCGATGAAGGGCACGCCGATCAGTTTCGCGAAGTACGCCTCGGAGACGGCGGTCGAGCCGCTGGAGGCCTCGATCACCGGTTTGCCGGGCCTGATCCAGCCGTTGCACAGGCCGTAGAGGAAGAGAGAGCGGGCCAGCCGGTGCTTGAGGCTGCCGGTCGGGTGCGTCGACTCGTCCTTCAAGTACAGGTCCACGCCCCACGATTCGGGCAGCGGGAAGCGCAACAGGTGGGTGTCCGCCGAGCGGTTGGCGTCGGCCTGGACCTTCCGTACGGCCTCCTTGAGCCAGGCGCGGTAGCGGGGGTCGGTACGGTCCACGTCGACGGTCACGACGCGGGTGTCCGCCCCGTCTCCTGGCGCCCCCGCGCGTCCGGCCGGTGCGGCCTGGTGCTGTTCCGTCATGCGCGCCGTTCCTCGGTTGTTGTCGGCTCCGGTCCCCGGTCCGTCACGCTACCGCCACCACCTACGCCAATGATGACTTTGGGTATCCATGGCACCAGCTTCTGGCACCGACCGGCATACTGGGTGAGGACCATGCTCGGGTCAGTGGCACGGAGGGGGCTGAGAGGCCATGGCAGAGCCCGATTTCAGCGCGCGCGGGGTACGGATAGAGCGGTGGCCCCGCTCCCTCACCCGGGCCGGGCAGGTGCTCATCCAGGACGGCAGGCTGGCGCTGCTGACCAGCTACGGGCGGGTGATCGACAGTGCTCCGCTCCGGGCGGTCCGAGCCGCGAGGCCGTGGTTCGCGGGCAAGGGCAGTACGGTCGCGACCGTCAACGGCACGCGCTACCGGCTGACCATGGGCCAGCGGAGCGGCGGGCGCAGGCCGGACGCGTCGGCGCTGGCGGGCCGGTTCCTGGAGGCCGTGAGCAGGGCGGCCCGTACGAAGAGCTGACCGTACGAAAAAGCTGAGGCCGAGCCACGGACCCGCCCCGGATCCTCCGGGTCGCGGGTCCCTCCCCTGCTGTCCGCGAGTTGCGGAGCCGTATCCCCTGGTTCACTCTGGTCTCACCCCTCACTCAGGGTGTACCGGCGGTGACGCTGCGATCCAGCCCCGCCGGGCGGGAACAGCAGCGAGCCAGTTGCTGGATCCGGTCCTTCGCCGTCTTCCGGACCTCAATTCGGGGAGTCGCAGCCGTGATCAGCCAGCCAAGCAGGCACTGCACGGTGGAGCTCCAGGCCCTGCCGTCGCGGATCGGTCAGGTCCGCAGAATCATCTCCGCGCAATTGCGCTACTGGCATCTCGATCCCTTGATCGATCCCACGGCACTCGGAGTCACCGAGCTGCTGACCAACGTCCACCGGCACGCCCAGCCGGACAAGATGTGCACCGTCGACATCGCGCTGCTGCTCGACCGGCTCACGGTCTCGGTCAGTGACCACGACCCCCGGGTGCCTACGGTCAACGACGCGAAACTCCTCGACACCGGCGGCCGCGGGCTGGCCCTGATCGCGGCGGTCAGCGAGAGCTGGGGCATCCGTCCCGAGGGCGAGCTGGGCAAGAGCATCTGGTTCACCCTGCCCGCGCCCCCGGCCGCCCTGGCCCTGCCGCCGCGCCCCGTGTACGGCGCGACGACGGACGGCCCCTTCCGGGGGACGGAACTCAGCGCGGTGATCAGGGAACACGGCCCCACCGACGCCGCGCGCTCGGCCGTGGTGGGCTGAACGGACGCGCGGACCGGGGCGGACCGGGGCGGCCGGGGCCCATCGGGCCCCGGGTCCACCCGATCGGTCCACCGCGACCTCACGGAGTACGGCGGGGGGCGCGGCGCCCCCGGCCGGGGGCGGGCCGTGCCCCTCGCTGGATTCTGTACCTACTAGTATGTACATTCAGGGCATGGACACTTCGGAGCGGCTGATCGAGGCCACCCGGGAACTGCTGTGGGACCGGGGCTATGTGGGCACCAGCCCCAGGGCGATCCAGCAGCGGGCGGGCGCGGGGCAGGGCAGCATGTACCACCACTTCGCCGGCAAGCCCGAACTGGCGCTGGCGGCCATCGAGCGGACCGCGCACGACATGCGGGCGGCGGCGGAGGCCGTGCTCTCGGGCGGCGGATCGCCGTACGACCGGATCTCCGCGTATCTCCTGCGCGAGCGGGACGTGTTGCGCGGCTGTCCGGTCGGGCGGCTGACGATGGACCCGGACCTCATGGCCGACGCGTCGCTGCGCGCGCCGGTCGACGCGACGATCGGCTGGCTGCGGGGCCGGCTCGCGGAGATCGTCGAAGAGGGCGTGGCGAGCGGCGAGTTCGCGGCCGGCCGCGACCCGGTGGAGGTCGCGTCGGCCATCCTCGCGACGGTCCAGGGGGGATACGTGCTGGCCCGCGCCTCGGGGTCACCGGCGGCGTTCGACGCGGGGGTGCGGGGGCTGCTCGCGCTGCTCCGGCCCCGCGGCGCTGTGGCCTGACCCGACCGGGGCGCCCGCGCCCCCGTAGCGCAGCCGTATTCCGACCCCCGCCACGGAGGACCCCCCGCATGCATGCCATGCAGTACGAGATCACCCTGCCCGCCGACTACGACATGGGCGTCATCCGCCGCCGCGTCGCGGCGAAGGGCCATCTGCTCGACGCGTTTCCCGGGCTGGGCCTCAAGGCGTACCTGATGCGTGAGCGCGGCGAGCAGTCGGTGGTGAACCAGTACGCGCCGTTCTACCTCTGGGCCGCGCAGGACGGCATGAACGCCTTCCTGCGGGGAGCCGGATTCGAGGGCATCGTCAGGGACTTCGGCCGACCCGAGGTCCAGCACTGGACCGGTCTCGCCTTCGAGGAGGGCCCGGCGCGCGCGAGTGCCGCGCGCACGGCCGTACGCCGCCGTCACCGCGTCCCCGAAGACGCCCCGCTGCCCGGCCTGTTGGCGGAGGCGGTCGAGGAGACCCGGCGGCTGTCCGGGGCCGCCGGGGTGGTGTGCGCGGCACTCGCGCTGGATCCGCGCCGCTGGGAGCTGGTCCACTTCACCCTGTGGGACCACGACACCCCGCGCGCGGTGGGCGACCGCTTCCAGGTGCTCCACGTGTCCCAGCCGGAGCGCGCGGCGCTGACGGCGAACGCCGCGCGCTGAAGGGTGTGTCCACGCCGGGACGACCCCCGACTCCCGCCAGAAGCCGGGGACTTCACGGCGCCAGTGCCGCCAGGGGGTCGTCCAGGACCGGCTGCCAGGCCACTTCCGCCGCGCCGACCAGGCTGTTGTGGTCCAGGGTGCAGGCCAGGATCGGGACTCCGCCGCTGCGGCCCCAGAGGCTGCGGTCCGCCACCACGGCGCGCAGGCGGTCCGGGTCCGCTTCGAGCAGTTCCTTGTGCAGGCCGCCGAGGATGATGCGGTCCGGGTTGAGGATGTTGACCAGGCCGGCGAGGCCGAGGCCGAGGCGGTCGATCAACTCCTCCACGGCTCTTCGTACCGTCGGATCCGTGCCGTCCGTGCGGAGCAGGTCGCGGGACTGCTGCAACAGCGAGACCTCCGGGCCCGGTTCGCGGCCCGCCGCCGTGAGGAAGGCCAGCGGGTCCGCCTCGACGTCCAGGCAGCCCTTGCCGCCGCAGTAGCAGGGGCGGCCCTCGGGGTTGACGGTCAAGTGGCCCACTTCGAGGGCGAGGCCCGAACTGCCCGTGTGCAGGCGGCCGTCGAGGACGAGCGCGCCGCCCACCCCCCGGTGGCCGGTGGCGACGCAGAGGAGGTGCTGGGCGCCGCGCCCGGCGCCGTGGCGGTGTTCGGCGAGGGCGGCGAGGTTGACGTCGTTGCCCGTGAACGCGGGGCCCTCGATGCCCGCCGCGCCCACCCGCTCCGCGAAGATCTCGCGGACCGGGGCACCGGCCGGCCACGCGAGGTGCAGCGGATTCAGGGCCGTACCCTCGGGTTCGGCGACGGCCGACGGTACGGCGAGTCCCGCGCCCACGCAGCGCCGCCCGGCGGCGCGCAGCAGTCCGGCCCCCACCTCGACGACCTCGCCCAGCACTTGGGCCGGGTCGGCCGTGACCGTACGCCGGGCGGGGGCGGTGGCGACGATGCGGCCGCCGAGCCCGACCAGCGCGGCCCGGAATCCGTCGGCGTGGATCTGGGCGGCGAGCACGACCGGTCCGGTGTCGTCCACGGACAGCCGGTGCGAGGGACGGCCCTGGGAACCCGCCGCCGCCCCGGGGCGCGAATCGACCCGGATCAGGCCCAGCGCCTCCAGCTCCGCCGCGACCGCGCCCGCCGTGGCACGGGTCACACCCAGCTCGGCGGTGAGGACGGCGCGGGTGGGCGCCCGTCCCGTGTGGACCAGTTCCAGTGCCGGGCCGAGCGCACCACGGCCCCTCTCCAGCTTCGCCCGGGTGGTCGCCTTGCCGTTCATGGGGGCGAGTCTCCCATGATCCGGAGGGGTGGCGAACGCCTTGTACGGAACGGGGCACCGCCCCTATCCTCCTTTTGTGCCGTTCCGAAACAAAATGAGTCCCGCCTCGTCCGCCCCCGCCCCGTCCGCCTCCGCCGCGTCCTCGCTGTCCGCCCTCCGTACCGCCCTCACCCTCTTCTTCGCCCTGGACGGCTTCCTGTTCGCCGGCTGGGTCGTCCGGATCCCCGCGATCAAGGAACAGACCGGAGCCTCCGCCAGCCACCTCGGCCTCGCGCTCCTCGGGGTGTCCGCGGGCGCCGTCGTGACCATGACCCTCACCGGACGGCTCTGCCGCCGCTTCGGCAACCACCCGGTGACCGTCGCCAGCGTGACGCTGCTCTCCCTGAGCATCGTCCTGCCCCCGCTGACCCACTCGGCGCTCGCCCTCGGCCTCGTGCTGCTGCTCTTCGGCGCGGCCTACGGCTCCACCAACGTGGCGATGAACAGCGCGGCCGTCGACCTGGTCACGGCGCTGCGGCGGCCGGTGATATCGAGCTTCCACGCCGCGTTCAGCCTCGGTGGCATGGCCGGCGCGGGGCTCGGCGGGCTGCTCGCGGGCGGCCTCTCCCCCACCGTCCACCTGCTCCTCCTGGCCGGGCTCGGCCTGGCCGTCACCGCCGTGGCGGGCCCCGCGCTGCTGCGCCACCCGGCGCCGGTCCCGGCGCCGGCACAGCGCGCCCGCCCGGCAGCGGACCTCCCGCGACGATCCGCACGCGCGGCCGGGCCGGCCAAGCCCGACCGCCGCACCCGCCGCGCGGTGGTCGTCTTCGGGGTCATCGCGCTCTGCACGGCGTACGGCGAGGGCGCGATGGCCGACTGGAGCGCGCTGCACCTCACCCAGGACCTCGACGCGTCCGCCGGCCTCGCGGCGGCCGGATACTCGCTCTTCGCCCTCGCCATGACGGCCGGACGGCTCTCCGGCACCCTCCTCCAGGAGCGGCTCGGCCAGACCCGCGCACTGGTCCTCGGCGGTGCCACCGCCGCGGTCGGCATGCTGGTCGGCGCGCTCGCGCCGTCGGTCTGGCTCGTCCTGCTGGGCTTCGCCGTCGCCGGTGTGGGCCTCGCCAACATCTTCCCCATGGCCATCGGCCGGGCCGGAGCGCTGGCGGGCCCCGGCGGGGTCGCGACGGCGTCCACGCTCGGCTACAGCGGCATGCTGCTGAGCCCGCCCGCCATCGGCTTCCTCGCCGACTGGTTCACGCTGCCGCTCGCCCTGACCACGGTGGCCGTACTGGCCGCCGCCGCGTCCGTCATCGGCTACGCGGCACGCGACGTGCCGTCCGCGCCCGCGGAGCCGGCCTCCGCGCACGGCGTACTCCCGGCAACTGAGTAGGCGTACTCAGGCACATCAGTTCGGTCCGCCGCATCCTGAAAGGGCATCACTTCACGCACGTCGCCCATCGACGGGGACCAGGGAGAACGACATGAACGCAGGACGGCTGACCGGACTGGCACGGCTGACCTTCGGCAACCGCGCCTCGCAGGTCTACCTCGGCCTGGTGGCCGCGGTGACGGTGTTCGTCGCGGCCGACACCCTCTTCGTCCCGCACCAGGACGCGTCGTTCGCCGGGGTCTGGCTCTTCTTCCTCGCCGCGCCGACCGTCTTCGTCTTCTTCATGGACGGCGGAGTGTTCGGTGACGGGGTGGCCGGATCGGCCGCGTTCGCCTACGCCGCGTTGATCCTGTCGGTCCTGATCCAGTCGGCCGCGCTCGGCGCGTTCGTACGGCTGCTGCGCGACCGGCCGCGGCCCGCGCACCCCCGCGAGGCCTGACCCCGGCCGGAACCGCCGGGTGAACTCCCTTGCCCGGGGCCGCACATGCGGTGAAACTCGGCGGATGGGGACACAGAGCCGAGCGCAACGGGACGCCGCCACCGTCGAGATCGGCTACGCGCTGGTGAGCGCCGGCTTCGTCGCCTGCCTCGTGTACGGCGGTCTGTACGCGCCCGTGTGGTACTTCGGCCTGCCGGGCGGTCTCGCCCGCGTGGCGGGGGCGGCCGCGGGCATCACGTTCGTGGTGCGGGTGGTGCATGTGCTGTGGCGCTTCCCGCGCGACCGGGCGCTGGGTGACCGCGCGCCGTACGACCCGACCCCGTACGACCCGGTGCCGGGCGACCCGACTCCGTACGACCCGGCGCCGGACGAGGATCCGCCGTACGGGAATCAGCCGTACGGAGATCGGCCCTCCGGGGATCAGCCCAGCCAGCCCGGCCGTACGAGTCCCGACTCGTAGGCCAGCACGACCAGTTGGGCCCGGTCCCGCGCGCCCAGCTTCACCATCGTCCGGCTCACGTGGGTCTTGGCGGTGAGCGGGCTGACGACCAGCCGCCGGGCGATCTCGTCGTTGGACAGGCCGATGCCCACCAGGGCCATCACCTCTCGCTCCCGCTCGGTGAGCCCAGCGAGACCCGGGGCGTCCGCCGGGGCCTTCGAGCGGGACGCGAACTCGGCGATGAGCCGGCGGGTCACCCTCGGCGAGAGCAGCGCGTCCCCGGCGACCACCGCCCTGACGGCGCGCAGGAGTTCGTCCGGTTCGGTGTCCTTGACGAGGAATCCCGAGGCACCGGACCGGACGGCCTCGAAGACGTACTCGTCGAGTTCGAACGTGGTCAGCACGACCACCTTCACCCCGTCGAGCCGGTGGTCGCCGGTGATCGTGCGCGTGGCCGCGAGACCGTCCAGGCGTGGCATGCGGATGTCCATCAGCACGACGTCCGGGCGCAGTTCGCGCACCCGGCTCACGGCCTCCTCGCCGTCCGCCGCCTCGTCCACGACCTCGATGTCCGGCTGCGCGTCGAGGAGCGCGCGGAATCCGGCCCGTACGAGGGACTGGTCGTCGGCGAGCAGGACGCGGATCACGGGGTCTCCTCGGTCGTCAGGGGGATCGTGGCGTGGACGCGGAAGCCGCCGTCCGGGCCCGGGCCCGCCTCGATCGTGCCACCGAGCGCGGCCGTCCGCTCCCGCATGCCGACGAGGCCGTTGCCGCCGCCGCCCGCGTCGCCGTGGGTGGCGGGTCCCGTGTCGTCGATACGGATACGGAGCAGGCGGGGCGCACGGCCGGACGTCCCGCGTTCGTAGCCGAGCGTGATCCGTGCCGTACGGGAGCCGGAGTGGCGTACCACGTTGGTCAGCGCCTCCTGGATGATCCGGAAGGCCGCCAGATCCGTCCCGGGCGGCAGCGGCGCCGCCTCGCCCTCGCGCCGGACCTCCACGGTGAGACCGGCGCCTGCGGCCTGTTCGACCAGCTCCGGGAGGCGGTCGAGGCCGGGGGCCGGGGCGCGCGGGGCGTCGCCGGGTGTTCTGAGGGTGTCGAGGACCTGGCGTATCTCGCCCAGCGCCTCCTTGCTGGCCGCCTTGATGGTCGTGAGGGCCGAGCGGGCCTGTTCGGGGTCGGCGTCGAGCAGGGCGAGCCCGACGCCCGCCTGGACGTTGATGACCGAGATGGAGTGGGCCAGCACGTCGTGCAGTTCGCGGGCGATGCGCATCCGCTCCTCGTCGGTCCTGCGCCGCTCGGCGGCCTCGCGCTCGGCGTCCTCCTTGGCCCACTGCTCCCTGCGCACCCGGAGCAGTTCGGCGGCGGCGCAGACGGCCGCCACCCAGGCGGCGATCACCACCTCCTGTCCCCAGGGCGCGGCGTGGTCGCCGGCCGGCGGGAGCCACCGGTACAGCCAGTGCGTGAGCAGGACGTGGCCCGCCCAGAGCAGGCCGACGGCCCCCCAGGCCGCGTGGCGGTGGCCCGCCGCGATGGCGGCAAACGCGGCGACGACGACGGTGACGAAGACCGGTCCGTACGGATAGCCCGCGCCGAGGTACACCAGCGTGGCGGCCACCACTCCGTACACCGCGACGACGGGATGCCGCCGCCGGAACAGCAGCAGGGCGGGACCGGCGAGCAGCAGCAGGAAGGCGTAGACGTCGAGGCCGGTCCGATGCTGGTGCCGACCGGCGAAGACCGTCCCGACGACGACGAGGACCGCCAGGGCCAGCGTGGAGGGCCAGGGCACGCGCCGCTCCCGCCCGCCGGCCCGCCGGGCGCGGAGGAACGCCGGGCGGCCCCTGCCCCGGTCACGGCGGGTGTGCTGGTCTTCCATACCGGCCACGCTAGCCCCGGCGGCCCGGTCGGGCGTCAGCCCGGCGAGGTGACCCTCCGTACTCCCCGGGGAGTACGGCCGGCGGGGCGGCCGGGTGGGGGCGGACCGTCACGAGAGGGGCGGCGGGATACGCTCGGGACATGACGGACGGAATACGCGCGGCGGGCATACGGTTCGAACTGCTCGGCCCGCTCAGGGCCTTGCGGCCGGACGGCGACGTGCCGCTGGGGCCGCCGCTGCAACGGTCCGTGCTCGCCGTCCTGTTGCACCAGGATGGCGGGGCGATGCCGTACGACGCGCTCGTCGACGCGGTCTGGGGAGCCGAACCGCCGTCGCGGGCGAGGGCGTTGGTCCAGAAGTACGTCTCCGGCCTGCGCCACGCCCTGGCGTTCGGACCGGGCGCCGGGAAGCCGGGGGCCGCCCCGGAACTGGCGTGGACCGGCCGGGGCTACCGCCTCGCCGGCGCGACCATCGACGACCTGCGCGAGCGGCACGCCCTGCTGCGCACGGCCGGGGAGGCACGCGCCTCCGGGGACCTGCGGAGCGCCGGTGACCTGGCCGCGCGGGCGGAGTCGCTGTGGCGCGGCGCGTACGCGGAGGGGCTGGCGGGGCCGTACCTGGAGGCGGAACGCCGACGCTGGGCGGAGGAGCGGACGCGCGAACGGGAGGCACGGCTGGCGGTCGAGATCGAGCGGGGGCGCGCACGGGAGTGCGTGGCCGAACTGACCCGGCTGGTGGCCACCCACCCACTCCGCGAGCCGCTGGCCGACCTACTGGTACTGGCACTCGACCGCGCGGGGTGCCCGTCGGCGGCACTGGCGGCGTACGAAGAGGCGCGGACGAGGATCGCAGAGGCGACGTCAACGGAACCGGGACCGGCGCTGCGCGCCCGGTACGAGGAGATACTGCGCGGGACTCCGACCCCGCTGCCGGGATCGACTCCGGCGGCCTGACCCCGACACGGGGACGCCGCCGCTTCGGGGACGCCCGCCGAACGGCGGCAGAACCGGGCCCGGCGCCGCGCGCCCGCTACGACGCCGTACGACGCGAGGCTTCGGCCCCGCCGCCGAGACCGGTAGCAACGGCCCGACCCCCACGCACGACCGCCGTACCGCCCGACGACGCCCGCCGAACGGCGGCGGAACCGGCCCACGCTGGGTGCCCTCCACGAGGATGTACGAGCGAGACCCCGGCCCCACCGCCGCCCCCGACACAGGCACGGGCGCCGCGCCGGAACAACGCCCGCCCGGCGGCGGAACCGGGGCCCGCGCTGGCTGCTCTCTACGAGGATGTACGAGCGAGACCCCGGCCCACCGCCGCCCCCGACACTGGAGCCTCGGGCCCCGGCCCGGAACAACGCCCGCCGAACAGCGGCGGAACCGGGGCCCGCGCTCCGCGCCCTCTCGGTACCCGCGGCCTGACCCCGACGCGGGCACAGCGCCGTACCGGGACGGCGCCCCGGACGCGGGACGCGGGCCGGAGTCGTAGCTGCGGCGACGCACGGCGGGTGCAACGCGGCGCGGGCGTCCGTCGCGTCGTGGCACTGGGAGCGTCGGGGTCCGGGGGGACCAGGACGCGCTGCCTGCGGGCGCGGAGGCCGTCGCGGCGGCGCCGGCTCGGCCGCCCCGCCCCCGGACACCCGGTACCGGGCGGGGCGGCCGGGAGTGCGTCGGTGCTCTACGGAGCGCCCACCTCCGGTGCCTTGGTCTCCGTGGTACCGGCCTCCGACGTGCCCGCCTCGGCCTCGGCGGCCGCCGCGGCCGCCGCCTGCCTGCGGTCCAGGACGTCCAGCGCGCGCCGGGCCAGCGGATGGGTCCGTACGAGCCCGGCCAGCGACGTCGAGCCACGGGCGATGTCCGCGAACGCGTTCCACGCCGGGCGCAGGCCCGTGATCGCCGCGTGCAGCAACCCGGGACGGCGCTCGAAGATGCCGAGCATCCGCCGGCCGACGCCCATCTCCACACCGAGACCGGCCTTGATCGCGAACGCGTAGTTCAGCGCCTGCCTGCGGGCGTCCACGGCGTCGTGCGACTCCGAGATCCTGACCGCCCACTCCCCCGCGAGCCGCCCCGACCGCAGGGCGAAGGAGATCCCCTCCCTCGTCCACGGCTCCAGCAGCCCCGCCGCGTCCCCGCACACCAGCACCCGGCCGCGCGACAGCGGCGAGTCCTCGCTGCGGCAGCGCGTCAGGTGCCCGGACGAGACGGACGGCTCGAACCCGGCGAGACCGAGCCGGGCGATGAAGTCCTCCAGATACCGCTTGGTCGCCGCGCCCTCGCCCCGCGCCGAGATCACCCCGACGGTGAGCGTGTCGCCCTTGGGGAACACCCAGCCGTAACTCCCCGGCAGCGGGCCCCAGTCGATGAGGACCCGTCCCGCCCAGTCCTCCGCGACCGTCTCCGGCACGGGGATCTCCGCCTCCAGGCCCAGGTCGACCTGGTCCATCTTCACCCCGACGTGCGCGCCTATCCGGCTGGCGCTGCCGTCGGCGCCGACCACGGCCCGCGCCAGCACCGTCTCGCCGTCCGAGAGCACCACCGCGACCGTACGGCGGTCGGGCACGGCCGGGCCGTGCTGCTCGACCCGGGAGACCGTCGCTCCCGTACGGAGCACGGCGCCCGCCTTCTGCGCGTGCTCGACCAGGCTCGCGTCGAACTCGGGGCGGTTGATCAGCCCGAAGAGCATCCGCTTCGACCGGCGTGTCCTGGCCAGCTTGCCGTTGAGGGAGAAGGTGACCGCGTGCACCCGGTCCCTGAGCGGAAGCTCGAAGCCCGGGGGCAGCGCGTCGCGCGAGGGACCGATGATGCCTCCCCCGCAGGTCTTGTAGCGGGGCAACTCGGCCTTCTCCAGCAGCAGCACCTGACGGCCCGCGACCGCCGCGGCATAGGCCGCCGACGCTCCCGCCGGCCCTGCTCCGACCACGACGACATCCCACACCGGCTCGTCGTGCTCGCTTCCGGCGTCTGCGTTCTCGCTGCTCACGATGTGCTTCTGCTCCTGATCCGACCGGTGGCCCCTGTTGTCGAACGGCATCCTACGGCGCGTGGGCCCCGGAACCGCTGTGGGAGGATCTGTGGTGCCTTCGCCGTACCACTCACGTCCTCCTCCCCGGAGAACGTCGCACCCACGAGGAGCGTGCCCATGACCGCCGATCCGATTGCCGAAACCGTCGCGTCGCTGATGCCCCGCGCCCGGGCCGAGCTCGCGGAACTGGTGGCCTTCCGGTCGGTGGCGGACCCCGCGGTGTTCCCGAAGAGCGAGTGCGAGGCGGCGGCCGCGTGGGTCGCCGGCGCGCTCCGTACCGAAGGATTCCAGGAGGTCGCGGTCCTCGACACCCCCGACGGCACCCAGTCCGTCTACGGTGTCCTGCCCGGCCCCGAGGGCGCCCCGACGGTGCTGCTCTACGCCCACTACGACGTACAGCCGCCGCTGGACGAGGCGGCGTGGCTGTCCCCGCCGTTCGAGCTGACCGAGCGCGACGGCCGCTGGTACGGACGCGGAGCGGCCGACTGCAAGGGCGGCTTCCTGATGCACCTGCTGGCCCTGCGCGCCCTCAAGGCGAACGGCGGGGTTCCGGTGACCGTCAAGGTGATCGCCGAGGGCTCGGAGGAGCAGGGGACGGGCGGCCTGGAGCGGTACGCGGAGGCGCACCCGGAGCTGCTGACCGCCGACACCGTCGTGATCGGCGACACGGGCAACTTCCGGGTCGGCCTGCCGACCGTGACGGCCACCCTGCGCGGGATGACCCTCCTGCGCGTGCGGGTCGACACCCTCGAAGGGAACCTGCACTCGGGGCAGTTCGGCGGCGCGGCCCCCGACGCGCTCGCGGCGCTGATCCGGGTCCTGGATTCGCTGCGCGCCGAGGATGGTTCGACCCGGGTGGAAGGGCTCGCGGCGGACGCCGTGTGGGACGGGCTCGACTACCCGGAGGCCGACTTCCGTACGGACGCCAGGGTGCTCGACGGGGTCGAGCTGATCGGCGACGGGACGGTCTCCGACCGGATCTGGGCGCGCCCGTCCGTCACCGTCATCGGGATCGATGCCCCGCCGGTCGTGGGCGCCACGCCCTCGATCCAGGCGGGCGCGCGGGCCACGGTCAGCCTGCGGGTGCCGCCGGGCCAGGACACCGCCGAGGCGACGAAGCTGCTGACCGCGCACCTGGAGAAGCACACTCCGTGGGGTGCGCGGGTCGCGGTGGAGCAGATCGGGCAGGGTTCGGCGTTCCGCGCGGACACCTCCAGCCCCGCGTACGCCGCGATGGCGGAGGCGATGCGGGCAGGGTATCCGGGCCAGGAGATGCAGACGGCGGGCCAGGGCGGATCCATCCCGCTCTGCAACACCCTGGCCGCGCTGTATCCGAACGCCGAGATCCTGCTGATCGGGCTGAGCGAGCCGGCGGCGCAGATCCACGCGGTGAACGAGAGTGTCTCGCCGGAGGAGTTGGAGCGCCTGTCCGTCACCGAGGCGCACTTCCTGGTCAACTACGCGGAGTCGAAGCGGGGTTGAGCCGTACGTCGGCCGCCCTGCCGGCCCTGCGGGGCGGTGGGGCGGTGGGGCGGTTCCACGAGCGGTGCGCCGGTTCAGCGGACAGCGAAGATCGCCCGAAGCGTAGAAGGGCGCGCGAGCGGCCCCCCGCTGCCTACGGTCGTCGCATGGACCTCATCGACCTCGTCGAAATACGCCCGCACCTCCACCTGTTGCGCTTCCCGGTCGGCCAGGCGTACGTGTGGCGCGACGGTACGGAACTGACCCTGATCGACGCCGGGCACAGCGGTGCCGCGACGGAGATCGAGGAGGCGGTCACCCGCCTGGGGCAGGACCCGGGCGCGCTGCGCCGTATCGTCCTCACCCACTGCCATCGCGACCACGTGGGCTCCGCAGGGGAGTTGGCGCGGCGCCACGGCGCGGAGGTCGTCGCACACCGGCTGGACGCCCCGGTCGTCCGGGGTGATGTGCCGGTGCCGGACCCGGTGTTGCTCGACTGGGAGATCCCGCTGTACGAGCACGGCCTGACCGTGCCGCCCGCGCCGCCCACCCGCGTGGACCGCGAGGTGGAGGACGGCGACGAGCTGGGCTTCGGCGACGGGGCCCGGGTGGTGCACACGCCGGGGCACACCGACGGCTCGATCGCGGTCCATCTGCCGTCCCACGGTGTGCTGTTCGTCGGGGACACCCTGGCGTCGGTGAACGGGATCACCCTCGGGGTCTTCCACGTGGACCGGGAGCGCGCGCAGGAGTCGATGGACCGGTTGCTCACCCTGCGGCCGTCCACGGTCTGTTACGGGCACGGCGACCCGACTCCCGGTTTCGGGGCGCCGGTCGCCGGGCCGGTGCCGCCGCCCCGGTGACCGGCCGGGTCAGCCGACGGGAACGCCGTCCTCCAGGTTGAGCACGATCCCCCGCTCGCGGGCCCGCAGCGCCCAGCGCAGCCGCTCGAAGCGGGCGGGCGGCAGCAGACCGGCCGCCTCCTCCTCCCCGACGAAGCGCCAGTCACGCAACTCGGGCCCCGGCAGGCGTACGTGACCGGCCAGCCCGGCGGGCAGCAGTCCGCCGTCGAACAGCAGGCGCAGTCCGCCGTAGCCGGGCGGCCGGGGTGGCTCCCAGTCCATCACCAACAGCCTCGGCACGTCGGTGAGCCGGATGCCTATCTCCTCCTCCACCTCGCGGATGCCGGCCCGCGCGGGCGCCTCGCCCTGCTCCACCACACCGCCGGGGAACTCCCAGCCGGGCTTGTACGTGGGGTCCACGAGCAGCACCCGATCCCGCTCGTCGAAGAGCAGCACCCCGGCGGCGAGGGTCTCGGCGGTGGGTTCGGGGGTCTGCACGATCGCGCAGGCGCGTGCCGTGCCGGTCAGCACCGCGTCCGCGAGGCATTCGGCGCTCTCGCGGGCCGTCCGGGTGTTGGTGTCGACGACGTGGGCGTCGGCGGTGAGCCAGTGCAGGGCGGTACGGTACTGCTCGATGTGTTCGTCGCACCACTGACGGTCACGCTCGGCCGCCTCCCGGTCGCCGTCCGGGGCCTCCCGGGCCGCAATGCGCCCACGCAGGATCGTTTCGTCAGTTGCCAGTAGCACATGCCGGACCGGGATGCGCCGGGCGGCCAGTCCCCCGAAGATCTCGTCGCGGTACTCCTGGCGCAGGAGCGTCATGGGGATGACCAGCACCCCGCCCAGCTCCGCCAGCAGGGCCGCCGCGGTGTCCACCACCAGGCGGCGCCAGATCGGCAGGTCCTGGAAGTCGGTGACGTCGGCGAGCCGCTTCTGCGGGAGCAGCCGCGCCAGTTCCGCGCCGGTGAGCCCGGGGTCGTAGAGCGTGCAGTTGGGGATCAGATCGACCAGTTCGTGTGCGGTGCTGGTCTTCCCCGCTCCGAACGCCCCGTTGACCCAGACAATCACGGCATCCCCCTCTTCCGTAGCCCCCAGTGGATTGCCCGCAACACCCTGCCACGGAAACCCCGGGGGTGGTCGGAGCGGCCGTCAGGACCGGCTGCCGGAGATCCGGACGTGTCCCAGCCGTTGCCGGTCCGTTTCCGTTCCGCTTCCGTTTCGGCAGGACAGCGGCCTACTGTACGAACCGATGTCCGTGCCGGGCGTAACACAATCCCGAGGAACATCGTTGGAACTCGATGTGACGAGGGGGTACACGATGCGCCGTACGGTGCTGGAGAGATTTCCCGCGGGTGGGCCGCGTGGCAGTTGGCCCGCGGAGGAGTTCGCACGGGCCCGGCGGGACGAGGGGACACCGGCCGAGGTGGTCATGGACCTGGACTCGGACTTCTTCCTGGTGGTGGTCCCCCCACAGGCGACGGCGGCGGAAGCGGCGACGTAGCGCGTGTCCGCGCGGGAACGGTCCCGCCCGCGCCCGTGTGCCCGCCCAGCCCGCCGTACGAGCCGGAGAGCCGACATGCCACCCGTTCCGCCCGCGCCCTTCGCCCCGCGCTCCCCCGCCCGGCGGTCCGCCGTGGCGCTCGCCCTGGCGGGGGTGGCGGTCTCGCTGACCGCGACACCCGCGGCGGCCGACAGCAGCGCGTGCACCCACCACTTCTCCGGCCCGCAGATCTGCGTCCGGCTGGACGGCCGGGGCGCCACGAACGCGGTCACCGGCATCTGGACCAATCCGCCGGCGCACGTCGGTTCGCGTGCGGTGTCGCTGTACCGGAACGGCCGGCTCGCCGGCACGGGAACGGCCACGCGCTCGGGCAAGGCGCTGATGTACACCTGGCCGGCGCACCACACCGGCAGGGACACGGAGCTGTGCGTGAAGTTCCGGGGCAGCCGGCGCATGGCGTGCCAGACGACCCGCTGAGCCGTCTCCCGCCGAGCCGCCGCTTCCGGTCCTCGCGCGCCCCCGCGTGCGCGAGAACGCCGGCCCGGGAACATCAGCCCGAGAACGTCAGCCGCTGACCGTCGCCGTCTCCCCGTCGCGGGTGCCCAGCGCGGCGGCCGCCGCCGCGCCCACGAGGCCCGCGTCCGTGCCCATGAGGGCCGGGGCCACCTTGATCTGCCGGACGAAGGAGAGCGTCGCGTAGTCGCCCAGGGAGCGGCGCAGCGGGGCGAACAGGACCTCGCCCGCGTTCGCGACGCCCCCGCCGACCACCGCGATGCCGATCTCCACCAGCGTGGCCGTCGCGGCGATGCCGGCGGCCAGCGCCTGGGCGGCGCGTTCGAAGGACGCGATCGCGACGGGGTGGCCGGCCCGGGCCGCCGCGGCGACCGCAGCCGCCGACGTGTCCCCGTCGGGGCCCGGCTGCCAGCCGCCCTCCAGCGCCCGGCGCGCGATGTTGGGACCGCTGGCGATCCGCTCCACGCAGCCGCGCCCGCCGCACGGACAGAGGTCGCCGTCCAGGTCCACGCTGATGTGGCCGATGTGCCCGGAGTTGCCGGTGGGCCCCGGGTGGAGCGTGCCGCCGAGGACGAGCCCGCCGCCCACCCCGGTCGAGACCACCATGCACAGCGCGTTGTCGTAGCCGCGGGCCGCGCCCTGCCAGTGCTCCGCCGCGGTCATGGCGACCCCGTCGCCGACCAGCGTCACCGGCAGGCCGCCGGTCGCTTCCCGTACCCGCTCCACCAGCGGGAACCCGCGCCAGCCCGGCACGTTGACCGGGCTGACCGTACCGGCCGAGGCGTCCACCGGGCCCGCGCTGCCGATGCCGATCGCCGTGGCCCCCGGCCAGAGCGGCGAGGCCGCGACCTCCGCGAGGACTTCCCCGACGGCACGCATGACACTCTCGCCGTCCTCCCGGGCGGGGGTCGGCCGCTGTGCCCGGACGAGGATCCTGCCGTTGCCGTCGACCAACGCGCCGGCGATCTTGGTGCCGCCGATGTCGAGTGCGGCAACGCGGTCGATATGCATCGGTGTCGGATCTCCCGGGGACGAGGTATCCCCGCCCGTGCGGGGAATGACCGGACCTGCGCTTCGATGAACAGTCTCTATTCACCTGACAACGTTGTCCAGGGCCTATGCTCGTCGCCACAGCCTTGAATGGCAAACCGGCGGCCATATCCGCAGCGAACCCGGATCCGCCCCGGTGTACGCGGAGATGTGCAGACGCGTACCCACTCGTACCCGGACGACGACAGGACAGCGCACTGTGGCCGACACCTCCCGCCGCCCCGAGAACCGCTACGGCAATCGGCCCACCATGAAAGACGTCGCCGCGCGCGCCGGGGTGGGACTCAAGACGGTGTCCCGGGTGGTGAACGGCGAGCCGGGGGTGACCCCGGACACCGAAAGGCGGGTGCAGGAATCCATCGACGCGCTGGGATTCCGGCGCAACGATTCGGCGCGCGTGCTGCGTAAAGGGCGTACGGCGAGTATCGGTCTGGTCCTGGAGGATTTGGCCGACCCGTTCTACGGTCCGCTGAACCGCGCCGTGGAAGAGGTGGCGCGGGCGCACGGCGCGCTGCTCATCAACGGGTCCAGCGCCGAGGACCCGGACCGGGAGCAGGAGTTGGTGCTGGCGCTGTGCGCGCGCCGGGTGGACGGGCTGATCGTGATCCCCGCCGGGGACGACCACCGCTATCTGGAGCCGGAGATCAGGGCCGGGGTCGCGACGGTCTTCGTGGACCGCCCCGCCGGGCGCATCGACGCGGACGTGATCCTTTCCGACAGCTTCGGCGGCGCCCGATCGGGCGCCGCGCACCTGATCGCACACGGCCACCGCCGTATCGGCTTCATCGGCGACCAGCCCCGGATCCACACGGCGATCGAGCGGCTGCGCGGGTACCGCACCGCCATGGCGGACGCGGGTCTCGCCATCCACGACGACTGGGTGGCGCTCGGCACGACCGCGCCCGACCGGGTACGGGACGCGGTGGCCTCGATGCTCGGCGGGCCCGAGCCGGTCACGGCGATCCTCACGGGCAACAACCGGGTGACGGTGACGGCGGTACGGGTCCTGGCCGCGCACCACCGGCCGGTCGCGCTCGTCGGCTTCGACGACATCGAGCTGGCGGATCTGCTGGAGCCGGGGGTCACGGTCATCGCGCAGGACGCGGCGACCCTGGGCCGTACGGCCGCCGAGCGGCTCTTCCAGCGCCTCGACGGGGCGGCGGATGCCCCGTCGAGGGTGGTGCTGCCGACCCGGCTGATCGCCCGGGGCTCGGGCGAGATCCCGCCGCCGTCGGACCGGTAGGCAGGACGGTCAGGGGCTCAAGCGCCCGCGCCTCACAGGGCGTTGGCCGCGCGGCGCGGGACCGCCAGTGCTTCCAGGTCCGGACGGGCCAGGCCGGTGAGGAGGGTGACCTCGTCGTCGTCCACGGCGCCGCAGTCCAGGCCGCGCAGGAGGTAGCCGCTGAGCGCCTTGGCCGTGGCCGGCTCGTCGAGCACGGCGCCGCCCGCCCTGGTGACGTACGCGACCAGCCGGGCGGCCGCCGCCGCCATGCCCTCGCGGTAGAAGGCGTAGACGGCGGAGTAGCGGGTCGGGAGCTGGGCCGGGTGCATGTCCCAGCCCTGGTAGTAGGCGCGGGCGAGGGCCCGCCGGGTGAGGCCGTAGTGCAGCCGCCAGGCGTCGTGGACCTGGGAGGTGGGCCCGACCGGGAGCACGTTGGTGGAGCCGTCGCAGACCCGTACGCCGGTGCCGGCCGCCGCGACCTGCATCACGGCCTTGGCGTGGTCGGCGGCGGGGTGGTCGCTCGACTGGTACGCGGCGCTGACGCCGATACAGGCGCTGTAGTCGAAGGTGCCGTAGTGCAGCCCGGTGGCGCGCCCGTCGGCCGCGTCGATCATCCGGGCCACGGTCGCGGTGCCGTCGGCGGCGAGGATGGACTGGCTGGTCTCGATCTGGATCTCGAAGCCGAGCCGTCCCGGGGACAGGCCGCGGGCCGTCTCGAACGCCTCGGCGATCCGTACCATCGCCTCGATCTGCTCCGGATACGTGACCTTGGGCAGGGTCAGCACCAGCCCGTCGGGCAGGCCGCCCGCCTCCATCAGTCCGCTGAGGAAGATGTCGAGGGTACGGATCCCCCGGTCGCGTACGGCTTCCTCCAGGCACTTCATCCGGATGCCGGTGTACGGGGCGGCGGTGCCGTCGGCGTAGGCCGCGTGGACCAACCGGGCGGCGCGGGCCGCGTGGGCGTCCTCGTCGGCGTCCGGGTGCGGTCCGTAGCCGTCCTCGAAGTCGATCCGCAGGTCCTCGACCGGTTCGCGCGCCAGCTTGGCCCGTACGCGCTCGTGCACCGGCCCGGCCAGCTCGTCCGGGAGGCCGAGGACGGCGGCCAGCGCGGCGGCGTCCGGGGCGTGTTCGTCGAGGGCGGCGAGGGCCTGGTCGCCCCAGGAGCGGACGGTGCCGGCGGTGAGGGCGTCGGCGGGGACGTAGACGGTGTGGACGGGCTGTCTGGTCCCGGGGTCGCCGGGGTAGCGGCGGGCGAGGTCCGCGTCGACCGGGGCGAGACGCGCGGCGATGTCCTCGCCGACCGCGCTCGCCAGGCTGGTGGTCACCGTCTCCTGCTGTGCCATCCGCTTGCCTTCCTCGTGCCCGTCCCGTACGGGTCGCCCGTACAGCTCCAACTTTTCCGCTCTGCGGAATCAACATTCCGTTGAGAGGAAGTTCACCGAAGTTAATCGGCGCGGTCGAGCCCCGTCAACGGTGTCCCGTCAGCCACACGAATGGCGCAGGGCCACACGGTGGCGCGACCGCGTGGCCCTGCGGGGGAGACGTCCGGCGGGTGTCAGCCCTTGCGGGCCTTGACCTCTTCGGTCAGCTTCGGCACGACGTCGAACAGGTCGCCGACGACGCCGTAGTCGACCAGGTCGAAGATCGGCGCCTCGGCGTCCTTGTTGACGGCGACGATGGTCTTGGAGGTCTGCATGCCCGCGCGGTGCTGGATGGCACCGGAGATGCCGGAGGCGATGTAGAGCTGCGGGGAGACCGACTTGCCGGTCTGGCCGACCTGGTTGGCGTGCGGGTACCAGCCGGCGTCCACGGCGGCGCGGGAGGCGCCGACCGCCGCGCCCAGGGAGTCGGCGAGGGCCTCGATGACGGCGAAGTTCTCGGCGCCGTTCACGCCGCGCCCGCCGGAGACCACGATCGCGGCCTCGGTCAGCTCCGGGCGGCCCGTCGACTCGCGGGGAGACCGGGAGACGATCTTCGTGCCGGTGGACTTCTCGCCGAAGGTGACGGCCAGCGTCTCCACGGTGCCCGCGGCCGGGGCGGCCTCGACGGGGGCGGAGTTCGGCTTGACGGTGATGACCGGGGTGCCCCGGGAGACGCGCGTCTTCGTCGTGAAGGCGGCGGCGAAGACCGACTGGGTGGCGACGGGGCCCTCCGGGCCCGCCTCCAGGTCGACGGCGTCGGTGAGCAGACCGGAGCCGATGCGGACCGCCAGGCGGGCGGCGATCTCCTTCGCCTCGGCCGACGACGGCAGGAGCACCGCGGCGGGCGAGACGGCGTCGTGGGCGGCCTGGAGGGCGTCGACCTTGGGGACCACGAGGTAGTCGGCGAACTCGGGCGCGTCGGCCGTCAGCACCCTCACCGCGCCGTGCTCGGCCAGGACGGCCGCGGTGGCCTCGGCGCCCGCGCCGAGGGCGACGGCGACGGGCTCGCCCAGGCGGCGGGCCAGGGTCAGCAGTTCCAGGGTGGGCTTGCGGACGGCGCCGTCCACGTGGTCGACATAGACGAGAACTTCAGCCATGGTGCGGGTCTCCTGCGCGTGCGAGAGGGCGGGAATGATGGGGTGGGCGACCGGGGCCCGGCCGGCGTCCGGCACGGCCCGCGGCCCCGGGGCGGGTCAGATGAACTTGCGCTCCGCGAGGAACGCGGCCAGCTGCTTGCCGCCCTCGCCCTCGTCCTTGACGACCGTGCCCGCCGTGCGGGCCGGGCGCTGGGTGGCCCCGTCGACCACGGTCCAGGCACCCGCCAGGCCGACGTCACCGGGCTCGATGTCCAGGTCCTCCAGGTCGAAGGACTGCACCGGCTTCTTCTTCGCCGCCATGATCCCCTTGAAGGACGGGTAGCGGGCCTCGCCCGACTGGTCCGTCACCGATACGACGGCCGGCAGGGACGCCTCCAGCAGCTCGCTCGCGGTGTCGCCGTCCCGGCGGCCCTTGACCTGGCCGCCGCCCACGGACACCTCGGAGAGCAGCGTGACCTGCGGGACCCCGAGCCGCTCCGCGAGGATCGCGGGCAGTACGCCCATCGTGCCGTCCGTCGAGGCCATCCCGCAGACGACCAGGTCGTAGCCGGTCTTCTCGATGGCCCTGGCGAGGACCAGCGACGTACCGAGGACGTCCGTGCCGTGCAGCGCGTCGTCCTCGACGTGCACGGCCTTGTCGGCGCCCATCGACAGCGCCTTGCGCAGCGCGTCCTTGGCGTCCTCGGGGCCGACGGTCAGCACCGTGACCTCCGCGTCGTCCGCCTCGCCGGCGATCTGGAGCGCCTGCTCCACCGCGTACTCGTCGAGCTCCGACAGCAGGCCGTCCACGTCGTCCCGGTCCAGAGTCAGGTCGTCGGCGAAATGCCGGTCTCCGGTGGCGTCGGGCACGTACTTCACACAGACAACGATCCTCAGGCTCACGCCGGCTCTCCTACCGCATCGTCATTTCTGGGCTGCCTTGTTGCACGCAGCATAGGCGCCTTATGGGACGGTTTCCGGTCCGGAGACCGGCGCACCGGAGTAAATATTACTCGTCAGTACATCCAGAGCCTGCCCCGTGAGCAAGCGCTGTGCACTGTGACCTTCCCGACGCACCTCAGAAGATGCCCGCGGAGACGCCCAGGGGGCTCTCAGTCGCGCAGGGTGTTGAAGCGGCCCTGGTGGTAGACGAGCGGCCGGCCCGCGCCCGCCGGGTCGCCGACGACGGCCTGGGCCACCACGATGCGGTGGTCGCCGGCCGGGACGCGGGCCACGACACGGCAGACCAGCCAGGCCAGCACGCCGTCCAGCACGGGCACGCCCTCGGGTCCGGTGCGCCACCCCGTGGGCGGCGCGAACCGGTCGGCGCCGCTGCGCGCGAACGTGGCGGCCAACTCCTCCTGGTGGTCGCCGAGTATGTGGACGCCGAGGTAGTCGGTCTCGGCGATCACCGGCCAGCTGGACGACGACGTGGCCACGCCGAACGAGACCAACGGGGGTTCGGCGGCGACGGAGTTGAGCGAGGTGGCGGTGAAGCCGACGGGCCGGCCGCCGGACAGGCCGCCGCCCCGGGCGGTGATGACCGCGACCCCCGCCGCGTGCCGGCGGAAGACGGAGCGGAAGAGGTCGGGGGTGGCGGTCCGGGGAGTGCTGAGCTCGGGCGTCGCCGTCATGCGTCGTCCTTCCGGGAGTAGAGGGGAGCGGTTCCGTGGGTGCTCAGACACCCGGACAGCGCGCGCTCGCGTGACGGGCCAGGTCCACATGGGCCCGTCCGTACAACAGGAGTTCCCGGGGCACCACGACAGGGTGCCGAGGGCGCGGGTCGCGGTCAAGGGCGCCCCCTCGGGACGCGGTCAAGAGCACGGCCGCACGGCCTCGCCGAGCGCGGCGATCACGTCCGCCCTGCGCGGCTGCCCGGCGGCCCTGCGGACGACACGGCCGCCCGCGTCGAGCACGAGGACGGTCGGGGTCTTGAGGATGCCCAGCTCCCGTACCAGCTCCAGCCGTTCCTCGGCGTCGATCTCCACGTGGGAGACCCCGTCGACCATCTCCGCCACCTCGGCGAGCGTGCGCCGGGTCGCCCGGCAGGGCGCGCAGAACGCGCTGGAGAACTGGACGAGTGTCGCCCGCTCCCCCAGCCCCACGCCCAGCTCGGCCTCGCCGAGCCGCTTCCCGCCGTCCCGCCCGCGCATCCTCAGCCTTCCTTCGCCCCGCCGGTGCCACAGCCCGAACACGGCCGCCACGGCGAGTACCGCCGCGCACACGATCAGTCCTGTCGTCGTCATCCTCAGCGGCAGCGTTCACACGACTGCAAAATATTCCGCGACCGCGCCGGCGCGCGGGCGGGAGATGCTGAGGCCATGGATCTCGACATCAGGGGGCCGCGCTTCGGGGCGGCCGTCACCACCGTCGTACTCGCCGCGGTCCTCGTCACGGGCAGCGGCGTCCTTCTCGCCTGGCAGACGCTCGCCTTCGCGGCGGGCGCGGTCGGGGGCGTCCGGCGCTCCCCGTACGGCTGGCTGTTCCGTACGGTCGTCAGGCCGCGCCTGGGCCCGGCGGTGGAGTTCGAGTCCCCGGCGCCGCCGCGCTTCGCCCAGGCCGTCGGGCTGGTCTTCGCCGCGGTCGGACTGGTGGGGTTCTTCGCGGGCCCGGAGTGGCTCGGGCTCGCGGCGACGGCGTGCGCGCTGGCCGCCGCGTTCCTCAACGCCGCGTTCGGCTACTGCCTCGGCTGCGAGATGTACCTGGTGCTGCGCCGGACGACGGCGGCGGTGCGCCGACGCGACGCCGACGCGACGTTGACGTGACGCCGACGTGACGAGAATCTCGCCCCGTGCGCAGACCAGGACTGGCCACGGCGCCCCGTATGGGGCACGATCGGCGCATTGCCGAAAACCTACGGCTGCGTAACTTCCGCCGGGAGAACCCTCCCCGGAACAGAAGGGTCCACCCCAGATGGCAGAGCTCGTCTATCGGCCGGTCATCGGCGCCGCCCGCACCATGTTCAAGGCGCTGGACCTGAAGATCGACACGCAGGGGTCGGAGAACATCCCGCGGACCGGCGGAGCTGTGCTCGTCAGCAATCACATCAGCTATCTGGACTTCATCTTCGCGGGCCTCACCACGCTCCCCCAGAAGCGCCTGGTGCGCTTCATGGCGAAGGAAGCGGTCTTCCGGCACCGGATCTCCGGTCCGCTGATGCGCGGCATGAAGCACATCCCGGTGGACCGCGAGCAGGGTGAGACGGCGTACGCGCACGCGCTGGACTCGCTGCGCGCCGGGGAGATCATCGGGGTCTTCCCCGAGGCCACGATCTCCCCGTCCTTCACGCTCAAGAGCTTCAAGTCGGGCGCCGTCCGGCTCGCCCAGGAGGCCGGCGTCCCGCTGATCCCGATGGCGCTGTGGGGCACCCAGCGGCTGTGGACCAAGGGCCGGCCGCGCAACTTCCGGCGCAGCCACATCCCCGTGACGATGCGGGTGGGCGAGCCCATGGCGGCCCCGGCCGACCAGTACGCGGGCGCCCTCACGCGGCGGCTGCGGGACCGGGTGCAGGAGCTGCTGGAGGCGGCACAGCGCGCCTATCCGGTACGCCCCAAGGACGCGAACGACACCTGGTGGGTGCCCGCGCACCTCGGCGGTACGGCTCCGACGGCGGCCCAGGTCCGGGAGGCCGAGACCGGCCGTCCCACCACCACCGCCTGACCACCCGCCCGTTTCCCTGGGGCCCGGGGCCCGAACCGTCTCAGCCGAGCGTGGCAGGCAGCGTCCTGACCAGGTGGTCGAGGTCGGGCGCGGCCCGCAGCGCCCGCAGGATCGCCGGGTGCGGGGCCTCGAACAGGACCGGGTGGTCCCTCTCGCCGAACTGCGGCTCGGGGGCGAAGGCCAGCTGCTCACGGTCGAGCGAGAAGTGGGCGTCCACCCCCGGCTTGTTGCCGCGCGCGTCCTGCCGGTCCCAGCGCTCGCGGCCCGGCAGCCGGATCGCGACCAGCCCGTGGACGACGTCGAACTCCTGGTAGCAGAGCGCGGCGGGGATCGACTCCGCCCGCAGCAGCGCCGCCAGGGCGTGGGACTTGGCGTAGCAGATGCCGGTGCGCCGCCCGATCACGTCGGAGGCGCGCCAGGTGACCCGCTGGTCCCCCGTGTCGCACGAGTGCGGTATCTCGTCGCGGACGAACGCGTAGGCGGCTTTCGCGTATGCGTATGCACCGCCCTCCGCGGTACGGAGACGCGCCGCCGTCTCCCGTACCAGCGGGTGGTCATGATCGATGGCCTCATCGGCCGCCAGATAGGCGGAGAGATCAGGGTTGCGCTGGATCAGCTGCATACCCGTCACTCTAGGGAACGCGGAGCCGGTCATCCACTGAATATCCGGATTGCTACATACCTATGCGGCGAGTTCTTCCTTCAGGGCGTACAGGAAGCGGTCCACGTCGTCCTCCGTGGTGTCGAAGGAGCACATCCAGCGGACGTCCCCGGCCTGCTCGTCCCAGAAGTAGAAGCGGAAGCGCTTCTGGAGCCGTACGCCCACGTCGTGCGGGAGGCGCGCGAACACCGCGTTGGCCTGGACGGGGTAGAGGATCTCGACCCCGCCCAGCGCGCGCACGCCCTCGGCGAGCCGCCGGGCCATGGCGTTGCTGTGGCGGGCGCTGCGCAGCCAGAGGTCGCCCGCGAGCAGGGCCTCCAGCTGGACCGAGACGAACCGCATCTTGGACGACAGCTGCATGGACAGCTTGCGCAGCCGCTTCATGGCCCGTACGGCGTCGGGGTCGAGGACGACGACGGCCTCGCCGAAGAGCATGCCGTTCTTCGTCCCGCCGAAGGAGAGGACGTCGACGCCCGCGGCGTTGGTGAAGGTGCGCATCGGGACGTCCAGCGCGGCGGCGGCGTTGGCTATCCGGGCGCCGTCGAGGTGGACCTTCATGCCGAGACCGTGGGCGTGGGCGCAGAGGGCCCGGATCTCCTCGGAGGTGTAGAGCGTGCCCAGCTCGGTGCTCTGGGTGATCGACACGACCTGGGGCATGGCGCGGTGCTCGTCGTCGAAGCCGAAGGCCTGCCGGTCGATGAGCTCCGGCGTCAGTTTGCCGTCCGGGGTCGGTACGGTCAGCAGCTTGAGGCCGCCCATCCGCTCGGGGGCGCCGCCCTCGTCGGTGTTGATGTGGGCGGACTCTGCGCAGATGACCGCGCCCCAGCGCTCGGTCATCGCCTGGAGCGCCACGACGTTGGCGCCGGTGCCGTTGAAGACGGGGAACGCCTCCGCCGACGCGCCGAAGTGGCTGTGCATGACCTGCTGGAGGTGGCCGGTGTAGTCGTCCTCGCCGTAGGAGACCTGGTGGCCGCCGTTGGCGAGGGCGAGCGCGGCGAGGATCTCCGGGTGCGCGCCGGCGTAGTTGTCGCTGGCGAAGCCGCGCACCTGGGGATCGTGGTGGCGGCGGGCGTCCGTACCGCCGGCCGGCGCGGGGGAGTCCGGCCGGCCTGACTTCACGACTCGGGGGTCAGCCACAGGCGCTTTCCGTTCACATCCTGGGCGGGCCTGTCCCAGACACCGGCGATGGCCTCGGCCAGGTCGGTGACGTCGGTGAAGCCCGCGAACTTCGCATTCGGGCGCTCGGCGCGCATGGCGTCGTGCACCAGTGCCTTGATGACCAGGATGGCAGCCGCCGAACGCGGCCCTTCGTCGCCCCCCGCCTTGCGGAAGGCGTCGGCCAGCGCCAGGGTCCACGCCTCGGCGGCGGCCTTGGAGGCGGCGTACGCGGCGTTGCCCGCGGTGGGCTTGGACGCGCCGGCGGCGCTGATGAGCAGGTAGCGGCCGCGGTCGCTGCGCAGGAGTCCGTCGTGGAAGGCGAGGGAGGTGTGCTGGACGGTACGGATTAGCAGCTTCTCCAGCACGTCCCAGTCGGCCAGGTCGGTCCCGGCGAAGGTGGCGCTGCCGCGCCAGCCGCCGACCAGGTGGACCAGGCCGTCGATCCGGCCGAACTCCTTCTCGGTCTTCTCGGCCCACACGCGGGTGGCGTCGAGGTCGAGCAGGTCGACGGTGTCACCGGTGACCGTGGCCCCGCCGTGCGCGTACCGGGCGGCGTCGACCGCCTCGGCGAGGCGCGCGGCGTCCGCGTCCGAGCCGACGACGGTCGCGCCGGCCTCGGCCAGCCTCAGCAGGGCGGCGCGGCCCGCCGGGCCCGCGGCCCCGGCCACGGCGATCACGGCGCCGTCCAGCCTGCCGCTTCCCTCGATCCACCAGCTCGCGTTGGGCTCGCCGTTCTCGTCCATGACCGTCGCCTCGTCCATGACCGTCGCCTCCGGCTCGCGGGTGGTCACGCGGCCACTCGCTCGGTGCTCGTCGCGGTGATCCCCTTGGTGGAGGCGATCACGTTCTTCAGTTTCTTGGACAGCGCCTCGTAGAACATGCTGAGCGGGAATTCGTCCGGCAGCACGTCGTCCACCAGTTTACGGGGCGGCTGGGTCAGGTCGAGGGCGTCGGGGCCCTTGGCCCACCGGGATCCGGGGTGCGGGGCCAGGTAGGCGGAGACGAGGTCGTACGCGGCGAACCAGTGGACCAGCTTGGGGCGGTCGATGCCCGCCCGGTACAGGTCCTCGATCTCCGCGCAGAGCCGCTTGGTGACCTCGGGGGCGCGCTCCCAGTCGATGCGCAGGGTGTTGTCCGTCCAGCGCACCACGTCGTGCTGGTGCAGGTAGGCGAAGAGCAGCTGGCCGCCGAGGCCGTCGTAGTTGCGCTCGCGCGCTCCCGTGACGGGGAAGCGGAACATCCGGTCGAAGAGGATCGCGTACTGCACGTCACGGCCCTGCGGGAAGCCGTCGGCCTCCAGCTGGACGGCCTCGCGGAACGCGGTGAGGTCGCAGCGCAGCTCTTCGAGGCCGTACATCCAGAACGGCTGGCGCTGCTTGATCATGAAGGGGTCGAAGGGCAGGTCGCCGTGGCTGTGGGTGCGGTCGTGGATCATGTCCCAGAGCACGAAGGCCTGCTGGCAGCGCTCCTGGTCGGCGACCATCTCCCGGATGTCGTCGGGCAGTTCGACGCCGAGGACGCCGACGGCCGCGTCGGTGACCCGGCGGAAGCGGGCGGCCTCGCGGTCGCAGAAGATGCCGCCCCAGCTGAAACGCTCGGGGGCCTCGCGCACGGCGATGGTCTCGGGGAAGAACACGGCCGAGTTCGTGTCGTACCCGGCGGTGAAGTCCTCGAAGGTGATGCCGCAGAACAGCGGGTTGTCGTAGCGCGTGCGCTCCAGCTCGGCCAGCCAGTCGGGCCAGACCATGCGCAGCACGACCGCCTCGAAGTTGCGGTCCGGATTCCCGTTCTGCGTGTACATGGGGAAGACCGCGAGGTGCTGGAGGCCGTCCACACGGTCGGCGGCGGGCCGGAAGGCGAGGAGCGAGTCCAGGAAGTCCGGTACGGCGAAGTCGGCGGCGGCCCATCCGCGCAGGTCCGCGACGAGGGCGGTGTGGTACGCGGCGTCGTGCGGGAGGAGCGGGGCGAGCTGCTCGACGGCGGCGATCATCCGGTCGACCGCGGCTCCGGCCTCGGTACGCGTCGGCGCGTACTCCGCGCCGAAGTCCACGGAGCCGTCCTTGGACTGCCAGGGGCGGATCTCCTCGACGGCGCTCTTGAGCTCCGGCCAGGCCGGGTGAGCGGTCACCGGGGCATCGCCGAATATGCGGCGCCCAGCGGGGTCCTGCTCAAGAATTTCCGTCATGTCACTTCCTCCACAGGAGAATCTTGCGTCAAGACAGCGTATATGTGCGAAGTTCTCCTATACAAGGCAACCAAGGGAAATTATCCTGCCCTCCCCCCATGGTCGCCGCAGTTTTTCCTGCCCGCCACTGGCGCGGCACGGGCCGGCCCTCTGCCGGTCCCGCGGCCACTAGGCTGCCGCCGTGCCGCGTGAGCGCCGCGCGCCGCGCGGCGGGGCCGTCGACGGGAGCGAGACGACCGTGAATTTCCAGATCATCGGCCACCGCGGGGTGATGGGGGTCGAGCCGGAGAACACCCTGCGCTCCTTCCTGCATGCCGAGAAGGCCGGCATGGACGCCCTCGAACTCGACCTGCACCTGAGCAAGGACGGCGCCCTGGTCGTCATGCACGACACGGATGTGGACCGTACGACCGACGGCACCGGCGCGATCGCCGGGCACACCCTCGCCGAGCTGCGCGAGCTGGACGCCGGGGACGGGGAGCGGGTTCCCGTCTTCGAGGAGGTCCTGGACGCCGTGGGGTCCCCGCTCCAGGCGGAGATCAAGGACGCGGCGGCGGCGCGGGCGCTCGCCGGGGTGATGCGCCGGCGGGACCTGGCCGGGCGGGTCGAGGTGTCGTCGTTCCACGACGAGGCGGTCGCCGAGATCGCCGCCCTCGTACCGGACGTACGGACCGTGCTGATCGCCAGCCGCTGGGGCGCGGACGTGGTCGACCGGGCGAAGGCGGTGGGCGCGGCCACGCTGGCCCTGAACCTCCGCCGGCTCACGCTGGAGACCGTCGAGCGCGCGCACGCCGAGGGCATCCGGGTGATCGGCTGGGTGGTCAACACGCAGGAGCAGTTGCGGCTCGCGCGGGCGTTCCGACTGGCAGGTGTCACCACGGACTTCCCGGAGATCCGGCGCATGGGGCGTACATCCGCCTGAATCAGGTGCGTGGTGATTGAACCGAAACCGCCGGCGGCCCGTACCCCTGACGGCGGCCCCCACTTCCGAACCGGGTCCGCCGTGCCCTCAGCGGGCCTCGCACGGAAGGATCCCCGGGTTGCCTCTCTTCACGCACTCCCGTCAGCGGCCGGACACCCCCACGACCACCACCGGTGACGGCCCGTCAGCACCGGACGGCACCGGCGGCGGCGACGGCGGCCGGTGGTTCCGGCGCCCGGCCGTGGCGCGGGTCCTCACCGTCCTGTCCGCCCTGCTGGTGCTCACCGCCCTGCTGCTGCCCGACAACCTCGACCGCCTCACCCCCGGCGCGTTCGGCCGCATACCGGTGGAAGGCGTCCTCGGTGCGGTCGTCCTCGTCGTCCTGCCGCCGAGGCCCCGGCGGGTGGCGGCGGTTCTGTTCGGGTTCGGCCTCGGGCTGCTGACCCTCCTCACCTTCCTGGACATGGGCTTCTACTCGAACTTCGACCGGCCGTTCGACATCCGGCTCGACTGGGTCCTGTTCGACGACGGCGAGGCGTTCGTCCGGGACTCGGTCGGCGGGGCCGCCGCGATCGGTGCCGTGATCGGGGTGGTCGTGCTCGTGGTGGCCGTACTCGTCCTGATGACGCTGGCGGTCGTCCGGCTGAGCGGCCTGCTGGCACGGCACCGCAGCGTGACACTCCGTACCACCGCCGTGTTCGGTACCGCCTGGATCGCCTGCGCGGCCCTCGGCGCGCAGATCGCCGGCGCGCCCGTCGCCGCCAGGAACACCGCCGCCCTGGTCGACCATCACGCGCGGCTGGTCGGCGAGAGCTGGCGGGACGAGCGGGAGCTGTCCCGGGCCGCCGCCGTCGACCACTTCGCGGACACCCCGCCCGACCAGCTCCTTCCCGCGCTGCGCGGCAAGGACGTCATCTTCGCGTTCATCGAGAGCTACGGACGCAACGCCCTGGAAGAGCCGCAGACGTCGGCGGAGGTCGGGGCCATGCTGACGAAGGGGACGGAGAAGCTGCGCGCGGCCGGGTTCTCCTCCCGCAGCGCCTTCCTCACCTCACCGACGTACGGCGGCGGCAGCTGGCTCGCCCACTCCACCTTCAACACGGGTCTGTGGATCAAGAACCAGCAGGGGTACGACTCCATCACCACCAGCGACCGGATGTCCCTCACCAGCGCCTTCAAGCGCACCGACGCCTGGCGGACGGTCGGCATCATGCCGGGGGTGACCCAGTCCTGGCCCGAGGGGAAGTTCTACGGCCTCGACCACGTCTACGACTCCGACCACCTCGGCTACCAGGGGCCCAAGTTCGGCTGGTCGCCCATCCCCGACCAGTACAGCCTGTCGGCCTTCGAGAAGCTGGAGCACGGCAGGAAGGACCGCGAGCCGCTGATGGCGGAGATCATCCTCGTCTCCAGCCACAACCCGTGGGCGCCGCTGCCGAAGACCATCGGCTGGGACCAGGTCGGGGACGGCTCGGTGTACGAGGGGATCAAGGCGGAGGGCAAGACGCGCGCCGAGGTGTGGAAGGACCCCAAGCGGGTGCGCGCCGAGTACGCGCACTCCGTCGAGTACTCGGTGGGCAACCTCGTCGACTACGTCGTCAAGTACGGCGACAAGAACACCGTGCTCGTCTTCCTCGGCGACCACCAGCCCGTCCCGGCGGTCACGCACAACGCCTTCGGCCGGGACGTGCCGATCGCGCTGGTCGCCCACGACCCGAAGGTGCTCGACCGGATCTCGGGCTGGGGCTGGCAGGACGGGATCGAGCCCGGGCCCGACGCGCCGGTCTGGCGGATGGACCAGTTCCGCGACCGGTTCCTGACCGCGTACGGCTCGACGCCGACCCCCTGAGGGTCGTGCGGACGCTGGGCGTGCTGCGGGCGCGCGCTCAGCCGAGCGTCTTGACCAGCAGCTCGAACTCCAGGTCGTCGCGCTGCGGGATGCCGAAGCGGTCGTCGCCGTACGGGAACGGTGTCCTCTTTCCCGTACGGCGGTAGCCGCGCCGCTCGTACCAGGCGATCAGCTCCTCGCGCACCGAGATGACCGTCATCTGCATCTCGGTCACCCCCCAGGTCTCCCGGGCCACCCGCTCGGCGTCGGACATGACCCGCTTGCCGAGGCCGCCGCCCTGGGCGGTGGGCCGGACCGCGAACATCCCGAAGTAGGCGACCTCGCCCCGGTGTTCGAGCTGGCAGCAGGCGACCGTCTCGCCGTCCCGTTCGAAGACCAGCAGCCGGCCGGCGGTCGACCCGATCACCGCGAGCACCGCCTGCGGGTCCGTGCGCCGCCCGTGGAGGATGTCCGCCTCGGTGGTCCACCCGGCCCGGCTGCTGTCGCCCCGGTACGCCGACTCTATGAGGGCGACGAGGGTCTCCGTGTCGGACGGCGTGGCGTCCCGGTGGGTGAGGAGTGCGGTGTCGGGTGCGGTGTCCATGGGCTGGTGCTCCGTATCTGCGCTGCGGGTCGAACGTCCGCAGCCTAACGCGGCCGTTCCCCGCCCCTGGAGGCACGGGGAACGGCCGCGCGCTCACTCCCCGGCCACCGGCGCGAAGTGCGCCGTCACCGCGAGGTCGGCGGTCACGTCGAGGGTGACCTCGGCGCCGCCGGGTACCTCCTCGCCGTTCACGGTCCACCGGACGAACCGCTGTCCGGCCGCCGGCACCGCCGTGGCGGTCACCCGGCTGCCCTTCTCGTAGCGGCCCGGCTCGGACTCGTTGCCCCCGAGCCGTACGGTCCCGGCCCCGGCGGGCTCGGCGGTCGCGGTCACCGCCTGCTGGACCATGTTGATGGCCATGACGTTGTAGAGCTTCGCCTTTCCGCTGCTGGTGGCGCCGTTGTAGCGCATGACGTTGACCGCGGTGACGTCCTCGCCGTCCGCCTTCACCGTGAAGCCGTCGGCGCCGAGGTTGTCGGTGCCCAGGTTGAAGGCCCGTACGTCACCGGACGAGACGACCAGACCGTGGTGGAAGCCGTAGGCGAAGGCGTTGAACACCGTCAGACGGGTGGCCCCGTCGACCGTCACGATCTGCGCCCGCAGCCGCATCGGATCGTCGATGACCTGCGGGAAGATGTTGCTCTCCAGCACCCAGTTCGGCAGCGCGAACCCGACGCGCCCGACGGCGTTGCCGTTGTTCAGCACGCCCTCGATCCGGCCCCGGTCGCTCTTCCCCACGCTGATCGCCCGGTTGAAGACCGCGCCCGCCAGCTTGCGCACGGTGAAGCGGTCGTTGCGGTGGGCGGCCATGTCGACACCGTTCCACGCGTTGGGCAGGCCGAGGTCGATCGCGTACGTGCCGGTCCCGGCGCCGCGTACGGCGTACGGGTAGGGCACGGGGCTGCCGTCCTCGCCGGGCACGGTCGCGGCGGGGTTGTTCTCCGGGTACAGGACGCGCAGTCCGCGCACGCCCGCGTTCGTCCCGCCGAGGGTGACCAGGGCGGTGGCGGTGTCGGGGCTCGGGGTGTTCCTGCCCTCGTACGCCATCAGGACCGTGCCGCCGCTCGCGCCGTTCAGATCGCGGTTCGGTACGGCGGAGGCCCCGCGCAGCTCGACCCCGGCGGGGACGCGGAGGTGGCTGTCGATCCGGTACCACCCGGCGGGCAGGTAGACCGTGCCGCCGCCGTCCCGGCCCGCCTGGTCCAGGGCCCGCTGGATCCGGGCGGTGGCGTCGCGCACGGGCGGGATCCCGTGGCCGACGGGCGCGGCGAAGGGGGCCTTCGTCACGTCGTACAGGGCCGCGCGGGCGGGCTTGGGCAGCGCGGTCTGTTCGTAGCGCGGGACGGCGCCCGCCATCCTGTGGACGATGCCGGAGACCTCGCCGGTCACGTCGGTGTCGGTCAGCTTCACATAGGCCTGGGCCTTGTTCCGTACGGCCGCCTCGCTGCCCTCCAGGGTGCTCGCCGCGAACGACAGCCCCCAGCGGGAGTCGAAGCTCTCCGCCTCCACGGCGACGTCCGTGCGGCGGATGTCGGCCTGGAGGAAGGTGCCGGTGAACGAGGCCCGCTGGCCCGGCACGATGTGGATGCCGGTCCGGTAGTCGGCCGCCCTGATCTTGTAGAACTGGTCCCACTCCAGGTCACCGAGGACGAAGCCGGTGCCGTGGGCGCGGGTCCAGGCGTCGAGCGCGGCGCGCTTCGGCGGGTGGTACGCGGCCGGGGCCTTCGCCCAGTAGCCGTTGTCGAGGGTGATGTTCTCCCACGTGCCGACGTCGGCGCCGTTGTAGGCGCGGAAGCCCTCGGAGAGGACCGTGCCCTTGATGTTCCGCAGGGTGGTCGACTCGTGGACCTGTCCGGCGCTCGGTGCGAGGCCCTGGTCGTTGGGCATCGTGCTGACGCCCACGCCCCGGTACGAGTTGAGCATGGTCACGTCGGCGACGGTGGCCATCATGTAGTTCTCGTTGCCGATCCACGCGTCGCCGGGGATCTCGAAGGTGGAGTTGTACGGGACGGGGTCGGCCGCGTTCTGCCGGGGGTAGTAGGTGGTGACGCCCATGACCCCGGCGCTGCCGCCGATCCGGAAGAGGACGGGCCCCTCCGCGCCGGGCCGGAAGTCCGCCGAGACGACCGTGCCGTAACTCCCCCGGCCCACATCGGGATCGCGCCGGTCGCCGCGCAGCGTGCAGAAGGAGTGGACCTCGACGGACGTGGTGACGCGGTACGTCCCCGACGGCAGCCAGACCGTGCCGCCGCCCGCGTCGTAGCAGTCGTACAGCGCCTGCTGGATCGCCTTGGTGGAATCCTTGACGCCCTTCGGGTCGGCGCCGTAGTCGCGGGCGTCGAAGTCGGCGACGACCGGTGACTCGACGGGGTGGACGGTTTTGACGAGACGGGGTTCGGGGCGGACGGTGCGCTGCTTCCTGACCTCCAGCTCACCGACCGTGACGCTCTTCGAACCGGCGGAGTAGCCGGTCACGTTCAGCCGGACGTAGCGGATGCTCACCGGCTCGAAGGCGGTACGGATGGTCTTGCCGCCGATGGCCCCGTTGTGGCCGACGGTGGTGAAGTCCTTGCCGTCCCGGGACACACGCACGGTGTAGTCGGGCGAGAAGGCCGAACCCCAGGCGATCTTCACCTCGTTGACCGTGAGGGCCTTGCCGAGGTCGGCCTGGAGCCATTCACCCGCGCCGTCCTCGCCGCTCGTCCAGCCGTTGCCCGCGTCGCCGTCGGTCACCGCCTGCGGCGAACCCGCCGAGGTGCTGCTCGCGGTGACCTTCGCCGTACGGGCGAGGTTGGTGGTCAGCGCCGAGCCGCGGAAGGTGCGCAGCGCGGTGTCGAGGGTCAGCAGCGCGGCCTTGAGCTGGGCCTCGGTGGTGTCCTGGCCGTCGGCGGTCCGCCGGGCGGCGGCGATCGCGGCGGCCAGGGTGTCCTTGGCGCCGGCCGGGAACTGGCCGTCCCTGGTGCCCTCGCGGGCGGCCGTGTGGACCCGCCGCGCCTCGGAGATGAGGAGTTCCAGGCCCTCGGTGGGCTTGAGTTCGGCCGGGATGACGGTGATCCGGACGGCGGCGACCGTCAGTTCCACGGCCGAATCGGCGGTGTGGATGCGGAAGTCGGAGCCGTTGGAGCGGTTGGTCATCAGGGCGTCGTCGAGCGTGAACGTGTGGGTCTTCCAGGTCTTGGTGTCGCCGTACGTGAAGACCTCGGAGGACTTGAACATGTCGGGGATGGTGTCGCCCGGTGAGTCGTAGTGCAGGGCGAGACTTCCGCTGCCCTCGTCGAAGTAGTCGACGCTGACGAGGACGGTGTCGGTGGTGTGGTAGAGGAACGTGTCGGCGACGTTCATGTAGAAGAAGTTGAGGCCGGGGGCGGGCGCGGACCGGTTCGTCCGCCAGTAGCCGCGCCCGTCCCGCTCGCCGGTGACCAGGCCGGTCGAGGCGTCACCCGCGCGCGGGCTGACGCCGTCGGACCGTACGGCGGTGCCCAGCGCGACGGACGCGCCGGGGGTGCCGACGCGGACGGCGGCGACGGTGATGTCCCGGGCGCTGTCCCCGTCCGAGCCGCTGAGGCGCAGCGGCCCGGCCTCCGCGTCGGCGGCGGTGACGTCGAAGGTGCTGGTCCGCCAGGTGCCGGTGCCGGTGAAGGCGGTGCGGGCGGGGGTGCCGCCGCCGGCCGGGCGCAGTTCCAGGGCGCCCGTGCCGGTGTCGCGGTAGGTGACGCTGAAGACGGCGGTCGGGGAGGTGAGCCGCGCGAGGTAGTCGGCGGCGAGGGCGAAGTCCAGGTGGCCGGTGCCGGCCGCGTGGTCGGTCTGCCAGTAGGTCCTGCCGTCCGCCTCGCCGGTGACCAGGCCCGCCGGGTCGTCGCCCGCGGTGGGGGTGACGCCGAGGGTCTTCGGGGTGGGTCCGAGGTCGGCACCGACACCGTGCGGGTACATGTCGGGGCCGGCGGCGCGGGGTGCGGCGGTCGCGGCGGTGGGCGCGATCAGCGCGATGACCAGGAGCAGTAAGAGCGGGAGCGTCCGGGGAGATCTGCGCCGGACGGTTCTGTCGCGGGCGGCTCTCTGACGGAACATGACGACCTCCGGGGTCAGGGGCGTGCGCGGCGTCAGGCGGGGCGTTGGGCCACGTACTGCTGGACCCAGTACTGGGTCCGCTCGATGTACGCCGTCTCGGCGGCGGCCCCGGTCTTGCCGTACGCCCCGTTGTACGTCTGGTACGGGAGGACGGACGGCGGGGTGGCGCTGGCGGGCTCGATCTGGCTGCCCTCGTGCCACTCGTTGAACGAGGTGATGCTGACCCACGTCGGCGGCCGGCCGGTGGCGCCGCTGGTCAGGGTGTGCTGCCACACCCGGTCGTACGTCGTGCCGTTGGCGCGCCCGACGGTCGGCGTGGTGTTGCCGGGCACGGCGCGGTCGTCGATGTACCCGGGGCCGAAGGACGGCGACCAGACGAGGCCGTTCGCCGTGCAGAAGCGGTCGACGCCGCTCCAGTTGGGCAGCGAGGCGGCGGCGATGCCGTCGTACGTGTACATCCCGCCGAAGTGGGCGGCCTTGGACGTGTCGGTGGTCTGGGTGAGCACGATGCCGAGGCTCTTGACCGCCTCGATCGCCGTCCAGTCGGGGATGTTGAGGCTCTGGAAGACGTAGAAGGCGTTGCGGTTGCCGTGGGCGGCGTCCCGGTAGTACGCGGGGTGGCCGCCGTACGTGTTGACGAGGTAGCGGACGTCGTCCGCGACGGAGGCGGCGGTGCGGCCTCCGTACGGTTCGATGTGCCAGGCGACCTTGAGCCCCGCCGCGGCGGCGGCGTCCAGGACGACCCGGGACAGCGACTCCTCGTAACTGCCGCGCCCCCACCAGCTGGTGACGAGCACACCGGTGCCGGCGGCGCGCATCCACCGCATGTGCTGGTCGACGGCTCCGGCGCGGTCCCCGGAGTCGTACGCCCCGAGCTTCGGGTAGAAGTCGGAGGACACGGCGTTCGGCGGGGTGAGGTTGCCCTGCTGCCAGTGGCGCCAGGAGCCGTACACCTTCGGGGAGCCGTACCACGGGTAGTAGAAGATGTGGACGTTGGTGCTGAGCGCGGCGGCGGCGGCCGTCACGGACCCGGCGGCCCCTGCGGTGGGGGCGCCGAGGACGGTGGCTCCGGCCGCCGCGGCGGCGCCGGCCAGGAAGGTCCTGCGGGTGGGGGAAAGCCTGCGACGTGGGGTGGCAGACATCAGGTGTCTCCTCTGGGGATGGTCTCTCCGGTGGGGGAAGCAGGACCGGCGCGCCAGCCGAACCGGGGGACGTACCCCAGCAGCCGGGCGCAGGCCGTGCTGTCGAACAGCGAGGTGTACTCGTCCAGTTCGGCGAGGACGGGCACACCGGGGTGGTACTCCTGCATCAGCGCCGCCGTCGTCAGTGGGGATGACGTGTCGGGTGCGGCGACGTTGAGAATGTGGCAGCCGCGCAGCTCGGCGTGGAGCGCGCGGCGGATCGCGGCGGCCGCGTCCCGGGTGTCCAGCCAGCCCCAGAGGTCCATCCGGTGGGCGGCGGGGTCCTCCCGTACGGCGGCGAGCTGGCGGGTGAGGCGTTCGCCGGTGCCGGTGAAGGGGAAGCGCATGCAGACGATGTCGGTGCCGTACCGCCGGTGGGTGGCGCGGGCCGTCTCCTCCAGCACGATCTTCGAGAGGCCGTACGGGTCCTGGACGAGGACGGGGTGTTCCTCGTCGAGCGGCACGTAGCGGGGCGACTGCGGCACCGGGGACCAGGCGAGGCCGACGGCGGAGAGGCTGGAGGCGGCCACCACGCGGCGGATCCCGGCGCGGCCCGCTTCGTCCAGCACGCGGTGCGCGGTGAGGCAGTTGGTGGCGAACAGGGCGCCGTCGTCGTCGCTGTTGGGGTGCGGGATCGCGCCGAGGTGGACCACCGCCTCGGCGCCGTCCATGGCCTTGCGCACCAGGTCGCGGTCCTGGAGGTCGCCGGTGTGGACACACGCGACGCGGGGGTCCTCGACGGGGACGAGGTCGACGGCGGTGATCTCGTTGCCCCGGACGAGGAGTTCGTCCAGCACGTACCGCCCGATGTGGCCGGCGGCTCCGGTGACCAGGACACGCATCAGCCCTTCACCGCCCCGACCAGTCCGTTGACGAAGTACCGCTGGAGGCTGAGGAAGAGGATGATCACCGGGATGACCACGATGAGGGCGCCGGCCATCAGGTTGTTGTAGTGCGGCACGTTCTCCGCCGAGAGTGTCTGGAGCCCGAGGGGCAGGGTGTACGTGGACGGGTCGTTCAGCGAGACCCGGGTGAGCAGGAACTCGTTCCAGGTCGGGATCGCCGTCAGCAGCCCGACGGTGATCAACGCCGGTCTGGCCAGGGGCAGATAGACGCTGGCGAAGATGCGCAGCTCGCTCGCGCCGTCGACCCGCGCGGAGTCGCGCAGTTCGAGCGGGACGGCCAGGAAGGCGCCGGTCATCAGCAGGATCGACAGCGGGGCACCGCCGTTGACGAACGGCAGTACCAGCCCGAAGTGGGTGCCGAGGATGCCCATCTTGTTCTCCAGCAGCACGATCGGCAGCATCACCGTGATGCCGGGCACGAACAGCAGGGAGACGAAGAGCTTCTGGAGCAGGCTGCGGCCGGGGAAGCGCAGGACGGCGAAGGCGTAGCCGGCCGCCGCGTAGACCACCAGGGTCAGCACCACGGTGTAGAGCGTGACCAGCAGGCTGTTCAGGAAGAAGTCGAAGAAGTGCAGTTTGTTCCAGGTGTCGACGAGCGTGTCGAACGTCGGGTTCTGCGGGATGAGATGGCCGCCGCGTACGACCTCGATCTGGTCCTTGAAGGCCGCGGACACCATCCACAGGAATGGGTAGACGCTGACGAGGCCGTAGAGCGCCAGCAGAACGCCGACCACCAGGCGGGCGATCCGCCTGCGGGTGCGGGCCCGGCTGTCGTCGGAGGCGCCCGGCCGGGCCTTGACGGATATCGAGGTCATGTCTTGCTCCGCAGCGCTCGCAGGTTGATCAGGGCGAGGACCAGGGCGGCGGCGAACAGGATCCAGCCGAGCGCGCTGGCGAGCCCCAGGGTGGGCGCCAGGTTCTTGAGGAACGCGAGGCGGTACGCCTCCAGGCCCAGCACGTTGGTGTGGTCCCCCGGGCCGCCGTTCGTCATCACCAGGAAGGTCTGGAAGCCCTGGAGGGACTCCCGCAGGTTGAGCAGCATGACGATGGCCGTGATCGGCCGGACGAGCGGCCAGATGACGGAGGCGTTGGTGCGCCACCAGCCGGCGCCGTCCAGCTCCGCGGCCTCCAGCACGCTGCGGTCGATGCCCTGGAGCCCGGTCAGGTAGAGCAGCATCGCGACCGGCACATGGCCCCACACCGTGACCGCGACCATGGTCGGCATGGCGGTGGACGGGTTGCCGAGCCAGCCCTGCGGCTGGCTGAGGGAGCCCAGGCCGACGCTGTCCAGCAGGTAGTTGATCGCGCCGTCCGGCTGGAGGATGTACTGCCAGGCGAAGAAGACCGCGACACCACTGGTGACGTACGGCAGGAAGTACACCGAGCGCAGGACGGACTGGAGCCGGCTGACCCGGTTGAGCAGGACGGCCAGCGGAAAGGACACCGCGACGGTCAGGGCGGGCGAGGCGATCATCACCCAGAGGGTGTTGAGGGCCGCGTGCCGCACGCGGGGCGCGTAGACGGGGCTGCGCCAGAGCAGGTCGGCGTAGTTGTCGAGGCCGACCCAGGTCCAGTTCGGGGTGAAGCCGTTCCAGGTGGCGAAGCTGAGCGCGAAACCGTACCCCACGGTGTACAGGCCCATGACGCAGAAGAGGATCACGGCGGGGCCGACGAACAGGTACCCAGTCAGGGTCTCGTACGAGCGCGGGCGCCGGCTCTTCCCGGTCCCGCCCGTGCCGGGGGCGCCGGCGGGGGGCCGGGGGCTCTCGCCGCCGGTCCCCGCCGTCCCCGGCACGGTCTGTCGGGGAGCTGTGGTCACTGCCGCGCCGCCGCCCAGTAGGAGGCGTTGAGCTCACGGAGCTTCTTGGCGGTCGCCTCCACGGACTGCTGCTTGAGCGGGGTGAGGTCGGCGAGGATCGCGCCGGCGTCGTCCTGCTCGTAGCCCGGGGCGCGGAACTCGTTGCCGCGGCTGGGGTCGTACGTGGTGCGGGGGGTGCCCTTGAAGCTGTCGACCAGCGCGGAGAGGGTGGGGCCGAGGACCGTGGCGGCGCCGGCGCCCAGCTCGGTGGCCGGGACGTCGGAGGCGTCCTTCGCGAACTGCGCGGCGACCTTCTGCTGGGAGAGGAACTCCATCCACTTCTTGGCGTTGTCGGGCTGCTTGCTCGTCGCGGTGAGGCTGAGGCCGGTGAGGGCGAGCGGGCCGAGCGCGCGGTGCGGGATGGCGCCGTTCTTCGGGGAGGGCAGCCCGAAGGCGATCACGTCGTCCGGCTTCATGCCGTTCTGCTGGAGGAAGGCGAGGGTGAAGGTGCCGCCGACGTCGAAGGCCGCCTTGCCCTGGGCGAAGGCCTGGTCGGCCTCGTCGATGGTGAGGCTCTGGGCGCCCGGCATCCAGTACGGCGTCAGCTCGTTGTACATCCGGAGGACCTTGAGGCCGTTGGGCGAGGCGAAGTCGGCGTTCTTGTTCTCGCCGAACAGGCTCTCGTAGCCGGACTGGCCGAGCTGGCTGAACGCGAGCGGCTGGAGCACCCAGTTCAGCCCGGTGGACTGGACCTTGAGGCCGAGGGCGAGGCCGCCGGTGGCGGGGTTCTTGTCCTTGGTCACCCGGAGCGCGTCGAGGAAGCCCTCCCAGTCGTCGGGGGCCTTGTTGATGCCCACGTCGGCCAGGATCTTCTTGTTGGCGTAGACGATGCCGAAGGTGCCGACGGTGAGGGGGACGCTGAAGCGCTGGCCCTCCTTGATGCCGTGGTCCTTGGCGGTGCCCGGCTGCGAGTCCTTGAAGCGCTGGGCGGTGACCAGTCCCGACTGCTGCACGGACTGCTGGATGCGCCCGGCCCAGTCGCCCTTGAAGTCACCGCTGAGGTCGGAGAGGATCCCGGCCGCCCCGAGGACGCGGTCCTCTCCGTCGGAGTGCACTTCGAGCACGTCCGGCAGGTCCCCGGTCTTCGCCGCGCTCTGCACCTTGGTGGTGTACGCGTCGTCGGGGGTGTAGGCCTCGACCTTGACGGTGATGCCCGTCTGCTTCTTGAACTCGGCGGCCGCGGTGCGCAGGGCGCCGACGTGGGACTGCTTGAAGGTCCACATCTCCAGTGAGTTCGCGTCACTGCCCGAACCGGAGGAGCCGCTACAGGCGGACAGGCCGGTGAGTGAGAGGGCGGCGGCCGCGGCGACCACCGCGAGCCGGACATTCCGCGTGAAAGGTATGCGCATGGCCCCTACCTAAGAATCAACCGTTCAGAAGGCCGAATGGCGTTGGAGTGACTGAATTTATGGTCGTAGTGATATAGCGTCAAGACGCACGTCAGGATTCGTGCTGACCGGATCGCCGAGGGGCGCCGGTGCGGGAAGCGGAGGTTCCGTGGAATCGGTGGCAGCAGCAGCGCGCGGGCGCAGGCCCGAAGAGGTCAAGTCCGCCGCTCGGGTGCTTGAGGTGCTCGAACTACTCGGCGCGGAGGGCGCCCGGCTCTCGCTGGCCGAGATGGCCGGTGCGATGGCCGTGCCCAAGAGCAGCCTGCACGCGATCCTGCGCACGATGGAGGCACGCCGCTGGGTGGACCTGGACGCGTCGGGGACCCGGTACAGCCTGGGCCTCAAGGCCCTGCTGACGGGGACCGCCTATCTGGAGGGCGACGACGTGGCGAGCCTCGCGGGACCGGTGCTCGACGCCCTCGCGGAGGAGACCGGAGAGTCCGTACACCTGGGCAGGCTGGACGGGACGGACGTCGTCTACCTGGCCAAACGCGAGTCGCGGCACGCGCTGCGGATGTATTCGGCGGTGGGGCGCCGGCTGCCGGCGCACGCCACCGCGCTGGGCAAGGCGATGCTCTCCCAGTACGAGGCGTCGGAGGTGCAGATGCGGCTCAACTGGCCGCTGGAGCGGCTGACCCCGGACACCGTCACCGACCCGGACGAGCTGCTGGGACAGCTGGCGGAGGCGCGGCTGCGGGGGTGGGCGATGGACGACGGCGAGAACTCGCCGGACATCCGGTGCGTGGCGGTGGCGCTCGGCACCGCCCAGGGGGGCGGCGACGCGATCAGCTGCTCCGCGCCCAAGAGCCGGATGGACGACGCCCGCGCGGAGGAGGTGGCCAGGGCCGTGACGGAGGCCGCGCACTCGCTGCGCACCCTCCTCAAACGGCTCGGTCAGCACTGAAGACGCGCCCGACGCCATTTGGTAGAGTCGTTGACAAATAGATTGACAAACGAATCCAGGGCTCCGTACGTTCGGATGGCGGTACACCATCCTGCTATCTGTACGCTGGAGTTCGCATGGCTCAGCCTGATGCCCGCTCCGAGATCCTCGCTCCGGCCCCCTGGGTCGAGGAACGCGGCGCCAAGATCCGCATCACGGCCGTACGCACGTTCCTGACGGCCCCGCACGGCTGTCCCCATCTCGTCGTCCGCGTCGAGACCAACGAACCGGGGCTGTACGGCCTGGGGTGTGCGAGCGACCCGCAGCGCACCCTCGCCGTGCGATCCGTCCTGGACGACTATCTGGCCCCGATGCTCACCGGCCGCGACCCCGACGACATCGACGACCTCCACCGCCTGCTGCTCAACAGCGCCTACTGGCGCGGCGGTTCCCTCACCGGGAACGCGCTGGGCGGCATCGACGTCGCCCTCTGGGACCTCAAGGCCAAACGGCTCGGGGCCCCGCTGTACTCGCTGTTCGGCGGCCGGGTCCGGGCGTTCGCCGAGGCCTACACCCATGTCGACGGCGCCGACGCCGCCGAGATCGCGGACCTGGTCACGGCCGCCCGCGAGCGCGGCTACCGCCATGTCCGGATCCAGGCGGCTGTCCCCGGCTCCGACACGTACGGCACGAAGGCGGGCGGCGCCGCCGACCCCCGGGCGCTGCGCACCCGTTCGGTGCCGTGGGACTCCGCCGCGTACGTACGGTTCGTGCCCGGCGTCCTCACCGGGGTGCGGGAGCGCGTCGGGGACGGGGTCGAGCTGCTGCACGACGTGCACGAGCGGCTCGACCCGCGCCAGGCCAGGGACTTCCTGCGGCGCGTCGAGGACGCGGGGCTGTACTTCGTGGAGGATCTGCTGGCCCCGGAGGACGCGTCCCACTTCGCGGGGCTGCGCGCCACCTCCTCCGTACCGCTCGCGATGGGTGAACTGTTCAGCGACGTCGGGCAGTTCCTGCCGCTGCTGGAGGGGCCCGCCATCGACTTCGCCCGGATCCGCGTCCCCACCCTCGGCGGGCTCACCCCGGCCAGGAAGCTGGCGGCCTACTGCGAACTGCGGGGCGTACGGCTCGCTCCGCACGGCCCCGCCGACGTGAGCCCGGTGGCCCAGGCCGCCACCCTGGCGCTGGACATCAGCAGCCACGCCTTCGGCGTCCAGGAGGCGGCGGTCTTCAAGCCCCCGGTCCACGAGGTGTTCCCGGGCACGATCACCGCGCGGGACGGCGGCCTCGTACCGTACGAGACACCCGGTCACGGCGTCGACTTCGACGAGGCCGCCGCGCGCCGGTACCCGGTGCCCGAGCCCCTGGTGCACGACCGCTGGGCCCTGCTGCGCAACACCGACGGGAGTGTGCAACGACCGTGACACACGAGGCATCCGACGCCAGGCGGGCCCTGGTGGTCCGGGGCGGCTGGGAGGGGCACGACCCCGTGACGATCACGGACCTCTTCCTGCCCTTCCTGCGGCAGCGCGGGTTCGACGTGACGGTCTCCGAGTCCCTGGACGTCTACGCCGACGCCGAACTCCTCGCCGCCACCGACCTGGTGGTGCAGTGCTGGACGATGGGGAGCCTGACGCGCGAGCAGAGCGCGGGGCTGGTCACAGCGGTGCGCGCCGGGACGGGGCTGGCGGGCTGGCACGGCGGGATCGTGGACTCCTTCCGCGGCGACGTCGGCTACACCCTGCTGACGGGCGGTCAGTTCCTCATGCACCCGCCCGGGTTCTCCGACCACACCGTCACCCTCGCCGGGGACCGCGCGGACCATCCGGTCATCGCCGGACTCGGCGACTTCCGGGTCCACACGGAGAAGTACTGGCTGGCCACCGACCCGGACGTCGACGTCCTGGCGACCACCGTCTTCGAAGCGGCGGAGGACCGGCCGCGCGCCGTCACCATGCCCGCCGTCTGGACCAGGACCGCCGGCGCCGGGCGGGTGTTCGTCTCCACGATCGGCCACAAGGCGGACGACTTCGACGTACCCGAGGTACGCGCACTCACCGAGAGGGGTCTGCTGTGGGCGAGCCGCTGAGGATCGGCATGGTCGGCGCGGGCAAGATCAGCGGGGCCTATCTGGACACCCTGGAGCGGCTGGAGAACGTCCGGCTCACCGCCGTGACCGACCTCGACGCGAGCCGCGCCCGGGCCGCGGCCGCGCGGGTGCCGGGCGCGGAGGTGGCGGGTTCGGTCGCGGAGCTGGTCGTACGGTCCGACGTGGACGCGGTGCTGAACCTGACCGTCCCCGCGGTGCACGCCGAGGTGGCGCGGGTCGCGCTCGCCGTCGGCAAACACGTGTACGGCGAGAAGCCGCTCACCGCCACCCGCGAGGAGGCCGACGCGCTGCTCGCCTCGGCGGAGGCCGACGGGCTGCGGATCGGCTGCGCGCCGGACACCGTCCTCGGCACGGGCGTCCAGACCGCGCGCAGGGCGGTGGACGACGGGCTGATCGGCCGGCCGGTCGCCGCGACCGCCTTCATGACCACGGCGGGGCACGAACGGTGGCACCCCGACCCGGAGTTCTACTACCGGCCGGGCGGCGGCCCGCTGCTCGACATGGGGCCGTACTACCTCACGGCCCTCGTGCACCTGCTCGGTCCTGTCGTACGGGTCACCGGCGCGGCGTCCCGGCCGCGCGCCGAGCGGGAGATCGGGAGCGGGCCCCGGGCGGGCGAGCGGTTCGCGGTGGAGGTGGACACCCATGTCACCGGGGTCCTGGAGCACGCGGGCGGCGCGCTCACCACCCTCGTCATGAGCTTCGACGTCCACGCCGCGCGGCTGCCGCGCATCGAGGTGCACGGCACGGAGGGCTCCCTCTCCGTCCCCGACCCCAACGGTTTCGACGGAGACGTCGACCTGCATCCCGCGAACGGCGCGTGGCGGACGCTCCCGGTGTCGGCGGGCCGGGTCGGGGCGGGGCGCGGGGAGGGGCTGTCCGACCTGGCGGACGCCATCGCCGCGGGCCGGCCGCACCGGGCGTCGGCCGAGGTGGCCCGCCATGTCCTGGACGTGATGCTGACACTGCTCGACTCCGCCCGGGAGGGCTCCGCGCTCCCGGTGGAATCGACCTGCGCGCGGCCCGATCCCGTGGCGTTGCACCCGTAGCGGGGGCTCGTATTCCCTGTAAATGTCCGGCCATTCGTCAGGCCACTTAATTTCCGTCCACTTCACTTCTCGGAAATTTATTTACCTGACACACCCTCTCGCAGCCCCCTGTTCACCAGTACCGCGACGGAAAGGCGAAAGCCGTTGACTTGATAACACTCTTGGTTTTACATGGCGGTTACTGGCTGGACAGGGAGGGCCGCCCATGCATGACCGCAGGAAGTCCGGTGAGGCGCGAATAGCCCATTTTCTTGCCGACCGTTTGCGTCCCGCGCTGTATACCGGCCGGCTTCCCATGGACGTGGACGCCTGGCACATCCCCGGTGAGCCGGTCCCTGTCGAGGTCGCCCTGCGCGCGGAGTACGCGCCGTTCGTCGTCGGCGACTCCTGGGGCGGCCCGTGGTCCACCACGTGGTTCCGGCTGCGCGCGGACGTCCCGGAGCGCTGGGCGGGCCTGCGGGTCGAGGCGGTCCTGGACCTGGGGTCCGCCGAGGGCCTCGTCCACGACGAACTGGGCACGCCCCTCCAGGGGGTGCACGCGCGCGACCGCTCCGTTCTCCTCTCCACGGCCGCGAGCGGCGGCGAGCCCGTCCATCTGCTGGTCGAGGCCGCCGCCAACCCCCCGATCGACGCGGCGTCGGGCACCGGTACGCACTACGGCGACCCGCTGACGGTCGGCGACGAACCGCTCCACCGGCTGGTGCGCGCCGATCTCGCGGTCCGCGACGAGGACGTCTGGCAGCTCATCCATGACATCGATGTCCTGGACGGGCTCATGCGCGCGCTCCCTTCCGGACTGCCGCGCCGTCACGCCCTCCTGCGCGCCCTGGAGGACGCCGTGGACGCGGTGGACCCCCGGGACGTCCCCGGGACCGCCGCGCGGGCCCGCGCGGTCCTCGCCCCCGTCCTCGCCCGCCGCGCGTACGACTCCGCGCACACGGTCGCCGCCGTGGGCCACGTCCCTCCCCCGGCGGCCCGGCTGTGGCCGGCGCGGGAGAGCGTCCGCAGGAGCGCCCGCGCCTTCAGCAGCGTGGCGGCGCTGGCCGAGGAGTATCCGGAGCTGACCTTCGCGGCCTCCTCCGCGCAGCAATACGCCTGGATGAGGGACCACCACCCGCACGTCTTCGAGCGGGTGCGCAAGGCCGTCGCCGACGGCAACTGGGTGCCGGCCGGCGGGATGTGGGTGGAGCCGGACGGAAGTCTGCCGGGCGGCGAGGCGCTGGTACGGCAGTTCGTCCACGGCCGCCGCTTCTGCCGCGAGGAGCTGGGGGCCGACACCGACGGCGTCTGGCTGCCGGGATCCCTCGGGATGAGCGCCGCCTTCCCGCAGGTGGCCGCGCTCGCCGGGGCCCGCTGGTTCCTCTCCCGCCAACTGCCCGGCGAGGACACGGACGCCGTGCCCCACCACACGTTCTGGTGGGAGGGGATCGACGGCACGCGGCTGTTCAGCCACTTCACCCCCGCGGGCGTCAGCGACGCGGAGCCGGACGGGGACGGGTACGGCGCGGCGCTCACCGGGGACGAACTGGCCGGCGCGGTCGAGGCGTTCGCCGACAAGGGCGGCGGCACCCGCTCGCTGATGCCCTTCGGCGACGCCGACGGCGGGCCGACCCGCGAGATGCTGGAGCGCGCCCGCAGACTGGCCGACCTCGAAGGCTCCCCGCGCGTCGAGATGGTGCCCCCGTCGCACTTCTTCCGCGACGCGCGGGACGAGTACCCGGACGCGCCGGTGTGGCGCGGCGAACTGGACCTGGCCGCCCACCAGGGCACGTACACCGGCCAGGCCCGCACGAAGCGCGGCAACCGCCGGAGCGAATCCCTGCTGCGCGAGGCCGAGTTGTGGTCGGCGACGGCCGCCGTGCGGGACGGCATCCCGTATCCGTACGACGCACTCGAATCGCTCTGGCGGAAGGTCCTGCTGCACCAGTCCCACGACGTCCTGGCGGGGACGTCGATCGCCTGGGCGCACCAGGAGGCGGAGCAGACGTACCGCGAGGTCCACCGCAGGCTGGAGCACCTGATCCGGCGGGCCGTGGGCGCGCCGGACGCCGTGTCCGTGTCCGAGGTCTCCGTCTTCAACGCGGGGCCGCTCCCCCGCCGCGAGATCGTCGTCCTGGACGGCGACCGGCCAGCGGACGGCGGCCAGTTGCTGACGGACGGGCGGATCGCCGTCCTCGCCGAGGCGCCCGCGCTGGGCCAGGGCCCGGCCGGGCTGCCGCAGGGGGACGTCGCGCCCGTGACGGTCGCCCCCGCCGAGGGCGGCGGCCACACGCTCGACAACGGCCTGCTGCGCGTCCACATCGACGCGGAGGGGCTGGTCCGCTCCGCGCTGGACCTGACCACCGGCCGCGAGGCCATCGCCCCCGGGGCCGCCGGCAACCTCCTCCAGCTGCACCGCGACGACCCGGCACGCTGGAGCGCCCGGCACCTGGACCCGCGGCCCCGGGCCGGCTGCCGTGACCTCGACGGGGCGGACTCGGTGGAGGTCACCGAGCACGGCCCCCTCCTGGCGGCGGTCAGGGTCGTACGGTCCACCGGCCGGTCCACCGTCGGGCAGGAGCTGTCCCTGGCCGCCGGGAGCCGGGTCCTCACGCTCGACACCGAGGTCGACTGGCGGGAGCGGGACACCCTCCTCAAGGCGTCCTGGCCGCTGGACGTGCACGCCGAACACAGCAGGGGCGAGATCCAGTTCGGCCACGTCGAGCGCCCCACGCACGACAACACCGCCCGGGACGCGGCCCGTTACGAGACCTGGGCGCACCGCTGGATCCATGTCGGCGAGCACGGCTGGGGGGTGGCGCTGGCCGGGGACTCCACGTACGGGTACGACGTGTCGCGCACGACCCGCGCGGACGCCGGGACGACCACAACCGTACGGCTCTCCCTGCTGCGCGCCGCCCACAGCCCGGACCCGCACGCGGACCGGGGTCCCCAGCGCTTCCGGCACACCCTGCGCCCCGGCGCGGACGTGGGCGACGCGATCGCCGAGGGGTACGCACTCAACCTGCCGCTGCGCCCGGGGCCGGCCGGGCGGGGCGCGTCCCCGCTGGTCCGCGTGGACGGCCCCGACGTGGTGGTGGAGGCGGTCAAACTCGCGGACGACCGCTCGGGGGACGTGGTCGTCCGGCTCTACGAGTCGCGCGGCGGCCGGGCCCGTACGACCCTGACCGCGGCCTTCCCGGTCGCGGCGGTGCACGAGACCGATCTGCTGGAGGACACCCTGACGGTCCGTCAGCGGCACGGCGGGCCCGTGGCGTTGACCCTGCGGCCGTTCCAGATCCTCACCCTGCGGCTGGTGCGCGGGGACGGCCGGCGGACGGAGCACACCGGTGCCTGACGCGCGTCCGGCCGAGCGGACGGCCGGCGGTCCCGCCGACCGGGCGGCCGGTCCCCTGTCCGCCGAGCACCGGGCCGTCCTGCGGCGCTGGGAGGCGGCGGGCGGGTCCCTGGCCACCCGCGCGAGTGTGGTCCTGCTCGCCGCCGAGGGGCTGCGGGACGCCGAGATCTCGCGGCGGCTCGGGGTGTCCCGGCAGACCGTCGGCAACTGGCGGCAGCGCTGGACGAGCGCGGGGATCGACGGGCTGGAGCAGCGGCCCCGTACCGGCAGACCGGCGACGGTGGACGAGGCGGAGGTGGTCACCCGTACGCTGCTGGCGCCCGGCGGCAGCGGCGCGTCCCGGGCCGTGGCCCGGGAGCTGGGCCTCTCGCACGCGACGGTCGCGGGGATACGGCGGCGCTGGCGGCTGACCCCGGACGAGGCCCCGGCCCCGTCCGTACCGACCAGGCCGCCGCTGCCCGGCGCCGACGTGTGGGTGATGGGGCTGTACGTGGACCCGGAGCGGGCCGTGCTGCTGGCGGGGACCCGCCGGGGCGCCGGCGGCCGGGGCGCGGGGCCGCAGGCCGCGACGGGCACGGTGATCGGCGCCGACGTGCTCGCCGGGCTCGACCGGGCGCTGGACGCGGTGCTGGCCGCGGGGCCGGGTCCCGGGGCGGACGCCACCGGGCCGGGGTCCGGGGCGGCGGGACGTACCTCCGCCCCGGCAAGTTCCGGGACGGGCGGTGCCTCCGCGGGACCGGTGTCCGAGGCCGGCCGTACCTCCGCCTCACCGCCCGGCGCCGGCCTGGCCGGGTATCTCGCGGAGGCGAGCCGCAGTCATCCGGATCTGCTGCTGCACGCCATCACGCTCTGGGAGCCGCCGGACGGGACCGAAACCGGGCCGCCGGAAGCGCCTCTGACGCTCCATCGGATACCGGCACGCTCCACCTGGCGGACCTTCCTGCGCGCCATGATTGCGCTGGACAGCACCAGCCACCCGGAGTCCTCCCGCCGCGTGTACCTGGACCTGGCCGCGGAGTTGAAGCGGTACGCGGCGACTCGCGCCGACCGGCCGTGCGCGGCCGTGCGGTGGCTGCGGGAGAACGTCGCAGGCCACCTGCGCGCGGAGCGGGCCCCGGACGGCCCGGCGCCGAACCTGTCGTGGAGCGGGGTCAACCAGATCGACCTCGGCTCGTTCAACGAGTGTGTGGTCATCGAGACCGTGCGGCTGTCGGGCACCATCACCCGCGGCGAGATCGCCCACCGCACGGGCCTCACCCAGCAGTCGGTGTCCCGCATCGCCCGCTCGCTGCTGGACCGGGGCATCCTCATCGAGGACGCGCAGCGGCGGGCCACGTCGGGCAAGCCCCGCACGCCGGTACGGCTCTCGGGCACGGCCGCGCACGCGCTCGGCATCCACATCGACCCGGAGGTCCTGACCGCGGTGGTCATCGACCTGGACGGGGCGATCGTGTGCACCCGCAGCAGGCCGGTGACCGCCGACACCGATCCGGCGGAGTTCGTCGAACGGGTCGCCGCGCTGGGCCGGGAGACGCTCGCGGAGGCGCGCGGGGCGGTGCGCGAAGACGGCTTCCTCGGGATCGGGGTGGCCGTGCCGGGGCCGGTCGACATCGCGTCGGGCACGGTCCTCGGCCCGCCGCTGATGTCCGCGTGGGGCGATCTGCCGCTGCTGTACCTGCTCAAGGACCACTTCCCGTGCCCGGTGCTGATGGAGAAGGACTCGACCGCCGCGGCGGCCGGGGAGCGGTGGATCGGCCGGGACCGCAGGGCGAGGGACTTCGCGTACCTGTATCTCGGTACGGGGGTGGGCACCGGGCTCTATCTCAACGGTGACCTCTACCGGGGGATCAGCTCGAACGCCGGGGAATTCGGGCAGCTGTGCGCCATCGCGCTGGGGCGGGTGGACAAGGACGGCAGGCCGGAGATGGTGCCGGAGTGCAACCCGCCGGTGTCCGTGCCCGATCTGGCGCTGAGGGGCGGGATGCGGGGTGCGGCCGGGGGCTCCGCCCTCGCGGCGGGGGGCGCCGGCTCCGGCAGTACGGCCGCCTACCTGGCCGTGGGCGAGGCGGCGGCGGCCGGTGATCCGGCGGCGGCCGCGGCCGTACGGGAGGTGGCCCAGGCGGTGGGGCGCGGGGCGCTCGGGCTGGTCGACCTGCTGGACATCGACCTGATCGTGCTCGGCGGCCCGTTCTTCACGGCGGACGTCGCCGACTTCTACCTGGACGAGATCACCCGTACCGTCAACGAGTTCCCGACGGCCAGGCGGCTGCGGCGGGTCGAGGTCGAGCCGTCCGTGCTGAGCGCGGAGGCCGCGGCGGTGGGCGCCGCCTCGACGCTCTTCCACGCCACGTTCACCCCGCGCCTGCGGGGAGAACGCAGGCCGCCGGGTGCGTCCGGCGGCCTGCGCGCTTGAGGGCACCGCCCGGCACGCGCGAACGCGCGGACCGGGCGGGCGTGTGTGATGCCTCGTCAGACGCGCGGCCGGGTCGGCCGGTTGGCCGTCAGCGCGATCTGCTTCTTCAGCATCCGGCCGCCGTCACCGGTCAGCCGGAGGTAGTAGTCGGACGAGCAGCTCGTGCCGTCCTCGTCGAGCGCGTAGATCCCCGACCCGGCCGGCACCTGTCCGCCGGTCTCCGCCGTCTTGGCGATCTGGTTGCCCTCGTTGAACTCGTCGTACATGGAGATGTAGATCCCCTGCGCGCCGACGCGGACCATGTTGTAGAACTGCCGCCACATGAAGTCGCCGTGTGCGCGCTGGCGTTCCTGGAGGTCGCCGGGGAGCACGCAGGGCTGGTAGTCGATGCCGTGGGCGTTGCAGTCCGCCTGGTCCGGGGTGTTGACGGAGGTGAAGAAACGGTCGGTGTCGCTCACGTTGCCGATGCGGCCGACCATCCAGGGCGAGAGCATGTTGAAGGCGTGGTAGACGTCGGCGAACCCGGGGCGCGAGTCCTCGTTCCCGCTGCGCCAGTGGGTGGGCACGCCGCCGATCACGTAACAGCCCTGCGCCTTGAACCAGTCGACGACGTCCTTGCACGGACCCGGCGCGAACGGCCGTCCGTCGTCGTTGAACCCGAAGCCCCAGATGCAGACGACCGGCTTGCCGTTCTGCACGGCGTAGGCGCTGGACGCGGTGTGCGCCCGCATCTTGTTCGTCCAGTCCTGCTTGATCTCCGACTGCATGTTCGTCCAGCCGGTGACGTCGTACATGATGTAGAACTTCCGGCCGTTGGCCTCCGCCGACTGCCGTACCCGCTGTGCCATCACGTCGCGCGTGGGGCCCTCGCCGCCGAACGGGTTGAACCGCTGGAGCGCGGCGGTGTCGATGTTGTTCTCCCGCATCCACCGGAAGTGGGTGTCGACCGTCTGCTGGTCGTACGACGAGAAGAGCGTCGCGGGCTGTCCGTCGTTGGTGTTCGCGTATGCCGTGCGGTAGCCGCGGCTGTACTCCCGCATGTCCGGCCACGACTTGATGGTGGTATTGCTCGGCGACGGGGGCTGGCCGGCATTCCTGCTCCAGTGCCACCAGCTGTTGATGGGGGCGCCGTCGCCGACGCAGGCGAACCATCCCTGATAGCCGACGGTGATTTTCCCGACGACGTCGCCGGGCGGACTCGCGGCGGGGGCGAGGGGGGCGGCCTCGGCCGCCATGGCACCCCGCTGGGCAGCGAGAACGCCGCCCACGGAAGCGGATGCGGCCAGCGCGGACGCGATGACCGATCGTCGTGAAACGCTCACGGAGGATATCCTCCCGGTAGGTGTCTGCCAGAAACACACGATTCCCTCGGGAGTGGGGGGAGTTATTGGGCGGTGGCAGTCCGTCCGGCCCCAAGGGCACGCCTGTGCAAGGTAGTCGGGCTGCCCATCCCGCACAAGGTGCGTTGTGCATGCATTCCGTCAAGAAAATGCGAAGGTCTGTCAGTTCATTTACTTGCCACTTTCCGTTTCCGGCGGAATGCGGAAAAGCGCGCGGGAAGTCCCGGCCGTATCGGGCGCGCCCGGCGCGCTCCCCTCATGACCCTTTGCGCTCGCTTGCGCACCGAGCGTGCCGGGCAGCATCCGGGCGAAGGTCGTGGGTCGAAGGGGGGAGGTGCGCGGTGCACGGACCGGCGACGGCCGGCTGGCTGCTGGTCGCGCTCTGCGCGGGAGCCGGGGGCTACTGCCTGCTGCGGATGCGCGGTGTCGCGGGTGAGGCGCGCGGTACGGCGGGCGGCGAGGCGCTGATGGGATTCGGGATGGCCGCCATGGCCGTCCCGGCGGTGGTGCTGTCACCGCCGAGGTGGGTGTGGTGGGCGTACGCGGCGGTGTTCGGCGCGGCCGCACTGGGGACGGCCGTCCGGGCGCGGGGCTCGGCGCACCACGCGCACCACCTGCTGGGGATGCTCGCGATGGTCTACATGGCGGGGGCGATGGCCCAGACGCCGGGCGGGGCGCACGGTGTCCACACGGCGGCCGGGGCGCCGCTGGTCACCGGCGGGCTGCTGCTCTACTACACGGCGTACGTCCTGTGGGCGGGCGCCCGCCTGCTGCCGCTGCCGGACCCGGCGGACGCGGCGGACGTCACCGGCGCGGCAGGCGTGGCGGGCGGCCGGGGTGGTGGGCCGCCCGGCGGGGCGGCGGGGGCGGTGGCCGCCGGCTGGGGCGAGCGGCCGGAGTTGACGCTGGTCTGCCGGCTGTCGATGGGCCTCGCGATGCTGGCGATGCTGCTGGGGCTGTGAGCGGGGCCGTACCGGCTGAGCCCCCCGTACGGCATCGCGTACGGGACCACGCACAGGACCGTGCACGGCACTCCTCGCCGCGCCCCTCACAAAACGTGTCCTGAGTCACATGGCCCGCCGGACCGTACCCCCGTGCGGCGCCGCCCTCATAGTCTGGTGACCATGATGGTCTCCTTGGCGCTGCTGCTGCTCGGTGCGCTGGCCGCCGTCGTCGCCCCGAGGCTCCTGGCCCGCGCCGACTGGCCGGAGCGCGAGCCCGTCGTGGCGCTGTGGGTGTGGCAGTGCGTGGTGGCCGCCGTGCTGCTGAGCTTCACCCTCGCCATGACCTTCAGCGCGGCCGCCGCCTGGGCCGCGGTACGGGGACACGTCTTCGCCCCCGCCCCGCGCGGCGTGATGGAGGCGTACGCGCTCGGCACCCACCGCCCGTGGTCCGCGGTGATCGCGGTGGTGCTGTTCGGCGGCGGGCTGTGGACGGCGGCGATGCTGACCCGGGAGATCCACCGTTCCCGCGCGCGGCGCAGGAACGACCGTACGGAACTGCTCCTCCGCTCCCCCGCCCTGCCCGGCGAGGAGTCAGGCCGCGATCCGCTCGTCGTGCTGGAGGGCGAGCGGCCCGACGCCTGGTGGCTGCCGGGCACCAGGCCCCGGCTGGTCATCACCACGGCCGCCCTGCGCCGGCTGAAGGGCCGTCAGCTCGACGCCGTACTGGCCCACGAGGAGGGGCACGCGCGCGCCCGGCACGACTGGCTGCGGCACTGCTCGGCCGCGCTGGCGAACGGTTTCCCGCAGGTGCCGGTGTTCGCGGCGTTCCGCGACCAGATGCACCGGCTGGTCGAACTGGCCGCGGACGACATGGCCTCGCGCCGCTTCGGCCGGCGGACGACCGCCCTCGCCCTGGTCGAACTGAACGAGCACCGGGGCGTGTTCGGGCCCGGCACCACCCCGGACGCGCAACTGCCGCAGCGGGTCAACCGGCTGCTGGCGCCGGGCCCCCGGCTGACCGCCGGCCGCCGCCTGTGGCTGACCGCCACGGCCACGCTGGTCCCGGCCGTCCCCCTGCTGGTCGCCTTCGTACCGGCCCTGCGCGCCCTCGGATAGCTTGGGCGCCGTTTCGTCGGCAAGGATCACCCCATGCACTCGCCGCCGACCCACTCCCCCGCGCCGGCTCCCCCGGCCCCCCGCCCGCTCGTCACCCCCGCGCGGACGGCCGCCGTCCTCGCCGCCGTCTCGGCCGTCCTGACGGCGCTCGTGGCGGCGGAGTGGGGGCCACTGCTCTCCTTCGACCGGTCGTCCGCCGACCGGCTGCACCGCTGGGCGGTGGCCGAGCCCGGCCTCACCCACACCAACCGGGTGCTGACCGACTGGGTGTGGGACCCGTGGACGATGCGGATCCTCACGGCGGTCGCGGTGATCGTGCTGTGGTCGCGGGGCGCCCGGCCGCTCGCCGCGGCCGTCGTCGTGGGCGCCGTGGTGACCACCGCCCTCCAGCAGGGCCTCAAGGCCGTCGTGGGCCGTGAACGCCCCAGCTGGCCCGACCCCGTGGACTCGGCGCACTTCGCGTCCTTCCCGTCCGGGCACGCGATGACCGCCACCTTCACCCTGGGGCTGTTCCTCTGGCTCCTGCGGCGCGCCGGCGCGAACGGGTGGCTGTGGGGTACGGCGGTGGCCGTCGCGGTCGTCTCCGCGGTGGGGGTGGGTCTGACACGCCTGTGGCTGGGGGTGCACTGGAGTTCGGACGTGCTGGCCGGCTGGCTGCTGGGCGGGTGCCTCGTCGCACTGTTCATCACCACGTACGGGCGTCTGGCCTTGTCGCGGGGGCGCTGACCCGGGAAGTATCGGGCCCATGACGTTCAAGGGTGTGCTCTTCGACTTCTCCGGAACCCTCTTCCGTATCGAATCGGCGGGATCCTGGCTGCGCGCCGTGCTCGACGAGGCGGGCGCCGCCGTACCGCCCGACGAGGTGCGCCGGTACGCCATGGCGCTCGCCGTGTCCGGGGCGCTGCCGGGTGGTTCCGCGCCGGAGCGGGTCCCGCCGGACCTCGCCGCGCTGTGGGCGACACGCGACCGGAGCGCGGCGGAGCACCGCGCCGCGTACACGGGACTGGCCCGTCAGGTGGAACTGCCCGACCCTTCTCTGTACGACGCGCTCTACGAACGCCACATGACGCCGGAGGCGTGGCGGCCGTACGCCGACGCGGGCGCCGTGCTCGGCGCGCTGCGGCAGGGCGGGGTCGGGGTGGCCGTGGTGAGCAACATCGGCTGGGACCTGCGGCCCGTCTTCCGGGCCCACGGCCTGGACTCCCTCGTGGACGCGTACGTGCTGTCGTTCGAGCACGGCGTGCAGAAGCCCGACGAGCGGCTCTTCCGGGCGGCGTGCGACGAGTTGGGGCAGGACCCGCACGACGTCCTGATGGTCGGCGACGACCGCGCGGCGGACGGCGGGGCGGCGCGGCTGGGGTGCGCGGTGCACTTCGTGGACCATCTGCCGGTCGAGGAACGGCCCTCGGGTCTGCGGCCGGTGATCGCGCTGGCGGGCTGCGGGCCGCTCGTGTAGGGGGCGCCGGGCGGGGCCGTACGGTACGAACACGCCGCGCCGAGCGGGACCGTACGGTACGAACGCTCCGCGCCGGACCGGGCCGTACGTACGGAAAAGCCGTCTGCCTCGGGCGATCCCCCGCGTCGCCCAAGGCAGGCGGCAGCCCCGCTGAGCAGGCACGGAGAGGCCTGCGGCAGGACGCTCTGAGTATACTGGTTGAAAGCCAGTCAACGCAGGAGTCCAGCATGTCCCCGCGGAGCGCGTCGGTCAATGAAGAGCTGCGTCGGCGATCCCGGGATCGACTGCTGCAAGCCACCGTGGAGTTGGTCGCCGAGCACGGTTACGAGGCCACGAAGCTGGCCGACATCGCCGACCGGGCCGGAACCGCGCGGGGCCTGGTGTCGTACTACTTCCCCAGCAAGCGCCAGCTCTTCCAGTCCGCGGTCCACCGGCTGATGCACCGCACGCTGGAGGCGGGGCTGGAGCGCGAGCCGCGTACGGACGACGGCCCGGAGCTGCTGGCGCGCGCGATCGACGCGATCCTCGGCCTGGCCGTCGACAGCCCTGTCCTGATGCGGGCCCACATGGCCGGAATCCTCCAGGCCGAGGGCTTCGTACAGTGCCCGGAACAGCAGCGTCTCGCGCATCTGCTGCGCGAGACGGTGGTGCGGTACGGCTCACCGGACGTGGACAGCGACTACCCGCTGTTGCGCGCCCTGCTGATGGGCGCGGTCTTCGCCGTCCTGATACCGGGGGCTCCGATGCCCCGGCGGCGGCTGCGCGGCGAGCTGTTCACGCGGTACGGACTGGCGTGGGAGCTCGGCGTTCCGCCGGACGGCTGACCGCCCGGCGGAACGGATGGGGCATCACCCCGCGGCGACCTCAGTCGTCGTGGCGGTCGTGGTCGTGGCCGTGGCCGTCGAAGTAGTCGGGCTGCGTCTGGACGTTGAGCTCGTCGACGCGCACGCGCTTCGCCGGGTCCGTCCTGCGGTCGTCGAGCTTCAGTACGTCGAAGCCCTTGGCGATGTCGTTGGAGTAGATGTAGCCGTTGTAGTAGTACGCGGACCAGGAACCGCCGGTCGCGTTGGTGGTGGCGGAGAGGGGACCGCGCTCGAAGTAGCCGATCTCCGTGGGACGCGACGAGTTGGTGAAGTCCCAGACGGAGATGCCGCCCTGGTACCACGCCTGGACCATGATGTCGCGGCCCTTGACCGGGATGATCGAGCCGTTGTGGGCGACGCAGTTCTCGGTGCTGCCCTGGTAACGGGGGATCTTGTAGTAGCTGCGGAAGACCAGCTTGCGGTGGTCGCCGCGGCCCACGATGTCGTAGATGCCGTCGGCGCCCTTGTTCGGGCCGATCGCCTCGTTGCAGGTGGCGGCGCCGCCGCCGCCCAGCTCGTCGGTGAAGACGACCTTGTCGGCGTCCTGGTTGAAGGTGGCCGAGTGCCAGAACGCGAAGTTGACGTTGTCCTGGACGCGGTCGATGACCTTCGGCCGCGCCGGGTTCTTGATGTCGAGGAGGATGCCGTCACCCATGCAGGCGCCGGCGGCCAGGTCCTTCGAGGGCAGCACGGTGATGTCGTGGCAGCCGGAGGTCGTGGAGACGCCCGGGTTGGTGGTGCCGCCCGGGTTGCCGCCGTCCGGGAAGAGCAGCGGGAAGTTCACGATCGACGACTTCTCGGGGGCCTTGCGCGGCACCTTGATGACGGTGATGCCGTCGTGCGGCGGCTGGCAGTCCGGGAAGCTGGCGCTGGGCGAGTACGAGGAGACGTAGATGTACACGTCCTTGCGCTCGGGCACCAGCGTGTGGGTGTGCGAGCCGCACGCCGTCTCGACGGCGGCGACGTACTGCGGGTTCCGCTTGTCGCTGATGTCGAAGATCTTCATGCCCTCCCAGGAGGACTTCTCCGAGGCCGGCTGCGTCACGCTGGAGCAGGAGTTGTCACTGCGTGAGGAGTCGGTCGACAGGAAGAGGAGGTCCCCGGAGACGGTGATGTCGTTCTGGGAACCGGGGCAGAGGACCTGCGCGACGGTCTTGGGGGCCTTCGGATTGCTGATGTCGAAGATCCGGAAGCCGTCGTAGTTGCCCGCGAAGGCGTACTTGCCCTGGAACGCGAGGTCCGAGTTGGTCCCGGCGAGCGCGTCCTTGGGGGTGTTGCTCAGGTGCTCGATGTTGCGGCTGTGGACGATCTCGTCCACGCCGGGTATCTCACCGCTCTTGATCGCGGCCGTCGCGTCGGCGACGGCGGCGGCCGAGATCTTCGCCGGAGCGGATGCGTCACCCGGGTCGGGTGTGGCGACCGCGGGTCCTGCTACGAGCAGGGTGGCGAAAAGCCCGGCCGCGGCTGCCGCCACGCCCAGACGTCTCCGCCGCACGCGGGTGGTGTGCAACGAGGTCACTGCGTCCTCCCTTTCATCCGTTCAGAGTTGAACGGCATACAGACGACGGCAGTATCGTCCCTCTCATGTACATCTCAACAGATGGCAACAGAGACGTAATGAAAGTTTTTGATCACTTGGTTGCGGAAGCGTGTTAGTACGGAGTCTCTTCTAGTCTCTTCTTCGTCTCTTCGAGATCATGTGCCGCAGGAGGTAGCTGTGTTGATCCGCCGCAGGAACCCGCGTTCCCGCGTGGCCGCCGTCGCGACGGCCGTCGTCGTCGCCGTACTCGCCCTGGGAGCCTGCGACTCGGGCGACGACGACGCTTCCGGCGCGTCAAAGAGCAAAGGGGACAAGGGACTTGGGGTGGTGGCACCGGGGAGGCCGGGTGAACCGGCGAAGACCCTGTCCCCCGACGAAGCGCTCAAGGCCGCACCGGACGACAGCCCCAACTCGGCTGATTTCACCTACGCGCAGATGATGATCGTGCATCACACGCAGGCACTGAAGATGACCGAACTTGTCCCGAAGCGAGCAGCTTCGACCTCCGTGAAGCGGCTGGCGGAACGCATCGCCTCGGCCCAGAAGCCCGAGATCGACGTCATGGCCGGGTGGCTGGAAATCAACGGTGGGGCAAAGAAGACGTCAGGACATGACCATGGCGCGATGCCGGGCATGGCGACGGAGGCGCAGCTGGACCAGCTGCGCGCGTCGAAGGGCAAGGCGTTCGACGAGCTCTTCCTGACGCTGATGATCACGCACCACCAGGGCGCGATCACGATGGCGACGGAGGCGTTGTCGTCGGGCAACAACGTGCTGGTCGAGGAGATGGCCGGGGATGTGATCGCGCAGCAGACGTCGGAGATGGCGCGGATGCGGGCGCTTTGATGGGGCGGGGGGTTCGGCGGCGGGCCGCCGGGGTTCGGCGGTGGTGCGGCGGCATCCTGCCGGGGGTTCTGTTGGGGCTGCGCCCTGGCCCTGCGGTGGTCCTGGCGTGGCCTCGCGGTGACCTCGCCGTGGTCCTGACGTGTCCTCGCCGCGGTCCTGCGGTGGGCGTGGCCCTTCGGTGACCTTGGCGTGGTTCTGACGTGGCCCTGCGGTGGGCCTGGCGTTGCCCTGCGCGGCTTCTGTCGTGGCCCCGCCCTGGCCTTGCGGTGGTCCTGGCGTGGCCCTGCGGTGACCCCGCCGTTGTCCTGGCGCGATCCTGCCGGTCAGCGGCGGTGGTGACGGGGTGACAGGTGTCCCTCGTCGCGGGCGCCCGCGATCAGCCTGAGCGACTTGCGGCGGCTGAATCCGGTGGCGGACATGACGGCGAGCACCGGGTCCAGGCCGTCGCGCTGGGCCGCGCGGTAGATGCCGGCGACTGTGCGGTGGCCGGGGCCGCCGCGAGCGGGGCCGGCACGGTGGCGTCCGCCGACCTGGGGGCCCGCCCCGGAGCCGGCTTCCCCGGGCCCGGGTTCCGGTTCGCGCGCGGCTGCGGGGGCCGGCGGGTCGGGTAGCGGGTCAGGTAGGTCGAGTACGGGTGGTTCGGGGCCGGGCATGGGTGTCGGCGCGGGCGTCGGTGTCGGCGCGGGCGCCAGCGCGGGCTCGGGTTCGGGCGCGGGTGCGGGTGCGGGCGTCGGTGTCGGTGTCGGCGAGAACGTCGGCGTGGGCGCGGGCGCCAGCGCGGGCTCGGGTGGTGGCGAAGGCGAGAACGTGGGCGTCGGTGAGGGCGCGGGCGTCGGTGTCGGCGAGGGCGCGGGCGTCGGTGAGAACGTGGGCGCGGGCTCGGGTGCCGGCGAAGGCCCTGGCGCCGGGGGGCCGTCCTGCCCCGCCACCACCTTGCACGCGTCCTGCAACGGCGCCTCGATCACACCCGCGAGGGCCGCGAAGCCGTCCAGCGGCAGCGGGGGGTCGGCCTGGGCGTCCTCGATGGCGATGCGCCCCTCGTGGACCACGGCCAGCACGTCGATGCGGGCGCCGTCGGCGAAGGTCAGCCGGATGTCCACCCACGGTGGCCGGATCTCCCGCCGCGCCGGGCCCACCAGGGGGTCGCCGGCCGTGGTGACGGTGCCGTAGCCCTGGACCTCCCAGACGGGCCACGCGCCCGCCTCGGCGTCGCTCGGTTCGGATTCATCGGGTTCCTGGGCGGACATCCATCTGCGTTCCGACACGTTCACAACTTAATCAGGCAATCCGTCCTTATTGCCACGGCACGCACGGGGTGCCCGTGACGGCACCCTCTCGGCGGATCGCTCCGCGACGTTCGTCGCGCTCCCTCTGCCCTCACGCCGGACGGGCGTCTGCGCCCCGGCGGGGGGCGCGGCTTCCTACTTGTCCTCAATCGCCGGACGGGCTCTGTTTGTGGCGTCTGCCCGGTGGGCGGGTGCGGCTTACTGATGTCCTCAATCGCCGGACGGGCTTGGTGGTGCCCGCTGCGGGCCGGTGGCCTGGGTGCGGGTTGTTGCCGGGGGCCGGGCAGG
>NZ_JBIURL010000009.1:0-321734 GCF_044740805.1 Streptomyces sp. NPDC088261
TATCTGGCGTTGACTTTTGGCACGCTGTTGAGTTCTCAAGGAACGGACGCTTCCTTCGGTCCCGTCTCCGGGGCCCTCCGGGCGCTTCCCTTCGGCATTTCGTGTTTCAAACTCTATCAGGCCTTTTCAGTGTTCCTGACCACCGATCCGCAGACATGCAAAAGCGGACCCGAGGTAAGGATCAAGGTTTGATAGGTGCTGCCGACCCCCGACTCGAAGTCGTGTCGGTGTCAGGCAGGAGTACGACAGTACATGCCGTCTCGCGGCCCAGGCAAATCGATTTGTGGCCTCCGACGGGTCGAGTCGTACGGCAGGTCACGCCCGGAACCGTCACTTCTTATGACTTACAGTTCTGAACGGCACGTCGTCCCCTCACAGGCGGTGACGGCGGCTCACGAATCTCCGCCCCCAGGGAGGCTCCCCATGACCATCGTGACGGCCCCACTCGCCGGACGCGCCATCGGACTCGCCGCTGTCCCCGACCCGGTGTTCGCCGGGGCGATGGTCGGTCCCGGTACGGCCATCGATCCCCTCCTCAAACCGTCCGTGGCCGTTTCACCGGTGGACGGTGTGGTGGTCTCCCTCCACCCGCACGCCTTCGTGGTTGTCGACGAGGACGGGCACGGTGTGCTGACGCACCTCGGCATCGACACGGTGCAGCTCAACGGCGAGGGCTTTGAACCGCATGTCAACAAGGGCGACACCGTCCAGCGCGGCCAGGCCGTCATTGGCTGGGACCCCGGCGCCGTCGCGGCGGCCGGGAAGTCCCCGATCTGCCCGGTCGTGGCGCTCGAAGCCACGGCCGACGCCCTGTCCGCCGTCGTGGAGGACGGCGACCTGAAGGCCGGCGACACGCTCTTCGGCTGGGAGTCGGCGTAATGGGGACGACGCTGCGAGGCGTCGGGGTCAGCCACGGGGTGGCGATCGGCGAGGTCCGGCACATGGGGACCACCGTGCTGGAGCCGCCGGCCAAGCAGATCGGTCCCGAGGAGGCCGAGCGGGAGCAGGCGCGCGCCCGCCAGGCCGTGGACGCCGTCGCCGCCGATCTCAACGCGCGAGGCAACCTGGCCGGCGGTGAGGCGCAGGCGGTGCTCGAAGCGCAGGCGATGATGGCCCAGGACCCCGATCTGCTGGCCGACGTGGAGCGGCGTATCGCCGTGGGGAGCAGCGCCGAGCGTGGCGTGTACGACGCGTTCGCCTCGTACCGCGCTCTGCTCGCCAACGCCGGGGAGTATCTGGCGGGGCGGGTCGCGGACCTGGACGATGTGCGGAACCGTATCGTCGCCCGGCTGCTGGGCGTGCCGATGCCGGGGGTGCCGGACAGTGACGAGCCGTACGTGCTGATCGCCCGTGACCTCGCCCCCGCCGACACGGCGTTGCTCGATCCGAGCCTGGTGCTCGGTTTTGTGACCGAGGAGGGCGGGCCGACCAGTCACAGCGCGATTCTGGCGCGGGCGCTCGGGGTGCCGGCCGTGGTGGCGTTGCCGGGGGCCGTCGAGTTGGCCGAGGGGACGCTGATCGCGGTCGACGGGAGTACGGGCGAGGTCCACGTGGAGCCGTCGGCCGAGCGGCAGGCGGAGCTGGAGGAGGCCGCGGCGGCGCGGAAGGCGGCGCTGTCGGGGGTCACCGGGCCCGGTGCCACCTCGGACGGGCACAAGGTGCCGCTGCTGGCGAACATCGGTGGGCTGTCCGACGTCCAGGCCGCGGTGGAGGCGGGGGCGGAGGGGGTGGGGCTGTTCCGTACCGAGTTCCTGTTCCTGGACGACAGTGAGCGGGCGCCGTCGGAGGAGAAGCAGGTCGAGGCGTACCGGTCGGTCCTGGAGGCGTTTCCCGAGGGCCGGGTGGTCGTGCGGGTGCTGGACGCGGGGGCGGACAAACCCCTGGCGTTCCTGACGCCGGCCGATGAGCCGAATCCGGCGCTGGGGGTGCGGGGGCTGCGGAGTCTGCTGGATCACCCGGACGTGCTGCGGACGCAGTTGACGGCGCTGGCGAGGGCCGTCGAGGGTCTGCCGGTGTATCTGGAGGTCATGGCGCCGATGGTGGCGGACCGCGCGGACGCGAAGGCGTTCGCGGACGCCTGTCGTGCGGCGGGGCTGCACGCCAAGTTCGGCGCGATGGTGGAGATTCCGTCGGCGGCGCTGCGGGCGCGGTCGATTCTTCAGGAGGTCGAGTTCCTTTCGCTGGGGACGAACGACCTGGCGCAGTACACCTTCGCCGCGGACCGGCAGGTCGGGGCGGTGGCGCGGTGGCAGGACCCGTGGCAGCCGGCGCTGCTGGATCTGGTCGCGCTGTCGGCCGAGGGCGCCAAGGCCGAGGGCAAGAGCTGCGGGGTGTGCGGGGAGGCGGCGTCGGATCCGCTGCTGGCGTGTGTGCTGACGGGGCTCGGGGTGACGTCGTTGTCGATGGGGTCGGCGTCGATTCCGTATGTGCGGGCGACGTTGGCGAAGCACACGCTCGCGCAGTGCGAGCGTGCCGCGTCGGCCGCGCGGGCCGCGGACTCCGCCGAGGGTGCCAGGGCGGCGGCGCAGGCGGTGCTGTCCGGCGAGTGAAAGGGACGGGGGCTCCTGGGGGCTTTCCGCCGTGGTCCGGCGGGAAGCCCCCTTCGGCGTTCAGTGGTGGGTGTCCGTGGGGTCGATGCCCAGGTCGTGTCCCGCGCGGTATTCGACGCCGGATTCCGGGGAGAGTGGTTCTCCGGTGTCCGCGTCCGTGCAGTAGGCGCTGAAGACCTCGGCCTCGGTGAGCGGGACGAGGTGTCCGTGCAGGAGGCGCCAGCCGTGGAGGCGGTCGGGGGTGCCGGGTGTGGTCGTACGGAGCACCACTCCCCCGGGCCGTTCCAGCGCGATGCCCGCGGCGAGCACCGAGACGAACTCGGCTCCTTCCTCGGGGTCGACGGCGGCGGAGGTGTCGCCGGTGTGGTCGGCCTGGAGGGCGGCGAGGAGTTGTTCGTCGGCGGCGGGGATGCTGCACACCAGGTGGTGGGTGCCGGGTCCCGCCGCTTCGAGGAGGGCGAACAGGAGGCGCGACGCCTGGTCGAAGGCGGCTCGTCCGATGTCCTGGCCGCAATCGGCGCAGTCCCCGAGGTCGGCGAGCAGCGCGGTGACGTACTCCCAGGTGGCCTTGCGGACCGCGGTGTTGATGAGGAGCGGGACCAGGGTGTCGAGGGGCTGGCCGGTGTAGGCGACGGCGGCGCCGGTCGCGGGGATGGTGGCGGTGAAGCGGCTGCGGCTGGCGGTGCTGTCGGGGTCGTGGCCGCCGGCCGCGCAGAACTCCGCGTATTCGTCGGGGTCGAAGAGGGCGACCGTGGTGTGGACGCCCTGGGCGGTGAGGGATCTCAGCAGGGCCTCGATCTGCCGCAGGTAGGTCGCGTGGTCGTCGAAGGTGAAGGTGTCGTACCGCCGCATCGCGGTGAAGTCCTGCTCGTCGGCGAGCAGGCCGACGGTGCTGGGGACTTCGCGCCGCAGCCGGCGGCGCCGGGTGCGGTCGGTCTCGGTCTGCCTGGTGTGGCCGGTGTGCGCCATGACTCCCCCTGAGCGCTGTCGATCATTGCTCACTCAGAGTAATCGAGGGGTCTGACAGCGGGGCCGGCGGCGGGTGTCCGGCGGCCGGGCCGTCAGCGGCGTGCGCGGGCCAGGTCCGCGTAGAAGTGGAGGAGTTCGATGTGGTCGACGGATCCGGCGTTGACGGCCTTGTCGAGGCTCGCGCCCTGGAGGAGGCGTTTGACGGGAACCTCGATGCGCTTGCCGGTGAGGGTGTGCGGGACGCCGGGGACCTCGATGATCTCGTCCGGGACGTGGCGGGGTGAGAGCTCCCGGCGGAGGGTCGACGCGATGCGCGCCCGCAGGTCGTCGTCCAGCCGCTGTCCTTCCGCGAGGTGGACGAAGAGGGGCATCCAGTAGCCGCCGTCCGGTTCCTCGACGCCGATGACCAGGGATTCGCGGATCTCGGGCAGCCGTTCGACCACTTCGTAGATGTCGGCGGAGCCCATCCGGACGCCCTGACGGTTGAGGGTGGAGTCGGAGCGGCCGTGGATGACGACCGAGCCGTGGTCGGTGAGCGTGATCCAGTCGCCGTGGCGCCAGACGCCGGGGTACGTGTCGAAGTAACTGTCGTGGTAGCGGCTGCCGTCGGGGTCGTTCCAGAAGCGGACCGGCATGGACGGCATCGGCCGGGTGACGACCAGTTCGCCGACCTCCTCGATCACGGGCCGGCCCTCGGGGTCCCAGGCCTGGAGGTCCGTGCCGAGGCAGGCCGCCTGGAGTTCGCCGAGGTGGACGGGCAGGGTCGGTACGGCTCCGGCGAAGCAGCTGCAGATGTCGGTGCCGCCGCTGACGGAGGCGATCCACAGGTCGTCGCCGGCCTCGTCGGCCAGCCAGCGGAAGCCGTCGGGCGGCAGGGGTGATCCGGTGGTGGCGACGCAGCGTACGCGGGAGAGGTCGTGGTCACGGGCGGCGTGGACGTCCGCCTTGCGGCAGGCCATGACGTACGCGGCGGAGGTGCCGAAGAAGGTGGCTCCGGTCCGGTCGGCGACGCGCCACTGGGCGTCGACGGCGGGGAAGCCGGGGCTGCCGTCGTACAGGACGATCGTGGTGCCGGTCAGCAGGCCGCCGACCAGGAAGTTCCACATCATCCAGCCGGTGGAGGTGTACCAGAAGAAGCGGTCCTCGGTGCCGAGGTCGCAGTGGAGGCCGATCTGCTTGAGGTGTTCGAGCAGGATGCCTCCCTGGGACTGGACGATGGCTTTGGGGAGGCCGGTGGTGCCGGACGAGTAGAGGACCCACAGGGGGTGGTCGAAGGGGACCTGTTCGAAGACCGCCGTCGCGGTGTCGCCGGTGTCGGGGGTCCGTTCGACGAGGGCGGACCATTCGAGCGTGCCCTCGGGGGCCGGGGTGCCGAGCAGCGGGACGTGGACGACGGCCCGGACGGTGGGCAGTTCGCGGCGGAGTTCGGCGACGGTCTCCGTACGGTCGTGTTCCTTGCCGCCGTAGCGGTAGCCGTCCACGGCGAACAGGACGACCGGTTCGACCTGCTGGAAGCGGTCGAGGACGCCCCGGGCGCCGAAGTCGGGGGCGCAGGAGGTCCAGACGGCGCCGACGGCGGCGGTGGCGAGCAGGGCGGTGACGGCCTGCGGGATGTTGGGGAGGTAGCCGCTGACGCGGTCCCCGGGGCGTACGCCGAGGTCGCGCAGCGCGGCGGCGAGCGCCCCCACCTGGTCGCGCAGTTCGGACCAGGAGACGGAGCGCTGTTCCTGGGTCTCGTCCACGTACACGAGCGCGGGGGTGTCGGCGCGGCCCGGGTCCAGGGCGGTGCGCAGCGCGTGTTCCGCGTAGTTGAGGGTGGCGCCGGGGAACCACTGGGCGCCCGGCATGGTGTCGGCGCCGAGGACCCGTTCGTACGGGGTGCTGAAGCGTACGTCGAACCAGTCGGCGAGCGCGGTCCAGAACGTGTCCAGTTCCTCCACGGACCAGCGGTGCAGCGCCGCGTAGCCGCCCTCGGCCGGGGCTCCGTACCGTTCGGCCGCCCACGTCTGGAAGCGGGTGACCGCGGCGGCGGCGATCCGTGCGGGATCGGGCTGCCAGAGCGGTACGGGGCTGGCGGCTGTGGTCATGTGCGGCTCCCGGTCTTGACGCGGCTGACAGGGACGATGCCATGTGATCGTCTTTCGCACCAGATGTCGGTCTCCCCCCCGTCCACGGGGGCGGACGGGTGCCCCCACCCCGGGTGAACGGAAGTTGAACGAACGCCTTCCGGTGTCGGACGAGTGGCAGGCTGAGCAGCATGGACGGTCGTGAACTGGTGCGTTCGATGAAAGTGGTCGGGTCGGTACAGGGGCTCCGCTCCGTGCGGTCGGCCTGGCGGCAGCGCCGTACGGACGCGAGGGCGCTGCCGGTGCGCGGCGCCGAGCGGGCCAGGGTGCCGGGGCAGGCGGCGGGGGCGCGGCCCGAGCCCGGCGGGGGTGTGGTGCGGTTCGCGCGGGCGGAGCTGCGGGTGTGCGTGACGGTGGGCGGTGCGGTGTTCTGGGGATGGGACGGCGCGGAGCCGCTGCCGTCGTACGCGCTGGCGGGTTCGCCGCCGGATCCCGATCCCCGGGCGGTGCTGGAGCCGAACACGGACGGCGGCTGGCGGGTGGTGTCGGAGCGCGTCATGGTGACGGTGTCGCGGCACGGCGGGATCGAGATCCGTACGCCGGGCGGGGTGGTGCTGCGCCGTGAGCTGCCGCCGCGCTGGTGGGAGCCGGTCGCGGGGGGTGTGGCGCGGTGGGTGCAGCGGACGGAGGTGGCGGCGGACGCGCGGTTCTTCGGGCTGGGCGGGCGGGCGCGGGGGCCGCGGCTGGCGGACGGGACGTACCGGCTGTGGAACACGGATCCCGGCGGCCGCTTCGGTCCCGAGGACGATCCGCTGTACGTGACGATGCCGGTGCAGCTGGTGGTCGCGGACGCGGGGACGCATCTGGCGTTCGTGGACAACTCGTGGGACGGGCGGGTGACCCTGCGGGAGGGCGAGGAGGGCGCGGGTTCGGGGCACGACCGGCCCGGGACGAGCGAGCTGCGGATGGACGGCGGGCCGCTGCGGTGCTGGGTGGTGATCGGCACGCCGGCGCGGGTCCTGCACGGCTGGACGGCGCTGACCGGGGCGCCCGTACCGCCGCCGGCCTGGGCGCTGGGTCCGCAGCACGCGCGGTGGGGGTTCGGCAGTGAGGAGGAGGTGCGGCGGATCGTCGCCGGGTACCGGGAGCGTGGTCTTCCGCTGTCGGCGGTGCATCTCGACATCGATCACTACGACGCGCATCAGGTGTTCACGGTGGACCGGGAGCGTTTCCCCGATCTGCCGGGGCTGGCCGGGGAGTTGCGGGCGGACGGGGTGCGGCTGGTGTCGATCGTGGACCCGGCGGTGAAGGCGGCGGACGGGAACGCGGTGTACGAGAGCGGGCGCGCGGCGGACGTGTTCGTACGGGACGCGCGGGGCGCCGAGGTCCGGGGGGTGGTCTGGCCGGGTGAGTGCGTGTATCCGGACTTCACGGATCCGGGGGTACGGGAGTGGTGGGGCGGCCTGTACGCGGAGCGGCTGGCGCAGGGGTTCTCCGGGGTGTGGCACGACATGAACGAGCCGGTGTCCTTCGCGCCGTTCGGTGACACGACGCTGCCGCGCTCGGCCAGGCACCGGCTGGAGGGCCGGGGCGGTGACCACCGGGAGGCGCACAACGTCTACGGCCTGGAGATGTCCCGGGCCGGTTTCGAGGGGCTGCGGAAGCTGCGCCCGGACGAGCGGCCGTTCCTGTTCTCGCGCTCGGGGTGGGCGGGGATGCAGCGGTACGGCGGCACCTGGTCGGGCGATGTGGCGACGGGGTGGCCGGGGCTGCGGGCCTCGCTGGCGCTGGTGTTGGGACTGGGGCTGTGCGGGGTGCCGTACTCGGGGCCCGACGTCGGCGGTTTTGACGGGAGTCCGACGCCGGAGCTGTATCTGCGGTGGTTCCAGCTGGGGGCGTACCTGCCGTTGTTCCGTACGCACGCGGCGATCGACGCGGGGCGCAGGGAGCCGTGGGAGTTCGGCGCGGAGGTGCTGGAACACGCGCGGGCCGCGCTGGCCGAACGGGAGCGGCTGCGCCCGTACTTCATGACGCTGGCGCAGCTCGCGCGGCTGACGGGGGCGCCGTACGTGCGGCCGGTGTGGTGGGGGGCGCCGGAGGACCGGGCGCTGCGGGACTGCGAGGACGCGTTCATGCTGGGTGACGGTCTGCTGGTGGCGCCGGTGCTGGCGCGCGGGGCGGACCGGCGGGCGGTGCGGCTGCCCCGGGGGCGGTGGTACGACACGGCGACCGGGAAGGCGTACGAGGGGCCGGGCCAGGTGGTGGTCGACGCGCCGCTGTCGCGGGTCCCGGTGCTGGCGCGGGCGGGTGCGGTGATACCGGTGCGCGGCGCGGACGGGGCGGTGGAGCTGGAGGCGTGGGCGCCGGCGCCCGGGCGGACGGGGGGCGGGCTGGTGATCGGGGATCCGGGCGACGGCTGGGGTACGGCGGAGGTGGAGCGGTACACCTCGCGGGTGGTGGACGGCCGGGTCCGGGTGGAGCGGGTGACGGACGGGGGGACCGTGGAGCCGGAGCGGACCGTACGGGTACGGGGCGTGGCGTCCGGGGGGTGATGCGGGGGCGGTCCGGTGGTGGGCCGGGCCGCCCCCGCCGCGCGCGGGTCAGCGGCGTGGCCCCGTGTCGTACCGGCCGGCGAACCAGGACCGTACCGCCTCGGTGTGCAGCGGGAACGCCAACTCTGCGGGGGCGCGCAGCAGATGCCAGCCCGTCGTCTCGTCCGTGGCGGCGGACGGCGGGAGTTGGGCGGCGGGCCGCTCGGGGAGCAGGCCGAAGACGAGGAGGTGCCCGTCCGGGGAGCTGAGCGTGTCGGCCAGCCGTACGTCCTCCTCGGCCGCCCCGATGCCCGTCTCCTCCCCCAACTCCCGTACGAGGGCGTGCTGCCAGGCCTCGCGGTGGTCGATGAAGCCGCCGGGCAGGGCGACTCCCCCGCGCATGGGTTCGATCGTGCGGGTGATGACCACCAGCGCGCGCCCCTTCGCGTCCGTCACGGGGAGCAGCGCGACGGCGACGGGCAGCGGGTTGCGGTAGGCGGTGACGCCGCAGACCGCGCACGTACGGGGCCAGCCGGCGCCGGGCGGGTACGGCGCGCCGCAGCTGCCGCAGTACGCGTTCATCGGAGGCTTCTTCTCGGGCTCGGACACGCGCGGACTGTATCCGATCACCCTTCCGCCGTCCCCGGGAACCTGATAGACGAAAGGGCTCATGAGCCCTCTTGTGTCACTCCTGCGGGTGCTGACCGCCTCCGCCGTCGCTCTGCTCGTCCTTCCCGCCCTTCCCGCGCCGGCGGCGGGCGCCGTCACCGGGCCGCGGGCTCCGGAGGAGTTCGTGGCGCTGCGGTCGGTCGCGCCGACGATCATCCAGGAGATGCGGTACACCACGCCCCACGACTTCATGGGGGTGCCGGTGGACGGGTACCGGCAGCCGGTCTGTCTGGTGACCCGGCCGGCCGCCGAGGCGCTGCGCCTGGCGCAGCGGAAGCTGCTGCGCCAGGGCTACTCCCTGAAGATGTACGACTGTTACCGGCCGCAGCGGGCCGTCGACCACTTCGTCCGGTGGGCGAAGGATCTCCAGGACGAGGCGATGAAGGCGGAGTTCTATCCGCGCGTCGACAAGTCGCGGCTGTTCGAGGACGGTTACATCGCGGAGAAGTCCGGGCACAGCCGGGGGAGCACGGTGGATCTGACGCTGGTGAAACTGCCCGCCCTGCCCACCCGGCCGTACGTGCCCGGCGAGACGCTCGTCCCGTGCTACGCCCCGCGCGCGGAGCGCTTCCCGGACAACTCGGTGGACATGGGCACGGGTTACGACTGCTTCGACCCGCTCGCGCACACCGACGACCCGCGGATCCAGGGGGTGCAGCGCGCCAACCGGCAGCTGCTGAAGAGCACGCTGGAGGAGGTCGGGTTCACCAACCTGCCCGAGGAGTGGTGGCACTTCACGCACCGGCCGGAGGTCTTCCCCGACACCTACTTCGACTTCCCCGTGGCGTGGCGGTCGGTGGCCGGGTCCTGACGAGCGTACGACGCGCGGGCGGGCCCGTACCCCGGTGGTCGGGGGTACGGGCCGCCTCGCCGGGGCCGCCGGGCCGCCCGGGTCAGGTGACGGCGTGCTCGCGGTGGCGCTGCGCGCGGTTCAGCGCGTGCTCCACGACCGTCACGAGGACTTCCTTGACGGATTCCCGCTCGCGCGCGTCGCACATCACCAGCGGGACCTCGGGGTCGAGATCCAGCGCCGCGCGGACGGTCTCGCCGGGGAAGCGGTCGGCGCCCTCGAAGCAGTTGACGGCGACCGTGAAGGGGATCCCGCGCCGTTCGAAGTAGTCGACGGCGGCGAAGGAGTCGGCGAGGCGCCGGGTGTCGGCGAGGACCACCGCGCCGAGGGCGCCCTGGGCCAGCTCGTCCCAGAGGAACCAGAACCGGTCCTGGCCGGGGGTGCCGAACACGTACAGGACCAGGTCCTCGCGGAGGGTGATCCGGCCGAAGTCCATGGCGACCGTGGTGGTCGTCTTCTCCTCGACCCCGTCGACGTCGTCGACGGGGCGGCCGGCCTCGCTGAGCCGCTCCTCCGTACGGAGCGGCCTGATCTCGCTGACGGCGCCCACCAACGTGGTCTTGCCGACCCCGAACCCGCCGGCGACCAGGATCTTCAGTGTGACCGGGTCGACCGGGCGGGGCCGGTGGCTAGTGCGCCCGAGGGTCATGGCTCTCTTCTTCCCCGGAGGGGTGGGTGCGGTTCGGATGCATCGTGGGTCCCAGGTGGTCGGTTGACGTACGTCAGAGCGCCCTCAGGCCGTCGATCACATCGCGGAGGATGCTCACGTCGGGCAGTTCGGCCGGCGGGACGGGGCGGGTGACATGGACGATCTCGTCCTCGACGAGGTCGCCGACCAGCACCCGTACCACCCCGACCGGCAGGTCCAGGCTCGCGGAGAGCTCGGCGATCGACTGGGGGCTGTCGTTGCAGCGGTCGACGATCTCCACATGCTCGGGTGAGAGCATCTGGTCCCGGCCGGGGTCGTCCGCCTTGGGCTCGGGAATGACGATCGCGATCAGGTCGAGCCGGTGGCGGGTCGCGGTGCTGGTACGGCCGCGCGTCATGGCGTACGGGCGTACCACCGGTCCGGCTTCGCCGTCGAACCAGTGCTGCGCGTCCTGATCTTCGTCACTCATGTCGGCCCCCACTCACCCTCCGGCGGGCAGACCGGACCGCGGCCTCGTGGCGAGGTGGACGCCGACCCGCTTGACCATCAGCGTCATCTCGTAGGCGACCTGGCCCACGTCGGAGTCGGCGTCGGACAGGACGGCCAGACAGCTGCCGTCACCCGCGGCGGTGACGAAGAGGAACGCCTCGTCCAGCTCCACGACGGTCTGCCGGACGCTGCCGGCGTCGAAGTGCCGGCCGACGCCCTTGGCGAGGCTGTGGAAGCCGGAGGCGACGGCCGCGAGGTGCTCGCCGTCCTCCCGGGTGAGGTCCTTGGACGTGCCGGTCGCGAGGCCGTCACCGGAGAGCACGAGTGCTTTGCGGATGCTGGCCACGCGTTCGACGAGCTCGTCGAGGAGCCAGTTGAGCTCTCCGGCGCCGTCCCGGTCGGCGGAGTTGCGTGCTGCGGCGTTCGGTGCGGTCATCGACCGTCCCCCTCCGATGTGGTTCTGTCTGTCTCACCGGGGCCGGTGGTCTCTTCGGCGTCGTTCTGCCGGCGACCACGCTGCCAGCCTCGCTGGAGCGAGGCCATACGGTTGCGTACTTCGTCCGCGTCCCGCTCGCCGTCCTGCCGGCCGGCGGGCGCCTGTCCGGGGGCGCGCTCGGGGGCGCTGTCCCTCAGCTGGGGTGCGAGGCTGGCCTGCCGTACGCGGCGGGGCAGGCCGCCGAGCAGGTCGGGGGCCTCGGCTGTCGGGTCGGCCCTGCCGGCCCTGTCGGCGCCGGTGGTCCTGTCGGTCCTGGCGTCTCCGCGGGCGGCCGCCGGGCGGCCCCTCAGCGGCGCGGGGACTCCGGACAGCGGTCCGCCCGACGGCGGTTCGGCCGCTCCGCGAGCGGATTCGGCGCGGGTACGGCCGGTCTCGTCGACCCGTCGGCCGCGGTCGGCCACCAGGGTCGGCGGCTTGCGGCGGGGCAGCGAGAGGGGATCGTCGGATCCCCCGGACGCCGGCCCGGACCGGGGCTCGTACGGCTCGTGGAGGTCGTGCGGCTCCGGGGTGGGCGGGCGGCCGTCACGCCGGTCGCGGGCCTCACGGGCCTCGTCGCGTGCGCTGCGGACGCCGTCCCGCGCGGGCCGTACCTCGTCGTGCGAGAGCCGTACGTCCTCGCGGGCCTGCCAGGACTCGCCCGTGTCGCGGCCCGCGTCCCGCCCGCCGAGACCCAGGTCGAGGTCGAGATCGCGCAGGTGCTCGCGGGCGCGGAAGAGCCCGCCGCGTTCGCTGTCCGGATCCTCGAGACCGGCGATGCCGTCACCTCCGCCACGTATCGGCCGGGTGTCCCTGCCGAGCGGACCCACGGGTGGTTCGAGCTCGACCGGTCCGTCGAGCACGGAAGGGCCGCTGCCCAGTCCGGCCGGCATCTGCGCCAGCGCGGTGAGGCGGCCGGTCGACCCGCTCTCGGCGCGGCCCCGGCCGCGCTCGGCCGTGCCCTTGCGGTCGAGCCGGAAGCCCACGCCCTCGGTCTCCGGCGCGTCGGTGAGCAGCGCGACCGGGAGGAAGACGACGGCGGTGGTCCCGCCGTACGGGGAAGGCTGGAGCGAGACGCGGACGTTCTGCCGCTGGGCGAGCCGGCTGACCACGAACAGGCCCAGGCGGTCCGTGTCGGACAGCTCGAACTCCGGTGTCTCCGCGAGCCGCAGGTTGGCGTCGAGGAGCATCTCGGGGGCCATGCCGAGGCCGCGGTCGTGGATCTCCAGGGTGAAGCCGTTGGCGACCCGCTCGCCGTGCACCTGGACGGCGGTGTGCGGGGGCGAGAACACCGTGGCGTTCTCCAGCAGTTCGGCGATGAGGTGCGTGAGGTCGGCGACCGCCGGGCCGCCGACGCCGATGCGCGGGAGCCTGCGGACCTCGATGCGCTCGTAGTCCTCGACCTCGGCGACGGCGGCGCGCACCACGTCCATCAGCTGGACGGGCTTGCGCCACTGCCGGGAGGGTGCCGCGCCGGAGAGGATCACCAGGCCCTCGGCGTGGCGGCGCATGCGGGTGGTGAGGTGGTCGAGCCGGAAGAGGTCGGCCAGTTCCTCGGTGTCCTCCGTACGGCGCTCCATGGTGTCCAGGAGTGTGAGCTGACGGTGGAGCAGGACCTGGTTGCGCCGGGCGAGGTTGACGAACACCTCGGAGACCCCGCGCCGAAGGTCGGCCTGTTTGACGGCGGCCTCGACGGCGGCGCGCTGGAGCGTGTTGAGGGCCTGGCCGACCTGGCCGACCTCGTCCTTCTCGTAGTCGAGGCGCGGCGCCTCGGTCTCCACGTCGACCTGTTCGCCCGCGGCGAGGCGGCGCATGACGCTGGGGAGGCGGACGCCGGAGACCTCGTGGGCCTCCTTGCGGAGCTGGGAGAGGTCGCGGATCAGGTCGCGGCTGACCCGTACCGACACGATCACGGAGACGAGCAGCGCCAGGAAGCCGAGCACGCTGGCCAGTCCTGCGCGGAAGTAGGTGCCGGTGCGCAGGGGGTCGATGTGCGCCGCGTAGAGGGTGTCGGCGCGGTTGCTCTCCTGGTGCAGGTCGTCGAGGACGGGGCCGGTCAGCTTCTGCCAGCCGGCCACGTCGATCACGGCGGGGCTCGCGCCGGCGCCGGCGGTGATCAGGCTGTCCTCGGTGGAGCCGAGCGTGAGGGTCGAGGGGGTGCGCCAGTACTGCTCCAGGATCGCGCGGTCCCGGGCGGGCAGGTCGGAGAGGTTGGTGCGGTAGAGCAGGGTGCGGTTGGCGACGAGGTCGGAGACCCGGCGGATCTCCTGGGCGTTGATGCTGCCGGTCATCAGCGCGGAGGTGACCAGCGCGTCCTCGCGGGAGAGCATTTCGCGGGCGAGGGACATGCCGATCAGCGCGCGGCCCCAGTTGTCCGCGTCCACTTCCTGGAGACCGTGCAGGGTCGCGAGGAAGGTGAAGCCCGGGTCGACGATCCGGCTGTAGAAGTCCAGGGCCCCGGAGCGGGAGATCTTGTTGTTGTCCACCGAACGGCGTGTGGTCGCCAGGTCGTCCAGTCCGCCGATGACGGCGGTCAGTTGCTGGGCGGTGACGGAGTCGAGGTCGGAGCGGACGTCGGGGGTCGCGTTCGCCTTGACGCGCGCGGCGACCCTGTCGGTGTCGGTGCGGCTCTTCTGGAGGGTGACCCGGGCGTCGGGGGCGCGGGGGTCCGCCAGGTAGATCAGCGTCTGCCTGCGCTCGTTCTGGACGACGCGGATCGTGTCCTCGACGGGGCCGCCGACCTTGCCTATGACGTAACCGACGTCCAGGAGCCGCTTGGCGTCGCTGCCGGTGAGCGTCGTCGCCAGGGCCCAGAGGGCGGTGAGCGAGACGAGCGGCACGAGCAGCAGCGCCACGATCTTCCGGCGGATCGACTTCCCGCGAAAGCGCATGGCCTCCCCCTGCTCGATCCCCGCCCGGTGCGGGGGTCTCCCGGTGAACTTCCGTCAACAAACGGCGCGAGCCTACTACTGTCACACCGACAACTCGAAGGCACGTCCGTATGTTTTTCGGCCGCCTCCCTACGACTTGATCATGAGTTGTCCCGGTATTCGGCGAGTTGCCGTCCGTTGCTGGGGCGAAATTCGGCGGGCCGGACGACGTATGAACTCTCAACCAGTTGGCCGGAATCGTTCTGCCGTGGTCACGCCCGGGAATGTTCCCGCGCCGCCGGTCGTCCTTGTGTACGGAGATGTCCTGTGTGCGGGGTCTCCGTGGGGGCGGGGATGTCCTGGTGTCGTGGGTACGGATGTCCTGGTGCCGTACGTGCGGGTGTCCTTGTGCCGTACGTGCGGATGTCGTCGTGGGCGGGCGTGAAGCGGCGGAAGTCGGGCAGTCACCCTTGAGGCCGGACATGCGGGGGCCTCGGGGGCCGGAGTGGTGGTCGGACAGTGGTGGGGAGTGACGGGTCCATGGATACGGATCAGCGGCGTGGTGCGGCGCCGGCGGACGACTTCTCGGGGGTCTCGCAGGGTTTCCCGGGAGGTTCGCGGCAGCTCTGGGTGGAGGAGCCCGCGCTCAGGTACCGCATGCCGGATCCGGTCAGGAGGGCGGCGGTCCGCGCGGTGATCATCGCGGCGGTGACGCTGATTCAGGCCATGATTGCGTTTCTCGGCACGCTCAGCGCCTCGTGGCTGGCGTTCCCGATGGTGATCAGCAGTGTCGCGTCGACGGTGGTGGCGACCTGGTCGGTGCTGGACGTCTGGGTGACACGGCAGGTGTGGAACCAGCGCAACGGCGTGGTGTCCGTACCGAGCAGCACGGCCCGCCAGTTGCGCCGGGAGCGGCGCAGGGCGCGCCGGACCGCGCGGAGTTCGGCGCGGGACGCGGAGCGCGCCGGGGGACGCATAGAGAGGCCCCGCGACGGCCGGGCTCCGGAGCGGAGCCACGGCCTGGCGGGCGAGCGGGGGCGCGAGCACGCCGGCAGCGGTCGGCTGAGCCGGGCGTGAGGGCCTGGGGCCTGATCTCGCCGGACACGCCTTAGGGGGTGGCCGCTCCTTCGGGGGTGGCCGCGTCTCCTTCGGGGGTGGCTGCGGCCTGGCCCTCGGGGGCGACGGCGTCCTGGCTCCGTTTGAACATACGGGTCGCGGTGATCTCGCCGTGGACGACCTCGCCGTCCGGGTCCTGCTTGGGCAGACCGGGGCGCAGGTGTTCCTCCACGCTGATGTACTTCAGCCCGGCGCGCAGGTCCGCGTCGTTGCGCAACCGGATGACCAGGGGGAACTCGGCGAGCGCCGTCGTGTCGAAGAGGCCCGTGGTGTAGAGGAGTTGCACGCCGAGGGCGTCCGACACCGCGCGCTGGAGCTCCAGCAGGTACGTGGCGTTGGCGCGGCCGATCGGATTGTCGAGGAACAGCGTGCCCGCGTGGCGGTGCTTGTCTCGGCCCCGGTCGTTGCTGCGGAGCGCCGCCATCGTGCAGTAGAGGGCGATCGCGGCGGTGAGCAGCTGGCCGCCGGAGAAGACGTCGCCCATCTGCCCGACGGGGACACGCTCGGCGCGCAGCACGGCGTCCGGCTTGAGGATCTCGACGGCGATGCCCTTGGGCTGGAGCGCCGCCTGGACGCCGCGCAGGAGGAGGGACATGCCGTCCCTGCGGAGGTCGGAGTTCTTCTTGAGGGCGGCGCGGGTCGCCTCGTCCACGACCTCGCCGAGCCGCTCGGTGAGGGTCGTACGGTCCGGCTCCTCGAAGCGGATCCGCAGGAACTCCTGCCCGGACCACTCCCCCAGGCCCTCCGGCAGCCGGGAGAGCCGCTGGGCGGACCGGAGCGTGGTCAGGGCGGACTCGACCAGGCCGCGCAGCCGGTCCACGATGGACTCGCGGTTGCGCTCCAGCTGGGCCAGCTCGTCCGTCAGGACGCGGAGCCGGGGGGCGAAGGCCGCCGCCCAGCGCTCGGCGTGTTCCGGCAGGGCGGACGCGGGCAGTTCCCGGATCTGCTGGCGGGCCGGGGTCCTGACCTGTTCGTAGCGGGTGGAGTTGGCGTGCCGTACGAGCACGTCGCAGGTCCCCCGCAGGGCGGCGTCCGCCGTGGAGAGGTCCTGGGCACAGCCGCGCAGGGACCGGCGGGCCTCGGCGGCGGCCTGTCTGGCCTCCTCCAGGCTGCCGGGATACGGCTCCGGGGGCTCGGTGGTCTCGTCGGCGGCGGGGTCGTCGGCGGCGGCGCCGCGCAGCAGGTCGCGCAGGAGGGCGCTCGTCTCGTCGAAGCCGCCCGCCGCGTCCTCGGCGGCGCGGTGGGAGTGGAGCAGTTCGGCGTGGGCTGCGCGGGCGGTGTCCAACGCGTCGGTGCGCAGGGCCCGTTCTGTGGTGGCCGTACGGAGCATGCTCTGCGCCTGCTCGACGTCGGCGGGGACGAGGTCGTCGGGCAGTTCGGTGTGCGCGCCGCCGTCGCCCTCTCCGTCGGCGGGGGCGAGGCGTTCGGCCTCGCCGCGCAGGCGGCCCAGTTGCTCGCTGGCGGTGGTGGCGCGGGTCTCCAGCATCTGGACGAGGGATTCGGCGCGGGCGGCGGCGGCCTGGCGGGACGGGCCGTCGGCGCCGTCGGTGGATTCGAGGAGGTGGGCGGCGCGGGTGCGGACCTTGTTGCTGAGCCGGTCCAGCTCCGTGACGGCGGCGCTCTCGTCGCTCTCGGCGCGGGACTGTTCGGCGCGGAGGTCGGCGCCGACGCCGACCTTCTCGTACAGCTGGGAGGCGGCGCGGTAGGCCTCGCGCAGGGCGGGCAGGGCGATGCGGGGGGCGTCGGGGGCGGGCTCCGGGAGGGTCTCGGGCGCGCCGGCGATCTCGGCGCGTTCGGCGCGCAGGGCGCGGGCGGTGCGGCGGGCGTCGTCGGCGGCGCGCTGGGCGGTTCTGCGGTCCTCGTCCGAGGCGCGGGCCCGCTCCAGGCAGGCGGCGGCCCTGGCCTCGGACTCGGCGGCGTCGTCGGCCAGTTCGCGGAGCTTCGCCTGCCAGGCGGCGCGTTCGCGGAGGCGGAAGGCGAGGCCGGCGAGGGCGTCGGCGACGCGGCGGGCGCGCTGGGCGGTCTCCTGCCGTTCCTCGCGGACGCGGGCGGTGTCGGCGGCGGCCTCGTCCGCCTCGGCCCGTACCGTACGGGCTTCCGCGAGCGCGGCCTCGGCCGTCACGGCGGTCCGCCTGGCGGTCTCGGCCGCCTCGGCGAGTTCGGTGAGCATGCCGGGCGGGCAGTCGGCGCGCCAGGAGCCGAGGCGGGCGGCCAGCGAACGGTCGCCGGCCAGGCGGGCGGCGAGCCGCTTGATGTCCTCGTCGCGGACGGTGGCGCGGGCGCGGAGGGCCTGGCGCTCCTCGTCGGCGGCGTGTTCGTCGTGCATGGCCGGGTTCGGCGGTACGAGGAACACCCCGCCGTCGTCCAGTCCCGGCGCGCCGGGGCCGGGGACGGGCGCGAGCAGCGCGGCGGCCGTCCCGACGGCGACGGCGGAGCGGGGCAGCAGGGCGGCCCCGGCGAGGGCGTCGCGGGCGCGGGCGTGCGAGGCGGGGTCGGTGATCACGACGCCGTCGACCAGCTCGGGGCGGGCGGCGAGGACGGCGGCGTGGTCGCCGGGGTCGACGGCCTGGGCGAGGTAACGCCAGCCGGGGAGGGCGGGGATGCCGTGCTCGCCCAGGTACTCGACGGTGGCCAGGACGTCGGGCCCGGGCGGGAGCAACCCGCCGTCGCCGAGCGCGCCGAGGATCCGGGAGTCGTCGGCGGCGACGGTACGGAGGTCGAACAGCTGCCGCTCTGCGGCGGCGATGCCCTGGTCGAGCAGCTCACGCAGTTCGTCGGCGTACCGGTCCAACTCGGCGGGGGTGAGGGGCGCGTCGGAGGCGCGGCGGGGGGCGGAACGCCTGCGGCGGGCGGGGGCCCCGTGGTCGTCGGCGTCGCCGGCCGGGGCGGTGCCGTCTGCCGCGTCGGCGCCCACGAGGTCGTCGTGAGCCTGACGACGCGGGCCGCCGGACTCCGTACCGGCCGCGCCTACGGCGTCGTACGCCCCGGGGGCGACGCCACCCGGCTCACCACCCCTGCCGAGAACCCGCCCTCCGCCCGACGCCGCCCCAGCGGGCTCCGACACGCTCCCGTCCTCACCGGAACCACCCGCGCCCGCACCGGGCACCAGCGAACTGCGGCCGTGGGCCCCGATTCCGGCGCCGCCGGGCGCAGAACCGCCCTGCCCTTTCGGAGCGGCTTCGCCGATGGTGGCGGACGGGCGGTCGGCCGTCCCGGCGTCCGCAGCCGACGCCGTGGCCGACGTGCCGTTTCGGGCTTCGCCGGGCGTCGTCGAAGCGTGGGCCTGAGCCGGTGGGCCGGCCTCGCCCGAGCCGTCGTGCTCGTTCGTCGTCGTACCCGGCCGGCCGCCTCCGCCGGGCGTCGCCGAAGCATGGTTCTGGCCCGCGGGACCGGCTTCGCCGGGGGGTTCGGTCGGGCGGGGGCGCCCGTCTGCGGTCAGGCCCGGCGCGCCAGCGCCGGTGGCCCCGCGCGCTCCGGTGCCCGGCCGGCCGGCCTCGGCCGACGCCGTGTCCGGCGAAACGTCCCGGGCTTCGTCGGGGGTCGGGGAAGTGTCGGCCTCGGACCGCGTCGTCTCCCTCGGTGGGGTGGGGAGCTTCGCGGTGACCCTGGTGGGGCGGGACGAGCGTTCGTGGGTGGCGGGGCTGGTGCGGGGTGGGGGCTGGGCCGTGCGGGGGGCCGGGACCGCGGGGTGGGGGGTCGGAGGCAGGCTGAGCAGTTCCGCGAGGCGTTCGTCCCGGGCGAGCGACTCGGCCGCGCGGCGCTCCGCGTCGTACGCGTGCTCGGCGGCCAGGGCCGCGTCGGCGGCGCGGGCCGCCGTCAGTTCGGCGCGGGACTCCTCCGCCGCCGCCTCCCGCGCGTGCTCCGCGGCCGCACGGGCCGCCTCGCGCGCCCCGTCCCACGCCGCCACCGCCGATTTCTCCGCGTCCGTCGCGGCGAGCGCCGCGCGCGCCGGGTCCGCGTCCGGTGCGGTGTCGTCGAGCCAGCCCGCCCGTACCGCCTCCGTCGTCTCCTGCTCCACCTCGCCCAGCCGCTGCCGCAGATGGCCGATCTCGCTGCGGGCACGCTGCGCCTCGGTCGCGGCGGAGGTCGCGTCGCGGTGGGCGGCCTCGCCCGTCTCCTGGAGGACGGCGGAACGCTCCTCCTCCTCGTTCGCGAGGCGTTCGCCGTCCTCGGCGGCGGCGTGCAGCGCCCGTACGAGATCACCCGCGGCCGTGGCGCGCGCCGCCAGCGCGGGCGCCGCGTCCCGCTCGGCCTCGCGGATCGCGACGGCCACGCGGGCCGCGCGGTCGGCGGCGGCGCGGTGCCGCAGGACGGCCTCGGCCGCCTGCCAGGCGGAGTGGAGCGTACGGGCCTCGGTCAGTTCACGGCGCTGCGCGGCGGCGCGTTTCTCGGCGACGGCGAGGGCCAGGGAGGCGTGCCGGTACGCTAGTTCGGCGGCGATCAGCGCGCTGCGGCCGCGCGCCTGCTCGGCGCCGGTCACGGTGTGCGCGGCGGCGGTGACCCGCTGGGCCAGTTCGGCGGCCCGGCCGCGCTCCTCGGCCGCGCGGGCGGCGATCCGCCGTACGAGCGTACGGGCCCGGCGCTCGGCGGCCGTGTGGATGTCGCGGGCCCTCGCACGCGTCCCGGTGGTCTCGACGATACGGCCGAGCAGATCGACCGACCCCGCGGTGAAGTCGCGCTCCGCGGTCAGCTCGGCGCGGCGGCCCAGCTTGTTGCCGAAGCCGCCGACCAGGTCGGCGAGGCCGTCCGTGTCACGGGTGTCGGTGACGGCGCGCAGCAGGAGGTCGGTGAAGTCGGAGTCCTTCTTCACGGCGAAGAGACCGGCGGCCTCGCCTTCGTCGGCGTTCATCTCCCGCTGGTAGCGGAACAGTTCGGGGTCGAGGCCGAGATCCCCGAGGTGTTCGTTCCAGCGGTCGTGGATCTCTTCCCAGTGGACGTCGAGGTGGGGGTAGAACTTGCCGGCCTCGGTGAGCGCGTCCCGGAAGCCCTTCATCGTGCGGCGCCGGCCGCGCGCGCCCGAGGCGCCCTCGGCGAGCGGCCGGACGGCGGTGGCCTCGGCGACCGGCAGGGAGTCCAGGCTGAGCCCGGGGCCGGGCCGGAAGGAGTACCAGCCCTCGGTGAACTTCCGCGGGTCGTTGGAGACTTGGCGCCCGCGCCACTCGCTGGCCTTGCCGACCACGACGAGTTCGCCGGTGAGGACGTGCTGCCACTCCAGGGCGACGTGACCGCAGTCGTCGGCGAGGAGGAACTTGCGCAGGACGCCGGAGCTGGCGCCGCCAAGGGTGTTGCGGTGTCCCGGGAGCATCACCGAGAAGATCAGCTTGAGCAGGACGGACTTGCCACCGCCGTTCTCCAGGAAGAGCACGCCGGCGGGGGCGGGCCTGCGCGGCGGCCCGACGGGCTCCTCCTCGAAGAACTCCGCCTGGGCGGGGGCGGGGTGAGGCACGGGCGCGCCCACTCCGCGCAGGTCGAGCACGGTGTCGGCGTAGCGCGCACCGGCGGGGCCGATGGAGTAGAGGCGGACCCGGGACAGCTCGTACATGGCGGCGGACTCTCGTCTGGTGAACGGTGCGGGTGTGGGGGGCGAGTCTGGGAGGCGGGCGTGGAAGGCGGGTGTGTGTGGGGGGGGACGGGTGACGGACGGCGACGCGCCGTCAGGAGTGGAAGGGCAGTCCCGCGTCGGCGACCAGGTCCAGGTAGTCACCGTCGCGTGGCGGCAGCAGGGTGGCGGAGCCGTCGGTGACCGGGACGACGCCCAGCTCCAGCAGCTCCGTCATGGCCGCGTGGCCGGCCATGTCCCGTACCTGGAGCTGGTAGCGGGCGGTGGTGCGGTACGCGCCTCCGGCGTCGTCGCCGGTGCGCTGGAGGAAGCCGGAGTCGGTGAGGAAGGCGACGGCCTTGCCGACGATGCCGGTGGTGGAACCGGCGAGCCGCCGCGCGTCCTTCGTGGCGCCGGTGGCGCTGCGCCGTGAGTAGATCCGCCAGGCGGCTTCGAGGCCGGGGGCGTCCGTGGACGGGTCGGTGTTCTCGCCGTCCTCCTCGGCGCGCTCCTCCAGCCGCCGGCAGGCCTGGCGGACGAACCCGTCGACCCCGTTGACCGTGATCCGGCCGATGTAGCCGTCGTCGGCGAGGTCCTCGGGCCGGGGGAACGCCATGGCGGCGACGGCCAGATGGGCGAGGCCGTGCAGAAAGCGGTCGGCGGAGTCGGTGGCGGCGCGGCGCGCGTAGTCGCCCATGCGGACGGCGAAGACGGAGTCCTCGGCGGCGGTGACGGCCATGCCGGCGCGGGGGGAGACCTCCAGGACGACGAGGCCGAAGCCGGTGGCGACGGCGTCGGCGATCCGGGCGAAGGCGGTGTCCTCGCGGTAGCGGCGCAGCAGTTCGGTGTACTCCGCGTCGCGGGCGGGGAGCAGCTTGGGCTGGAGGCCGAAGGAGACGAGCCGGGCGGCGTCGGCCGCGTCGGCGGGCGTGACCGCACCGCTCGCCGCCGGGACGGCGCGCTCGGCCGTCTCCACGACGGCGGGCTCGCCCCACGCGGCCGAGTGCTCGGCGGGGTGGTCGCTCACGGGGACTGCTCCTTGCGCTGGGGGTTGGCTGTGACGAGAACGACCCGACGGCCCGACGAGGCACGGCCACCGCGCCCCGGGGACGGGAGCCCCGGTCTCGCCGCTCCTCCTGCCTTTCTTGTACGGCTCCGATCCGCCCCGCCCGTCGCCCGCCGGGGCCGCGCCGCCGGTCCACCGCGGCGAGGGGTGGGGTCACCGGGGCGCACCCGGCCCGCCGCCGGCCACGGGCCCGTCAAAGGCGTGGTCGCCGACCGCGGGGACATCGGAGGCGTGATCCCCGACTGCGGGGACGCCGGAGGCGTGATCCCCGAAGGCACCGGAGGCCCTGTCGCCTCCCGCCCGGACGGCAGGCACACGTACGCCGGAGTCGCTGCCCCCGGAGGCCGGACCGCCACCGGCTTCGGCGCCGGACGCCAGGCCGCCGAAGGCTCCCCCGCCGGAAGCTCCAGCGTCGGCCCCGCCGGCGCCGGAGGCGCCGTCGTCCGAGGCCCGGCCGCCGAAGGCCCGGCCGCCCAAAGCGGGCCCGCCGGAAAGAAGGCCCACCGTGGCCGGGCCTCCGTCGCCGAAAGCCGTGCTGTCGGATTCACGCCGCCTCCGTGCGGGCCGCCGTCATGCCGGCCGCGTCCAGGAGTGCCGTACCCACTATCAGGTCGGCACCGCCGAACTCCGGGTCGTGCAGGGGGGTGCCGTCGTCCACGGCGAACAGGAGGCGTTCCTCGCCCTGGCGGTAGGCCGTGCCCACGGGCGGGCTGGCCGCGTGGATGGCCAGGAGGATCACCAGGTACGGCAGTTCGGGATCGCGCAGGCGGGCCTCGGCGAGGAGGCCCGAGAGGCGGCGGGGGGCGTCGTGTTCCAGCGTGAGCAGTTCCATCGCGCTCGCCAGCTGCTCCTCGCTGAATCGGCTGTCGTCCGGCGTCGCGATGAGGTCCGGCTCCGGCATCTCCGCGCCGAGGTGGTCGCGCTCGACCGGGGGCGTCAGGAGCAGGTCGATCAGGTCGCCGACCCGGACGGACACCGGCGTGCGCGGTCCGGTGCCCCGGGCGAAGAACGCGTCCGTCACGCGCGTGGCCTGTTCCACCGGCAGCGGCAGCAGCGGGGCGACCAGCTGGCCGTACAGGTCGAGGCCCGCCCGGGCCGACGGTCCCGCGAACGCCTGGCGGTCCTGCTCGGCCCGGAACAGCGGTCCGGCCTCCAGCAGCCGGGACTGGAGCTGGGTGTGCCGGCGGATGCAGTCCTTGACGATGTCGACCAGCTCGGCGGCGCGCCGCTTGTGCTCGGCCGTCTTGGGGTCGTTGCCCGTCTCGGCCTCGTCGCGGGCCTTGCGGATGTTCGTGAGGATCGCGTTCTCGTGGCGGTACCGGTCGGCGACGTGGTCGAGCGCTTCGTCGATCATGTCCGGGACGGCGTTGAGCCAGTCGACCGCGCGGACGTTGCGCCGCGTCGCCTCCAGCGTCCGCCGCAGCGTCTCCGCGTACTGCACCGTGCGGTACCTGGCCTGTTCGGCGGCGAGCTGCGCGTCCGCGAGCCGGCCGCGGTTGATCAGGACCTCCAGCTTGACCTCGGCGGCGATCTGCGCGCTCGTGACGTCCGTGTCGAGGGCGCCCACCAGGACGTTGACCGCTTCGTCCGTCGTACGGAGGTAGACGCTCCCGCCGTGCCCGGGGACCTCCTCGATGAGCTTGAAGTCGTAGTCCCTGCGCGTGTAGACGCCGTCGGTGCCGAACGTCCCGTACACCGCACGGAAGCCGCGGTCCACGCTGCCGACGTTGATCAGGTTCTCCAGCACCCAGCGGGCGACGCGCTCGTGCTCGGCGGCGGGGCGGCGCGGGGCCTGCGCGGCGACGCGCGGCAGCAGCCTCGCCACGATCTGCTCATGGTCGGCGCCGGTGTCGAAGTCCATGTTCAGCGTGACCAAATCGATCGCGGAGAGCGCGACCTCGGCCATCGCGTATATCGAGTACTCCCCCGCGAGCTTGGCCTTGCGGGTGTCCAGATCGTGCAGGGGCGCCGTGCACGCGAGCGCGCGCAGCCGCCGCGCCAGCCCTTCGTCGGCGGCCGGGCCCTGTGCGGGCCGCGGCCCCGCGCTGAGCTGGGGCGGAACGAATTCCGGCGAGGCAGGCGAAGTCACGTTGCACAGATTAGATCCTCGGACTGACAACGGTCGAAACGGCGCAGAAGCGACCCGTCCGGTGGCCGGTCCGTGGGGTGTCGCGGTTACGTCCGCGCCACCCTGCGCGCGTACACCTCCACCAGCCGCTCGCGCGAGTCGTCCAGATACGCGGCCAGCAGCCGCTCAGTGCCGTCCCTGTCCCCCGACCCGAGCGACTCCAGCAGCTCGCGGTTGCGGACCAGATACGGCTGGTGCAGCTCTCGCGGCTCGTCCACGACATGGAAGGCGAGCCGCAGTTCGGCCAGGACCCCGCGCATCAGTTCGTCGGTCCGCGCGCTGCCGGCCAGGGCGACCAGCTCGCGGTGGAAGTGGATGTTGGCCGTCGCGACGCCGGTCCAGATCCCGTCGCGGGCCGCCCGTTCGCCCGTGCCGACGGCCGCTTCGAGCCCGCTCAGGGGGTACGGCGGCTCGCCGAGCCCGCGCACGACCGCGCATTCGACCAGCCGGCGCGTGCGGTAGATGTCCTCGACGTCCTCGACGGCGAGGACCCGGACGAAGACCCCCCGGTTCAGCTCATGGACGAGCAGCCGTTCGTGGGTGAGCAGCCGGAACGCCTCACGCAGCGTGTTGCGGGAGACGCCGAGCGCCCCGCCGATGGTCTCCTCCGAAAGCCGCTCCCCCGGCCGGAAGTACCCCTCGGCGATCCGGGTGCGCAGGATGTCCGCGACCCGTTCCGCCGTACTCGTACGCCCCAGCAGCACCCGGTCGTCGGCCAGTTCACCCACAGCGCCTCCCCTCCCCGCCGTCGTCACGCGCCCGCCCCGCCCCACGGCGTCCATCGTAGGGAGCGGCCGGCAGGAAACAAGAACGAGACCACAAGACTGTTGTGGGATCGTTCAACAATCCCCTACCGTGGAGTCAGCTCAAGGTCCCGGCACTCTCTCCCTCCTCCCCCTTCGAGGTGCAGATGAGCACGACCCAAGCACGTCTGACCAAGGACGAACTCCCCGAGGACACCGGCGCGTTCGCCTGGTTCCGCGCCCTCGGCCCGCAGGGGCGCCGCGCGTTCGGCGGTGCGTTCGGCGGATACGGCCTGGATTCCTACGACTTCTTCACCCTGCCGCTCGGCATGGTGGCGATCGCCGCCTACTTCGGACTCGACAGCGGCCAGACCGGCCTCCTCACCACCGTGACCCTCGTCGTCTCGGCCGTCGGCGGCGCCCTCGCGGGCATTCTGGCGGACCGCATCGGGCGGGTGAGGGCCCTGATGATCACCGTGGGGACGTACGCGGTCTTCACCGTCCTGTGCGGCTTCGCACCCACCTACGAGACCCTGCTGGTCTTCCGCGCCTTCCAGGGCCTCGGTTTCGGCGGCGAATGGGCCGTCGGCGCGATCCTGGTCGCGGAGTACGCGAGCGGCAGGCACCGGGGCCGTACCCTCGGCGCCGTCCAGAGCGCCTGGGCGGCCGGCTGGGCGCTCGCCGTGCTCGTCTACACCCTCGTGTTCCAACTCCTCGACGCGGAGACCGCCTGGCGGGTGATGTTCTGGACGGGCGCCCTGCCGGCGCTGCTGATCATCTACGTACGGCGCAACGTCGAGGACGCTCCGGAGGCGGCCCGACAGCGGCGCGAGAGCGCCGAGAAGGGCAGCTTCGCCACCATCTTCCGTACGGGCCTGCTCCGCACGACGCTCTTCGCGACCCTCATGTCCGCCGGGGTGCAAGGGGGTTACTACACGCTCGCCACCTGGGTGCCCACGTACCTCAAGACCGAGCGCGGGCTCAGTGTCGTCGGCACCGGCGGGTATCTCGCGTTCCTGATCTCCGGGGCGTTCCTCGGCTATCTGACGGGCGGTTACCTCACCGACCGGCTGGGCAGGAAGAAGAACATCGCGATCTTCGCCGTCCTGTCCGCCCTCGCCATCCTGGTGTACGTCAACATCCCCGGATCGGCGGACGGCCTGCTGCTCGTCCTCGGATTCCCGCTCGGCTTCTGCATGTCGGCCATCTTCAGCGGCTTCGGCTCCTTCCTCAGCGAGCTGTATCCGACCGCCGTGCGCGGTACGGGCCAGGGCTTCACGTACAACACCGGGCGCGCCGTCGGCGCGTTCTTCCCCACGCTCGTCGGTTTCCTGGCCACGAGCTGGGGGGTCGGCGGCGCTCTGGTCTTCGGGGCCGTCGGCTACGGTCTCGCCGTACTCGCGCTGCTCGGCCTCCCGGAGACCCGTGGGCGCGAACTGCTGTGAACCGCACGACTGTCACGACCGGAAGGTGACTCCATGACCTGGGCGTCCGTCGATCTCAACGCCGACCTGGGCGAGGGCTTCGGCCGCTGGCGGCTGACCGACGACGAGCAACTGCTCTCCGTCGTCACCAGCGCCAACGTGGCCTGCGGCTTCCACGCGGGGGACGCGGCCACCATGCGGCGGGTCTGCACGTGGGCCGTCGAGCGGGGGGTACGGATCGGCGCCCAGGTCTCCTACCGGGACCTGGCGGGCTTCGGGCGGCGGTCGATGGACGTGCCGCCGGACGAACTGGCCGCCGAGATCGCCTATCAGATCGGCGCGTTGGAGGTCTTCGCGAAGGCGGCCGGCGCGCGGGTCGCGTACGTGAAGCCGCACGGCGCGCTCTACAACCGGGTGGTGCACGACGCGGAACAGGCGGAGGCCGTCGTGGAGGGCGTCAAACTCACCGGCGAGCGGCTGCCGTTGCTCGGCCTGCCGGGGTCGCGGCTGCACGACCTGGCGGAGAAGGCCGGACTGCCCGCCGTCACCGAGGCGTTCGCCGACCGCGCGTACACACCCGAGGGCACGCTGGTGCCGCGCGGCCAGGAAGGTGCGGTGATCACCGACGCGGCGGCCGTGGTCGAACGGTCCGTGTCCATGGCGCGGTTCGGGGTGGTGACCTCGCGGTGCGGGCGGTCGGTCCATGTCCGCGCGCGCTCGCTGTGCCTGCACGGGGACACGCCGGGCGCCGTCGGTCTGGCCCGGCGCGTGCGGAGCCAACTGGAGGCGGCGGGGGTGCGGGTGGAGGCCTTCGTATGACCACGGTCTACGGCCCGAACTCCGGTGGGGGCCTTCGTGGGGGTGCGGCCGCTGCGGTGGGCGCGACCGCGCGTGCCTATGGCGGTACGGCCCTGCCCGTCGGCGACCGGGCGCTGCTCGTGGAGCTGGCCGACGGTGAGGAAGCGGCGGCCTTCCACGCCGAGTTGCTGCGCAGACGCGCCGCCGGAACCCTCCCGGCGGTACGGGAGATCGTCCCGGCGGCGCGCACGGTCCTGCTCGACGGACTGGACGACCCGGCCGGTTTCGCGGCCGGGCTGCGCAGCTGGGAGCTGCCCCCTCCCGGCTCCGGGGGGTCGGACACCGTCACCCTGCCGGTCCGCTACGACGGCCCCGACCTCGCGGAGGTCGCGGCGCTCTGGGGTGTGCCGGAGCAGGAGGTGGTACGGATCCACACGGCGGCCGCGTTCCGGGTCGCCTTCTGCGGGTTCGCGCCCGGCTTCGGCTATCTCACCGGGCTCGGTGAGCGGTACGCCGTCCCGCGCAGGGCCACGCCCCGGACGGCTGTCCCGGCGGGCGCGGTCGGTCTCGCGGGGCCGTACACCGGGGTGTATCCGCGCTCCTCGCCCGGGGGTTGGCGGCTGATCGGCACAACGGACACCGTGCTGTGGGACGCGTCGCGCGAGCCCGCCGCCCTCCTCTCCCCCGGGACGCGCGTGCGTTTCACGGCGGTGGAGGACGACGGACACGGGAGCAAGGGCCGGTGACGGACCGGGCGTTGGCGGTCGTACGGGCCGGTGCGCTGACCACCGTCCAGGATCTCGGGCGGCACGGACACGCGCACCTGGGTGTGCCCCGCTCCGGGGCGCTGGACCCGCCCGCGCTGCGGCTGGGCAACCGGCTGGTGGGCAATCCGGAGGGCGCGGCGGCGCTGGAGACAACGCTCAACGGCTGTGCGGTGCGGCCGCGTTGCCCGGTCGAGGTGGCGGTGACGGGCGCGCCGTGCGGGGTGGCCGTGGACGGCCGTCCGGTGGCGTGGGGGCAACCCGTACGGGTCCCGGCGGGAGCGGTGCTCGACGTGGGGCCTGCGGTGGCCGGGGTCCGGAGCTATCTGGCGTTCGGCGGCGGGGTCTTGGTGGAACCGGTGCTGGGCAGCCGGTCCACCGACCTCCTGTCGGGCCTCGGCCCCGCGCCCCTGCGCGACGGTACGGTCCTGGCGCTGGGCCCCCGGCGAGCCTCGGCGGCCCCGGCCGACGTCGTGCCCGCGCAGGCGCCACCCGCCGAACTGGTGTTGCGGGTACGGCTGGGGCCTCGCGACGGCTGGTTCACGGACGCGGCCCTGCGGACGCTCGGCTCCGCCGTCTACCGGGTGTCCTCCGCGAGCAACCGCATCGGCCTGCGCACGGAGGGGCCCGCGCTGGAGCGGGCGGTGACCGGCGAACTGCCCAGCGAGGGCATGGTGCTCGGCGCGGTGCAAGTGCCGCCGGACGGGCTGCCGTTGGTGTTCCTCGCCGACCATCCGACCACGGGGGGCTATCCGGTGGTCGCGGTCGTGCGGGAGGCGGACCTCGCGGCGGCGGCGCAGGCGGTCCCCGGTACGCCGATCCGCTTCGTCCCGGTCGGCCGGCGCCCACCCCTCACCGGCCGGCTCACCCCCGGTACCGGCTGAACTCACCCCCGTACCCGCTGCCCTCAGGTCCCCTCCGCCGTCCCGTACCCACCGCCGCCCGGTGTCCGCAGCACCAGGACGTCGCCCGCTCCCGCCTCCACCGAGTCGACCCCCTTCAGCGGTGTGACCGAACCGTCCGCGCGTTCCAGGGAGTTGTCGCCCAGCGCGCCGGGACCGCCGCCCGCCATCCCGTACGGAGCCGTCCTGCGGTGACTTGTCAGAAGGGTCACCGTCATCGGCTCCAGGAAGCGGACGCGCCGTACGACTCCGTCCCCGCCCCGCCACCGTCCCGCGCCCCCGCTGCCCTCGCGGACGGCGAAGCTGTCCACCCGTACGGGATACCGCCACTCCAGCACTTCGGGGTCGGTGAGGCGGGAGTTGGTCATATGGGTCTGTACGGCGTCGGCGCCGCCGAATCCGTCGCCCGCGCCCGACCCGCTGGCGACGGTCTCGTAGTACTGCACCCGGTCGTTGCCGAAGGTGAGGTTGTTCATGGTGCCCGAGCCCTCCGCCTGGACCCCGAGCGCCGCGTACAGCGCGCCCGTGACGGCCTGGGAGATCTCCACGTTTCCCGCGACCGTGGCCGCCGGGTAGGCGGGCGCGAGCATCGACCCGTCCGGTACCCGCACCTCCAGGGGCACCAGACAGCCGCTGTTGAGTGGGATGTCGTCGGCCACGAGCGTCCGGAAGACGTACAGCACCGCCGCCATCACCACGGACCGGGGCGCGTTGAAGTTGCCGGGCTGCTGCGGCGAGGTGCCGGCGAAGTCCACGACCGCGCTGCGCGCCGCCCGGTCGACCCGCAGGGCGACCTCGATCACGGCGCCGGAGTCGGTCTCGTAGCGGTACGAACCGTCGTGGAGCCCTGCGACGATGCGCCGTACGGACTCCTCGGCGTTGCGCCGTACGTGACCCATGTACGCCTGGACCACGTCGAGTCCGAACTCCTCGACCATGGCGTGGAGTTCGGCGATGCCCTTCTCGTTCGCCGCGATCTGGGCGCGCAGATCGGCGAGGTTGGTGTCCGGGTCGCGGGACGGATGCCGGGCGCCGGTGAGCAGGTCCCGCGTCTCCTCCTCCCGCAGCCGGCCGTCCCTGACGAGCAGCCAGTTGTCGAACAGCACGCCCTCCTCGTGGATGTCGGTGCTGAAGGCCGGCATGGAGCCGGGGGTGATGCCGCCGATCTCGGCGTGGTGGCCCCGGGAGGCCACCAGGAACCGCAGCTCCCCGCCCCGCTCGTCGAAGACGGGGGTCACGACCGTCACGTCGGGCAGATGCGTGCCACCGTGGTACGGATCGTTGATGGCGTACACGTCACCGGGGCGCAGCTCGCCCGCGTTGCGCCGCAGCACCTCCTTGATGGATTCACCCATCGACCCCAAGTGGACCGGGATGTGGGGGGCGTTGGCGATCAGGTTGCCCTCGGCGTCGAAGAGCGCGCAGGAGAAGTCCAGCCGTTCCTTGATGTTGACGGAGTGGGCGGTGTTCTCCAGGCGCACGCCCATCTGTTCGGCGACGGCCATGAAGAGGTTGTTGAAGACCTCCAGCAGCACCGGGTCGACGTCCGTGCCGACCGCGACGCGCGGGGGCCGGGGCCGTACCCGGGTCAGCAGCAGGTGCCCCGACTCCGCCGCCCGCGCCCGCCACCCGGGCTCGACGATCGTGGTGGCGTCGGGCTCGGTGATCACGGCGGGGCCGGTGACGGTGGTGCCCGTACGGAGGTCGGCGCGCCGGTGGAGCGGAGTGTCGCGGACCCGGCCGTCCACGAACATGCCGGTCAGGGCGTACGGCTCGGGCGCCGTCCCCGCCCCGGAATCGGTGCGGGCCTGCCCCGTCGGCCCGGGCCGGTGCTCGCCGCCCGCCGCGCCGATCGCTTCGACCGAGACCGCCTCCACCACCAGCGGCTTGTCCATCGTGAAGGCGTAACGGGAGCGGTGTTCGGCGACGAAGGCCGCCGCCATCGCCGGGACGGTGTCCAGGGCGACGGACAGGCTCGCGTCCGTACCGGCGTACCGCAGAAGCACCCGCGCGTGGGTGGTGATCGCGTCGTCCGGGACGGAATCGGCGCGCAGGTCGGCGCGGGCGCGCGCGGCCAGATCGTCGCACACCTCGCGCACGCGCCGCAGCGCCGGTCCGGTCAACTCGGCCTCGACCGACTGCTCGCGCATGGCGGTGGCGTCGGCGAGGCCGATGCCGTACGCGGAGAGGACCCCGGCGAGCGGGGGCACGACCACGGTGTCGACGCCCAGGGCGTCGGCGACCGCGCACGCGTGCTGGCCGCCCGCGCCGCCGAAGCTGGTGAGGGCGTAGCGGGTGATGTCGTGTCCGCGCTGTACGGAGATCTTCTTGACGGCGTTCGCCATGTTGAGGACGGCGATCTCCAGGTAACCGGCGGCGACTTGCTCCGGCGTCCGGTGCGCACCGGTGGCCTTCGTCACGTCCCGGGCCAGTTCCGCGAAGCGGGTCCGTACGACCTCGGCGTCCAGCGGCCGGTCCCCGCCGGGGCCGAACACGGCGGGGAAATGGGCGGGTTGGATCCGGCCGAGCATCACGTGGGCGTCGGTGACGGTGAGCGGCCCGCCGCGCCGGTAGCAGGCGGGGCCCGGCACGGCGCCCGCCGAGTCGGGGCCGACGCGGTAGCGCTGTCCGTCGAAGTGCAGGACGGATCCGCCGCCGGCGGCGACGGTGTGGATGTTCATCATGGGGGCGCGCATCCGGACGCCGGCGACCTGGGTGCCCAGGTCGCGCTCGAACGCGCCCGCGTAGTGCGAGACATCGGTGGAGGTGCCGCCCATGTCGAAGCCGATGACGCGGTCGAAGCCGGCCTGTTCCGACGTACGGACCATGCCGACGACCCCGCCGGCCGGGCCCGACAGCACGGCGTCCTTGCCGCGGAAGTGGGCGGCTTCGCGCAGGCCGCCGTTGGACTGCATGAACATGAGCCGGATGCCGCGCAGTTCGGCGGCGATCTCCTCGACGTACCGGCGCAGGATCGGGGAGAGATAGGCGTCCACGACGGTGGTGTCCCCGCGCGGGACCAGCTTGATCAGGGGGCTGACCTCGTGGGAGCAGCTGACCTGGGTGAAGCCCGCCGCGCGGGCGGCTTCGGCGACGGCGGTCTCGTGGGCGGGGTGGCGGTAGCCGTGCATGAGGACCACGGCGGCGGCGCGGAAGCCGTCGTCGTGGGCGGCGCGCAGGGCGTCGGTGACGGGGTCCAGGTCGAGCGGGCGGACGGTGGCGCCGTGCGCGTCGATCCGTTCCGGGACCTCCACGACCCGTTCGTACACCGCCTCGGGCAGCACGATCCGGCGGTCGAAGAGCCGGGGGCGGTTCTGGTACGCGATCCGCAGGGCGTCGCGGAAGCCTTCGGTAATGACGAGGACGGTGGGCTCGCCGCGCCGCTCCAGCAGGGCGTTGGTGGCGACGGTCGTGCCCATCTTCACGAGGCGGACCCGGTCCGCCGGGACGGGTTCGCCGGGGGCGAGGCCGAGGAGGAGCCGGATGCCGGCGACGGCCGCGTCCTGGTGGCGTTCCGGCTGGTGGGAGAGGAGTTTGCGGGTGACGAGCCGGCCGTCGGGGCGCCTCCCCACCACGTCGGTGAAGGTGCCGCCCCGGTCGATCCAGAATTCCCAGCGTCCGGTCCCGGTCATTCCCCCATTCTCGCAAGAGACGGCCCGGGTGCCCGGGCGGCGAGCGCGGCGAGCGCGCCGGAGAGCGCGTGTTCGGCGTGGAGGTCGAGGCGGGCGGTGGTGCCCCTGGCCCAGTGCCGTACCTCGTCACCGGCCAGGCGCAGCAGCTCGGGGAGGAGGTCCTGGCACCGCCGTACGACCCAGCCGGTGCCCGCGGTGGCGAGCCAGGCCAGTGCGGCCGTACGGGTCGGGGGCGGCCGGTCCGCCGCCAGCGAGGGGGCCGGGCCGGGGGCGAGGCCGCGGGCGGCGAGCAGGTCGTGGAAGCGGGCGGCGGTCATCCGGTGGCCGCGCTCGCCCGGGTGCAGCCGGTCGGCGCTCCAGAGGGTCCGGTCGGCGACCCAGGCGGTGTCCGCCATGTGCAGGTGGACCGCGCCGTGCCGCTCGGACAGCGCGTGCACGACGGCGTTGACGGCCCGCTGGCGCCGGGCGAGCGGGCGGGCGAGGGGTGCGGGCAGGCCGAGCATGGTGCCGGGGTCCGGGAGGCAGGCGGTCAGGAGGACGGCGCCGCGCGCGGCGAGGGCGTGGCAGACGCGGTCGAGGCGGCGGGCGAGGTCCTGGATGTCGAAGGCGCAGCGCAGGGTGTCGTTGACGCCGACGAGGACGGAGGCGAGGTCGGGGGCGAAGTCGAGGGCGGCGGGCAGCTGGTCCTCCTCGACGTCGCGGGTGAGGGCGCCGCTGACGGCGAGGTTACGGAACTCGGCGTCCCCGCCCAGCCCGCCCCCGAGCAGGGCGGCCCACCCGCGCCACCCTCCGTCCACGGGGTCCCCGACCCCGGCGGTCAGAGAATCCCCGAGCGCGGCGAACCGAATCCCCCGCGACGGCGCACCACCCTCGCGCCCGCCCCCTCCATCGCCGGACGCGCCCAGCTGGCCGGGGTCCACCCGCGCGCCCCACCCGACGGACGACACCCCGGCAACGCCCCCCACCACCGTCCGCCCGACGCGGGACGGCTCGACAAAGACCCCCGGCGTGGTCAGCTCGACCGAGGACGGCACGGCAACGGTCCCGGCTGCCGCCCGCCCGGCCGGCGTCGGGTCGGCAGCGGCCCCCGCCGCCGGCCGGGTGGCCGATGACGGAGCGGCTTCCGGTCCGGTCGGAGGCGGCCCCGCCGCAGGCCCCGAGGGCCGGCCGCCGGGCGGGGGCGGTTCCGGGGCCGTCTTCGGGGTGGTGGAAGGAAACCGGGTCGCGGCGGCGTCGGGGGCCGTTCGTGTGCCCGTGAGGGCGGCTGCCTGGATCCTCCGCGTGGGGGACGGGTCGGGCGTCCGGGTGGGGGCGGGTGCGCCCGCGGGCGGCGTGGTGTCGCGTACCGGCGGCGGTGTGCGCGTCTCCCGCGTGGCGGGGGTCGTCCCGCTCACCGCGGGGCCCCGTCCGGGTGGCGGAGGGGCGGGGTGGGCAGCGGGTCCGGCAGGCGGTCCGCCGGTCGCGGCGACCCGGCCTCGTGCGCCGCCAGGAACGCCTTCACCGAGCGGTCCCAGCCGAACAGTTCCGCCCTCGTCCTCGCCGCCGTGCGCCGCTCCGCCTCCGGGCGGGTCAGCAGGGCCTGTACGGCGTCGGCGAAGGCCACGCCCGTGTCCGCCGCCGACCTGCCCGCGTCGCCGATGACCTCGGGCAGCGCCGACGACGCGCTCGCGACCACCGGCGTGCCGCAGGCCAGCGCCTCCAGGGCCGAGAGCCCGAACGTCTCGGCGGGCCCCGGCGCCAGGCAGATGTCCGCCGCCGCCTGGAGATCCGCCATGGCGGCCCGGTCCCGTACATGGCCCAGGAACAGCGCGGGCAGCCGCTGCGCCTGCGCCCTGCGGACCAGCCCGGCCCGCAGCGGGCCCTCGCCCGCCACGACCAGCACCACCCGCACGCCCCGCGCCCGCAGCTCCGCCAGCGCGTCCAGCGCCGTACCGGGCCGCTTCTCCACCGACAGGCGGGAGCCGAGGAGCAGCAGGACGTCCGCCCCGCGCGCGTACCGCTCCCGCAGCGCCGGGTCACGGCGCTCCGGCCGGCACCGCACCAGGTCCACGCCCAGCGGCGCCCGCACCACGTTCCGCGCGCCGATGCGCAGGAACTCGCGCTCCGACCACTCCGTGGTGCACACGATCCGGGAGTACGCCCACGCGCTGCGCAGGTTGATCCGGTCGGCCGTCCGCCCCGCCGCCGCCCCGGGCACGCCCCAGGTCCGCAGCACCCCGTCGGCGGTCTCGTGGGAGACCATCACGGACGGCACGCGGTGGCGGCGCGCCCACTCCCCGGTCCAGCGCAGGGTGGTCCTGTCGGACACCTCCAGCCGGTCGGGACGGAGCTGTCCGAGCACCTCCCGCAGCCGCCGCCGCGCGGTCAGGACGCGGTAACCGCCGGTGCCGGGCAGCACCGGGCCCGGCAGGGTGATCACCCGCCCCTGCCCGGTGTGCTCGTCGGTCTCCCGCTCCCCCGGCACGATCAGCACCGGTTCGTGCCCGGCCGCCAGATAGCCGCTGCCCAGCTCCTGGAGCGCGGTGCGCAGGCCGCCGGAGGCCGGGGTGACGAAGTTCGCCAGCCGTACGATCCGCAGGCCGCCCCCTCCGGAGGCGGCCGGAAGGGACGGAAGGGAAGCGCCCGCCGCGTTCACGCGACCACCGCCGTGCGGGCGCCGAGCACGTCCGCGTAGTGGTCGATCAGCTGGTCCCCGACCACCGCCCAGGTGCGCCCCTCGACGGTGGCCCGGGCCACCTGTCCGTAGGAGGCGCGCAGGACCGGCGCGTGGGCGAGGTCTTCGACGGCGCGGGTGACGGCGTCGGTGTCGAGGGGCGTCACGAGCGTTCCCGTACGGCCGTGGTCGACGAGGTCGAGCGGTCCGCCCGCCGCGGGCGCGATCACCGGTACCCCGCTGGCCATGGCCTCCTGCACGGTCTGGCAGAAGGTTTCGTAGGGGCCGGTGTGCGCGAAGACGTCGAAGGACGCGAAGGTCCTGGCCAGTTCGTCACCGGTGGTACGGCCCAGGAAGAGCGCGCCAGGGAGCGCGCCCCGGAGGGACGCCTCGCTGGGGCCGTCGCCGACGATCACCACCCGGACGCCCGGCAGCGCGCAGACGCCCGCGAGGAGCTCCACGTGCTTCTCGGGCGCCAGCCGGCCGACGTACCCGACGATCAGCTCACCGTTGGGCGCGAACCGCCGCCGCAGCGCCTCGTCCCGCAGCTCCGGCCGGAACCGTACGGTGTCCACCCCGCGCGGCCAGAGGCTGACCCGGGGGATGCCGTGCGCCGCGAGATCGCTGACGGCGGCGCTGGAGGGCGCGAGGGTGCGGTCGGCGGCGGTGTGGACGGCGCGGATGCGCCGCCAGGCGGCCGCCTCGCCGGCGCCGACATACGTCCTGGCATACCCGGCGAGGTCGGTCTGGTAGACGGCGACGGCGGGGACGCCGAGCCGGGTGGCGGCCGACATGCCGCGCACGCCGAGCACGAAGGGGCCCGCGAGGTGGACGAGGTCGGCGCGGTGCGCGGCGATCGTCGCGGCCACCCGCCGGCTGGGGAGTGCCACCCGGACCTGGGGGTAGCCGGGGAGCGGGAGTGAGGGCACACGTACCACGGGGCACGGTGAGTCGATCTCGTCGTCGCCGGCCACGGCCGGGGCGATGACGAGCGGGTCGTGACCGCGCGCGGCGAGGTGCCGGGCGGTCTGGAGGGCGCAGTGGGCCACGCCGTTGACGTCGGGCGGGAAGGACTCGGTGACAATGACGACACGCATGCTCGTGTTGTCGTCCTGCCGGACGTGTCCCTGCCAACGTGGATCTTTCCGCCCGACGAACGCCCCATGAGCATTGGACTCCGGGGCGTCCCGGAGGGCGCCGCGGCCTCGGACGTCGTACGGAAACACACCTGGAACGCACACGAGCGGCGGGCGTGACGCGCCCGTGACCACCGGCCTGGCGCTCCGCCGGACGCTCACGCCCCTGAGGCCGTCCCGGGGGTCGTCCCGAGGTCATGAGCGTCCGGTGGTCACAGAGCGGCGGCGTCGGGCCCGATCCTGCTCCGTACGGCGGTCTGCACCTCGGCCTCCTCGGCCGGATCCGCGGCCAGCCGCCGCAGCCGCTCCGCCACCCGTACGTCGGCGGTCTCCGCGTGCAGCGCGGCGACCTCCCGGGTGGTCTCCTCGCAGTCCCACAGGCATTCGACGGCGAATCCGGTGGCGTACGAGGGGTCGGTGGCGGCCAGCGCCCTCGCCGCGCGCCCGCGCAGCTGGGAGGAGGCGGTCTCGCGGTAGACGTGGCGCAGCACGGGAGCGGCGCAGACGATGCCGAGGCGTCCCGCCCCGTCGACGAGGGTCCACAGCAGGGGCGCGTCGGGCCCCTCCGACCGTACGGTCTCGCGCAGCGCGCCGAGGACCAGCTGGGTGTCCTGCGTGCCGCCCCGGCCGGCCAGCACCCCCGCGGCGGAGGCGCCGAGGGCGTCGGGCCGGTGGACCCAGCCCCGGGCCCGGTCGACGGCGTCCTCGCCGCACATCCGCTCGAACGCGGCGACGGAGGCCTCCGCGACCGTACGGTCCGTACTCGACGCGGCGGCCTCGATCAGGTCGAGAACCACCGGGTCGCGGATCTCGGCGAGGTAGTGGAGCGAGGCGCACCGGGCCGCGTCGGGTCCGTTGCGCGCGGCCTCGACGATCGCCCGCCGGTCGTCGGGCCCCGCGACCGCCGTGAGGCAGCGCGCGGCGGGCACGTGGAGGGGCGTGCCCCGGTCGAGCGCCTGTTGCGCCCAGTCGAAGACGGCCTGGACGCTCCAGCCCGGCCGTGGTCCGCTCGGCCGCATCTGGCGCTGCCAGCGGTCGAACGAGCCCTGTTCGCCCGCGGCCCTGATCCGGCCGCCGACCGCGGCGCGCGGATCGTCGGCCCAGAGCCGCCAGGGGCGGGGTTCGAAGGCGTCCCGTACGGCCGAGGCCAGCTCGGCCTCGCCCTCCGGGGTGGCCGGGAAGCGGGCGAGCACGGGCAGCGCGAGGGAGCGCAGGCCCGTGTCGTCGTCGCGCAGCGCCAGCTCGTCCAGGGCCCAGGCCCAGTTGGAGCCGGTCGCGGCGTAGCGCCTGAGGAGGTCCAGGGCGTCGCGCCTGCCGTACGAGGCGAGGTGCCCCAGGACGGCGAGGGAGAGCCCGGTCCTGGACTCCTCGGTGTCGAAGTGGTCCTCTGCCCGGAAGAGATGGTGGTCGATGGCGTCAAGACGGCCGTGGAGATCCAGGTAGAGGCGTGCGTAGTACAGCGAGCGGTTCTCGACCTGCCAGTCGTGGCGCGGGTCGGTCAGCACGCAGTGGTTGAGGGCGGCGAGCGCTTCCGCGCGGGGCGCGGCGAGCGCGTGCAGCGTGCCGTCGCCGCGGCCCCTCTGCAACAGGCCGAGCAGCGTGCCGCTCGGCGCTATGACTGGATCGAACATGGGGAAAGCCTCACTCAAGCTGTCGACGCAACCGGGGGGTAGAAATACCTAGGCCGCGCGGCAACAAGTTCGGCCGACCGTCGTCTGTCGCTTGGTGTGGACCATCTTCCTCTGCCTCTCGTCGGGGGCCCCGTACGGGCTCGACGTCATGATGACCCAGCCATTTCGCCTCCGCGACCACATTTCGCCTCCCGCCCGTTCCCGCGCCCGTCCTACGGAGCCTCCCGCCGCACACGGCGGGACCGTCCCGCCTCACTGGGCCCCGAAGAGCTCCAGGAGGTCCGTCTTCCCGAACATGCGCGCGGTATCCACGGCGGAGGGGGTGCCACCCGCCGGATCGGCGCCGCCGGCCAGCAGGGCGCGGATCACCGCGTCCTCGCCCTTGAAGACGGCGCCGGCGAGCGGGGTCTGGCCGCGGTCGTTGGGCCGGTCCGGGTCCGCGCCACGCGCGAGAAGAAGCTCCACGGCGGGGGCGTGGCCGTGATAAGCGGCGAGCATGACGAGGGAGTCGCCCCGGTCGTTGGAGAGGTTCGGCGACACTCCGGCGTCCACGAACGCGGCGAGGGCGTCGCCCTCACCCCGCCGGGCGTGCTCGAAGATCCGCGTCGCCAGCTCCACCACCGCCGGATCGTGGGCCTCGCTCATCGGTGAACCGCCTTTCACGCCGTTGACCTGGGGCGGACGGCGTGCGCAGCCGTCCGGGTGACGAAAGGGTACTGCTCAGCGGCAAGGTCGGGCGGTCCGCCACCCGGGCGGGGTCCCGATGTGGGCCAGTGCAGTGAAATACCAAATAATTCACTCATTTGCACCTTTTGTCGCATAGATACTTTCGGTGATCCTGGAAGAACTCATGGTGACTGTCCCCTCAACCAGGAGAATCCTCATGATCCTGTCCATCTCAGGTGTCGTGCTGCTCGGAATCATCGTCTTCCTCTTCTTCAGGAAGGACGGGCTCAAGGCGTCCCACGCGTTTGTGAGCGCCCTCTTCGGTTTCTATCTCGCGGGCACCGCCATCGCTCCGAGCATCACGGCCGGCGGCGCCTCCCTCGCCGGTCTGCTGGGCGGGATCAAGTTCTGACCCCCGCCTCCCTCCCTTCCCGCATCCCCCCAGGAGACAGACGTGGCCCGGCGACCGCTCCCCCGCATTCTGAGCAGCGGCAGTGCCCAGCTCGCTCGCAGCCGCGAGATGGCCCGCACGGCCGCCGACGGCGCCACGGACGTTCTCCATCCGCTGATCACGATCACCCGTGGTCTGCGGGTGCTGGCCGCCACCGCGCGCCAGAAGTGGGCCGGCACCCCCAGGGAGCGGCGCGGTCCCGCGCTGTTCCTGGTGGCGGCCTGCGGACTGGTGGTCGCGCTCATCCCGTACGGGCCACTGCTGGCCCTCGTCTCGGTGATGGCCGCGGCCGCCTGGAAGGGACGGGACCGTACGCCGAAGCGGACGGGGCCCGACGAGGCGGAGACGGAGCGGCTCCGGTCCCTCTACGAGGCGCTGGTGCCCTACTTCTCCGTACCGGAGGACCCCACTCCGCTCTTCTCCCACGGCGGGGAGTGGGAGTCGGCGTTCGACGAGTACGCGTTCGACGGTGACGGACGGCTCACCGGGCTGCGGATGAAGTACCCCCCGTACTTCACCGACGGTGAGCCGGCCGCCCGCGCCAGGATCGAACAGCTCCTGCACGCCAAGTCGGGGCGCGGGCGCGAATACCTCTTCGACTGGGACCAGGAGGGCAACCGGCTGACGCTGACCGTGCTCGCCGCCCTGCCCACCGCCATCGCCGCGCAGCGTTTTGTCACCGTCCCCGGTGAGACGGTGCTCGGCTTCACCGACGACGACGCGGTCCAGCGCACCGTGCCGGTCCTGGCGGGCGACGAGACCCACGACGCGCCGCCGGTGGTGTGGCGTACGGGCCCGCGCTCCACGGAGCCGCACCTGCTGGTGGCCGGCCAGCCGGGCAGCGGCGCCACGAGCCTGCTGCGCTCGCTCGCGCTCCAGGCGCTCCAGCACGGCGACGTGCTGATCGTGGAGGGCAGCGCGACGGGCGAGTTCGCGTTTCTCGCGGGGCACCGGGGGGTGCTGTCGGTGGAGTCCTCGCTGTCCGGCGCGCTGTCCAGCCTCGAATGGGCCTCGCACGAGACGGAACGGCGGCTGATCGCGGCGAACCGGGCACGGCAGTCCGGGCATCCCACGCCCGACGACGTGAAGTGCCCGCTGTGGATCCTCGTGGACCGGCCGAGCGTCTTCGGGCAGCTGGCGGCGGCGGGCGGGCGGCCCGATCCGCAGGATCACCTCCAGATCCCGCTGCGGCACGGGCGGGCCGCGGGGGTGACGGTGGTCGTCGCGGAGCAGCTCGACAGCCTGGACGCGCTGGGCGACGCCGTACGGTCGCACACGCGCGCCCGGGTCGTCCTGGGGCCGGTGGTCGCGGCGCAGGTGGAGGCGGTGCTCGGGGCGCCGCCGCACACGACGCCCACGGCGGACGTTCCGCCGGGGCGGGGGTACGCACGCCTCGGTACGGGTCCGGTGCTGAGGCTCCAGGTGCCGGCGACGCCGGACCCGTACGACGACGCGACGAGCGAGGGGCACCGGCGGGCGGTGCTGGAACTGCTCCCCGACGCGGTGACGCCTCCGGCTGGGGGGCCGGTTCCTGGGCGGGGGGTGGAGCGGGTGGCCTCTGCGGGGGCGGTGGCGACGGGGGTGCCGGTCGAGGGCTGACCGTTGCGACGACCGGGTGCGGCCCGGTGGGCCTGTGTCCTCAATCGCCGGACGGGCTGGATTGGGCCGGACGCGATGACCGGGCGCGGCCTGGTGGGCGGGTGTCCTCAAACTCCGGACGGGCTGAATTCGGCCGGACACGATGACCGGGCGCGGCCCGGTGGACGGGTGTCCTCAAACGCCGGACGGGCTGAATTCAGCCGGCCTCTCCCAACCCAGTCGGCGGTTGAGAACACCGGCCCATCTCCCCAAGCCCGTCCGCCGATTGACGACACCGGCCCACCCCTTGAAGCCCGTCCGGCGTTTGAGGACACCCACCCACCGGGCCGCACCTTCCAAGCCCGTCCGGCGTTTGATGACACCCACCCACCGGGCCGCACCCCTTCAAGCCCGTCCGGCGATTGAGGACACCCGTCCGCCGGGGCGCACGCGGTCGCCGTGGACCGCGCGCGGCAGCGCGCTACGCCACGAAGGTCTTCGGCGTGTCCGTGCCCGTGCCCGCGCCGCCCCGTACCAGGCGCGCCGCCGTCGCCAGGCGCGTCGCCGCCTCCGCCGCCACCGGGCCTCCCACCGTGAAAGGGAGGCGGACGTAGCCCTCGAAGGCGCCGTCGACGCCGAAGCGGGGGCCCGAGGGGACCCGTACGCCCACCCGTTCGCCCACCTCCGCCAGGCGCGAGCCCGACAGGCCGCCCGTCCTCGCCCACAGGGTCAGGCCGCCCCGGGGCACCTCGAACTCCCAGTCCGGCAACAGCTCCCGTACCGCCGCCACCATCGCGTCCCGGTTCCCTCGCGCCTGCCCCCGCCGGAAGGCGACCGCGTCCTCCCACTCGCCGCTGCGCATCAGCCAGTTCACGGCGAGCTGTTCCAGCACCGGCGTGCCGAGGTCCGCGTACGCCCGCGCCGACACCAGCGACCGGATGACCTCCGGCGCCGCCCGTACCCACCCGATGCTGAGCCCCGCCCAGAACGCCTTGCTCGCCGAGCCCACCGTCAGGACCGTGCTGCCCGCCGGGTCGAACGCGCAGACCGGCCTCGGCATCTCCAGGCCGTCGTCCAGCGGCAGCTCCGCCATGGTCTCGTCCACGACGAGCACCGTCCCCGCCGAACGCGCCGCGTCGACCAGCTGGCGCCGCTGGTCTTCGTCGGCCAGCGCGCCGGTCGGGTTGTGGAAGTCGGCGACGACGTACGCGATCCGGGGCGCCGCGTCCCGCATCACCTGCCGCCAGCGCGGCAGGTCCCAACCGGCCAGCCCTTCTGCCATCGCGACCGGCACCAGCCGGGCCCCCGCCTGCCGCATCAGCTGGAGGATGTTCGCGTACGACGGCGACTCCACCGCGATCCGCTCCCCCTGGCCCGCGAAGAGCTGGCAGATCGCGTCGATCGCACCCATCGCCCCCGTGGTGATCATGATCTGTTCCGGCATGGTCGGGATGCCACGCGCGGTGTACCGGTCGGCGACCGTCTGCCGCAGCGCCAGCAGCCCCGCCGGATAGCGGCCGTGCGTGTGCGCGTAGCGCGGCAGCTCCTCCAGGGCCCCCTGGACGCCCCGGGTGAGCCAGGGCTCGGGCGCGGGCAGCGCGGCCGTCCCCAGGTCGATCATCGAGCCCAGCGCCTCGGGCGGCAGCGGTTCCAGACCGCGGGCCGGCAGCGGACTGCCCGCCGGGACCGCCGTCCAGCTGCCCGCGCCCCTGCGGGACTCCAGGAAGCCCTCGGCGCGCAGCGCCTCGTACGCGGCGGCCACCGTCGTACGGCTCACCGACAGCGCGACGGCCAGCTCCCGCTCGGCGGGCAGCCGCGCCGCGACCGGCACCCGGCCCTCCAGCACGAGCAGCCTGATCCCCTCGGCGAGCGCCCGGTACGCCGGCGGCCGCCGGCTGTTCGGCCCGGCGGGCCGGTCGTGCTGCGCCTTGAGCTGCCGGGCGAGCTGCGCCGCGCCGACCGCAGAGGTCCACTGCGCCATGAAAGTCAGTCCACCTTCACCGAATTGGCCATGGTTGGCGAGGAAGCGCCAGCCACAGAGTGATGCGTACCAGTCCACCATCGCACCAGGAGACCCCCTCATGTCCACCACCGCCGGCCTCCGGGGCGTCCATCTCACCCGTCGGCTGCTCCAGCTCGCCACCGGACTCGCGCTGTACGGGGCGAGCGCGGCCCTGCTGGTGCGCGGCGGGCTGGGCCTGGAGCCGTGGGGGGTGCTGCACCAGGGGCTGTCCGAGCGCACGGGCCTGTCCATGGGCGTCGTCTCGATCATCGTGGGCGCCACCGTCCTGCTGCTCTGGATACCCCTGCGGCAGCGCCCGGGGCTCGGCACGGTCTCCAACGTCTTCGTGGTCGGCCTCGCCATGGACGCCACCCTCGCCCTCGTCCCCGACGCCCACGGCGCGCCCGCCAGGATCACCCTGCTGATCGCGGGCATCGTCCTCAACGGCGTCGCCACCGGCCTGTACATCGCGGCCCGCTTCGGACCCGGCCCGCGCGACGGTCTGATGACCGGGCTGAACCGGGTGACCGGCCGCTCGATCCGGCTCGTCCGTACCTCGATCGAGATCGCCGTGGTGGCCACCGGCTTCGCCCTCGGCGGCTCGGTCGGGATCGGCACGGTGGCCTACGCCCTGGCCATCGGCCCGCTCGCGCAGCTCTTCCTTCGTGTCTTCGCCGTCCCCGCGGCGCCCGCGAGCAGCCCCGTCGTCGCCGCCGGGTCACCGGAGCAGGCCATACTGCGGCCGTGACCCACCCACGCCATCCGTACCTGGACCACCCCGGCCCGATCCCGTTCGCGCACCGCGGCGGCACGGCAGACGGCCTGGAGAACACCGCCGCCGCCTTCCGCCGCGCGGACTCCCTCGGCTACCGCTACTTCGAGACCGACGTGCACACCACCGCCGACGGCCGGCTGGTCGCCTTCCACGACACGACACTCGACCGGGTGACGGACGGGCACGGCCGGATCGCCGACCTCCCCTGGGACGAGGTGCGGCAGGCGCGCGTCGCGGGCAAGGAGCCGCTGCCCCTCTTCGCGGACCTGCTGGACGAATTCCCGGACGCCCGCTGGAACGTGGACATCAAGGCCGCCCCCGCCCTGGTCCCGCTGGTCGACCTGATCCGCAGGACGGGCAGCTGGGACCGGGTCTGCGTGGGGTCCTTCTCCGAGCGCCGGGTGGCCGCTGCGGCGCGGCTCGCGGGCCCCCGGCTGGCCACCTCGTACGGGGTACGGGGCGTACTGGGCCTGCGACTTCGCTCGTACGGGGTCCCCTTCCCGGTCCGGACGGGGGCGGTGTCCGCGCAGGTGCCCGAGGCGCAGAGCGGCATCCCGGTGGTGGACGGGCGTTTTGTACGGACGGCCCACGCGCGCGGTCTCCAGGTGCACGTCTGGACCGTCAACGAGGCGGATCGCATGGAGGCCCTGCTGGACCTCGGCGTGGATGGCATCATGACCGATCAACTGGAAACGCTGCGCGCCGTGTTCACCGCGCGGGGAGCCTGGCACTGAACCGCACGCCGAACACCGCACGCTGAACCCCGGGCACCGAACGCCCGGAACTGATCGAGGGGGCGCGGGTGACCGCCGAGACCGTGGACCGTACCGACGAGCCGGGCGGGCCGGACGGGGTGCGCGAGCGCAGGCGCGAGCAACGAGGCTGGTACTTCTACGACTTCGCCTGCTCCGTCTACTCCACGAGCGTGCTCACCGTCTTCCTCGGCCCGTACTTCACCTCGGTGGCCGAGGCCGCCGCCGACGCCGACGGGTTCGTGCGCCCGCTGGGCATCCCGCTGCGCGCGGGTTCCGTCTTCGCCTACTCGGTCTCCGTGTCGGTCGTGGTGGCGGTGCTCGTGATGCCGCTGGCGGGCGCGGTGGCCGACCGTACGGGACGCAAGAAGCCGCTGCTGGCGGCCGCCGCGTACCTGGGGGCGACCGCCACGGCCGGGATGTTCTTCCTGGACGGCGACCGGTATCTGCTGGGCGCGCTGCTGCTGATCGTGGCGAACGCGTCCCTGTCCGTCTCGATGGTGCTCTACAACGCGTTCCTCCCCCAGATAGCCGGGCCCGAGGAGCGCGACGCCGTCTCCTCCAAGGGGTGGGCGTTCGGCTACACCTCGGGCGCCCTGGTGCTGGTGCTGAACCTCGTCCTGTACACGGGCCACGACTCGTTCGGCGTCTCGGAGTCGACGGCGGTACGGATCTGCCTCGCGTCGGCCGGGGTCTGGTGGGGCGCCTTCACGCTCGTCCCGCTGCGCCGGCTGCGGGACCGCGCGGTGCCGGCGCACGGCGAGGGATCGGTCGGCACCGGCTGGCGGCAGCTGGTGAACACCCTGAAGGACATGCGCCGCCATCCGCTGACCCTGTCCTTCCTGCTCGCCTATCTGGTCTACAACGACGGCATCCAGACGGTGATCTCACAGGCCTCGGTCTACGGCTCCGAGGAGCTGGACCTGGACCAGACGACGCTGATCACGGCGGTGCTGCTGGTGCAGGTCCTGGCGGTGGCGGGCGCGCTCGGGATGGGCAGGCTGGCCAGGTCGTACGGTGCCAAGCGGATCGTCCTCGCCTCCCTGGCGGTGTGGACGCTGATCCTCGGGGCGGGCTATTTCCTGCCGGCCGGGACGCCGGTGGCGTTCTACGCGCTGGCGGCGGCGATCGGCCTGGTGCTGGGCGGCAGCCAGGCGCTGTCCCGCTCGCTCTTCTCCCACCTGGTGCCGCGCGGCAAGGAGGCCGAGTACTTCTCCGCGTACGAGATGAGCGACCGGGGGCTGAGCTGGCTGGGCCCTCTGGTGTTCGGGCTCGCGTACCAGCTCACGGGGAGTTACCGGGATGCGATCATCTCCCTCGTGGTGTTCTTCGTCGTGGGGTCCGTGCTGCTGGCGAGGGTGCCGGTGGGGCGGGCGACAGCCGCCGCCGGAAACCCCGTACCGGCACGGATTTAGACGTTGAAGTCAAAGGGCGGTAGTGTACGCGTTTGGCCTGCCGGGCGGACCGTTCCTGCGTAGTGGAGAAATGAATTCGCCGGGTGACATCTTCTGTCAGAGGTGACAAAGCGGTCACTGGTGGGTACAACAAGGGGCGGCACGACGGGCGACGCAAGACCCGGCACGGGAATCTTTACCGCGGACCGGACGTTGACCGGATGACGACGACAGCGACACCTGTCCTGTGGGCGACAAGCCCGGGAGGCACGATTCATGAGTGAGCGAGCTCTCCGCGGCACGCGACTCGTGGTTACCAGCTACGAGACGGACCGCGGCATCGATCTGGCCCCGCGCCAGGCGGTGGAGTACGCATGCGAGAACGGACATCGATTCGAGATGCCGTTCTCGGTGGAGGCGGACATCCCGCCGGAGTGGGAGTGCAAGGCGTGTGGCGCCCAGGCACTCCTGGTCGACGGAGATGGCCCCGAGGAGAAGAAGGGCAAGCCTGCGCGTACGCACTGGGACATGCTCATGGAGCGGCGCACACGCGAGGAGTTGGAGGAGGTGCTGGCCGAACGGCTGGCAGTCCTGCGCTCCGGCGCCATGAACATCGCCGTGCACCCGCGGGACAGCCGGAAGTCGGCCTGACCGCGAGCATGCAACCACCGCACAACAGCCATAAGAGCGCATAACGCAGTAGAGCCACAGAACAGCCGATGGGCCCGACACACACCGTGTGCCGGGCCCATCGGCTGTCCCGTCGGCCTCGTTCCCCGGGTCGGCCTCGTTACTTGGAGAGCGGCGGCCGGGGGCCGTTGTCCTCCGGCGGGCGCGGCGGCTCGTCGTGCCGGATGACCTCGCCCTGGACGACCTTGCCGTCCGGCTGCCGCATCCGGGCCTGCTGGAAGGCGTCACCCAGGCTGCCGGGGGCCGCCACGGCGCTCATCCGCCGCTCCAGCGACCGCTCCGCGTACCTGCCCAGGGCCTTCCGTACGAACGGGATGAGCAGGAGCAGCCCCAGCACGTCCGTGAGCAGCCCGGGGATCATGATCAGCAGGCCGCCCAGCATCAGGAACCCGTTGCCGGTGGACCCGTGCCCCTCCGGCGGCGCCACGGCCTGCGGACCGGCGGCCTGCTGCGCCTGCTGCTGGCGCTGGAGGGTCGCGGTCAGGTTGGCGAAGGCCCGCCGGCCGGCGCTCTTGATGACCACGGCGCCGACCACGGCCCCGCCGATGAGCAGCGCGAGGATCGTGAGGCCGCCGGAGACCCCGGCGACAAAGATCAGCAGCCAGATCTCCAGCACCACCCACAGAGCGAGGCCCAGCGGGATCAGCGTGCGGGCACGGGAGCGCGGTGGGGTCCGAGGAGGCCCAGGATGTCCGGTCGTCATGGTTCCAGTGTGCCTGGGCGGGGGTCGGTACGGCGTAGGGGAGCGATCAAAAAAGCGCCGGGCGGAAGGCCCGTGGTCCGGCCCTCAGGAGGGCTTGCGGCCGAGGAAGCGGTTCGCCCGGGACTCGACGCCCCAGGCGGTCACCTTCCAGAGCGCTTCCACGACGATGTCCTTGCTCATCTTGGAGTCGCCCACCTCGCGCTCCACGAACGTGATCGGCACCTCCACGACCGTGAATCCTGCCTCGACCGCGCGCCGGGCGAGATCGATCTGGAAGCAGTAGCCCTGGGAGGAGACGGCGGCGAGGCCGAGCCCTTCCAGCGTCTCGGCCCGGAAGGCGCGGAAGCCGCCGGTGACGTCCCGGATGGGGACACCGAGCAGGAGCCGTGAGTAGGTGCTGGCGCCCCGGGAGAGGAACTCCCGGTTCTTGGGCCAGTTGACGATGCGCCCGCCCGGCATCCACCGGGAGCCGAGGACGAGGTCCGCGCTCTTGAGCGCGGTCAGCAGCCGGGGCAGCTCCTCGGGCTGGTGGGAGCCGTCGGCGTCCATCTCGACCAGGACGCCGTAGCCCTGCTCCATGCCCCACTGGAAGCCCGCCAGATAGGCCGCTCCCAGCCCTTCCTTGCCCTTGCGGTGCAGGACCCGGACCTGGCCGTCCCCGGCGGCGAGCTCGTCCGCGAGCTTGCCGGTGCCGTCCGGGCTGTTGTCGTCGGCGATCAGGATGTCGGCCTCGGGCACCGCCGCGCGGACCCGGGAGACGATCGGCTTGATGTTCTCGGCCTCGTTGTAGGTCGGGATGATCACCAAGGCTCTACCGAGCGGGCCGTACCGCCTCTGACCACCGTCGTTCACTGCTGCCCCTCAATCGCGCCGTACGCAGAGGCACCACCTTAGCGAGCATGTGAGGGTCCTCGGTCACCGCATCGCGGACCTACGGACCGGGACCCGGCGTCCTTCGGGCCGACCTGGGACCCGCTGGCTGCGGGTCGACCGAAAGCCGTTGTCTACTGAACGCCGGGACCCCGCCCGGGTCGCACCTGCCGGCCGGCCGAAACCTTCCCTCGCCCCCGAGACGCGGGTGCTGGACCTGGCTCCCAGTGGAGGTGCGCCGGTGCGGCACACCGCCCCGTGGCCCAGCGGCGTTCGACGACTGCGCGGAGGTTGCCGGACGGACGTCCTGTGGTGGACTCGGCCGAACCTACCCGCCGGTGACTGCTTACTGTCAACAGTCGTTTGACCTGCGGTGTTGACCCAAATCAGCAGGTCAGTGGGGAAGATCCGCAGGTCGCGGCGGAGGCCGGGAAGCATCGGTCGGCGGTACGAAATGTCCGTACGTCACTCTTTCGGTCCCACAAACACCGTTTGTCCGGCGACAACGGTCCGCAGGCATTCCGGCAGCGGTCCGCCCGGCGTGAGATCGGGCAGTCCCGGGGTGCCCGAGCGGGGGTCGGTGGACCAGCGGGAGACCCGGTCGTCCGGGGCCTGGACGACCAGGGCGCCGGTACGCCAGACGGCGTAGTCGGCGGGGGCGCCCGGCACGAGCGTACCGGCGTCGTCGCGGCCGAGGACCCGCCAGCCGCCCCGGGTGTGGGCGGTGAAGGCGGCCCGTACCGAGATCCGGTGGTCGGGCGTGCGGTGGAAGGCCGCCGCGCGGACCGTGCCCCAGGGGTCGAGCGGGGTCACCGGGCTGTCGGACCCGAAGGCGAGCGGGACGCCCGCGCGGAGCAGGGCCGCGTACGGGTTCAGCGTCCTGGCCCGCGCCACGCCCAGCCGCTCGGCGTACATGCCGTCCTCGCCGCCCCAGGCCGCGTCGAACGCGGGCTGGACGGAGGCGGTGAGCCCCAGCTCGGCGAAGGCGGCGATCGTCTCGGGGACGAGCATCTCGGCGTGCTCGACGCGGTGCCTGGCGGCCCTGATCCTGGCCAGGCCCAGCCGTTCGGCGGCGGCGCGCACGCCGTCCACGACGGCACCGACGGCGGCGTCCCCGATGGCGTGGAAACCGGCCTGGAGACCGGCCTCGGTGCACGCCGTGACGTGGGCGGCGACGGTGGCGGCGTCGAGGTGGGCGGTCCCGGTGTGGGGGGCGTCGGCGTACGGCTCGCGCAGGTGGGCCGTGTGGGAGCCGAGCGAGCCGTCCACGAAGAGGTCACCGGCCGCGCCGACGGCCCCCAGGTCGCGCACGCGCGCCGCGCCCGTCGCGTCCGTGATCGCCTCGGCCCAGTACCCGTGGACGCGGGGTCCCGGTTCGTCCGCGGCGAGGGCCAGCAGCGCGGTGAAGTCGTCCTCGTCGGAGATGTCGGGGCCCGCGCACTCGTGCAGGCTGCCGATGCCGAGGGAGGCGGCGTGCTGCCGGGCCGCGCGCTGGGCCTCGGCGCGCTGGTGGGGCGAGACGGCGGCGTGGGCGGCCGCCCGGACGGCGTGGTGCGCGGCGGCCGTCAGCGGGCCCTCCCGGTCGTAGCCGGTGAGGGAGGTGACGCCGGGGACCAGGTCGAGCAGGGCGGTGGTCGCGACGGCGGAGTGCACGTCGATACGGGTCAGGTAGAGGGGCCGGCCGCCCGTCGCCTCGTCCAGTTCGGCGCGGGACGGCGCGCGCCGCTCGGGCCAGCGGGCGGAGTCCCAGCCGTGGCCGAGGAGGATCCGCACGCCGGGGTGCGCGGTGGCGTGGGCCCGTACGAGCCCGAGCGCGTCCCCCAGGCTCCGCGCGCCGGACAGGTCGAGGCCGGTGAGCGCGAGGCCCGTCGCGGTGGTGTGGACGTGGGCGTCGGTGAAGGCGGGGGTGACCAGCGCGCCGTCGAGGTCCACGACCTCGTCCACCCCGGTGGCGAAGGCGTCGGCCGCCCCTTCCGAGCCCACCCAGGCGACATGGCCGCGTTCGACCACCATGGCGGTGGCGAAGGGGTCGGCGGGGCTGTGGACTTCTCCGCCGCGCAGGAGCACGGTGCGGGTTTCGCTCTCGGTCATGCCGACCAGTGTCTCTTTTCCGGCCGGGCGCCCGGCCGCCGGGGGATCCGGTACGACGGTCCGTACGAAGAAACGCGCCGGACCCTCACATGCGCGGCGGGCGCGCCTCGTAGGGGGTGGAGAGGACCACGGTCGTCCTGGTGGAGACGCCGGCCAGGCCGCGGATACGGGTCAGCAGGTGCTCCAGCTCCAGCGGGGTGGCGACCCGGACCTTGAGGATGTAGTTCTCGTCCCCGGCGACGCTGTGGCACGCCTCGATCTCGGGGACCGACGCGAGACGCTCCGCGATGTCGTCGGGGGCGCTGGGGTCGAACGGTTTCACGGAGATGAAGGCGGTCAGCGGCAGGCCGACGGCCTCGGGGTCGACCACGGCCGCGTACCCGCGGATGACACCGCGCTGCTCCAGCCTGCGGACCCGCTGATGCACCGCCGAGGTGGACAGGCCGGTGGCCTTGCCCAGGTCGGTGTAGCTCATCCGGCCGTCCTTGACGAGCAACTCCACGATCTGACGATCCAGCTCCTCCATACGGATCAACCTATTGCCCCGGGTCCCCTCCGGCACAGTCGGCGGGGGTCCCGTGCGGGGGGCCTCCCCGTGCCTCGCGGACACGTGCGGCGGGCATGTGACGAACGCCACAGATCTGTGGGGCGGTCCGTCGGGACCTCACGGTTACCGGACGCGCACGGAGGGAATTGCTTGCTGTGGTCGAGACCACAAGTGCCTGGTCGGCCCACCCGAGGGGGAATGTCTCCATGCAGAGCCTGAAGCGCGCCGGACGCGGCGAACCGGAATCCGTCGAGCTGGTCGAGGCGGACGATTCCGACGAGTTCGACGAGTCCGATCTCTACGACACGTTCGAGATGTACCGGGTCGTCTGCCCGGACTGCGCCCGGCCGATCGCGCTCCTGGCGGACGAGGACGTCCTGCCCGAGCACGCGCTGTGCCCGTCCCCGTGGAACCCGTTCGTGCTGACGGTCTGCGCGGGTACGGGACGCCGGGCGTCGGAGGCCGGGGCCGCCGACGAGTCGCCGGAGGCCCAGGAGCAGCACACCGCCCTCCTCCTGACGCTTCCTCAGGGGCTCGACTGGCGGACGCAGCCCTTCTCGCACGTCGGCGGCCCGGGCTCGCGGCCGTTCAAGTCGTTCCCGGCGGCGCGTCAGGCCTCCCGCGCCGCGTGAGCGCGGAGCCGTACCGTACGTAGGTCAACCCCCGCACCATGACGACGTGTTCGTCGTGGTGCGGGGTCCGTTCCGGAACCAGGGCGTGCCCTAGCGGGTTTCCGGGCCCAGCAGTTGACGGGCGATCACCATGCGCTGGATCTGGTTGGTGCCCTCCACGATCTGGAGCACCTTCGCCTCGCGCAGGTACCGCTCGACGGGGAAGTCCGTCGTGTAGCCGTAGCCGCCGAGGACCTGGACGGCGTCGGTGGTGACGCGCATGGCCGCGTCCGTGCAGAACAGCTTCGCCATGGCGGCCTGCCGGGAGAACGGCAGCCCGGCGTCGCGCAGGCGCGCGGCGGCGAGGTAGAGCGCGCGGCCCGCCTCGATCTGGGTCGCCATGTCCGCGAGCAGGAAGCGCAGGCCCTGGAAGTCCGCGATGGGCCGGCCGAACTGCTGTCGGCCGGTCGCGTACGCCGCGGCCTCGTCCAGCGCCGCCTGCGCGAGGCCCACGGCGCACGCGGCGATGCCGAGGCGTCCCGAGTCGAGCGAGGCGAGCGCGATCGCGAAGCCCTGCCCCTCCTCGCCGATGCGCCGGTCGTCGGCCACCCGTACGCCGTCGAAGTGGAGTTGGGCGGTGGGCGAGCCCTTCATGCCCATCTTCTTCTCCGGGGCGGCGGCGTGCAGGCCGGGGGCGTCGCCCGGCACGAGGAACGCGGTGATGCCCCGCGCGCCGTCGCCGCCGGTCCTCGCCAGGACGGTGCAGAAGTCGGCGATCCCGCCGTGGGTGATCCAGGCCTTGGTGCCGGTGATGACCCAGTCGTCGCCGTCCCTGACCGCGCGCGTCCGCAGCGAGGCGGCGTCGGAGCCCGAGGCGGGCTCGGAGAGGCAGTAGGCGCCCAGCAGACCGCCGCCCAGCATCGCGGGGAGGTGTTCGGCCTGCTGCTCCTTGCTGCCGAACGCGGCGAGCGCGTAGGAGGCCAGGGAGTGGACGCTGACGCCGAGGCCGACGGTGAGGCGGGCGGCGGCGAGTTCTTCGAGGACCTGGAGGTAGACCTCGTACGGCTGGTCCCCGCCGCCGACGGCGTAGTCGTACGGCAGGCCGAGCAGGCCCGACTCGGAGAGCAGGGTGAAGAGGGCGCGCGGGAAGTGTCCCGCCTCCTCCTCCCCGGCGGCCGCGGGAACGATCTCCCGCTGGGCGATGTCGCGTACGAGCGCGAGAAGATCCTCGGACTCCTCGGTGGGCAGGTGACGTTCCACCGGCTGCGGGGCGCGGTCGGGCATGGCGGCGCTCTCCTCCCTGTCGGGACACGGCGGCGGTCGCGCACGGGGTGGGGCGGCGCCGCCGGCTGAGGTCCGGGGTGTCCCCGGACGCGTACTGCCCAACCGATGCTGCCTTCCCGGATCGCGGAAGGGGCTGACCAGCGGTTGTGGCGCGTTGAGTATGCCCGATCGGCGGCCGCCCGTCACCGGGGCGGATCCGCCCGCGCCTAGGGCGTGTCCGCAAAGTGGGGTCTGGCTCGCGGCGTCTGGCACGCGCGCTCGCGGCGTTGTCGGACCCACCCCGTACGTCCAGTACGGGGTGGGTCCTCCGCCTTGCGATCGCACGCACCAGATGCCGCGAGCCCCGCCCTCCGGGCGGACGACCCCACTTTGCGGACACGCCCTAGCGCCGCCGGTCGCGCTCCGGCGCCCGGCCCGTCCTCTTCGTCCCCTTACGGCGCGGCCGAGTTGGTCCGCACCATTGACCGCAGTGGTCTAGTCCTTCTAACGTCCACCCGGAACGGGTTCGGTGTTCATGTCACATCCGGACCGTGGCCGGCCGCCCTTCCACCGCTCCGTCCCGTCCGGCCACTCCCCCACCCGTACGTCCTCCCCCACGAGGAGACTCCGTGCTCACACTTCACCGTTCACGCACCCGGTTCCGGGCGCTCGTCGCCGCTGCGTGTACCGCCGCTCTCGGCGTCAGCCTCCTCGCCGGCGCCGGCAGCGCCGCCGCGGGCGCGCCGACGTCGCCGGCGGCCGCGCACCAGGCGGCCCAGCGGGCCGCCGCTCCGGCAGCGGCGGCGGCCGGCAGCAAGGTGGTCGGCTACTTCACCAACTGGGGGGTGTACGACCGGAACTACCACGTCAAGAACATCGAGACGTCCGGTTCCGCCGCCAAGCTCACGCACATCAACTACGCCTTCGGCAACGTCACGGGCGGCAAGTGCGTGATCGGCGACTCGTACGCCGACTACGAGAAGGCGTACACCGCGGACCAGAGCGTGGACGGCAAGGCCGACGCCTGGGACGCGCCGCTGCGCGGCAACTTCAACCAGCTGCGCAAGCTCAAGGCGAAGCACCCCGGCCTGAAGGTCATCTGGTCGTTCGGCGGCTGGTCCTGGTCCGGCGGCTTCACCGAGGCCGCGCGGAACCCGGCCGCCTTCGCGAAGTCCTGCTACGACCTGGTGGAGGACCCGCGCTGGGCCGATGTCTTCGACGGCATCGACATCGACTGGGAGTACCCCAACTCCTGCGGTCTGACCTGTGACACGAGCGGCCGCGCCGCCTTCAAGAACCTCGCCTCCGCGCTGCGCACGCAGTTCAAGGCCCCGAACCTGGTCACCGCCGCCATCACGGCCGACGGCACCCCCGGCGGCAAGATCGACGCCGCCGACTACGCGGGCGCCGCGCAGTACCTCGACTGGTACAACCCGATGACGTACGACTTCTTCGGCGCCTTCGCGGCCCAGGGTCCCACCGCCCCGCACTCCCCCCTCACGAACTACGCGGGCATCCCGACCCAGGGCTTCACCACCGACACCGCCATCGCCAAGCTCAAGAGCCTCGGCGTCCCGGCCTCGAAGCTGCTGCTCGGCATCGGCTTCTACGGGCGCGGCTGGACCGGTGTGACCCAGAAGGCGCCGGGCGGGTCCGCGACGGGCGCGGCGGCCGGCAAGTACGAGGCGGGCATCGAGGACTACAAGGTCCTCAAGACCAGCTGCCCGGCCAACGGTACGGTCGGCGGCACCGCGTACGCCTTCTGCGGCAACAACTGGTGGAGCTACGACACCCCCGCCACCATCGCCGGGAAGATGGCCTACAAGAACCAGCAGGGTCTGGGCGGCACGTTCTTCTGGGAGCTGAGCGGCGACACCACCAACGGTGAGCTGATCAAGGCGATCAACTAGGCAGGACGGTTCTCACTCCTCGCCGGGCGGGCGGGCGTCCTGCCCGTCCGGCGAGTCCAGCAGGCTCTCCGCCTGCCGGTCGTCGAGGCCCGTGAACGGCCGCCACTCCAGGTCGGGTGGCGGCGCCGGGCATTCCGGCGCGAACTCCTCGATCGTGTTGAGGGTGTGGCGCAGCATCCGCACCAGCAGGTCGCGCGGGATCTCCCGGGGCAGTGTGTCGCGGTGCGCCAGCCATTCGAGCGTGAGCCACTCGACACTGCTCAGCCAGCCCAGCAGCGCGAGCCGGGCGATCGGCGGGATGTCGTGGTGTCCGTAGGCGCCGTCGGCGATCGTGGAGACCAGTCCCGTACGCACGGCGTCCCGGATGGCCTGCACCTGCGTGTCGAAGCCCACCCCGCCGTTGATGACGGTGCGGTAGGCCGCCTCGTTGTACTGGGCGAAGCGCAGATACGCCTCGACGGTCCGCTGCACGCGCTGGGTGCGCGGGAGTTCGGCGCCGCCCGCGGCGAGGGTGACGAGTTCGGTGACGGCGTCCTCGACGATCGCGAGGTAGTAGCCGCGCTTGCTCTCGAAGTAGTAGTAGATCAGCCCCTTGGCCACCCCGGCGTGCGAGGCGATGTCGTCCATCGACAGCGCGTCGTACGAGGTGTCGGCGAACAACTTCCTTCCGGTGGCGATGAGTTCGGAGCGTCGCACCTGTGATCGGGCGGACGCGCCCCGCTGCTGACTACGATTCACGTTCGCGTCCTGGTCTCCGGCTGCCTCAGAATGCCCGCAGTATTGCAGAGACACCGGGGGCGGCCGGAGACCGGTGCGGCCGGAGCGGCCGGGCTTCCGGCCGGGGCGGTCCTGGCTTCCGGGGGCGGTGCTGGCTTCCCGTCAGAGCAGTCCGACCGCGCGCAGGGCGTGTTGCTGGGCCGTGCTGGGGTCGGCGGGCCAGTAGACGTAACAGACGCCGCCGGTTCCCGAGGTGACGTTCCCCGCCGCGTTGTAGCGCTTGGTCCGGAGCCAGATCGTCTCCCACTCGGCCCGCCGGTACACCCGCCGTACCGCGTTGTTGTCGGGCGAGGCGGGGTCGTTGGCGATCACGTCCCCGGACTCCGTGAAGCCGATCACGGTCATCAGGTGCCCCGCCGTGCCGTAGCCCGCCCCGGTCAGCTCCTTCTGGAGGAACGACTGCGACGTGATGACGGGGATGCCGGCGCGGACCAGGTTCTCCACGTCGGTCAGCGAACCGAGCCGGGTGACGGCGGAATTCAGGTCCCGGTACGTGGCGGCGTAGGCGGCGTTGAAGGGCCAGTTGCCGCACCCGTCGTACTGGTAGTCGAACGTGTACCGGGCCGCGTGGCAGACCTGCGGGTCCGCGTAGGACGGGTCGACCCAGGCGAGATCCCCGGCGGTGGGCTTCCGCCCCCAGTACTCGATGATCATCTGCGAGGAGGTGGGGCTGCACCACGCCTCGCCGCCGTTGTCGTACTCGGGGTACTGCCCGGCGTGGGTGTTCTGCGAGTAGCGCGGCACGGTCAGCTCCCGTGCCGGGCCGGGCACGGAGGCCGGCACGGTGAACCGGTCGGGGATGTCGGACGCCATCGCGCCGAGCCGGTGCACGGTCGGGGTGAGCCGGGTGCCGGGCTTGCGGTAGAGGGTGAGCCGCAGCTGGTACGAAGCCAGGCGCAGCCCGCTCGCGGCGTCGTCCACGGAGAAGGTGTCGGTCCAGATGCTGCTGCGCCCGTCGGTCTGGTCGTCGACGGAGGTACGGCGGATGTCGCCGGGGCCGTCGCCGGAGGTCCAGCGGCCCAGGACGTACCAGGGGGTCCTGGTCCCGTCGGAGTAGTCGCCCCGCAGCTCGATCTGGATCCAGGTGCCGGCCGGTGTCCTGGCGTTCCAGGAGGCGACGAGTTCGGTGGCGGGGACGGCCGGGCGGTGGACCGGCGAGGTCCACGTGCCGTACTCCCAGGCGGTGGTCAGCCCGGTGTGCGGATCGGCGTAGTCCGTACGGCCCATCGGGGAGCCGATCACCAGCGAGGGCCGGGCGCCCGCCACGGCGCGGGTGCCGCGGGCGTCGCCCGCGCGCCAGTCGGAGTACGAGGTCCAGAAAGAGTTGTCCACGAGCGGCTCGGCGGAGGGGGCGGAAGGGGGGACGAACAGGGCGGTGGCCGGGGCGGCGGAGACCACGGCGGCGGACGCGGCGGACGCGAGCACGGCGGCCAGTACGGTTCTGCGGGAGGTGGGACGGGTCACAGGGGGGACCTCCGGTCGAGGCAGAAGGGGAGAAACGGGAAAAGGGGAGAAGCAGGGGGGAAGGGCGGAAGGGGCGGGGCTGAGGGGAGAGGGGATGGAACGGCTGCTCGGCAGTCGTCAACTATCCAGGCTCCCGACGGCCTTCTGCCAGCGATTCACCCCGCGTGGCGCGAGCAATATTGGTCCCGACCAGTGGCATGACCTGCGGACCCACCGGGCCCCCGCGACCCACCCGCACCCCTCGTAGGCTGGGCGGATGGACGATCTGACGGACCTGGCCGCCGCCCTGTGCGCCCTGCCGCCCTCCTGCGGTCCCGTACGGCTGGTGGCGGTCGACGGCCACGCGGGCTCCGGGAAGAGCACCTTCGCCGCCCGCCTCGCGGACGCGCTCGGCGGCGCGCCCGTCCTGCGCCTCGACGACCTGGCGACCCACGAGGAGCTGTTCGCGTGGCTGCCCCGGTTGCTCGACCAGGTGATCGATCCTCTCGCGCGCGGGACGAGCGCGCGCTACGCGCCGTACGACTGGACCCGGCGCCGCTTCGGTAAGCCGCGCCTCCTGGCGCCCGCCCCCGTCGTCCTGATCGAGGGCGTCGGGGCCGGGCGGCGGACCCTGCGGCCGTACCTCGCCCGGCTGCTGTGGATGGAACGGGGCGCCGAGGAGTCCTGGCGCCGGGGGCGCCGGCGCGACGGACCGGCGCAGACCCGGTTCTGGGACGGCTGGACGGTGGCGGAGACCAGCCATTTCGCCGCGGATCCCTCCCGGCCGTTCGCCGACGCGCTGGTACGGGAGGTACGGGAGGGGTACGTGGTGTCCCCCGCACCGCCCGCGACAGCGGGAACCGAACCGGCCCCTCACCCAACGTGATCAGTTCCGGTCGCCCTGCCGCGCGGTCGGCCGCCGGCCCGGCGTGTGCTCCAACTCCGCTTGACCGACGGGTGGGACAGGTCTTACGTTCTTAATGTGCGGCTTTTCGGAGCCGCCGCGGACGCGAAGCCCCCGGTTGTTCCCCCGTGATCGGGGGCTTCGTTCTGCCCCTTTCACCCCGTCCCGGCCCCCGCGCCGCGCCCCGCGCTCACCGTCGGTCACCGCACCTTCCCGGCGCGCGGCACCCTTAGTCCCGTACCCCCTGCGCAGGTACGATGCATCTCGGTGCGGTCAATTCCCGTCCGCGACAAGGTGGTTCGGCACGCTGCCGACGGGCTCCCGCCCGGCGGGACATCATGGGTGCACGGTTTGTGGGGGACCTGATGGATATCGGCACGCAGGGCACGCACGCCCCGGCCGACCTCGCGTGGGTGCGTGGCGTGGACGCGTACACCATGGGCGCGTATCCGCAGGCGGAGGAGGAGTTCAGGACCGCCGTACGGCTCGATCCCGGGATGGCCGACGGCTGGCTGGGGCTGCACGCGCTGCGCGTCGACACCACGACGGCCCTGCTCCGGATGTACCGCCACCGCGACCGCTTCGGCGAGCAGCGCGCCCACCACCGCCGTACGCTCAACTCCTGGTACTGGCTGGGCTGGTGGGTGCAGCCGGTGCTGGAGAGCGGCCGGGACCTGCTCCTCGCGCACGCCTCGCACTGGCTGGACGGCCGGCACGTACCGGAACTGGACCGGGCGCTCGCCGGCCTGCCGCCCGTGAACGCCGATCCGCAGGTGCGGTTCCTGCACGCGTGCCGCGCGTACCTCGTCAAGGACTGGGACGAGCTGGTACGCCACACCGAACCGCTCGTCGACGACACCCTCCTGGGCATCGAGGCGGGCCTGTTCGGGGGCATGGCGCGGGTCAGGCTGGAGATGTTCACGCAGGCGGAGCCGCTGCTGGCCACGGCGCTGATGCGCTGCCGCAGCGAGCAGCCGCAGCGCAAGGAGCTGCGCTACTGGCTGGCGCGCGCCCACGAGGGCACCGGCCGCAGCGCCGCCGCCTTACCGCTCTACCGAGCCGTGCACCGGCTCGACCCGTCCTTCATGGACACGGCCGCCCGGCTCGCGGCGATCACGGAACAGGACGGGTACGAGGGCGCCGACGACCCGGGCGGGCTCGCCTCGGTGGCGCTGGCGGGCTTCGGCCAGGAGGCGCTCGACGCGCAGGCCGATCCAGAGGCCCCGCCCGCCTCCGACGCACGCCTCGGCGGGGACCCGCAACCGCTGCTGGGCACCGGTCCCGCGGACCCCGCGCCCGGCACCTTCGACGGGGTACGGGAAAAGGTCCCGCTGCCCGTACAGCCCGCTCCCCCGCGCTTCCCGGCGGGCCCCACCGATCCGGTGCTGCTGGCGAGCGCGCTGGCCGAGCTGGAGCGGATGGTCGGCCTGGAACCGGTCAAGCGGCAGGTCAAGGCGCTCTCCGCGCAACTCAACATGGCGCGGCTGCGGGCCGTCGAGGGACTGCCCGTCCAGCCGCCGAAACGTCACTTTGTCTTCTCGGGCCCCTCCGGCACCGGCAAGACCACCGTCGCCCGCATTCTGGGCCGGGTCTTCTACGCGCTCGGGCTGCTCGGCGGGGACCATCTCGTGGAGGCGCAGCGGGCCGATCTGGTGGGTGAGTTCCTCGGCCAGACGGCGGTCAAGGCGAACGACCTGATCGACTCGGCGATCGGCGGGGTGCTGTTCGTGGACGAGGCGTACAGCCTCGCCAACACCGGGTACAGCAAGGGGGACGCCTACGGCGACGAGGCCCTTCAGGTGCTGCTCAAGCGCGCCGAGGACAGCCGCGACCATCTCGTGGTGATCCTGGCGGGCTACCCCGAGGGCATGGACCGGCTACTCGCCACCAATCCCGGCCTCTCCTCCCGCTTCACCAGCCGGGTTGACTTCCCCAGCTACCGGCCGCCGGAACTGACCGCCATCGGCCAGGTGCTGGCGGCGGAGAACGGCGACGCCTGGGACGAGGAGGCGGTGGACGAGCTGCGCTCGATCAGCGCGCACGTCGTGGACCAGGGGTGGATCGACGAGCTGGGAAACGGGCGCTTCCTCAGGACGCTGTACGAGAAGAGCTGCGCGTACCGCGATCTGCGGCTGTCCGGGTACAGCGGCACCCCGGGGCGCGACGACCTGGCGACGCTGCGGCTGCCCGACCTGATGCAGGCGTACGGCGAGGTGCTGTCGGGCCGGGGGCCGGTCAACCGGGGCCCGCAGGATCCGCCGGGGGCCTGAGCCGGGCGCGAGGCCGCACGGCGAAGTCCAACGGCGAAGGGCCGGCCCCGTGGTGGGGCCGGCCCTCGATCGCTTTCAGGACGCGCGCCGGATCAGAGCGCCAACGCCTGGTCGTTCTCCCGGTGGGACGGGTCCCGTACCTCACCGACCAGCATCTCCAGCACGTCCTCCAGCGCCACCAGCCCGAGCACCCGCCCGGACGCGTCCGCGACCTGCGCGAGGTGCGTGGCCGCGCGGCGCATCACGGTGAGGGCGTCGTCCAGCGGCAGTTCCGCCCGCAGGGTGGCCATGGGCCGCCACACGTGCTGCGGTACGGCCCGCTCGTCCGCCTCCAGGTCGAGGACGTCCTTGACGTGGAGGTAGCCCATGAAGGCCGCGTTGCCCTCCGCGCACACCGGGAAGCGCGAGAAGCCGGTCCGTACGGTCAGCTCCTCGATCTCGCGCGGGGTGACGGCGGGCGTCACCGTCACCAGCGAGGCGCGCGCCAGCAGGACGTCGGTGACCGGGCGGCTGCCCAGCTCCAGCGCGTCCTCCAGGCGCTCCTGCGCCTCCGCGTCGAGCAGCCCGGCCTGGCCGGAGTCCTCGACGAGGCGGTTGAGCTGCTCACTGGTGAAGACCGCCTCCACCTCGTCCTTGGGCTCGACCCGGAACGCCCGCAGGACCACCCGGGCGCACGCGCCCAGCGCGGCCGTGACCGGGCGGCAGAGCCGGGCGAAGCCGACGAGCCCGGGGCTGAGCCACAGCGCGGTCTTCTCCGGGGCGGCCATGGCGAGGTTCTTCGGGACCATCTCCCCGATGACCAGGTGCAGGAAGACCACCAGGGCCAGGGCGATGACGAAGCCCAGCGGATGGATCAGCCCCTCGGGCACCCGGACCGCGTGGAACAGCGGCTCCAGCAGCCGCGCCACCGTCGGCTCGGCGACCGCGCCGAGCGTCAGGGAGCAGACGGTGATGCCGAACTGCGCCGCCGCCATCATCTGCGGCAGGTTCTCCAGACCGTGCAGCACCTGCCGGGCCCGGGCGGAGCCGTGGGCGGCGTGCGGCTCGATCTGGCTGCGGCGTACGGAGACGAGGGCGAACTCGGCGCCGACGAAGAACCCGTTGGCCAGGACGAGGAGCACGGCGAGGCCGAGTTGCAGCACGCTCATCGGGAGCCCTCCGCCATCGCGGGGGTGTCCGTGGAGGCGTCCTGCGCCACCAGGCCCGGCAGGTCGTCGTGCGCGCCGCCGGACGGACCGTCACCGGCCGCGCCCACCGGCGCCTTCGCGGGGCCGCCGGTACGGGATCCGGCGGGCCGGGAGGCGGGCGCGTCGGCCGCGAGGTCCTTCGAGGTGTCCGCGTACGCCTCCGCCGGTACGTCGCCGGTACGGACCAGCCGTACCCGCTCGGCCCGGTAGCGGTCCACCCGCCGGACGGAGAGCCGCCAGCCGGGCAGCTCGGCCCGGTCCCCGGGAGCGGGGATACGGCCCAGCAGGTCGGCGACCAGGCCCGCCAGCGTCTCGTACGGGCCGTCCGGCACGTCCAGGCCGATGCGCCGCAGGGTGAGGACGCGGGCGCTGCCGTCGGCCTCCCAGGCGGGCCTGCCGTCCTCGGCGGCGACGGGGGCCAGTTCCGGCCGCCCGTCGCCCTCGGCGTCGTGCTCGTCCCTGACCTCGCCGACGAGCTCCTCGATGATGTCCTCCAGGGTGACGACCCCGGCCGTACCGCCGTACTCGTCGACCACGACGGCTATGGGCTGTTCGCTGCGCAGCCGCTCCAGCAGCTGCTGGACGGGCAGGGTCTCGGGGACCAGCAGCGCCGGGACGGCGATGCGCCCGGCCTCCGTACGCGCCCGCTCGTCGCGGGGCACGGCCAGCGCGTCCTTGAGGTGCACCATGCCGACGATCTCGTCGATGCGCTCCCGGTAGACCGGGAAGCGCGACAGGCCGGTCGCCCGGGTGAGGTTGAGGACGTCGGCGGCGGTCGCGTCCGACTGGAGGGCGCTGACCTTCACGCGCGGTGTCATCACGTGCTGCGCGGTGAGCCGGCCGAGGGACAGGGTGCGTACGAACAGGTCCGCCGTGTCCTGTTCGAGCGTGCCCGCCTGGGCCGAGTGCCGGGCCAGCGAGACCAGCTCGCCGGGGGTACGGGCCGAGGCGAGCTCGTCCGTCGGTTCCACGCCCAGCATCCGGACGAGGCGGTTGGCGACGGTGTTGAGCAGGGTGATCACCGGCCGGAACGCGGTGGAGAAGAGATGCTGCGGTCCGGCGACGAACCGGGCCACCTGGAGCGGCCGGGACACCGCCCAGTTCTTGGGGACGAGTTCGCCGATCACCATCTGGACGGCGGAGGCGAGCAGCATGCCCACCACCACCGAGATCCCGGAGACGGCGCCGTCGGGCAGCCCCGTCGCGGTCAGCGGCCGGTCGAGCAGGTGGGCCAGGGCCGGTTCGGCGAGCATGCCGACGACCAGAGACGTGATGGTGATGCCGAGCTGGGTGCCGGAGAGCTGGAACGACAGCTCGCCGAGTGCCTTGACGACGGTACGAGCCCGCCGGTCGCCCGCGGCGGCCGCGCGCTCGGCGTCGGGCCGGTCCACGGTGACGAGGCCGAACTCGGCCGCCACGAAGAAGCCGTTGGCGAGGATGAGAAGGAATGCCGCGGCGAGCAGCAGAAGGGAGAGGGTCATGCCGCCGCCTCGTCGAAGGGGGCGGCGCAGGTACTACCGGATGATCCGTCCATTGCTGGAGGGAGTCACTCCTCGGGTCGCAGGATGCCCCACGGGCCGGACACGGCCGTCGGATGCGGGGCGCGGCGCACTTCGGCGCCGCCACCCACCAGAGTAATCAAGACAGGGGCGTGGAGGGCAGGGGCTCAGCCGTTGTGGCTTCCGGCGTCACCGGAACCGGCGCCTCCGGGACCGGTCCCGGGGCCCTGCGGCGCGGCGTCCCGGGTGTCGGTTCCGGTGCCGTGGGACTCCGCGAGGGCGCGCAGGGCGCGCGCGTCCCGGATGGCGTGTTCCTTGGCGACACCGGGCTGGATGGCCAGGACGGGCAGGCTGCTGCCGTCGCTGAGGTCGAGGAAGACCCACGGGTCGCCGGTGCGCAGATTGACCCGCAGGATCTCCGCCCAGGCCAGGCGGCGGGTCCGGGTGAGATTCACCACGGTCACCCCCTCGGCGTCGGCGACGACCTTCGGGCGGCTCAGGAGCGCGAGCACCCCGAAGAAGAGCGCGGCGGTGACGATGAAGCTCAGCCGCTCCCCCGGATTCAGCTGCTCCAGCGTCAGGCCGATGACGGAGATGACCGCGAACATCACCGCGCCGACGCTGAGGAGCACGATCCGGGTACGGGTGGCCCGGAAGGTGACGGGGAGCACGGGCAGCACTGACATGGTGTTTTGGTCTTCCAGAGGTGGCGTCGGAGCCGGGGGTACGGGCCGGCGGGAACGGGCCGGTCTCAGAGGCGGCAGGCGTGGATGGCGGTGGTGAGGATCGCGCGTGCGCCCAGCTCGTACAGGTCGTCCATGATCCGCTGCGCCTCCTTGGCGGGGACCATGGCGCGGACCGCGACCCAGCCCTCGTTGTGCAGCGGGGAGATGGTCGGCGACTCCAGGCCGGGCGTGAGGGCGACGGCGCGCTCCAGGTGCTCGGCGCGGCAGTCGTAGTCCATCATCACGTAGCTGCGGGCCACCAGGACGCCCTGGAGGCGGCGCAGGAACTGCTGCACCTTGGGCGACGCGGAGTCCGCGCCGGTGCGGCGGATGACGATCGCCTCGGAGGTCATGATCGGCTCGCCGATGACCTCCAGGCCCGCGTTGCGCAGGGACGTACCGGTCTCGACCACGTCGGCGATGATCTGGGCGACGCCCAGTTCGATCGCGGTCTCGACCGCGCCGTCCAGGTGGACGACGGACGCGTCGACGCCGTTGTCCGCGAGGTGCTTGGCGACGATGCCCTCGTACGAGGTGGCGACGGTCATGCCGCCGAACTCCGCGACCCCGTTGGCCGTGCCGGGCTTGGTGGCGTAGCGGAACGTGGAGCGGGCGAAGCCGAGCGGCAGGATCTCCTCCGCGCTCGCGCCGGAGTCCAGCAGCAGGTCGCGGCCGGTGATGCCGATGTCGAGCCGGCCCGAGCTGACGTAGATCGCGATGTCGCGGGGGCGGAGGTAGAAGAACTCGACCCCGTTCTCCGGGTCGACCAGGACCAGTTCCTTGGACTCCTTGCGCTGCTGGTAGCCGGCCTCATGGAGCATCGCCGACGCAGGTCCGGAGAGGGAGCCTTTGTTGGGGATGGCGATGCGCAGCATGGGGTCCGATTCCTTTGTGCGGAGGGGCGGGTGGTACGGGGCCTGGCGATCCGGTCAGGGAGGCGTACGGCGGTACGGCTCAGAGATGGGCGTACACGTCGTCGAGGGAGATGCCGCGCGCCACCATCATCACCTGGACGTGGTAGAGCAGTTGGGAGATCTCCTCGGCGGCGGCCTCCTTGCCCTCGTACTCCGCGGCCATCCACACCTCGGCCGCCTCTTCGACGACCTTCTTCCCGATGGCGTGCACGCCTTTTTCCACCAGCTCGGCGGTGCGTGAGGTGGCGGGGTCGCCGCTGGCGGCCTTCTGCTGGAGCTCGGTGAACAGCTCCTCGAACGTCTTCTTCGACATGGTGGCGCCCACTTTACGCGGCCCGGCCCGTCTCTCAACGCCAGGGTTCGGCCACAGTACGGAGGACGGTCGCGGTGGCGACGGCGGCCGTCACCGCCTCGTGGCCCTTGTCCTCGTGCGACTCCGGCAGGCCCGCGCGGTCGAGGGCCTGGTCCTCGGTGTCGCAGGTCAGCACCCCGAATCCGATGGGGACGCCGGTGTCGATGGAAACCTGGGTGAGGCCCTGCGTGACGCCCTGGCACACGTACTCGAAGTGGGGGGTGCCGCCCCGGATGACGACGCCCAGCGCGACCACGGCGTCGTAACCGCGGTCCGCCAGGACCTTGGCCACGACCGGCAGTTCGAAGCTGCCGGGCACGCGCAGCAGGGTCGGCTCGTCGATGCCCAGTTCCCGCAGGGCGCGCAGGGCGCCGTCGACCAGGCCGTCCATGACCTTCTGGTGCCACTGCGCCGCGATCACGGCGACCCGGAGGTCACCGCAGTTCTTCACACTCAGTTCGGGTGCGCCCTTGCCGCTCACGTCTCTCCTCGAAGCTCGTTCTGTGCCTGGTCACGGGTGGACGCAGGGGTCGTAGGTGTAGGTGTAGGTGTAGGTGTATGTGTCCTACTGGTTGCCGCAGGCGGACACGGCGACGGCCGGATCCAGCCACGGCAGGTCGTGCCCCATCCGGTCCCGCTTGGTGCGCAGGTAGCGGAGGTTGTGCTCGCCGGCCTGGACGGGCATCGGCTCGCGGCCGGTGACGGTGAGCCCGTGGCGTACCAGCGCGGACGTCTTGTCGGGGTTGTTGGTCATCAGCCGCAGGCTGCGCACGCCGAGGTCGTCCAGGATCCGCGCGCCGGCCGCGTAGTCCCGGGCGTCGGCGGGCAGGCCCAGTTCCAGGTTGGCGTCGAGGGTGTCGCGGCCGCGCTCCTGGAGTTCGTACGCGCGCAGCTTGGACAGCAGCCCGATCCCCCGGCCCTCGTGGCCGCGCAGGTAGACCACGACTCCGCGGCCCGCCTCGGTGATCCGGTCCATGGAGGCCTGGAGCTGGGGGCCGCAGTCGCAGCGCAGCGAGCCGAAGATGTCGCCGGTGAGGCATTCGGAGTGGACGCGGACGAGCACGTCCTCGCCGTCGCCGATCTCGCCGTGGACGAGGGCGAGGTGCTCGACGCCGTCGGCGACCGAGCGGTAGCCGTACGCCGTGAAGTCGCCCGAGGCGGTGGGCAGATGGACCTTTGCCTCGCGGCGGACGGCCGGCTCGGTCGTACGGCGGTACGCGATCAGGTCCTCGATGGAGATGATCGTCAGGCCGTGCTTGCGGGCGAACGGCACGAGGTCGGGCAGGCGCAGCATCACGCCGTCCTCGCCCGCGATCTCCACGATGGCCCCGGCGGGGCGCAGTCCGGCCAGCCGGGCCAGGTCGACGGCGGCCTCGGTGTGACCGTTGCGTACCAGCACCCCGCCTTCCTTGGCGCGCAGCGGGAAGACGTGTCCGGGCCGTACGAAGTCGGCGGGGCCCGCCGTGCCGCCGGCGAGCAGCTGGAGCGTGGTGGCGCGGTCGGCGGCGGAGATGCCGGTGGTGACGCCGTGGGCGGGGCCCGCGTCCACGGAGACGGTGAACGCGGTGCCCATCGACTCGGTGTTGTGGTCCACCATCTGCGGCAGGGCGAGCCGGTCCAGTTCGTCCCCCTCCATGGGGGCACAGATCAGGCCGCGGCACTCGCTCATCATGAAGGCGATGATCTCCGGCGTGGCCTTCTCGGCCGCGATGACGAGGTCGCCCTCGTTCTCCCGGTCCTCGTCGTCCACGACGACGACGGGCCGGCCCGCGGCGATGTCGCGGACGGCCTGTTCGACCGGGTCGAGGGCGAAGTCCTCGGCGTTGTCCGTGGAGTACCAGGTGGGCAGTGCGGTGGTGGTCATGCTGCTGCTCCTTCCAGAGAGACGGCGCCGGCCCTGGAGCGCAGCCACCAGTCGCGCATCCCCCACAGGACGAGGGCAAGGTAGATCACGTACACGAGACCGGAGAAGGCGAGCCCGCTGCTGAACGCGAGGGGGACGCCGACGAGGTCGACCAGGAGCCACGCGAACCAGAACTCCACCAGGCCGCGGGCCTGGGCGACCATCGCGGCGAGGGTGCCCACGAAGATGTACGCGTCGGGCCACGGGTTCCAGGAGAGGTCGGGGAAGGCGGTGAAGAGGCCGCCGACGGCGAGCGTGCCCACGGCGGTGCCGCCGAGCAGGGCGGCGCGCTCACGCCAGGTGGCGAAGCGGACGGCGACGGTGCCGTCCTGCGCCTGCCGCCGGCCGCGCTGCCAGAGCCGCCAGCCCCACAACGCCACGCCGATGACGAGGAGTTGTTTGCCGACTCCGCCGCTGAGGTCCGCGGAGGCGTAGGCGCCGACCAGAATCAGGCCGGAGAGGAACTGGGCGGGCCAGGTCCAGATCGAGCGGCGCCAGCCGAGCGCGAGCGCGCCCAGGCCGATGATGTTGCCGATCATGTCGGACCACAGGATGTGCTGCCCGAAGGCGGTGAAGGCCTCGCCGTTCAGCCAGGTCAGGGCGCTCACTGGACGGGCTCCCCGGATCGGGCGCCGAGCAGGCGCTCCACGTACTTCGCGATGACGTCGACCTCGAGGTTGACCGGGTCGCCGGGTCCCTTGTGGCCGAGGGTGGTCAGCGCGAGGGTGGTGGGGATGAGGCTGATGGTGAAGTAGTCGGGCCCGGCGTCCACGACCGTGAGGCTGACGCCGTCCACGGTGATGGAGCCCTTCTCCACGACGTACTTGGTGAGGTGCGCGGGCAGCGCGACCTTGACGATCTCCCAGTGCTCGGAGACCTCACGTGCGACAACCGTGCCGGTGCCGTCCACATGGCCCTGGACGATGTGCCCGCCGAGCCGGCCGCCGACGGCCATGGGGCGTTCCAGGTTCACCCGGGAGCCGACGGCGAGCGCGCCGAGGCTGGAGCGGTCGAGGGTCTCGGCCATCACGTCGGCGGTGAACGCGCCCCCGTCCAGGTCGACCACGGTCAGACAGACACCGTTCACGGCGATGGAGTCGCCGTGCTTGGCGCCGTCGGTGACGACGGGGCCGCGCAGCGTGAAGCGGGAGGCGTCGCCGAGACTCTCGACGGCGGTCACCTCACCCAGTTCTTCGACGATTCCGGTGAACACTCAGTGCTCCTTCGTGGGGGTGCCCGGGGTGGCGGGCACGGGGGTGGAGGTGTCGGCGACGGCACTGTCGTGGACGGCGGTGTGAGGGACGGTGGAGTCGGGGAGCGCGGTGTCGGGGACGGCACTGTCGGGGACAGCGGCGTCGGGGACGGCGGTGACGCGCAGGTCCGCGCCGATCCGGGTGCTCTCCGTCATGCGCAGTCGCAACGCCCGCGCGAGCGTGGTGATTCCGGCGTCCCCGAGGGCGTGGGGTCCGGCCCCCAGGAGGACCGGGGCGAGATAGCCGACAACGTGGTCGACGGCGCCCGCGGCGACGAACGAACCGGCCAGCGAGGGACCGCCTTCGAGGAGGACGGAGCGGACCCCGCGCTCGTACAGCGCCGCGAGCAGGGCGGGGATGTCCAGGCCGCGGTCCGCACGGGGCAGCCGTACGACGTCCTTGAGGTGCCCCCGCCCGCCCAGGTCGGCGTCCTCGGCGACGGCGATCAGGGTGGGCGCGGCGGAATCCAGGATCCGCGCGCCGGGCCGTACCGCCGTGGCCTCGGTGTCGACCACGACACGCAGCGGCTGTACGGCGCCGTCGATGCCCCGCACCGCGAGGTGCGGGTCGTCGGTGCGGGCGGTGCCCGACCCGACCACGACGGCGTCGGCCTCGGCGCGCAGCCGGTGGACGTCGGCGCGGGCCTCGGGGGAGGTGATCCAGCGGCTGGTGGAGTCGGCGGCGGCGATCCGGCCGTCGAGGGTGGCCGCGTACTTCCACCGGACGTGGGGGCGGCCGAGCCGTACGGAGGTCAGCCAGGCGGTGTTGCCCGCTTCGGCCTCCTCTTCGAGCAGCCCCCGCTCGACCGTGACCCCGGCCGCGCGCAGGGTGCCGGCGCCGCCCCCGGCCCGGGGGTCGGGGTCGGCGACCGCGTACACGACCCGGGCGACGCCCGCGTCGACGAGTGCCTGGGAGCAGGGGCCCGTACGGCCGGTGTGGTCGCAGGGTTCGAGGGTGACGTAGGCCGTGCCGCCCCGGGCGCGCCCGCCGGCCGCGCGCAGGGCGTGGATCTCGGCGTGCGGGCCGCCGGCCCGCCGGTGGAAGCCCTCGCCCGCGAGGCGTCCCGAGGCGTCGAGAATCACGCAACCGACGACCGGGTTCGGGCTGGTGGAGCCGAGTCCGAGGGCGGCGAGCGTGATCGCGCGACGCATCGCGTCCGCGTCGGTCACCGCTTCGGCTTCCGTTGCCACCGGGTCCTCCTGCCTCTGGGGCACGGACTCCGGGGCCTGTCGATGACGACAGAGAAACGGGACACATCCGGGACGCCCGGTCCGGCGAACCGGCTCGTCCGAGGACGAACCGCCGACGGCGGCAATACCCGATCATGGCCCGCCGCGCACTGCCTCCCATCCGGACTTTCACCGTCGGTCCAGGAATCTCACCTGGTCAACCGGCCGCTGGCTGCGGACGGGTCGCGGACTATAACCGCCGGTTCGGAATTACACCGACCCCGGAGTGCGCTGCTTCTGGTACAGAAACAGTGTGCCACGCCTGATCGTCGGCCAACCGGGTGACCCTTGTGTGCTGACTCACAGACGGTCAGCGCATGGTCACCGATCGCCCAGGGCAGGACTGTCGGTTCGGCCGGCGCCGGGTCGTCGGGTTGTCGGCGGACCGGCGTGATCGGCCGGAGGGGAGCGGCGCGGTCGGCGGACCGGCCGGTGCCCGGCCCGCAGGCCAGCCGGCGCGCGGTCGGCGGACCAGTGGCGCCCGGTCAGCGCGTCTCCGCCCCCGGCGCGAACAGCTCGTCCTGCGCGGCGTCCCGCGCGGTCAGCAGCGCCCCGCGCAGGACCGCCGCCCCGCCGAGGGTCCCGGCCCTGACCTCCGTACGCAGCGGGGTCATCGCCGCGAGCCGTTCCTCGACCCGGGCGGCCAGGGCCGCGCCCCCCGCGTGGCCGATCTCGCCCGCCAGGACGACCCGGCCGGGGTCGAGGACCGCGCTGACCGCCGCCGCCCCGACGGCCAGCCGCTCGGCGAGCGTGACGAGGAACGGTTCGCCCTTCTCCCCCGCCGCCAGGGCGGCGCGCACATAGGCCGCCGCCGGTACCTCCCGCGGCCCGGGCTCGGGGGTCAGGCCGTGCCGCTCGCCCAGTTCGCAGACGGCCGCCGCGCCCGCCAGGCTGTGGAAGCCGCCGTCGCAGGCGAGCGCGGAGGGCAGCTGCGAGGTGCCCGGCACGGGCAGGAAGCCGATCTCGCCCGCCCCGCCGGAGGCCCCTCTGCGGAGGCGGCCGTCGAGCATGACGGCCGCGCCCACGCCGTGGCCGAGCCAGAGCAGGACGAACGTGTCCTGCCCCTGGGCCGCGCCGAGGCGCTGTTCGGCGAGGGCGGCGAGATTGGTCTCGTTCTCCACCAGGACGGTCGCGGGGAGCCGTTCGTGCAGGGCCGTGACGAGCAGCCGGTGCCAGGCGGGCAGCCCGCTGGTCTCGCGCAGTTCGCCGCTGACCGGGTCGACCAGTCCCGGCGCGCCGATGCCGACGCTGTGCAGGCGTACGGCCCCGGCCTCGCGGGCGGTGCGCTCCAGCAGGGCGGCGGCCTGCTCGACGGCCGGTTCGCTGGCGGTGTCGCTGCCGATGGGCAGGGTGGCCTCGGCGAGGGTGGCGCCCAGCAGGTCGGCGACGACGACGGAGACGCTGTGGGTCCGTACGTCGAGCGCGGCGAGATGGGCGCGGTCGGCGACGATCCCGTACACCCGCGCGTTGGGCCCGCGCCGGCGGTCGCCGGTCTCCCCGACGACGTGGACGAGCCCGGATCCCTGGAGCCGTTCGACCAGATCGGCGACGGAGGGGCGGGAGAGCCCGGTCATCGTCTTGAGCTGTCCGGCGGTCAACGGGCCTTCCTGCTGGAGGAGTCGGAGCGCGAGCCGGTCGTTGATGGCACGGGCGGTGCTCGGTGATGCGGCCATGCGGGGATCCTTCCAGATCGCCTGCGGGTGTTTTCGCTCGGTGGTCCGCTATCTATCAGGCAGGGTTCCTGATAGTTTACTCCCCGCATCGACGGCACGGGCGGCCACACACACGACCGGCAGGGGAGGACTGGACGCGATGACGACCGAAGCGGTCTACGACGGGGCGAGGTTGCGGCAGGCACGGAGGGCCGTGATGGCGGTCTTCTGCGTGCACGGCGCCGTGACCGGCAGCTTCGCCACCCGTATCCCCTGGATCCAGGACCACGCGGGCATCAGCGCGGGCCAGCTCGGCCTGGCGCTCGCCTTCCCCGCGATCGGCGCGTCCCTCGCGATGCCGCTGGCCGGCGCGATCAGCCACCGGCTCGGGGCACGCCAGGCGCTGCGCGTGCTGCTCGCGCTGTGGACGCTCTCCCTCGTCCTGCCGTCCCTGATGCCCAACCTGTACGTGCTGTGCCTGGCGCTGTTCGTGTACGGCGCGACGTCGGGCATGGCGGACGTCGCGATGAACGCGCTCGGCGTGGAGGTCGAGAACCGCCTCAACAAGTCGATCATGTCCGGCCTGCACGGCATGTGGTCCATGGGGGCGCTGATCGGCTCCGCCGCCGGCACCGTGGCCGCGCACCTGGGCACGGACGCGCGGATCCATCACCTGATCGCGGCCCTGGTGCTGACCGCCCTCGGCCTGCTGGCCTGCCGGCGGGTCCTGGACCTGCGCAGCGCGCCCGACGAGGAGCCGCCGCCGCACTTCGCGCTGCCGCCGAGGTCGGCGCTGCTGATCGGGGCGGTCGGGTTCTGCGCGGTCTTCGCGGAGGGCGCGAGTCTCGACTGGTCCGCCGTCTATCTCCGGGACGTCCTGGACACCTCGGCCGGGGTCGCCGCCGCGTCGACCACGGCCTTTGCCCTCACGATGACGGTGGCACGGCTGGTGGGCGACCGGGTGGTGGACCGGTTCGGGGCCGTACGGACGGTCAGGACGGGCGGGACACTCGCCCTGGCGGGCGGGGTCCTGGTGGTCGTGGCGCCCCATCCGCCGGTCGCCATGGCGGGCTTCGGGCTGCTGGGACTGGGTGTGGCGGTGGTCGTACCGCTCGCCTTCGCGGCGGCCGGGCGCAGCGGGCCCAACCCCAGCCAGGCCATCGCGGGCGTCGCGACGATCACGTACACCTCGGGGCTGATCGCCCCTTCGGCGATCGGCGCGGTCGCCGACGCGACGTCGCTGGTCGTCTCCTTCGGGGTGGTGACCGTGCTGGCCTTCGGCCTGATCGCGGGCGCCGGGGTGCTGCGGACGGGCGACCGGCGGCCGGCCGGGGTCAGCGGTCCGGCCGCGGACGCAGCATCGACGAAGACAGCGACCTGACGTGGTCGCTCCAGGCGACGGGCCGCAGGGTCCGGGGGTCGAGGCGGACCACCGTACGGGTGCCGTGGGCGTACGTCACCGAGGCGTCGGCCGAGCAGACGCGGAAGCCGGCGGTGGCCGACGTACGGCCGAGGGGTTCCAGCCACAGGTGTACGGCGTACTCCCCCGCCCGGTCCAGCGCCAGGTCGAAGACGATGTGCAGGTCCTTGACGACGTTGAACTCGTCGCCCTCGGCGGCGGCGAACTTCCGGCCGCCGAATCCCTGGCTCTCCCAGTAGGCGATCCAGGCGCGCTCGACCAGCACCGCGTAGCGGCTGTTGTGGAGCAGGCCCATCGGGTCGAAGTCGTCGAAGTACACGGTGAGCGGGACCAGGACGCCGAAGTCGACGTGGTCGGTGGTGGGCTGGGTGCCAGCGGTCACGAGGGGACTCCCGGGCGGTGCGAGACGGCCGAGATGGCCGGTATGGATGTTTTTATCCTATCCGCCTCGCGCATCCGCGCAGGAGTCCCGCCCGCATCCCTTCAGAGCTAGCCCGCGATCGAGTCCAGCTGCTCCGCCGCGGGCCGCAGCGCCCAGACGTCGCCGCCGGGCGGCGCCTGGAGCAGCGGGACGGCCGCGCGCGCCTTGCTGTCACCGGCGTCGGCCGCCGCGTGGACGACGTCGCTCGCCGCGTACCGGTAGAACTCCAGCTCCGGATGCGGCCAGGCAGCCGCCCCGGTCGCGGCCGGCAGCAGATAGTCGACGGCCTTGAACAGGCTCTGCCCCTGGGGCCCTTGATGGGCCCAGAGGTCCACCCCGACCTGCTTGCCGATGGCGGCGAGGCGGGTGTACGCCACCAGGTCGAAGGTGGAGTAGTGCCAGCTGCGGGTACGGGCCAGTTCCTGCGGCTGGCTGCCGTCGGCCGCGATCTGCGGATCGATCCGCCGGGCCCGCGAGTCGAGGACGGTCCTGCGGGCGAGCGCCTTGTCGCCGGTGGCCAGCGCGAGGGACGCCACCTGGAGGTCCATGAAGGTGCCGTGGTTGTTCTTGGCCGCCGACTCCTCCTTGCCGAAGGGGGAGTTGACCAGCCAGCCGAGGAAGTCCTTGTTCCACGCGCGCATTCCGTTGCGGTCGCTCTTCGTCCAGCCGGGCGCGCCCGTGTCGAGGATCGCGAGCGCGTCCAAAACCGAGCTGAACTGCTGGCTGAAATCAATGATGCCGATCGCCCGGCCGTCGTACTTGCAGGGGATGAACTGCCCATGGTTCAGGTTCGGGTTCATCCGGGTCGCGGGGTCGACGAACCAGGCGCGCAGGACTTTCGCCGCCTGCTCGGCGTACTCCCTCTGGCCCGTGTAGTACCAGGCCAGGCTGAGCGTGGTGGTCGAGTTGAACACCTTGCCGAGGTCGGGGCGGTCGGTGCCGGTGTCGACCTCGGGGTTCCGCTCGCCGTCGCGCTGCACGTACGGACAACCCCATGGGTTCTCGGCGGTCTTGGGCTGCGAAGGCCACCAGTACGGGGCCTGGCTCAGGTAGTCGTGAGGATCGCCGCTGGGCGCGGGCCTGGGCTTGTCGACCACGGTCCAGGGCCCCTGGCCGAGCCATGAATCGGCCTGCGCGGTCAGGGACTTGAGGGCCTTCTTGAGGGCGGGGTCACCCTTGTCCAGGGCGATACGGGCCTGCTGGAGCCGCTTCCCGTCGATCACCGGGGTTGCGGGGACGGCGGGGGCCGCGGTGGAGGGGACAGCCGGGATCAGGACGGCCGCGGCGGTGAACACGGCGGCGATCAGGGTCCTCAGGCGCCTTCGGGGGGTTCCGCTCATCGAGCGCTCCCATCATCATGTATGTGAATGACATTCACGAACGAGACCGTTGGAGCGTAGAGGTGCCCTCTGCGACTGACAATGGTTCGCACACGATTCATGAATGGGAACTGCTATAGGCATACGTGTCCGACAGAAGCCCCTGTCACCGCCCCGCCCCCGCCCCGCTCAGTCCTCCGGCAGCTCGACCGGCGCGATCTCGTCGAACACGTCGCCGGGCCCCGGGTTCGACGGGTCCGTACCGCCGCCAAAGTGGGTCATCACGCCCCACACCGCGTTCAGCGCGGTCTGGACCGCGCCCTCGGCCCACCCCGCCGTCCACGAGATGTCGTCCCCGGCCAGGAAGATCCCCCGTTTGTCGGCGGGCAGCCGGTCCTGCATGAAGTGGGTGAACAGCCGCCGCTGGTAGCGGTAGTGACCGGGCAGGTTCGCCTTGAACGCGCCCATGAAGTACGGCTCGTTCTCCCACGACACCGTCACCGGACTGCCGATGATGTGCCGCCGTATGTCGACCCGCGGATAGATCTCGCGCAGCGAGGTGAGCATGACCTCCATGCGCTCCTCGGCCGACAGCGGCAGCCACTTGAGGCTGTCGTCGCACCAGGTGTACGAGAGACAGATGACGGCCGGTTCGTCAGGGCCGTTCTCCAGCAGGTACGTGCCCCGCGTCATCCGGTCCGTGAGCGTCATCGACATGACGTCCCGCCCGGTGGGCCGCCCCTGGTCGTCAAGCGCCTCGTCGCGCCAGAACGGCCGGTCGACCGGCACGAACAGCTTGGACGACTCCATGTAGTGGGTCCGCTCCATCGCCGTCCAGTGGTCGATCGGGAAGAGCGAGTCGTCGCAGGCGATCTTGGAGAGCAGCAGCCAGGACTGGGCGGTGAAGATCGCGGCACGGTACGTACGGATCCGGCCCGACGCGTCCGTGACGGTGACGCGGTTGCCCGCGGTGCGGTGCAGCCGGGTCACGGCGGGGCGCGGCGCGCCGTCGTGCAGCGACTTGAGCGAGGTCCCGGCCGGCCAGAACGTCATCTTCTCCGGCGCGCGCGACCAGAGCCGCAGCGGCAACTGCTCGCTGCCGCCCACGATGCCCTGGTGGTGGTCGTCGGCCTCGGTGTAGACAACGCGCAGGATCTCCAGGATGGAGTTGGGGAAGTCGGTGTCCCAGCCGCCGGTGCCGAAGCCCACCTGGCCGAAGATCTCCCGGTGGCGGAAGGACTTGAAGGCGGGCGAGTCGCACAGGAAGCCGTAGAAGGTCTGGTTGTCGAGCTTCTCCACCAGCCGGGCCCAGATCTCCCGGATCCGCGGCACGTCACGCTCCCGCAAGGCCCGGTTCATGCCGGAGAAGTCGGCGCCCTCCTCCAGGCAGGTGTTCCAGGCGGCCATCACGTCGCGGTAGACCTGCGGGAGGTCGTCGATGGTCCTGGCGTAGTGGGACTCGCCCTTGAGGTCGACGACGGTCGAAGGGGTGCCCGCGGCCAGCGGGTTGGGGAAGGGCCGCGTCTCCAGGCCCACCAGGTCGATGTAGTGCTGGAGCGCGGTGGACGACGGCGGGAAGCGCATCGCGCCCATCTCGGCGGTCAGTCCGGGGTCGCAGCCCTCGAAGCCGACGGTACGGAGCCGGCCGCCGAGGCGGTCGGCCTCGTACACCACCGGTCTCAGCCCCATCCTCATCAGTTCGTACGCGGCGACGAGGCCGGAGACCCCGCCGCCGATGACGGCGACCTCCTGGCCGTGCTCGGTCGCCGGTATCTGGCCGAGGCCGACCGGGTCCCGGAGGAAATCGTCGTACGCGAAGGGGAAATCGGGTCCGAACATGGTGATCGGCGGCAGCGCCGGCTCGACGTGCTCGACAGCGGTGGGCACCGTCATGGGGTACGGACTCCTTGCGGGTACGACTGGCGCGGGGTGGGAAAGGCGGGCCGGGTGTCAGCTGAGGGACGTGTACAGCCCGGGACGGCGGTCCAGCAGATACGGATTGGCCTCGCGGGAAGCGCTCAGCAGCGCCGGGTCGGCCTCACCGAGGACCAGTTCCTCGCCGCGTCCGGCGCGCGCCCGGGTCGCGCCGTCGGGTCCCGCCAGGCGGCTCAGTCCGACGAACTCGAACGCGCCCTCCTGGCCGGTCCTGTTCACGTACGCGACGTACATCTGGTTCTCGAAGGCCCTGACCGGCACGACGGATTCGGCGACGAACTCGAAGGGGTGCATCTGCGCCGTGGGCACCAGCAGCAGGTCGGTCCCGGCGAGGGCGTGGGCCCGGACGTTCTCCGGGAACTCGACGTCGTAGCAGATCAGCAGTCCGAGCCGCAGCCCGCCCAGCTCGGCCTGGACGACGGGCCGGTCGCCGGGGCTGAAGTGCGCGTGCTCGAACGGGCCGAAGAGATGGGTCTTGCGATAGTTCGCGAGCCGCGCCCCGTCGGGGCCGACGACCTGGGCGGCGTTGAAGACCCGCTCGCCGTCGCGCTCGGGGTAGCCGTACGCGACCGCGATCCCGTGCCGGGCGGCGATCGCGGCGACGGCCCGGGCACCGGCGCCGTCGGCGGGCTCGGCCAGCCGGCTCACGTCGTCGCCGATCGCGTACCCGGTCAGGAACATCTCGGGACACACCAGCAGCCCGGCCCCGGCCGCCGCCGCCCGGCCGGCCGCCGCGTCGAGCACCGCGAGACTGCCCGGCACGGAACCGGGCCGGCCGGAGCTCTGGAGCAGGGCGGTGCGGAGCGACGGCATGGCGGGACCTCGGACGGTACGAAAGGGGTTCTGGGGGACGTCTCGACCGTACGGGCCGCCGCCCGGCCGGGACAAGAGACGTCCGTTGCGCGCCGACCACCGATCTGTTGCGCGAGGGAGGGTGGGGGCGGCGATTTGTTGCGCGGGGGGTCTCAGCCGTGACGCGCGGGTGAACCCGGGGCGCCGGGAGACCCCGACGAATAGCGCCTGAGCAGGGGCGACAGCACCAGCACCGATTTCGTCCGCTCGACGTAGGGCTCGCCCGCGATGCGTTCGAGGACCTGCTCGAAGTGGCGCATGTCGGCGGCGAAGACCTGGACGATCGCGTCGGCGTCCCCGGTCACGGTCGAGGCGGACGCGATCTCCGGGTAGCGCTCCAGGCCCCGGTGGATGGCCTCGGGCGAGGTGTTGCGGCTGCAATAGATCTCGATGAACCCCTCGGTCTGCCAGCCGAGCGCGGCGGGGTCCACCCGTACGGTGAATCCGGTGATCGCCCCCTCGGCCCGCAACCGGTCGACCCGCCGCTTGACGGCCGGCGCGGACAGCCCGACGAGCGCCCCGATGTCCGCGAAGGAACGGCGGGCGTCCTCGGCGAGGGCGTGGACGATGCGTTCGTCGAGATCGTTGAGTCGCACTGCTGGTGGTTCACTTCTCTGCGGTGGCGGGTCGGCGGAGGCCGTCACCGAAGTAGAACACGACGCCCCGTACGACGGAGGAGAGGCACCCACACACGTGGGGTGCCTCTCCTCCGTAAGACCCGGCGGGACCGGTCCGGTGTGACGCCGTCGTCTACTCCACCACGAGCAGGCCGTCCCGCAGCCGCCCGGTGATCCGGGACAGCAGCCGGGACACATGCATCTGGGTGACGCCCAGTGCGGCGCCGATCTCCGCCTGCGTCATCTCGTCGCCGAAGCGCATCTGGAGGATCTGCCGCTCCCGGTCGTCCAGCTCCCGGAGGAGCGGCTTGAGCGCCTGGACGTTCTCCGCCGCCTCCAGGCCCGCGTCGGGGGCGCCGAGGCGGTCGGAGAGCGGGGCGGAGGAGTCCGAGGAGTCGTCGGAGGGGATGTCGATCGATCCGGCCGTGTAGCCGTTCCCGGCGACGACGCCCTCGATGACCTCCTCCTCCTCCAGCCCGAGGTGTTCGGCCAGCTCGGCCGTCGTGGGCGCGCGGTCCAGCCGCTGCGACAGGTCGTCGGACGCCCGCGCGAGGTCGATGCGCAGCTCCTGGAGCCGGCGCGGCACGTGCACGGCCCAACTGGTGTCCCGGAAGAACCGCTTGATCTCGCCGACGATGTACGGGACGGCGAAGGTCGCGAACTCCACCTCGCGGGTGAGCTCGAAGCGGTCGATCGCCTTGATCAGGCCGATGGTGCCGACCTGGACGATGTCCTCCATCTGGTCCGCGCGGTTACGGAACCGGCCCGCCGCGTACCGCACCAGCGAAAGGTTCAGCTCGATCAGGGTGTTGCGCGCGTACTGGTACTCACGCGTGCCCTCCTCCAGCTCCGCGAGCCGGGCGAAGAAGAGCTTCGAGATCTCCCGTGCGTCCTTGGGTGCCACGTCCGCCGGGCGCTCCAGATACGGAAGGGCGTGCTCCGTGGACGTGGCGTCGTGCCGCGTCCCGTAGCGGATGCGCGTCGCCGGCACCGCGTTCGCCGTGGACACATCGGCCTCCCTTGCTCCGTGGACAGTGCGGGAAGGCGCTTACCCGGTCCTCACCCATCCATGTCCGCAAACTTCAGAAATTTTTCGCGGACTTCGGAAGCCCGCCCCGCTGCCCGCCCCATCGACCTCGCCGGCTCAGCCCCAACTGGCGTGCAGCGGCTTGCCCTCGGCGTATCCGGCGGCGCTCTGGGCCCCGACCACGGCCTTCTCGGTGAACTCCGCCAGCGAGCCCGCCCCCGCGTAGGTGCACGCCGAGCGCACGCCCGCGACGATCGAGTCGATCAGGTCCTCGACGCCGGGCCTCGCCGGGTCGAGGAACATCCGGGAGGTGGAGATGCCCTCCTCGAACACCGCCTTGCGCGCCCGGTCGTACGCCGACTCCTCGCTCGTACGGTTGCGTACGGCGCGGGCGGACGCCATCCCGAAGGACTCCTTGTACAGCCGCCCGTCGGACGCCTCCTGGAGGTCGCCCGGCGACTCGTACGTCCCCGCGAACCACGAGCCGATCATCACGTTCGAGGCACCGGCGGCCAGCGCCATGGCGACGTCGCGCGGGTGCCGTACACCCCCGTCGGCCCAGACGTGCTTGCCGTGCTTCGCCGCCTCGGCGGCGCACTCCAGGACGGCCGAGAACTGCGGCCTGCCCACGCCCGTCATCATGCGGGTGGTGCACATGGCGCCGGGGCCGACCCCGACCTTGACGATGTCCGCGCCCGCCTCGATCAGGTCCCGTACCCCCTCGGCGGAGACGACGTTGCCCGCGACGACGGGCACGTCGGGGCGGAGCGCCCGGACGGCCCTGACGGCGGCGAGCATCGACTCCTGGTGGCCGTGCGCGGTGTCGACCACCAGCGTGTCGACCCCGGCGTCGAGCAACTGCCGGGCCTTGCCCGCCACATCCCCGTTGATCCCGACGGCGGCGGCGATCCGCAGCCGGCCCCTGCCGTCGACGGCGGGGGTGTAGAGGGTGGCGCGCAGGGCGCCCTTGCGGGTGAGGATCCCGGCGAGCCGCCCGTCCGCGTCCACGGCCGGGGCGAGCTTGCGGTTGGCCCCGTCGAGCGCGTTGAACGCCTCACGCGGGTCCCTGTCCGCGGCGATCGCCAGCACGTCCTTGGACATGACCTCGGAGAGCTGGGTGAAGCGGTCCACACCGGTGAGGTCGTGCTCGGTGACGATCCCGACGGGCCGGCGGTCGGCGTCGACCACCACCCCCGCGCCGTGGGCCCGCTTGGGCAGCAGGGACAGGGCGTCGCCGACGGTCTGGGAGGGCGACAGCACGATCGGGGTGTCCAGCACGAGGTGCCGGGTCTTGACCCAGCCGACGACGTCGGCGACGACCTCGATGGGGATGTCCTGGGGGATGACGGCGAGCCCGCCGCGCCGGGCGACGGTCTCGGCCATCCGGCGGCCCGCGATCGCGGTCATGTTCGCCACGACGAGCGGGATGGTGGTGCCGGTGCCGTCGGGGGCGGAGAGGTCGACGTCCTGACGGGAGGCGACGGCCGACCGGCCGGGGACCATGAACACATCGTCGTACGTCAGGTCGTAGGACGGTGTCTGGCCGTTGAGGAAACGCATGCTGACCCTGTCACCTGGAGTTCTGCGGAAGGGGTGGGTGGGGAGTCAGCACCGGGCCGGAGCGGACCGGGGCGACGGCTCCTACGTCATCATCACCGATCACCCGGGCCGGGGGCGAACACCGGCCCCCGGTTCTGTGGCTTCCTCCGGACCCCGGGCCGCGTTCTTGGGCGTTCGTCCGTCGCGACCGCGTGACAGGAAACACAGGGGAACACACAGGATTCCGGCGGGCCGCCCCGGACAGGCTCCGGCGGGCCGGATACCCCCCTAGAGCGTGTCCGGGTCCGACCGCTCCAGCGCCGGGCGCGGCGCCGGCGTGAACTCCGTCAGCAGGAAGTCCGCCGCCGCCGTGTCCGTGACCAGGCTGGTGACCAGACCCGAGCGCAGCACCGCCCCGATCGCCTCGGCCTTGCGCAGTCCGCCCGCGATCGCCACGACCTCCGGGATACGGCGCAGCCGGTCGGCCTCGACCGTGATGCACCGCTCCCCCAGGTCACGGCCGACCCGCCGGCCCTCCGCGTCGAAGAGGTGCGCGGACATCTCGGCGGCCACGCCGAGCGAGGCGTAGTGGGACCGCTCCTCGTCGCTCAGCATGTCGTGGACCGTGGAGATCCCGGCCTCCCACGAGCCGATGGAGACGGCCGCGACCGTCACCTTGTCGAAGTACTCGAAAGCGCGGGCGATGCCCGGCTGGCTGCGCAGCGCGGCGGCCGTCGCCGGGTCGGGGAGCAGCATGGGCGCGTAGATGGGGTGCGCCTCGCCGCCGGAGACCTGGGCGGCGCGCCGTACGGCCTCGACCGAGCCGCGCTCGGCCGTGCCCGCGTCGTACACCCCGGTCAGCTGGACGACCGTGCAGGGCGGCAGCCGGTCGAGCGCGGCGGCCATGTGGATCGTCGAGCGGCCCCAGGCCAGCCCGAGCACGTCGCCCTCCGCGACCAGTTCGCCGAGCAGGTCGGCGGCCACCTCGCCCAGGTTCTCCGGGTCGGGCGACTCGTCGGCGGCCTCCGCGGGGGACTCCACGACCACGGCGTGCCGCAGTCCGTAGCGGGCCCGCAGGGCGTCGGAGCGCTCCGCGTCCAGCTCGGCGGGTACGCGGATCTCGATCCGTACGAGATCGCGCTCCAGGGCGGTCTCCAGGACCCGGGCCACCTTGAAGCGGCTGACGCCGAACTCCTCCGCGATCTGGATCTTGGACTTGCCCTCGAGGTAGAAACGGCGTGCCATGGCCGCCGCCTGCACCAGCTCCGCGGGTCCCATCCGCAGGGCCGGCCGACCCGCCGACATACCAGACACCGCGATCTCCTCACTGCTCTTCACACTCTGGGCTCTTCGCACCCCGGATCCGCTCTTCATCCTGTCAGATCCAGCCGTTCTTGATCAGCCCTGATGGGGCCCGTTCACTTACGTGTGGCTCAGTGGTCGATTCGGCGCGCGTCAGTGCGCGCACGCCCAGGACGCGGCCGCGGTCGCCTCGTTCGCCTGGTTGCGCAGCATCCGTACGGCGGCGGCCGGATCGTCCGTCCCGTACACCGCGGAACCGGCGACGAAGACGTCCGCCCCGGCCTCCGCGCAGCGCTCGATGGTGGTGGCGGAGACCCCGCCGTCGACCTGGATCCACAGCTCCAGGCCGTGCTTGGAGACCAGCTGCCGGGTGCGGCGGATCTTCGGCAGCATGATGTCCAGGAACGCCTGTCCGCCGAAGCCCGGCTCGACCGTCATGATCAGCAGCATGTCGAGTTCGGGGAGAAGGTCCTCGTACGGCTCGATCGGTGTCGCCGGCTTGAGCGCCATGGACGCCCTGGCCCCCTTGGCGCGGATCTCACGGGCCAGCCGTACGGGCGCGGCGGCGGCCTCCACGTGGAAGGTCACCGAGCCCGCCCCCGCCTCGACGTACTGCGGGGCCCAGCGATCGGGGTCGTCGATCATCAGGTGGCAGTCCAGCGGGGTGTCCGTCGCCCGTCCGAGCGCCTCGACCACCGGGACGCCGAGGGTCAGGTTCGGTACGAAGTGGTTGTCCATGACGTCGACATGGAGCCAGTCGGCGCCTTCGACGGCCTTCGCCTCCTCGGCGAGCCGGGAGAAGTCGGCGGACAGGATGCTGGGGTTGATCTGAGCCATGTGCCAAGCCTGCCATGCTCCGGGGCGCTTCCCGACCGTCCGGGGGAGGCCGGATCCGGCCGATGTCCGCCACGGACAGTCACACTCCGCGCAATCCTCGCGTATCGCGCGGACGGGTGACGCCGCACATCAAGCCCGTCCGCCGCTTGAGGACACCGCCGCGCCGGCGGCGGTCACACACCGCGCGCCGAAGCTCACGCGGTACGGCGCAGCAGGGCCAGGTACATCGCGTCCGTGCCGTGCAGGTGCGGCCAGAGCTGGACGTCCGGGCCGTCCCCCAGCGCGGGCACGCCCGGCATGAGGGGCCTGGCGTCCACCCATTCCGCGGCGACGGCCGGGCCGCCGCGGCCGCGGAGGACGTCCTCGACCACGATCCGGGTCTCGGCGAGGTGCGGCGAGCACGTCGCGTATCCGACGACCCCACCGATCCGTACGGCACCCAGCGCCTCGCGCAGCAGGCCGCGCTGGAGCGGGGCGAAGCCCTCCAGGTCCTCCGGGCGGCGGCGCCAGCGTGACTCGGGGCGGCGGCGCAGCGCGCCGAGACCCGAGCACGGGACGTCGACCAGCACCCGGTCGAAGGAGCCGGGGACCCACGGCGGGCGGGTGCCGTCGGCGGTGATCACCTGGTACGGCCCCGGGTTCCCGGCGAGCGCGCGGGCCACGAGGCGGGCGCGGTGGGGCTGTTTCTCGGCGGCCAGCAGGAAGGCGCCGCGTTCGGCGGCGAGGGCGGCCATCAGGGCCGCCTTCCCGCCGGGGCCCGCGCAGCCGTCGAGCCAGCGGGCGTCGGAGCCGTCGAGCGGGGCGTTGGCCACGGCTGCCGCGACCAGTTGGCTGCCCTCGTCCTGGACGCCGGCCCGGCCGTCCCGTACCGCGTCCAGCGCTCCGGGCTCGCCGCCCTCGGCCAGCCGTACCGCGTAGGGCGACCAGCGGCCCGGCAGCGCGGAGTCCTCACCGACCGCTTCGAGCAGTTCGGCGGTGGTGGAGCGGCCGGGGCGGGCGACGAGCGTCACCTCGGGGCGTTCGTTGTCGGCTTCGAGCAGGTCCTCGATGCCGGCGCGGCCGCCGCCCAGCGCGTCCCACAGCGCGGACACCACCCAGCGGGGGTGGGAGTGGACCACCGCGAGATGGTCCTCGGGGTCCTGGTCGTACGACGGGGCGACCTGCTGGAGCCAGGAGTCCAGGTCGTGCTGCGAGATCTTCCGCAGGACGGCGTTGACGAACCGCGCGCGGCCGTCGCCGAGGACCACCCGGGCCAGTTCGACACTGGCGGAGACGGCGGCGTGCGTGGGGATGCGGGTGCCGAGGAGCTGGTGGGCGCCGAGGGCCAGCACGTCCAGGACGGGCGGGTCGACCTCGCGCAGCGGCCGGTCGATGCACGCGGAGATGATCGCGTCGTAGGTGCCCTGGCGGCGCAGCGTCCCGTACACCAGCTCGGTGGCGAGGGCCGCGTCGCGGGTCTCGAACTCCTTGTTCTCCCGGGCCTTCTTGAGGAGGGGCGGGAGAACGAGGTTCGCGTACGCGTCCCGTTCGTCCACCGCCCGTAGCGCCTCGAAGGCGAGCATCCGCACGGGATCCTTCTTGGGGCGGCGGTACGGGGTGGCGGGACGGCGACGGGCCTGCTCGTTCAAAGGTGCTCCGCGGTGAGGAAAGAGTCGATCCCTCTCAGCCTACGTCGGCGGCGCCCAGCCGTTCGCCCGGGGCGATCCGTACCCCGCGGGCCCAGTCGGCGGCGCGCATCGGCTTCTTGCCCTGCGGCTGGACCCACAGCAGCTCGACGTCGTGCGAACCGGTCCCCACGTGCACGGCGTTCTTGCCCACGGCCAGCTCGCCCGCGGCCAGTTCCGTACGGCCGGGGAACAGCCCGAGCTGGATCAGCTTGAGCCGCTCGCCCCGGAAGACCGTCCAGGCGCCGGGGGCGGGGGTGCAGGCGCGGACGACCCGGTCGACGCGGAGCGCGGGCGCCCCCCAGTCGACGTGCGCGTCCTCGACGGTCAGCTTGGGGGCGAGCGTGATGCCCTCGGCGGGCTGCGGGCGGGGCTTGAGGGTGCCGTCCTCGATGCCGTCCATGGTCGCGGCGAGCAGTCCCGAGCCGGCGAAGGCGAGGCGGGTCAGCAGGTCGCCGCTGGTGTCGGTGGGCCGTACCGCCTCGGTGATCACCCCGTAGACCGGCCCCGAGTCGAGCCCTTCCTCGATCTGGAAGGTGGCCGCGCCGGTCATCTCGTCACCGGCCATGACGGCGTGCTGTACGGGAGCGGCGCCGCGCCACGCGGGCAGCAGCGAGAAGTGCAGGTTCACCCAGCCGTGGGCGGGGATGTCGAGGGCGACGCGGGGCAGCAGCGCGCCGTAGGCGACCACCGGGCAGCAGTCGGGGGCGATCTCCCGGAGCCGGGCGAGGAAGTCCTCGTCGCGGGGTTTCGCGGGCTTGAGCACCTCGATGCCGGCCTCCTCCGCGCGCTCGGCGACCGGACTGGCGACCAGCCTGCGCCCGCGTCCGGCGGGGGCGTCGGGCCGGGTCACGACGGCGGCGACCTCGTGCCTGCCCGAGGCGAGGAGTGCGTCCAGGGCGGGTACGGCGACCTCGGGGGTGCCGGCGAAGACGAGCTTCATCGGTGGCTGACTGCCTCTCGGACGGGTGCGGTGGGCCGCTCGCGCGGTGACCAGCCGGTACGGGGCGCGGGCGACGCACCAGTCTATGCGGCGGCGGGGGTGGGGGCCTGAGGGGGCGTACGTCGTGGCGCGCGCCCCGCGCACATACGGATACGCCCCCGCAGCGTGACCACAACGGCGGGTTACGCGTTGTCAAGGGAGATTGACCTACACGGGCCGCACCGGTGCGGCCCGGATCCTTTTCAACGCCGGTTCGAGAGGCTTGTTCATGGCCGACCACACCACCCACGACGCACAAGCCCGGGCAAGTCTGCACCTCCTGGTGCGGGACATCGAGCGGGTCAGGCGTCAGGTGGACGCGCTGCGCACCCTCACCGCCCAGCTGGGGAACGTCTACCGCCCGCGCCGCTCCGGCCCGTCGACGGGCTTCGTCGTCTACGGCAGAGCCCCCGCGCCGACCGTCCGCCTCGCGCAGGAGCTGCGCGACAGCGTCGAGACCCTGGTGACGGCGGCCGTGGACTTCGACCGCTCGCTGGGCTTCTCCTGGGACGCGGTGGGGTCGGCGCTGGGGGTCACCAAGCAGGCGGTGCACCGCCGTTACGGCGCACGGCGGGCGACGCCGCAGCCGGGGGCGGCGGAGGCGGAGCATGCCGCCGCCGCCCAGGACCCCGCCGCGCCCGCCTCGCCCGCCACGTCCCGGCCGTCCGTGCCGGCCGTCCCGGGCCCGCTGCCGGCGGTCCCGGCGGCGCGCTCGATGCCACCGCAGCCGACGGCGAGCACGCAGTCGCTCCGCGAGGAGACCCGCCCGACCGCGTTCCCGGGCCCTCGGGGCGGCTGAGGGGGGTGTCCTCAATCGCCGGACGGGCTGGAAACGCCCGTCCGGCGCCGCCCACTCCGGCACCGGGCGTCGCGCACTCCACCGGCCGCCCCCACGCGGGTGCGACGCCCCGTCACCCCATCCGGCACTCCTCGCGCCACCCGGGCAACGAAGCAAGCCGGTCCGGACCCCTCACACCCCTCCGCGCACACGCCGATCCCCATCCGGCCCGGCCAACCCATCAAGCCCGTCCGGCGATTGAGGACACAGCGCGGCCGAAGGCAGCGCAACGCCCCGGCGCACCCGAACCCGCAACGCCCCCGCCGCCCCCACCACCACCGACCCGTGGCGCCCGCCGCCACCCCTCACCCGATGTCGGGCGGGTCGATCCTGACCCGCACGGGCGGCTCCGCCCCGCCCCGGGCCAACCGCCCCGCCTGCGCCGCCTTCAGCGCCCCCGCCAGCGCCGCCCCACTCCCCGGCGGCACTCGCAGCAGCGCCCGCTCCCAGACCTCCCCCGGCGGCGGATCGCCGGGCCTGCGCGGCCGGCCGGGGTCCGTCACCGGCAGCGGTACGGGCCCCAGGACCTCCACGTCCGACGGCAGCGCGGCGGAGCCCAGGAACGCGCCGACCGTCTCCGCCCGCCCCGTCACCGCCGCCATCCGGGACACCGGCGGGAACCCCAGCTCGGCCCGCTCCGCCAGCTCGCGCTGCGCGTGCCCCACCGGGTCCCAGCGCACCAGCGCCTGCACCGGCCGCTGCGTCGGCTCGGCGACGATCACGACCGTCCCGCCCTCCCCCTGCCCGCGCACCAGCGACGCCGCCTGCATCCAGCGCCGCAACGCCTCCTCGCCCGCCCGCAGATCGGGCCGCCCCAGCATCGCCCAACCGTCCAGCAGCAGCGCGGCCGCGTACCCGCCGCCCTCCGCGACCGGCTCGGCCCCCGGCGTACTGACCACCAGGGCCGGACGCCCCGGCACCGAGTCGAGGACGTGGTCCCGGCCCGACGTACGGACCGGCACGGCCGGAAACGCCCGTCCCAGCTCCTCCGCCGTCCGCCGCGCCCCCACGATCTGCGCGCGCAGCCGCGTATTCCCGCACTCCCCGCAGCGCCAGGCCGGCTCGCCCCTCCCGCACCACGCGCAGTGCAATTCCCGCTGCTCCGGGGCCTCCAGCGGCCCCGCGCAGTGCCGGCAGCGGGCGGGCGCACGGCACCGTTCGCACGCCAGCCGGGGCACATAGCCGCGCCGGGGCACCTGCACCAGCACCGGGCCCGTCCTGAGCCCCTCCCTGACGGCCTGCCAGGCCAGACTCGGCAGCCGGGCCACCCGCGCGGCCTCGTCCCTGGCCAGCTCGCCGTCCCCGACGGTACGGACGAGCGGAGCCGCCTTCCGTACCTGCTCGCGGTCGGCGGCCAGGGGCAGCGCCCAGCCGGTCTCCACCAGCTGGGCCGCCTCCACCGTGCAGCTCGTACCGCCCAGCAGGAACCCGCACTTGTCGTGGGCCGCGCGCAGCAGCAGGACCTCGCGGGCGTGCGGCTGCGGCGCGTGCTGCTCGCTGTGGCTGCCGTCGCCGTCGTCCCAGAGGGCCACCAGGCCCAGGTTCCGTACGGGCGCGAACATCGCCGCCCGCGTCCCGACCACCGCGCGCACCGACCCGCGCCGTACGGCCAGCCACTCCCGGTACCGCTTCTCGGGACCGGCCTCGGCCGTCAGCAGCGCGTGGTGCCCGGCCCCCAGCAGCTCCGTGAGCGCCTCGTCGACCCGGCCCGCCACCCGCCCGTCCGGTACGACGACGAGGGCGCCCCGGTCGGAGGCCAGCGTGGCCGCCACGGCCCGCGCCAGCTCGTCCGCCCAGTGCGGCCCCGGCAGCGCGGTCCACACGGCACGCGGCGCCCCGCCCCCGGCCAGCGCCTCCAGGAACGCCGCGCCCTTCCCGTACCGCTCCCAGCTCCCCGGCTCCGGCGCGGCGGGCGGCGGCAGCGGATCGGGTGACGGCCTGCTCTCCGCGCGCGCGTTCCTGGGCGGGACGGCCAGCTGCAACACGTCCGCCAGACTCCCCGCGTACCGGTCGGCGACGGCCCGCGCGAGCCCCAGCAGCTCCGGGCCGAGCACGGGCTCGGGCGACACCACCCCGGCCAGCGCGGCCAGCGGCCCGGCGTAGTCGGACTCGGCCCGGCGCTCCACGACGAACCCGTCGATCAGCCGCCCGCCCTCCCGCCGCCCGCCCCGCACCTGTCGCGCCCCGGCCCCGAACCGCACCCGCACCCGCACGCCCGGCTGCGCGTCCCGGTCCAGCTCCTCGGGCACCGCGTAGTCGAAGAACTGGTCGAGGTGCAGCACCCCCTTGTTCACCACCACCCGCGCCACGGGCAACTCCCCCGCCAACGCGGCCCCCCGCCACGTCCGCGGCTTCGCCCGCGGCACCTTGGCCTTCCGCACGGTCTCCCGAATGAACGCGAGCTGCTCAGGCCCGCCCCCCTCTCCGGACCCCTCGGACTGCTCGTCGTCGCTGCTCACAGCTTCATACCTACCAGACCCCACCGACACCGGCGGACCCGCAGCCGACCGGGGACGGCGCGGGGCCGACCGGGGCGTGACCGGGCCGGAACGCGCCGGACCCCGGCCACCAGAGAACGTGGCCGGGGTCCGTCGTGCGGTGCCGGGGGTGCTACAGGCCCGCTGCCTCGCGGAGGGCGTCCACGCGGTCCGTGCGCTCCCAGGTGAATTCGGGGAGTTCGCGGCCGAAGTGGCCGTACGCCGCCGTCTGGGCGTAGATCGGGCGGAGCAGGTCCAGGTCGCGGATGATCGCGGCCGGGCGGAGGTCGAAGACGTGGGCGATGGCCTGCTCGATCTTTTCCGGGTCGACCGTGTGCGTGCCGAAGGTCTCCACGAAGAGGCCGACCGGCTCGGCCTTGCCGATCGCGTACGCGACCTGGACCTCGCAGCGGGAGGCCAGGCCGGCCGCGACGACGTTCTTCGCGACCCAGCGCATCGCGTACGCCGCCGAGCGGTCGACCTTCGACGGGTCCTTGCCCGAGAAGGCGCCGCCGCCGTGGCGGGCCATGCCGCCGTACGTGTCGATGATGATCTTGCGGCCGGTCAGGCCGGCGTCGCCCATCGGGCCGCCGATCTCGAAGCGGCCGGTCGGGTTGACCAGCAGGCGGTAGCCCTCGGTGTCGAGCTTGATGCCGTCCTCGACCAGCTGGTTCAGGACGTGCTCCACGACGAACTCGCGGACGTCGGGCGCCAGCAGCGAGTCCAGGTCGATGTCCGAGGCGTGCTGGGAGGAGACGACGACCGTGTCGAGACGGACGGCCTTGTCGCCGTCGTACTCGATGGTGACCTGCGTCTTGCCGTCCGGGCGCAGGTACGGGATCGTCCCGTTCTTGCGGACCTCGGACAGGCGCCGGGAGAGCCGGTGCGCCAGGTGGATCGGGAGGGGCATCAGCTCGGGCGTCTCGTCGCACGCGTAGCCGAACATCAGGCCCTGGTCGCCCGCGCCCTGCTTGTCGAGGTCGTCGCCCTCGTCACCCGCGGCGGATCCCTCGACACGCTTCTCGTACGCGGTGTCGACACCCTGCGCGATGTCGGGCGACTGGGCGCCGATGGACACCGACACGCCGCAGGAGGCGCCGTCGAAGCCCTTCTTCGAGGAGTCGTAACCGATGTCCAGGATCTTGTCGCGGACCAGCTGGGCGATCGGCGCGTACGCCTTCGTGGTCACCTCGCCGGCCACATGGACCTGGCCCGTGGTGATCAAGGTCTCCACGGCGACCCGGGAGGTCGGGTCCTCCCGCAGGAGCGCGTCGAGAATGGTGTCGCTGATCTGGTCAGCGATCTTGTCGGGGTGACCTTCGGTCACTGACTCCGAGGTGAAGAGACGACGGGACACAACGCTCCCTGGGGTTGCAGCGGCTGCTGGCTCAAACATGGGTGGTTCCGGAACGGCGGGGGGCTGCGCCCCGCGACGCTCCTCGACCACTTTATCGGTCAGATGCGGACACCGGGCCACGTTTCTCGATCCATGAAGGTTTCACGGTGTTCACCGGCGTGGCGCCGGATCCGCCGATCGGGCCCCCTCCGGGGGCAATACGCGGCTTATCCTGCGGTTTTCCCGGGGTTCCGGCCGCGGGAGGCGCGGGCTCCGGCGAAACACCGTCCGACACTCCGCCACAGAGAATTCATGCGTTTCTGGATCGGGGGTCGAGTCCGGCCGGGCCCAGGCGCGGGACGACCAGGTCCCAGACGACGTCCGCGAGCGCTTCCTTGGGGCCGTACGGTACGGGCGTCTCGCCGCCGTCGGCCGCGAGCACCACCGCCTCGTTCTCCTCCGCGCCGAAGGTCCTGCGCTCCCCCACCTCGTTGACGACCAGCAGGTCGCAGCCCTTGCGGAGCAGCTTGCGCCGGCCGTTGGCGAGGACGTCGTCCGTCTCCGCCGCGAAGCCGACCACCACCTGTTCCGGCCGGGCGCGCTCGCCCGCGATCTCGGCGAGGATGTCCGGGTTGCGGACCAGCGCGACGGGAGCGGGCTCCTCGCCGTCCTTCTTCTTGATCTTCCCCGGCGCGTACGCGGCGGGCCGGAAGTCCGCGACGGCCGCCGCCATCACCACCGCGTCCGCGTCCGCCGCCGCCTTCAGCACGGCCTCGCGCAGCTGCACCGCCGTCCCCACGTGCACGACGTCGACGCCCGCCGGGTCGGTGATCCCCGTGTTGGCCTCGATCAGCGTGACCCGCGCGCCGCGCGCCGCCGCCGTACGGGCCAGGGCGTATCCCTGCTTCCCCGACGAGCGGTTCCCCAGGTAGCGCACGGGGTCCAGCGGTTCGCGCGTCCCGCCCGCGCTGACCACGACATGACGCCCGGCCAGGTCGGGCGCGGCCGCGCCACGGGCGAGCACCCGGCGGCAGACCTCGAAGATCTCGCCCGGGTCCGGCAGCCGCCCCTTGCCGGTGTCGGCGCCGGTGAGCCGCCCGACCGCCGGTTCGACGACGATCGCGCCCCTCCGGCGGAGCGTCGCGACGTTCTCCTGGGTCGCGGGGTGCTCCCACATCTCGGTGTGCATCGCGGGGGCGAGGACGACGGGACAGCGGGCGGTGAGGAGCGTGTTGGTGAGCAGGTCGTCGGCGAGGCCGTGGGCCGCCTTCGCGAGGAGGTCGGCGGTGGCCGGTGCCACCACGACCAGGTCGGCGCTCTGCCCGAGGCGTACGTGCGGCACCTCGTGCACGTCGTCCCAGACCTCGGTGGAGACCGGGTGGCCGGAGAGCGCGGACCAGGTGGCCGCCCCCACGAAGTGCAGCGCGGCCGCGGTCGGCACGACCCGTACGTCGTGGCCCGACTCGGTCAGCCGCCGCAGCAGCTCGCACGCCTTGTACGCGGCGATCCCGCCCGCGACTCCCAGAACAACCTTCGGCCTGCCGTCCACCGTGTCTCCTCCTAGGACATGACACACCACAGGCCCGGCAGTCGTACTGCCGGGCCTGGGTGAAAGTGCGGGTACGTGACTGAGCGAGCGTGTACGTGCCTACTGGGCCGGGCCGTCGATGGCCTCGGAGGTCAGCAGACCGGCGTTGATCTCGCGCAGCGCGATCGAGAGCGGCTTCTCGTGGACGTGGGTGTCCACCAGCGGGCCGACGTACTCCAGCAGGCCCTCGCCGAGCTGCGAGTAGTACGCGTTGATCTGGCGCGCGCGCTTGGCCGCGTAGATCACGAGGCTGTACTTCGAGTCCGTGGCCTCAAGCAACTCGTCGATCGGCGGGTTGATGATGCCCTCGGGCGTGGAAATGGAAGAGGACACTCTCTGGCCTTCCGAAGAAAATTCAGGGAAACGCTTAGGGACACTAAGAGGCATCGGCACCGAAGATGCCAACACTAAAGATCATGCAACTGCCATCAAGGCTAGCAGCTCGCGCGCGACGTCCTCGACGGACGTGTTGACGAGGGTCGTGTCGAACTCCGACTCGGCGGCCAGCTCGATCCTGGCGGCCGCGAGCCGTCGCTCGATGACAGGCGCGGATTCGGTGCCCCGGCCGGTGAGCCGGCGCACCAGCTCGTCCCAGCTCGGCGGAGCCAGGAAGACCAGCTGGGAGTCGGGCATCGACTCCTTGACCTGCCGTGCGCCCTGGAGGTCGATCTCCAGCAGTACGGGATCACCCGACTCCAGGCGGTCCAGGACCGCGCGGCGCGGAGTGCCGTACCGGTTGCCCGCGAACTCGGCCCATTCCAGCAGCTCGCCGTTGGCGACCAGCTTGTCGAACTCCTCGTCCGAGACGAAGAAGTACTGGACGCCGTGGCGCTCGCCGGGGCGCGGCTTTCTCGTGGTGGCCGACACCGAGAGCCAGACCTCGGGGTGAACCTTGCGCATATGCGCGACGACCGTGCTCTTGCCTACCCCGGAGGGGCCGGAGAGCACGGTCAGCCGCGGTCGTACCTCTGCTGCCATGCGGCGATTATCCAGGTTCCCGGGAGTGCCCGGGAACGTCAGGAAGCCGCGCCGCCGAACTCGCGCTCCAGGGACGCGATCTGGTTGGAGCCAAGACCGCGCACGCGGCGGCTCTCGGAGATCCCGAGCCGCTCCATGATCTGCTTGGCGCGGACCTTGCCCACACCGGGCAGGGACTCAAGGAGGGCGGAGACCTTCATCTTCCCGATGACGTCGTTCTCCTGGCCCTGCTTGATGACGTCATGGAGGGAAGCACCGGAGTGCTTGAGTCGATTCTTGACCTCGGCCCGCTCCCGGCGAGCCGCGGCGGCCTTTTCGAGCGCGGCTGCGCGCTGTTCAGGGGTAAGGGGCGGAAGAGCCACGCCTACGTCACCTCGGATGTCGAACTGTCGGATACGGACCGGCGCGGGACCTGATCGCCCCGCACCAGGGCGAGCAACGGGCAACGCACTGCACGTTGGCTCTCGACGGAGACTAGCGGCCAAGGCCGCCGGAGTCAGCGAGAACAGACGAAAAGTCCTGGTCAGCATTGATCGGGGGCGACATTCCGGTCATTTTGCCCCACATTTTGGTCAAGAGGGCTCCCGTCGCGTCGCCGACGGGTCCCCGCCAGGTCCCCGCGCGGTCTCCGGAACGTCTCCGTAACGTCCCCGCGAAGCCGTCGTCCGGTCGGGTCCGGGTGCGTACCGGCGCGTCCGGACGTCACGGAGGAGTGTCCCCGGCCGCCGCGACGGCCGTCCTGACCTCCGCCGTGAAGCGCTCGGCCGCCGCGCGCAGCGCCGCGACGTCAGGACCGTGCCGCAGGACACCCCGGCTGACGCTCGGGACGACGTTCCCGGCCGAGGCGCCGAAGACGCCCGGGAGGTCCGCCGGGATCGCGCCCTGCGCCCCGATGCCGGGGGCGAGCAGCGGTCCGTTGACGGCGAGGTCGACCCCCGCGTCGCCCAGCGTGGCGCCGACGACCGCGCCCACCGAGCCGAGGACGGGGGCGCCCCGGTTCTCGGCGGCGATGTGGTCGAGCACCACCTGCGCCAGCGGCCTGCCGTCGGCGGCGGTCGCCCGCTGGACCTCCGCGCCCTCCGGGTTGGAGGTGAGCGCCAGGACGAAGACACCCGCCCCGGAGGCGGCGGCCGCGTCCAGGGCGGGGCGCAGCGAGCCGAAGCCGAGGTAGGGCGAGAGCGTCACCGCGTCCGAGAACAGCGGCGAGTCCCTGTCCAGGTAGGTCTGGGCGTACGCCTCCATCGTCGAGCCGATGTCGCCGCGCTTGGCGTCCATCAGGACCAGCGCGCCGGCCGCCCGCGCCTCCTCGACCGCCTTTTCCAGTACGGCGACGCCCCGGGAGCCGAAGCGCTCGAAGAACGCGGACTGCGGCTTGAGGACGGCGACCCGGTCGGCCAGCGCCTCCACGGTCGTGCGGGTGAAGCGCTCCAGTCCCGCGAGGTCGTCGCCCAGGCCCCAGGCCGTGAGCAGCGATCCGTGCGGGTCGATGCCGACGCAGAGCGGCCCGCGGGTGTCCATGGCCCGGCGCAGCCTGGCGCCGAAGGGCTCGCCGGGCTCCGGGGCCTCCCTCGGTGCGGGCTCCTGGCGTGCGGTCATGCGGTCACCTTCCGGGTCTCGGCGCCGACGGCGTCGGCGAGGGTGGCGTACGGGCTCGTGCGCAGCCGCGCCGCGAGCCCCTGGTGGACCTGGCGGCTCCAGAACGGCCCCTGGTAGACGAACGCGCTGTAGCCCTGGACGAGCGTCGCGCCCGCGAGGATCCGCTGCCAGGCGTCCTCGGCGTCCTCGACGCCCCCGACGCCGACCAGGGTGATCCGGTCCCCCACCCGGGCGTACAACCGGCTCAGGACGGCCAGCGAGCGGGCCTTGAGGGGCGCGCCGGACAGTCCGCCGGTCTCCGCGACGGTGCCGGCGGGCGAGCGGAGTCCCAGGCCGTCCCTGGCGAGGGTGGTGTTCGTCGCGATGATGCCGTCCAGGCCCAGCTCGACGGCGAGGTCGGCGACGGCGTCGACGTCCTCGTCCGCGAGGTCGGGGGCGATCTTGACGAGGAGCGGGACGCGGCGGTCGGTGACCGTACGGTCGGCGGCCTCCCGTACGGCGGTGAGCAGCGGCCGGAGCTGGTCGACGGCCTGGAGGCTGCGCAGTCCGGGGGTGTTGGGCGAGCTGACGTTGACCACCAGGTAGTCGGCGTGGGCGGCCAGCCGTTCCGTCGACAGGACGTAGTCCGCGGTCGCCTCACCCTCGGGGACGACCTTGGTCTTCCCGATGTTGACGCCGACGGTGGTACGGAAGACCTCGCGCCGGGCGGCGAGTCGGGCGGCCACGGCCTCGGAGCCCTCGTTGTTGAAGCCCATCCGGTTGATCAGGGCGCGGTCGGCGACGAGCCGGAAGAGCCGCTTCTTCGGGTTGCCCGGCTGGGGCTGCCCGGTGACGGTCCCGATCTCGACGTGGTCGAAGCCGAGCATCGCCAGGCCGTCCACGCCGACGGCGTTCTTGTCGAAGCCGGCGGCCAGTCCGAACGGGCCGTGCATCCGCAGGCCGAGCGCCTCGGTGCGCAGCTCCGGGTGCCGGGGGGCGAGGAGGGCCGCGGCGAAGGTGCGCAGGACGGGGACGCGGGCGGCGAGGCGGATCCACCGGAAGGCGAGGTGGTGGGCGCGTTCGGCGTCCATCCGCCGGAAGACCAGCTGGAAGAGGAGTCGGTACATGGAGTGGGTGCTTCCTCAAGAGATCACGAAGAGGTCGTGCGGGGGCGTGCGGGAGGTCATGCGCGAGGGGGGACACCGGTTCCGGTGTCCCCCCTCGGGTACGGGCTACTGGTCCTCGCGGGCCGCGATCAGGTGTCGCGCGTGTTCCTGGAGGGACCGGACGCCGACGTCGCCGTGGGTGAGCGCGTCGATGCCCTGGACGGCGGCGGCCAGCGCCTGGACCGTCGTCAGGCACGGGACCCCGCGCGCCACGGCGGCCGTCCGGATGTCGTAGCCGTCGAGCCGCCCTCCGGTGCCGTACGGGGTGTTGACGATGAGGTCGACCTCGCCCGCGTGGATGAGCTGGACGATGGTCTGCTCGCCGTTGGGGCCCTCGCCCTCGAACTGCTTGCGTACGACCCTGGCCTTGATGCCGTTGCGCTTGAGGACCTCGGCCGTGCCGGAGGTGGCGAGCAGTTCGAAGCCGTGGGCCACCAGCTCGCGCGCCGGGAAGATCATCGAGCGCTTGTCGCGGTTGGCGACGGAGATGAAGGCGCGGCCCTTGGTCGGCAGCGGCCCGTACGCGCCCGCCTGCGACTTCGCGTACGCCGTGCCGAAGGCGGAGTCGATGCCCATGACCTCGCCGGTGGAGCGCATCTCCGGGCCGAGGACGGTGTCGACACCGCGTCCGTGGACGTCGCGGAAGCGCGACCACGGCATCACGGCCTCCTTGACGGAGATCGGCCCGTCCAGCGGGAGCGTGCCGCCGTCGCCGTGCGCCGGGAGCAGGCCCTCGGCACGCAGTCCGGCGATGGTGGCGCCGAGCGAGATGCGGGCGGCGGCCTTGGCGAGCGGTACGGCGGTCGCCTTGGAGGTGAAGGGGACCGTACGGGAGGCGCGCGGGTTGGCCTCCAGGACGTACAGGATGTCCCCCGCCAGGGCGAACTGGATGTTGATCAGACCGCGTACCCCGACGCCCTTGGCGATCGCCTCCGTGGACGTGCGCAGCCGCTTGATGTCGTAGCCGCCGAGCGTGATGGGCGGCAGGGCGCACGCCGAGTCGCCGGAGTGGATCCCGGCCTCCTCGATGTGCTCCATGACGCCGCCCAGGTACAGCTCGGTGCCGTCGTAGAGCGCGTCCACGTCGATCTCGATGGCGTCGTCGAGGAAGCGGTCGACGAGGACCGGGCGGGTGGGGCTGATCTCCGTGGACTCGGCGATGTACGAGGACAGGCGCGTCTCGTCGTACACGATCTCCATGCCGCGCCCGCCGAGCACGTACGACGGGCGGACGAGCACCGGGTAGCCGATCTCGTCGGCGATCGCCTTGGCCCCGGCGAAGGTGGTGGCGGTGCCGTGCTTGGGCGCGGGCAGGCCCGCCTCGGCGAGGACCCGGCCGAACGCGCCGCGGTCCTCGGCGGCGTGGATCGCCTCGGGGGGTGTGCCGACGACCGGGACGCCGTTGTCCTTGAGGGCCTGGGCGAGGCCCAGCGGGGTCTGCCCGCCGAGCTGGACGATGACGCCCGCGATCGGCCCGGCCAGCGACTCGACGTGCACGATCTCCAGCACGTCCTCCAGGGTGAGCGGCTCGAAGTAGAGCCGGTCGGAGGTGTCGTAGTCGGTGGAGACGGTCTCGGGGTTGCAGTTGACCATCACGGTCTCGTAGCCGGCGTCGCTGAGCGCGAAGGAGGCGTGCACGCACGAGTAGTCGAACTCGATGCCCTGGCCGATCCGGTTGGGCCCGGAGCCGAGGATGATCACGGCGGGCTTCTCGCGGGGCGCGACCTCGCTCTCCTCGTCGTACGAGGAGTAGAAGTAGGGGGTCTTCGCGGCGAACTCGGCGGCGCAGGTGTCGACCGTCTTGTAGACCGGGCGGACTCCCAGCGAGTGCCTGACCTCCCGGACGACGTCCTCGCGCAGTCCGCGGATCTCGCCGATCTGGGCGTCGGAGAAGCCGTGCCGCTTGACCTCGGCGAGCAGCTCGGGGAAGAGCCGGTCGGCGGCGGCCAGTTCGTCCGCGTACTCCTTGATCAGGAACAGCTGGTCCACGAACCACGGGTCGATCTTCGTCGCGTCGAAGACCTCCTCCGGGGTGGCCCCGGCCCTGATGGCCCGCATGACGGTGTTGATCCGGCCGTCGGTGGGGACCTTGGCGGTCTCCAGCAGCGCGTCCTTGTCGCCGGGCGGACCGGTGAAGCAGAACTGGCTGCCGGCCTTCTCCAGGGAGCGCAGGGCCTTCTGGAGCGCCTCGGTGAAGTTACGGCCGATGGCCATCGCCTCGCCCACCGACTTCATGGTGGTGGTGAGCGTGGCGTCGGCGAGCGGGAACTTCTCGAAGGCGAAGCGCGGGACCTTCACGACGACGTAGTCGAGCGTGGGCTCGAAGGACGCCGGGGTCTTCTCGGTGATGTCGTTCGGGATCTCGTCCAGCGTGTAGCCGACGGCGAGCCGGGCGGCGATCTTGGCGATCGGGAAGCCGGTGGCCTTGGAGGCGAGCGCGGAGGACCGGGACACCCGGGGGTTCATCTCGATGACGATGATGCGGCCGTCGTCGGGGTTGACGGCGAACTGGATGTTGCAGCCGCCGGTGTCCACCCCGACCTCGCGGATGATCGCGATGCCGACGTCCCGGAGAGTCTGGTACTCACGGTCGGTCAGCGTCATCGCGGGCGCGACGGTGATCGAGTCGCCGGTGTGCACGCCCATCGGGTCGAAGTTCTCGATGGAACAGACGACGACGACGTTGTCCTTCTTGTCGCGCATCAGCTCCAGTTCGTACTCCTTCCAGCCGAGGATGGACTCCTCCAGGAGCACCTCGGTGGTCGGCGAGAGCATCAGTCCCTGGCCGGCGATCCGGCGCAGCTCCTCCTCGTCGTGGGCGAAGCCGGAGCCGGCACCGCCCATGGTGAAGGAGGGGCGGACGACGACGGGGTAGCCGCCGAGCGTCTCCACGCCCGCGAGGACGTCGTCCATCGTGTGGCAGATCACCGAGCGGGCGGACTCGCCGTGGCCGATCTTCGCGCGGACGGCCTCGACCACGCCCTTGAACAGCTCGCGGTCCTCGCCCTTGTTGATCGCCTCGACGTTGGCGCCGATCAGCTCGACGCCGTACTTCTCCAGGACACCCTGTTCGTGCATGGAGATGGCGGTGTTGAGCGCCGTCTGGCCGCCGAGGGTGGGCAGCAGCGCGTCGGGGCGCTCCTTGGCGATGATCTTCTCGACGAACTCGGGGGTGATCGGCTCGACGTACGTGGCGTCGGCGATCTCCGGGTCCGTCATGATCGTGGCGGGGTTGGAGTTGACCAGGATGACGCGCAGGCCCTCGGACTTGAGGACCCGGCACGCCTGGGTGCCGGAGTAGTCGAACTCAGCGGCCTGGCCGATGACGATCGGTCCCGATCCGATGACCAGGACGGACTGGATATCGGTGCGCTTAGGCACGCTGGTCCTCCATCAGGGATGTGAAGCGGTCGAAGAGGTACGCGGCGTCGTGCGGGCCCGCGGCCGCCTCCGGGTGGTACTGGACGCTGAACACCGGCCGGTCGAGCAGCCGCAGGCCCTCCACCACGTTGTCGTTGAGGCAGACGTGGCTGACCTCGGCGCGGCCGTACGGGGTCTCGGAGACCCGGTCGAGCGGGGCGTCGACGGCGAAGCCGTGGTTGTGCGCGGTGACCTCGACCTTGCCCGTCGTCCGGTCCTGCACGGGCTGGTTGATGCCCCGGTGGCCGTACTTGAGCTTGTACGTGCCGAAGCCCAGCGCGCGGCCCAGCAGTTGGTTGCCGAAGCAGATGCCGAAGAGCGGGGTGCCGCGCTCCAGGACGCCCTTGACGACGGTGAGGTCGGCGGTGGCGGGGTCGCCGGGGCCGTTGGAGAGGAAGACCCCGTCGGGGGAGGTCGCGTAGACGTCGTCCAGGGTGGCGGTGGCGGGCAGGACGTGGACCTCTATGCCGCGCTCGGCCAGCCGGTGCGGGGTCATGCCCTTGATGCCGAGGTCGAGGGCGGCGACGGTGAACCGCCTGGTGCCGATCGCGGGCACGACGTACGGCTCGGTGGTGGTGACCTCCGAGGACAGCTCGGCGCCGCTCATCTCGGGGGCCCGCAGGACACGGGCGAGCAGCGCCGCGCCGTCCGCGACGCCCTTGCCGGAGGCGCTGTTGAGCGCCTCCCCGGAGAAGATGCCGACGCGCATCGCGCCCCGCTCGCGCAGGTGGCGGGTGAGGGCGCGGGTGTCGATCCCGCTGATGCCGACGACGCCCTGGGCGGACAGTTCGTCGTCCAGCGAGCGCCGCGAGCGCCAGTTGGACGGGACGCGCGCGGGGTCCCGTACGACATAGCCGGACACCCAGATGCGGCGGGACTCCTGGTCCTCGTCGTTGATCCCGGTGTTGCCGACGTGCGGGGCGGTCATCACGACGACCTGGCGGTGGTACGAGGGGTCGGTGAGGGTCTCCTGGTAGCCGGTCATGCCGGTGGAGAACACCGCCTCGCCGAACGTCTCCCCCACGGCCCCGTAGGCGCGGCCGCGGAAACTGCGGCCGTCCTCCAGGACGAGCACGGCGGGAGACGCCTTGTCACGGGCGGATCCCCGGGGGGAGGTGGTCATGATGCGCCTTCCGTCGTGGTCGAGTGGTTCATGGAGTTCATGACGACGTGGTTGATCGCGGCGACCCATTCCGCCTGCTCGGCCGACCGGTCGGACCGGAAGCCGGAGTCGATCAGCCGGTCGCCGTGCTGCCAGGTGACGATCAGCAGGCCGCCCTCGGCGAGGACCTTGCCGGCGATGCCCTTGTCGAGCCGCGCCTCGCGCAGTTGGGCGGCGGGGACGAAGAAGTCGGTGGCGCCGGGGCGTACCACGTCCAGTCCGGCGTCGGTCAGGGTCAGTTCGACGCGGCTGCGGGTGCCGAGCCCGTGGGCCACGATCCGGTCGAGCCACTGCCCGGCGGTGGTGGAGCCGTGGTAGCGGCCGGTCAGGGCCAGCCGGGCCTCGCCCGGGGTCTCCGGGGCCGTGGGCAGGTCCGGGACGTCGGACTGGAGACTGCCGCGCCATTTCCAGCCCTGCCGCATCAGCCAGTAGACGAGCACGACGAAGAGCAGCAGGCCGGCCACCCAGCCGATCCTGGCGGCCCAGTCGGTCACCTCCGCCGACTTCTGCTCGGCGGCCAGGGGGATGAAGAGGTTCGCAGTTGTCACGCTTGTCACGCCAGATTCCCGTCGACGACCGTGGCGCGGCCCCGCAGGAAGGTGTGGGTCACGCGTCCCGGCAGTTCACGCCCCTCGTAGGGGGTGTTGCGGCTGCGGGAGGCGAAACCCGCGGGGTCCACGACACCACGGTAAGCCGGATCGACCAGGGTGAGGTTGGCGGGCTCGCCTGCCGAGACGGGCCGGCCGTGTCCCTCCAGGCGGCCGATCCTGGCCGGGCGGAACGACATGCGGTCCGCGACCCCCGCCCAGTCGAGCAGTCCGGTGTCGACCATCGTCTGCTGGACGACGGAGAGCGCGGTCTCCAGGCCGACCATGCCCATGGCCGCCGCGGCCCACTCGCAGTCCTTGTCCTCGTGCGGGTGCGGGGCGTGGTCGGTGGCGACGCAGTCGATCGTGCCGTCGGCCAGCGCCTCGCGCAGGGCCAGCACGTCGGCCTCCGTACGAAGGGGCGGGTTCACCTTGTAGACCGGGTTGTACGACCGTACGAGCTCGTCCGTGAGGAGCAGGTGGTGCGGGGTGACCTCGGCGGTGACGTTCCACCCCTTGGACTTGGCCCAGCGGACCAGCTCGACGGAACCGGCCGTGGAGAGATGGCAGATGTGCACCCGCGAGCCGACGTGCGCGGCGAGCAGGACGTCGCGGGCGATGATCGACTCCTCGGCGACGGCGGGCCAGCCGCCGAGGCCCAGTTCGGCGGAGACGACGCCCTCGTTCATCTGCGCGCCCTCGGTGAGGCGGGGCTCCTGGGCGTGCTGGGCGACGACGCCGTCGAAGGCCTTCACGTACTCCAGCGCCCGGCGCATGATCACGGCGTCGTCCACGCACTTGCCGTCGTCGGAGAAGACCCGGACGCCGGCCGCCGAGTCGTGCATGGCGCCCAGCTCGGCGAGCTGCTTGCCCGCCAGGCCGACGGTGACCGCGCCGACGGGCTGGACGTCGCAGTAGCCGGACTCGCGGCCCAGCCGCCAGACCTGCTCGACCACTCCGGCGGTGTCGGCGACGGGGAAGGTGTTGGCCATGGCGTGGACGGCCGTGAAGCCGCCGATCGCCGCCGCCTTCGTGCCGGTGAGGACCGTCTCGGAGTCCTCGCGGCCCGGCTCGCGCAGGTGGGTGTGGAGGTCGACGAGACCGGGCAGCAGGACCAGCCCGTCCGCCTCGATCACGGTCGCGTCACCGGCGTCGAGGCCGGCGCCGACCTCCGCGATCGTCTCGCCGTCGATCAGGACGTCCCGCACCGCGCCACCGAGCACCCGTGCGCCCCGGACAAGGATCTTGGTCATGGTTACTTGTTCTCCTCGGTACGGGCGTGGCTGACGGCGGGCTCGTTGCCGCCCAGCAGCAGGTAGAGCACGGCCATGCGGATCGACACACCGTTGGCGACCTGCTCGACGGCGGTGCAGCGGTCGGAGTCGGCGACCTCGGCGGTGATCTCCATGCCGCGGTTCATCGGGCCGGGGTGCATCACGACGGAGTGCCCGGGCATCCGGGCCATCCGGTCGCCGTTCAGGCCGTAGCGGCGGGAGTACTCCCGCTCGGTGGGGAAGAAGGCGGCGTTCATCCGCTCGCGCTGCACGCGCAGCATCATGACGGCGTCGGAGGCGGGCAGCACCTGGTCCAGGTCGTAGCTGACCTCGCAGGGCCACCGCTCGACGCCGATGGGTACGAGGGTGGGCGGCGCGACCACGGTGACCTGGGCGCCCAGGGTGTGCAGCAGCAGGATGTTGGAGCGGGCGACCCGGCTGTGCAGGACGTCGCCGACGATCGTGACCCGGCGTCCTTCCAGGTCACGGCCGATGCCCTGGTCGGCGCCGACGAGGCGGCGGCGCAGGGTGAACGCGTCGAGGAGGGCCTGGGTGGGGTGTTCGTGGGTGCCGTCGCCCGCGTTGACGACGACCCCTTCGATCCAGCCGGAGGTGGCGAGCCGGTAGGGGGCGCCGGAGGCGCCGTGCCGGATGACGACGGCGTCCGCGCCCATCGCCTCCAGGGTCAGCGCGGTGTCCTTGAGCGACTCGCCCTTGGAGACGGACGAGCCCTTCGCGGAGAAGTTGATGACGTCCGCGGAGAGGCGCTTGGCGGCGGCCTCGAAGGAGATCCGGGTCCGGGTCGAGTCCTCGAAGAAGAGGTTGACGACGGTACGGCCGCGGAGGGTGGGCAGTTTTTTGATGGGCCGGTCGGCGACCCTGGCCATCTCCTCGGCGGTGTCGAGGATGTGGACGGCTTCGTCGCGGGTGAGATCGCCGGCGGAGATGAGGTGGCCGGGCGTGCGGGGGCTTGTCCCTGGGAGACGCAGCATCGGGTGTCTGCTCCGGAGGTGGTGGCGGTGTGCGGGCGCGCGAGCGCTGCCGTACGGGTGGGTCGGATTTCGTACGGGAGCTGCGGCTACCGCTCGCCGGACGTGGCGGGCCCGCGCAGGCCGAGCAGGACCGTGTCGCGCCCGTCCTCCTCGGCGAGCTGGACCTTGACCGTCTCCCGCAGCGACGTGGGGAGGTTCTTGCCGACGTAGTCGGCGCGGATCGGCAGTTCGCGGTGGCCGCGGTCGACGAGGACCGCGAGCTGGACGGCCCGGGGGCGGCCGATGTCGCCGAGCGCGTCGAGCGCCGCGCGGATCGTACGGCCGGAGAAGAGCACGTCGTCCACGAGGACCACGAGGCGTCCGTCGACCCCGTCGGCGGGGATGTCGGTGCGGCCCAGCGCGCGGGCGGGCCGCATGCGCAGGTCGTCGCGGTACATCGTGATGTCCAGGGAGCCGACCGGGATCGTACGGCCGGTGATCTCCGCGAGGCGGTCCGCCAGCCGTTGGGCGAGGTGGACACCGCGGGTGGGGATGCCGAGCAGCACCACGTCGTCGGCGCCCCTGGCGCGTTCGACGATCTCGTGGGCGATACGGGTCAGGACCCGGGCGATGTCGGGGGCCTCCAGCACGGGGCGGGCGGCCTCGGAGCTGTGGGCAGGGCTGTGCGAGTCCATTGGAAACGGACCTCCTTCTCCGCCTCACGGGACGGATCTTAAAGGACGTCGAAATTGCGCCACCCACGTTAGCAGGGCACGGTGGAGTGCCTGGTGGCGCCCCTGCGGGGGACGGGCCGCGAGGCTGTGCGGAAGGGCGGTACGGACCATTCGGCTTGACGCATCCAAGTAACGCTGCGTAACCTCACAGTGAGTTACCAGACTTCGTCCGGGGAGCTATATGTCCAGCGAATACGCAAAGCAGCTCGGGGCCAAACTCCGCGCCATCCGCACCCAGCAGGGCCTCTCGCTCCATGGCGTGGAGGAGAAGTCCCAGGGCCGCTGGAAGGCCGTCGTGGTCGGTTCGTACGAGCGCGGCGACCGTGCCGTCACGGTGCAGCGCCTCGCCGAGCTGGCGGATTTCTACGGGGTCCCGGTGCAGGAGCTCCTGCCCGGTACGACGCCCGGCGGCGCAGCCGAGCCGCCGCCGAAGCTGGTCCTCCAGCTGGAGCGCCTGGCCCACGTCCCGCAGGAGAAGGCAGGCCCTCTCCAGCGTTACGCGGCGACGATCCAGAGCCAGCGCGGGGACTACAACGGCAAGGTGCTGTCGATCCGCCAGGACGACCTCCGCACCCTCGCGGTCATCTACGACCAGTCGCCGTCGGTCCTGACCGAGCAGCTGATCAGCTGGGGAGTCCTGGACGCGGACGCCCGCCGTGCCGTCGCGCACGACGAGGGTTGATCCTCCGCCCCACGCAAAACAGCAGAAACGTCACCTCGGGAGGACGGACCCGCACGCCGGGTCCGTCCTTCCGGCGTGCTCGGCCGGGGTACGGCGCACTCCCGGGGCGTGCGAGGCGGCGTGAATCCGTCCCACGGCACCGCCACCGGCCTCCGGGCCCGCGGCCGGGCATCCGGGCGCGGACGTGATCCAGGGGGGCGCACACGGGCTCCAAGAGGCGCGGAGCGGGTTGCTCCGCGCGCCCCCGGTCCCCGCCGCCACCAGGACCGCGCGGCCTCCACCGGCCAGGACGGCACGGACTCCCCCGGCCAGGACCGCACGGCCCCCGGACGGACGTCGCCGGGCAGGCTGACGGTCAGCCTGCCCGGCGGCGGGAAGCACGGGAGCACGGGCGGGCCCGCGGACGCCCTCAGGGCGTGTCGGCAGGCCGGCGCAGGCTCGGCTTCAGCTCCTTGAAACGGCCCAGGAGGCCGTTCACGAAGGACGGGGAGTCGTCGGTCGAGAACTCCTTGGCGAGCTGGACCGCCTCGTCGATCACCACGGCGTCCGGGGTGTCGTCCACCCAGACCAGTTCGTACGCGGCGAGCCGCACGATGTTCCGGTCGACGACCGGCATGCGGTCGAGCGTCCAGCCGACCGCGTAGGTGGAGATCAGGTCGTCGATCCGGTCCGCGTACACCGCGTACCCCTCGACCAGCTCCATGGTGTACTCACCGACCGGCGGCTGGCGCTCGTCGGTCCTGGCGTGCCGTATCCAGTCCGCGAGGACCGTCTGCACGGGCGCACCGCGCTGGTCGGCCTCGAAGAGGATCTGGAAGGCCCGCTTGCGGGCCTTGTTCCGGGCAGCCACGGTTAGCTGTTCACCCGGCCGAGGTAGTCGCCGGTGCGGGTGTCGACCTTGATCTTCTCACCGGTGGTGATGAAGAGCGGGACGCCGATCTCGTAACCGGTCTCCAGAGTCGCCGGCTTCGTGCCGCCGGTGGAGCGGTCGCCCTGGAGGCCCGGGTCGGTGTGCTGGACGACCAGCTCGACGGCGGCGGGCAGCTCCACGTAGAGCACCTCGCCCTCGTGCTGGGCGACGCTGGCGGTGAAGCCCTCGATCAGGTAGTTCGCGGCGTTGCCGACGGACTTGCGGTCGACCATGAGCTGGTCGTACGTGTCCATGTCCATGAAGACGTAGTACTCGCCGTCCATGTACGAGAACTGCATGTCGCGGCGGTCAACGGTGGCCGTCTCGACCTTCACGCCGGCGTTGAAGGTCTTGTCGACCACCTTGCCGGAGAGCACGTTCTTCAGCTTGGTGCGCACGAAGGCCGGGCCCTTGCCGGGCTTGACGTGCTGGAACTCGACGACGGACCAGAGCTGGCCCCCGTCGAGCTTGAGCACCAGGCCGTTCTTGAGGTCGTTCGTGGAAGCCACGGTTGCGGAATCTCCTGGACTGAAAGCTGGCGGACGACCAGGGGTGCGCCGCGCTAGAGCGCGAGCAGCTCCTTGGTCGTAATGGTGAGTAGCTCGGGTCCGCCGTCCGCCTCGGGGCGGACGACGAGCGTGTCATCGATCCGGACACCGCCCCGGCCCGGAAGGTGGACCCCCGGTCCGACGGTGACCGGCACACAAGCGTCCAGTTTACCCATGGCGGCGGGGGCGATCTGCGGGTCCTCGTCGATTTCGAGCCCGACGCCGTGCCCCGTACGGGGAGCGAGCCCCTCCGAGTGGCCCGCGGCCTCCAGCGGCTGCCGGGCCGCGCGGTCCACGTCGCGGTATCCCGTGCCGGGCACAAGGACCTCCCGACCTGCCCGTTGTGCGCCAAAGACCAACTCGTACAACTCGATCTGCCACTCGGCGGGAGACGTCCCGATGACAAACGTACGGCCGATCAGACAGCGGTAGCCGCGGTAGTCGGCGCCGAGGGTGACGGACAGGAAATCACCCTCCTCGACCCGCCGGTCCGTCGGCCGGTGCCGCGGCCGGCCCGAGTGGGGGCCGGTGGCGATCGCGGTGGGGAAGGCGGGACCGTCGGCGCCGTGGTCGACCAGCCGGCGCTCCAGCTCCAGGGCGAGGTGGCGTTCGGTGCGGCCGACGAGGATCGACTCCAGCAGTTCGCCCAGCGCGTGGTCGGCGATCTCGGCGGCGATCCGGAGGCAGGCGATCTCCTCCTCGTCCTTGACGATCCGCTGGTGCTCGACGGCGGCGCCCAGGTCGGTGAGGCGCAGTCCCGGCGCGACGGAGCCGATCGCCCGGTGCCGGGTGACGGTGAGGTGGTGCTCCTCGACGGCCAGCGAGTCCACGGCGGACCGGGCGAGCACCCCGGCGGCGGCGACCGCGGGGTCGCCGCCGGCGGTGGGCAGGACGGTGAGCCGCAGCTCCTCGTCGACGTGGCCCTCGGTGGACTCGGGCACGGGGGTACGGGGGCACAGGAGCAGGTCCTCGTCGGGGCCGACGAGCAGCACCGCGCCGGGTGGGGCGCCGCCGGCGAGATAGCGGACGTTGGCGGGCCGCGAGACGAGCGCCGCGGTGTCGCCTGCGGCGGAGCAGCGGTCTCGGAGCCGCGCGCGGCGGGCCGCGTGCACCTGTGACATGGTCCGAGCGTAGGAGGGGGCCGATGTTCCCGCCCCCTCAACGAGGCCGACCGGGGGGGCGCGGCCTGATGGGCGGCGCGGCTGCCTGCCTGTCCTCGCGCCGGACGGACGCGTACGCCCAGGCGGGCGGCGCGGCTTCTTCCCTGTCCTCACGCCGGACGGGCGCCTGCGCCCTGGTGGGCGGCGCGGCTTCTTCCCTGTCCTCACGCCGGACGGGCGCCTGCGCCCTGGTGGGCGGCGCGGCTTCCTGCTTGTCCTCAATCGCCGGACGGGCTTGATGGTGCCCGCTGCGGGCCGGGGCTTTGTCCGCGGGCCGGTTGCCGGGGGCCGGTCAGGGGCCATGTCCTGCACTGCATGTTTTACGTCGCGTGCGCGCCCTCGTTTTGCGTAACGGTAGCCATGCGACACAAAACACGCTTTACGTTCCGGACACGACCCCTGCCCGTCCCCCTTCCAGGCCCGCGTCAAGACAACCGACGGCCCGTCGGGCCTGGGAGCAACCGGTGCCCCGCACCCGGGGGCAACCCGGGCCCGCAACCCGGAGACGCCTCCAGCCCGTCCCGACGCACCCCAGCCCGCCCGGACGCCCCTCTCCAGCCCGTCCGGCCGCACCCCCAGCCCGTCCGGCGATTGAGGACATCTTTGACCCGCACCGGCGCACCGCGCGGGGGCACCATCCAGCCCGTCCGGCGTTTGAGGACATCAGTAAGCCGCGCCCGCGTGCCGGGCCACAACCACCCCCGGGGCGGGCGGGGTCGTTCACTGTTCCCGGCGGCGTGAGGGGGGTGGGGTCGGAGGAGGTGCGTGTGTCCGGACGTAAAGCGTGTTTTGTGTCGCATGGCGATCGTCAATCAATACGACCGGTCGCACGCGACGTAAAACATGCAGTCCGGACATACGTGCCTCCGGAGGCCCCGCCCCCCGCCACCACGACAAACCCAGCCCGTCCGGCGATTGAGGACATCGGTAAGCCGCGCCCGCGCCCCGGGCAGACGCACAAACAAGCCCGTCCGGCGATTGAGGACGAAGAAGGAAGCCGCGCCCACCACCGGGGCGCAGACGCCCGTCCAGCGCGAGGACAAGCGAGACGCCGCGCCCACCGCCGACAGGCAGCCGCGCTACCAGCTCGGTGGGCTCGCCAGCGCGCGCGCCAAGACGTCGTCCAGGACCCGCGCGGTCGTTTCCACGTCGTACTTGGAGTTGTCGATGATCGGCAGCCCCGACCCGTACCAGCCGGCCATCCGGCCATGGATCCCGGCCACCTCCTCGTCCGCGAGCCGGCGGTTGCCCGTGCGTTCCGCGTTGCGTTCCAGGACGATCTCCAGCCCCGGCAGCAGGACCACCGGCAACAGGCCGGGGCCGACATGGCGCTTCCAGCCGCCCAGGCCGACGACCGGGCGGTCGGGGAAGACCGCGTCGTCGAGGATGCAGGAGATCCCGTTGGCGAGGAAGTTGCGCGCGGCGAAGCCGCAGGTGCGGCGGGCCAGGCGGTACTGCGCCTCGGAGTGGTCGTTCCACCCGGACTGCGGGTCGGCGAAGCCGGAGCAGACCCACTCGCGGACGTCGTCGAGGCTGATGTGCGCCGTGGGCACCCGGCGGCTCTGGGCCCAGTGGCGCGCGACCGTCGTCTTGCCCGCGCCGGCCGGGCCGATGAGCAGCACGGCAAGCGTCGCCACGCCCGTACCGCTGTCGCCGGGCAGCGGCGCGGGGATGGGCACGGGGCCGCCGGGCGGCAGCTGGACGTGCCCGGTGACGTCGGAGGGCGCCGGCGCCGAGGGACGGCCGGGCGGCGGGACGGGCGCTTGCCGGGGCGCATGACCCAGCGGCGGCACGGCACCGGGGGGTGGCGGACGGTACAGGCGGTCCTGGGGGTGGTGCGGCGGAAGACCTTGCGGGGGCTGCGGGGGCCGGGGCGGGCCTTGGGACGTGCCCTGCGGCAGCCCGGGCTGCGGCCCCTGGGACGCGCCCTGCGGCGGCCCGGGCGGCCCCGACGGCGGACCCTGCGGGGGCTGGGGGGGCCGAGGCGGACCCTGGGAGGTGCCCTGCGGCGGCCCGGACAGTCCCGGCGGCCCCGACGGCGGGCCGAGTGGTGGCGCCGGCGGGCCCTGCGGTGGGTGCCAGCCCGGGGTGGGGGGGTGCCCCTGCCCGCCGGATGGAGGTGCCTGCCCGCCGGGCGGCGCCCCCTGCGCGCCCCGCGGAGGCGCCTGCCGCGTCCAACCGTCGTGCGCCGACCCCTGGTGAGGCGGCAGCGGAGCCCCCACTGCGTGCTGCATCCGGTGCCACTCCGTCTCGTGCGACTGACTCGACTCGTCCGGCCGACCCGTTGACCGGCCGGTTCGTACGACTGGCTGGTGCGTCTGACGCCGGGCCCCGGTCGCGTGGTTCCCGCGCTGCGACACGGTACCGCCCCCGGCCGTCCCCCGGGGAACGGCCGGGGGCGCACGTGAGTGCCCGGTCTGTCAGCCGGTCAGTTCGTCGGCCAGCGCCCGCAGTGCCAGCCGGTACGAGCCGATCCCGAAGCCCGCGACCGTACCGCTGGCGACCGCCGCGACCACCGACGTGTGGCGGAACTCCTCGCGTGCGTACGGATTCGAGAGGTGCACCTCGACGAGCGGCGCGGTGCGCTGCGCCGCCGCGTCCCGCATGGCGTACGAGTAGTGCGTGAACGCCCCGGGGTTGAGCACGACCGGGATCGAGCCGTCGGCGGCCTCGTGGAGCCAGCGGATCAGCTCGCCCTCGTCGTTCGTCTCGCGGACGTCCACGTCGAGGCCCAGCTCCTTGCCGAGTGCCTGGCAGACCTCCACCAGACCGGCGTAGGACGTCGACCCGTACACGTCGGGCTCCCGTGAGCCCAGCCGCCCCAGGTTCGGGCCGTTGAGGACCAGGACCGGCCGGCTCACGCCGACACCTCGCCGTACGCGGCGAGCAGGACGGCGGGGTCGGGGCCCTCCAGGACGGTCGGCTTGGCGAGCCCGTCGAGCACGATGAACCGCAGCAGGTTCCCCCGCGACTTCTTGTCGATCCTCATGTTCTCCAGCAGCTTGGGCCACTGGTCGGCGCGGTACGTGAGCGGCAGCCCGACGGACTCCAGGACGGCGCGGTGCCGGTCGGCCGTCGCGTCGTCCAACCGCCCGGCCAGGCGGCCCAGTTCGGCGGCGAAGACCATGCCGACGGAGACGGCGGCGCCGTGCCGCCACTTGTACCGCTCGTTCTTCTCGATGGCGTGGGCCAGCGTGTGGCCGTAGTTGAGGATCTCGCGCAGCCCGGACTCCTTGAGGTCGTTGGAGACGACCTCGGCCTTGACGCGGATCGAGCGCTCGATCAGCTCGGCGGTGTGCGGTCCGGCAGGCGTACGGGCGCCCTGCGGGTCGGCCTCGACCAGGTCGAGGATCGCGGGGTCGGCGATGAAGCCGGCCTTGATGATCTCGGCCATGCCGCTGACGTAGTCGTGCACACCCAGCGAGTCCAGCGCGGCGAGGTCGCAGAGCACTCCGGCGGGCGGGTGGAAGGCCCCGACCAGGTTCTTTCCCTCGGCGGTGTTGATGCCGGTCTTGCCGCCGACGGCCGCGTCGACCATGGCCAGCACGGTCGTCGGCAGGGCGATCCAGCGCACGCCGCGCAGCCAGGTGGCGGCGACGAAGCCCGCCAGGTCGGTCGTGGCGCCACCGCCGACGCCGATGATCACGTCGGTACGGGTGAAGCCGGTCTGCCCGAGCGCCTTCCAGCAGTACGCCGCGACCTCGGCGGTCTTGGCCTCCTCGGCGTTCGGCACCTGCACGGCGACGACGTCGTACCCCTGGTCCGTGAGGTCCTGGCGCAGTGTCTCGCCGGTCTCGGCCAGCGCCTCGGGGTGGATGACGGCGACGCGCCGGGCCTGGGGGCCGATGAGCGCGGGCAGTTCACCGAGCAGCCGCCGGCCGACCAGCACCTCGTACGGCGCGTGGCCCGCGCTGCCGCCGACCTGGACGCGGGTGGACTCCTGGTCTGTCATACGAGCTTCTCCTTGCCGGGGGTCCGGGGGGCCGTCCCGGGGGAATGCTTGAGCTCCAGCGCGTCGAGGACGGCTTCCGCGACCTCGTCCGGGGTGCGGTCGTCGGTCGCGACCACCACCCGCGCGACGTCCGTGTAGTGGTGCCTGCGGGCCTCCATCAGCTGCTTCCACTGCTGGCGCGGGTTGATGGCGAGCAGGGGGCGGGCGGTGTTCAGCCCGACGCGCTTGATGGCCTCGCCGACCTCCATCGTCAGGTAGACGACGGGCAGTCCGGCGAGCAGGTCGCGGGTGGCCGCGTCGAGGACCGCCCCGCCGCCGAGTGCCAGGACGCCGTCGTGCTCGGCGACCGCGAGCCGTACCGCCTCGCGCTCCAGCTCACGGAAGCGCGGCTCGCCGTCGTCCACGAAGATGTCCGCGACCGTCCTGCCCTCGGCGGCGACGATGTCGGCGTCCGTGTCGCGGTAGTGGGTGCCCAGGCGTTCGGCGAGCAGCTCGCCGACGGTCGACTTGCCGACCCCCATGGGCCCGACGAGCACCACCACCGGGCCGGTCATCGGATCACCAGGTTCTTCAGGTACGACTCCACGTTGCGGCGGGTCTCCGGCACGCTGTCGCCGCCGAACTTCTCCGCGACGGCGTCCGCGAGCGTGAGCGCGACCATGGCCTCCGCGACGATCCCGGCGGCCGGCACGGCACACACGTCGGAGCGCTGGTGGTGGGCCTTGGCCGTCTCCCCCGTCACGACGTCGACGGTGGCCAGCGCGCGCGGCACGGTGGCGATGGGCTTCATCGCGGCCCGTACGCGCAGCAGTTCGCCGGTCGTCAGGCCGCCTTCCGTACCGCCGGACCGGCCCGAGGAGCGCCGGACGCCGTCCTCGGTGGCCACGATCTCGTCGTGCGCCTGGGAGCCCGGGACCCGGGCCAGCCCGAAGCCGTCGCCGACCTCGACGCCCTTGATCGCCTGGATGCCCATCAGCGCGGCGGCGAGCCGGGCGTCGAGCCTGCGGTCCCAGTGGACGTGCGAGCCGAGCCCGACGGGCACGCCGTACGCCAGCACCTCGACCACGCCGCCGAGGGTGTCGCCGTCCTTGTGGGCCTGGTCGATCTCCGCGACCATCGCCTTGCTCGCGTCCGCGTCGAGGCAGCGCACCGGGTCGGCGTCGAGCCGCTCGACGTCGGAGGGCTTCGGGTAGACGCCGTAGGGCGCCTTGGCCGAGGCCAGCTCCACGACGTGCGAGACGATCTCGATGCCGGCCGTCTCCTTGAGGTAGGAGCGGGCGACGGCGCCGAGCGCGACCCTGGCGGCGGTCTCCCGGGCGCTGGCGCGCTCCAGGATGGGCCGGGCGTCCGCGACGCCGTACTTCTGCATGCCCGCGAGGTCGGCGTGACCGGGGCGGGGGCGGGTGAGGGGTTCGTTGCGGGCCAGTCCCGCCAGCACCTCGGGGTCGACCGGATCGGCCGACATGACCTGCTCCCACTTGGGCCACTCGGTGTTGCCGACCATGATCGCGACGGGCGATCCCATGGTCAGGCCGTGCCGTACGCCGCCGAGGAAGGTGATCTCGTCACGCTCGAACTTCATCCGCGCGCCGCGACCGTAGCCGAGGCGCCGCCGGGCGAGGTGGTCCGCCACCATCTCCGTGGTGATGGGCACACCGGCGGGAAGACCCTCCAGCGTCGCCACCAGGGCGGGGCCGTGCGACTCCCCCGCGGTCAGCCAGCGCAACCTGCTCAACGGTGCTCCTCTACTCGCGCCCGGAACTGCATCGGCGCCACCGGGTGCGCGGCCCTGGCCCGCCGTCTCCGATCCTCCCACGATCGCGGGCGCGGACCGCCCGCCGGTCCAGAAAACGGACAGAGGCGGCTTGATCCGGCCGGATCCGTGGCCAGGGGCCGGCCGGACAGGCGTCAGCGGGCGGCGAGTGCCTGTTCGCCCGCCTTACGCATCACCGGCAGCGGCGCGGGGGCGCGGCCCGTCATCATCTCGACCTGGAGGACGGCCTGGTGGACGAGCAGGTCGAGCCCGCCGACCACCTGGCCGCCCCGCGCGGACCACGCGGCGGCGAGGGCGGTGGGCCAGGGGTCGTACAGGACGTCGAAGAGGGTGCCGGGGTGGTCGGGGACCTGTCCGGCGAGCGCGTCGGAGGCGCCGGCCGGGGTGGTGGCGACGACCAGCGGGGCGTCGAGCGCCCCGGCCGCGTCCGCCCAGTCCGCCGTACGGAACTCGACGCCGAGGCGGGCTCCCCAGCCGCGCATCTCGGCGGCGCGGGTCTCCCCCCGTACGTAGGCGGTGACCGGGCCCGTGCAGATCCGGGCGAGCGCGGCGAGCGCGGACGACGCGGTGGCGCCCGCGCCGAGGATCGCGGCGGACTCCACCGTGGTCACGCCCCGCTCGCGCAGGGCGGCGATCATCCCCGGGATGTCGGTGTTGTCGCCGGTACGCCGGCCGTCGGCGCCGAGGATCACGGTGTTGACCGCCTCCACGGAGGCCGCCGTGTCGGTGATGCCGTCCAGGAGCGGGATGACCGCCCGTTTGAGCGGCATGGTCAGTGACAGCCCGGCCCAGGACGGGTCGAGCCCGCCGAGGAAGTCGGCGAGCCCCGTCTCGGTGACCTCGAACCGGTCGTACGACCACGTGGTCAGGCCGAGTTCGCCGTAGGCCGCGCGGTGCAGGACGGGCGACAGGGAGTGCGCGATGGGCGACCCCAGGACGGCCGCCCGGCGGATCCCCGGACTAGTTTCCCTGCTTGGCATTGAATTTGTCCTTGAGTTTCTGGAACTCCTCGTACGTCTTGGCGAATTCGGTCTTGTGCACCCCGTCGGTCGCCACGAAGTACAGCCAGCCGTCCGAGGTCGGATCGAGCGCCGCCGCCAGTGCCTCGGCGCCCGGGTTGCTGATGGGTCCCGGCGGGAGACCCCGCTGCGTATAGGTGTTGTACGGGTCCTGATTGCTGTTGATCTCGGACTCGCTGATATTGATGTTGCTCTCGCCCTGGAGGTAATTGAAGGACGAGTCGAACTGGAGTTTCTGGTTGGTCTCCGTGTTGGTGGGCTTGAGACGGTTGTAGACCACCTCGGCCATCTTCCGGAAGTCGTCGTGGGTCTTGCCCTCGACCTGCACGAGGCTGGCGACGGTGATCATCTCCCACGGGCCGTCGACCTTGAACTTCTTGGCGTTGGCCTCCAGGTCGAGTTTGCCGTATTCGGCGTTCGCCCGGGACACCATCTTCTTGAGGACGGATTCCGGTTTCATGCCCTTGGCGACCGGATAGCTCGCCGGATAGAGGAAACCTTCCAGCGGGTCCTTGAGGTTCTTGTGGCCCTGTGCCCAGTCCGGCAGACCGAGACTGTTGAGCTGCTTCTTCGCGACGGCGGCGGTGGTTCCCTTGTCGAGTTTGAGCCTGTCGTCGATCATCTTGTAGATCTCGGCGTTGCGCTTGCCCTCGGGAATGACCAGCGCGTTGTGACTGGCCGGGTCGAGCATCGCCTTGACGGCGTTCTCGCCCGACATTCCCTTCCGGAGCGTGAAGACGCCCGCCTGGACGAGATTGCCCTTCGGGTTGTTCTTCTGCGCCTCGACAAAGGCGCCCTCGCTCTTGATCACGCCGTTCTTCACCAGGATCGCCGCGATCGCGTACCCCCCGGAGTCCGGCGGGATCTCCACCTGTACCTCGGTGGTGCCGGTACCCGTGAAGTCCGGCGGCGGGCCGAAGCGGTCCTGGTAGAAGGTGTAGCCGACATAGCCGATCCCGCCGACGCCGCCCACGAGCACCACGGCGAGGACGAGGCAGGCGCGGCCGTTGCCGCCCTTCTTCTTCTTTTTCGCCGACTTGCCACGACGGTCACGGCTGTCCCGGCCGTCGTCCTCGTCGTCGTGTCCGTCGTCGTGCCCGTCGTCGTCCTCGTCGTCGTTCCGGGGGTCCCGGGTGCCGGACGCGTCGTCGTCGCCCGTGAAGAAGGGGTGGGTCTCCGGGGGCCGCTGAGCGTCCCACTCGTTCTCCGGAACCGCCGGTGCGGCCGGAGCCGCCGCCGCGGCGGGGGCCGGTGCCTGCGGCTGCTGCGGCTGCTGGGGCTGGGGCTGCTGCGGCCTGGACTGCGGGTACGCGTCCTGGGCGCCGTAGTAGTCCTGGCCCTCCGGGTAACCGCCCTGGTGCTGGGCCGCGTAGGGGTCGGACGGATTCCCGCCGTACACCATCGCGGCCTGCTGCTGGGGGTCCCAGGCTCCGTTACCGGGGTGGTACTGCTGCTGGTGCGGCACCTGCTGCCCGCCGTATCCCTGCGGCTGCTGCTGGTACTGCTGCTGCCCCTGGTACTGCTGCGGGTCCTGGTACTGCTGCGGATTCTGCTGGTACGGCTGGGGATCCGCGTACTGCTGCCGCGCGTCGTACTGCTGCCCGCCGTCGTACGACTGCTGCGGGTACTGCTGCTGTTGCTGCTGCTGGTACGGATCCTGACCGGCCTGACCGGCGTCGTACCCCTGCTGCGGATACTGCTGCTGAGGGTGCTGCGGCTGCTCGCCGTAGGGAACGCCCTGGCCGTCCGCCGCCTGCGGCGCTCCCCACCCCTGATCCCCGTACAGGGGATCTTCGGGGTGCCACGGTTCGGAGCCGGGGCCCCGGCCATAGTCAGTCATCGATCCCCTAGAGCCGCGAGGCGGCGGCCGTGGCACCAGCGGTACGGCGTCCGTTTCGCCTCTTGCTGTGCGGCAGCTGTTCGAACACCGCCGCATCGCGCGGAACGTTACCGTACCGCGATCAGATGACCACTTCGACGCCCTCGCCCGGGGCTTCGCCGGAGCCTCGCTCGGTCTCCAGGGCACTCTGAAGGATGACAACCGCCGCCACCTGGTCGATGACGGAGCGGCCCTTCTTTGACTTCACGCCGGAAGCACGCAACCCCTGACTGGCGGTCACCGTGCTCATCCGCTCGTCCACCAGTCGTACCGGCACGGGTGCGACGCCCCGCGCGACCTCCTGTGCGAACGTACGTACCTTCGCCGCGGCAGGCCCCTCGGCGCCGTTGAGGGACCGGGGCAGGCCGATCACGACCTCGATCGGTTCGTACTCCTCGACGAGCTGCCGCAGCCGCCGGTGGGCGGCCGGGACGTCACGTCCCGGCACGGTCTCCACCGGCGTCGCGATGATCCCGTCGGGGTCGCACGAGGCGACCCCGATCCGGGCGTCCCCGACGTCGATCGCGAGCCTGCGTCCGCGTCTCATGCGAGCCGTTCCACGGCAGGTACGGGGGCGTCCACGGGGGCGTCAGGCCGTCTCGGCGACAAGGCGCTCGACGGCGGCCACGGCGTCCCCGATGGCCTCCGGGTTCTGCCCGCCGCCCTGGGCGACATCCGGCTTGCCGCCGCCTCCGCCACCGAGGGTCTTGGCGGCGGTACGCACCAGCTCACCGGCCTTGAGGCCGCGCTCCCGGGCGGCCTCGTTGGTGGCGATGACCGTCACGGGACGGCCGCCGGACGTGGTGAACAGGGCGACGACCACCGGCCGGTCACCGGGCATCCGGCCGCGCACGTCGAGGACCAGCTTGCGCAGGTCGTCGGCCGACGTGCCGTCGGGGACCTGGCCGGTCACCAGGGCCGTACCGCGCACGTCCTTGGCGCTGTCGGCGAGGCCGCCGGCAGCGGCCAGCACCTTCTCGGCGCGGAACCTCTCGATCTCCTTCTCGGCGTCCCGCAGCTTGGAGAGCATCCCGGAGATCTTCTCGGGCAGCTCCTCGGAGCGGCCCTTGACCAGCTCCTGGAGCTGGGCGACGACGGTGTGCTCCTTGGCGAGGAAGTTGTACGCGTCCACGCCGACCAGGGCCTCGATCCGCCGTACGCCGGAGCCGATGGAGGACTCGCCGAGCAGCTTCACCAGCCCGAGCTGGGCGGTGTTCCTGACGTGCGTACCGCCGCACAGCTCCTTGGAGAAGTCGCCGATCGTCACCACGCGGACGCGCTCGCCGTACTTCTCGCCGAACTCGGCGATGGCGCCCTGCTTCTTGGCCTCGTCGATGGACATGACCTCGGCCTGGACGTCCAGTTCACGGGCGAGCACTTCGTTGATCTTCTGCTCGACGTCGGTGAGGACCGTGCCCGGTACGGCGGCGGGCGAGCCGAAGTCGAAGCGGAAGCGGCCCGGGGAGTTCTCGGAGCCGGCCTGGGCGGCCGTGGGGCCGAGGGCGTCGCGCAGGGCCTGGTGCGTCAGGTGGGTGGCGCTGTGGGCGCGGGCGATGGCCCGGCGGCGGTTGAGGTCGATGGCGGCCTGGACGGGGGCGCCGACGGTCACCTCGCCGACCTGGACGACGCCCTTGTGCACGGAGACCCCGGGCACGGGCTGCTGGACGTCGCGGACCTGGATGACGGCGCCGGTGTCGAGCCGGATCCGGCCCTGGTCGGCGAGCTGGCCGCCGCCCTCGGCGTAGAACGGCGTGCGGTCGAGGACGACTTCGACCTCGTCACCCTCGGTGGCGGCCGGCGACGACACCCCGTCCACGAGGAGGCCGACGATGGTCGACTCGTTCTCGTTGGAGGTGTAGCCGGTGAACTCGGTGGAACCGCTGTGGTCGGCCACGGCGCGGTAGGCCGAGAGGTCGGCGTGGCCGGACTTCTTGGCCTTGGCGTCGGCCTTGGCGCGCTCGCGCTGCTCCTTCATGAGCCGGCGGAAGCCGTCCTCGTCCACGGAGAGGCCCTGTTCCGCGGCCATCTCCAGGGTGAGGTCGATGGGGAAGCCCCAGGTGTCGTGGAGCAGGAAGGCCCGGTCGCCGGAGAGCACCCGGCCGCCGGCGGCCTTGGTCTCGGTGACGGCGGTGTCGAGGATGTTCGTCCCGCCCTTGAGGGCCTTGAGGAAGGCGGCCTCCTCGGCGAGGGCGACGGTCTCGATGCGCTTGCGGTCGGTCTCCAGCTCCGGGTACTGCTCGCCCATGGTCCTGATGACCACGTCGATCAGCTCGGCGACGACCGGCTGGGTGGCGCCGAGGAGGCGCATGTTGCGGATGGCGCGGCGCATGATGCGGCGCAGCACGTAGCCGCGACCCTCGTTGCCGGGGGTGACGCCGTCGCCGATGAGCATGGCGGAGGTGCGCATGTGGTCGGCGACCACGCGCAGCGAGACGTCCGAGCCGTGCTCGGCGCCGTAGCGCACGCCGGTCAGCTCGGTGGCCTTGTCCATGACGACGCGCAGGGTGTCGGTCTCGTACATGTTCTGTACGCCCTGGAGGATCATGGCGAGGCGTTCGAGGCCGAGACCGGTGTCGATGTTCTGCGAGGGCAGGTCGCCGAGGATCTCGAAGTCTTCCTTGCCGGTCCCCTCGCCGCGCTCGTACTGCATGAAGACCAGGTTCCAGATCTCCACGTAGCGCTCGTCGTTGACGGCGGGGCCGCCCTCGACGCCGAAGTCGGGGCCCCGGTCGTACATGATCTCCGAGCAGGGGCCGCAGGGGCCGGGCACGCCCATCGACCAGTAGTTCTCCTTCTTGCCGAGACGCTGGATGCGCTCGGCGGGGAACCCGACGACGTCACGCCAGATGCGCTCGGCCTCGTCGTCCTCCTCGTACACCGTGACCCAGAGCCTGTCCGGGTCCAGGCCGAAGCCGCCGTCGGCCAGGGAGGTGGTGAGCAGCTCCCAGGCGAGCTTGACGGCGCCTTCCTTGAAGTAGTCGCCGAAGGAGAAGTTGCCGCACATCTGGAAGAAGGTGCCGTGGCGGGTGGTCTTGCCGACCTCTTCGATGTCCGGGGTACGGACGCACTTCTGCACGCTGGTGGCGCGCGGGAACGGCGGCTTGACCTCGCCCAGGAAGTACGGCTTGAAGGGCACCATGCCCGCCGGGACCAGCAGGAGAGTCGGGTCGTCCGCGATGAGCGACGCCGAAGGGACAACGGTGTGACCGCGCTCCTCGAAGAAGCTCAGCCAGCGACGGCGGATTTCGGCCGACTCCATCAGTGGTCCTCATTCCGGTTGTGCGGGTTGTAGGGGTTCGTACGGGGGCGCGGGGCGCCGGTCCTGTCGGTGTACTCGGTGTACTCGATCGCCGTGACGCGCCCGGGCGCGGGGAGCGCCGGGTTCACCGGCGCCTCCAGGCCGAGCGCCTCGCCCAGTTCGGCCTCGCGGCGGACCATTCCGGTCCGCACGTCGAGGGCGAAGTCCTTGAGCTTGTGACCGGCGTCGATCGCCTTGTTCGCGGCCTGCGCGGCGAGGGACTCGGGGGTGAGCTGCCGGAGCTTGCGGTTGACCTTGGTGGTCGCCCACACGCCGGCCGCCGCACCCGCGGTGAACCAGAACGTACGGCGGAACATCGCTGCCTCAGCCCTTCTTGTTCCTGCGCCGGGCGGCCGGCACCGTACGGCCCACGACCGTGCGGCGCGTTCCGCGCTCGGGGGCGGCGCTCCCGGGGGCCGGGGCGCCCTTGCGGCTCAACGCCTGTCGTACGCCGTAGCCGAAGGCCGCGACCTTGACGAGGGGGCCGCCGAAGGTCGAGGCGACCGTCGAGGACAGCGCGGAGGCGTTGGAGGTGACTTCCTGGACGTCGGTCGCGATGGCGTCGACGCGGTCGAGCTGGGTCTGTGCGGAGCGTACGGTCGCCGAGGCGTCGGCGAGCAGCGGTACGGCCTGCTCGGTCACGTCCGCGACGAGTCTGGTGGCCGCCTTGAGCGTCTGGGCCAGCCTCACCAGCACCACGGCGAGGAAGGAGACCAGAATCGCCCAGAACACGGCCACGAGGATCCCGGCAACTTCTCCACCGGTCACGCTGCACCGCTCCCCTGCTTGTTCGGTCGAATCGCTTGGTTGCCCGCTCCGGCGAAGGTGTCTTCGCCGCTCCGCCGACGAGGTACGACCCTATCGCGCCGCGGGTCGGGGCCCGTACCGCATTACGGCCCGGCGCAAACGCGGAAACCCGCCTCCTCCGCACCGGTGACGGCGGGGAGGAGACGGGCCGGAACGCTGTGGAGGTACGCCTGATCAGCGGGCGTAGTACTCGACGACCAGCTGCTCGTCGCAGATGACCGGGATCTCCTTGCGCTGCGGGTCACGGTCCAGGCGGAACGCCAGCGCCTTCAGGTTGACCTGGAGGTAGCGCGGGGTCTCGCCGTCGGTGTCGTAGCCACCTTCGCGCGCGACCTGGAAGGGGACCTTCTCGCGGCTGCGCTCGCGGACCATCACGACGTCGTCGGGACGGACGCGGAAGGACGGCTTGTCGACCTTGCCGCCGTTGACCTCGATGTGGCCGTGGACGACCATCTGACGGGCCTGGTAGATGGTGCGGGCGATGCCCGAACGCAGGACCAGGGCGTCGAGGCGGCGCTCCAGCTCGACGACGAGCGCTTCGCCCGTCTTGCCTTCGGCCTTCTTGGCGCGGTCGTAGGCGCGGGCCATCTGGCGCTCGCTGATGTCGTACTGGGCGCGCAGGCGCTGCTTCTCCAGCAGACGAACCTTGTAGTCCGAGTTCTGCTTGCGTCCGCGGCCGTGCTCGCCCGGCGGGTAGGGGCGGGCCTCGAAGTACTTGACCGCCTTCGGCGTCAGCGCGATACCGAGCGCGCGTGACTTCTTGACCTTGGGACGCGACTGGTTAGGCACGTTCTCCAGACCTCCATGTAGGTTAGGTTAGGCTCACCTTACTCAAAGGAGATCGCATGTCTCGCCCTGGGAACACCACGCGCATCACAGACAGCCTCGACAGCCCGCAGGAGGGGGTCGATTCGACGGAGGTCCGATCAGCTCATGGTCAGCCGCGTCCCAGCGGGCTTGAAACCGATCGGATGCCGTCAGCAGCCGAACGCACACGAACTCTCGTACAGAGTACATGCTCGGCGGTACTGGTCATTCCCGGTCTGGACGGGGCCGTGCCGTACCAGCTGATGCCCGACGCGCGGACCGTCGGGAGCGACGGCGAGGTGCTCATGGTCTTCTCCCCGGAGTCCCCGGCGGCGCGGGCGGCCACCCACGCGCAGGACGACGAGCTGACCGCGGTGCTGGAGATCACGGACGTGGCGCCGGTCTCCGTACCCCACCGGATCCGGGGGCGGGCCTGGCTCTCCGGCTGGCTGACGCGCGTACCGGACCGGGAGGCGGAGCCCGGGCGGGTGATCCTGCGGCTGGAGGTCGGGGAGGCGTGCGTGGACGACCTCTGGGGCGCGGAGAGCGTGGAGGCCGAGGACTTCGTGGCGGCCACCGCCGATCCGCTGGTGGAGCACGAGGCCGAGCTGCTCCAGCACCTGCACGCGGCCCACGGCGCGGAGGTCCGTGCGCTGCGCGGGCTGCTCGGCGTGCGGGCCGGGGGTCCTCCGGGCGCGGGGACGGCGGCCGTGCCGGTCGCGCTCGACCGGTTCGGGCTGCGGGTGCGCTTCACCGGGGTCCAGTGCTTCGACGCCCGCTTCGACTTCCCCGAGCCGGTGAAGGACGTCGGCGGGCTGCGGCGGGCGATGCACACGCTGTTCGACGCGGTGTCCCCGTCGCCGGCCGGCGACTGAGGCGACTGAGAGGGGGCTCGTTCAGGAGCCGTCCCCCCGCAGCCGCTCGCGGACCTTGTCGACCACGTCCGCGTAGCGCGCCTCCGCGCCGTACCGCGTCGGTTCGTAGTACTGCCGGCCCGCCACCGACTCCGGCGCGTACTGCTGGGCGGCGATCCCGCCCGGTACGTCGTGCGGGTACACGTACCCCTGGGCGTGGCCGAGCTTGGCCGCGCCCTTGTAGTGGCCGTCCCGCAGGTGCGGCGGGATCTGGCCGGTCAGTCCCTTCCGTACGTCTTCCAGGGCGCCCCCGATCGCCAGCGTCGCCGCGTTCGACTTCGGGGCCAGGGCCAGGGCGATCGTGGCGTGGCTGAGGGTGAGCGCGGCCTCCGGGAAGCCGATCATGGCGACGGCCTGGGCGGCGGCGACCGCCAGCGGCAGGGCGGCGGGGTCCGCGAGGCCGATGTCCTCGCTCGCCGAGATCATGAGGCGGCGGGCGATGAACCGGGGGTCCTCCCCCGCGTCGATCATCCGCGCCAGGTAGTGCAGCGCCGCGTCCACGTCCGAGCCCCGGATCGACTTGATCAGCGCGCTCGCGACGTCGTAGTGCTGGTCGCCGTCCCGGTCGTACATCACCGCCGCGCGGTCGACCGTCTCCTCGACCGTCTGGAGCGAGATCTCCTTCTCGCCCTTGGCGAGCGCGGCACCGGCCGCCGCCTCCAGCGCGGTCAGCGCGCGCCGCGCGTCCCCGCCCGCGATCCGGAGCAGGTGCGCCTCGGAGTCGCCGGGGAGGGTGACGGCGCCCCCGAGGCCCCGCTCCTCCGTCAGGGCCCGGCGCAGCAGGCTGGTCAGGTCGTCGTCGGTGAGCGGCTCCAGCGTCAGCAGGAGGGAGCGGGAGAGCAGCGGGGAGATGATCGAGAAGTACGGATTCTCGGTGGTCGCGGCGATGAGCGTCACCCAGCGGTTCTCCACGGCGGGCAGCAGGGAGTCCTGCTGGGCCTTGCTGAACCGGTGGATCTCGTCGAGGAAGAGGACGGTGTCCTTGCCGAAGCCGCCGGAGGCGCGGCGGGCGCCGTCGATGACGGCCCGTACCTCCTTCACGCCCGCGGTGATCGCGGAGAGCTCCACGAAGCGTTTGTTCGTCGCCTTGGAGACCACGTACGCCAGGGTCGTCTTGCCGGTGCCCGGAGGTCCCCAGAGGATCACGGACGAGGGGCCCGCGGGGCCGCCGCTGCCCTCACCGACCAGCCGGCGCAGCGGGGACCCGGGCTTGAGCAGATGCCGCTGCCCCACCACCTCGTCCACGACGCGCGGACGCATCCGGACGGCCAGGGGACTGCTGGACGGGTCCTTCTCCTGGCGCTCTTCGGCGGCTGCGGTAAAGAGGTCTGGCTCCACGTGTGAAGCCTATGCCAGCCCACTGACAGTCCGGCCGGTCCAGCCGTCCGGCCGGGGCGCGCGACGGCCGGGTCAGCCGGTCCAGAAGTCCCACCAGCGGATCAGGATCAGCACCCCGATGAGTCCGATGTGCAGGGCGGGCAGGACCCACGTGAACTCGCTCAGCAGGCTCCGCAGCCCGGCGGGCGCGGGGATGATCCCGCGGCGGAGGTTGCGGGAGGTCACGTACCAGAACATGACGATCGTGCCGACCCAGGCCAGGCAGCACCACAGGCACAGCGAGTTGATCCGGTAGAGCGACTCGTACTGGAGCCAGGTGCAGAATCCGACCCCGAAGAGCGTGCCCGCGTTGAGGCCCAGCCAGAACCACCGGCGGTAGCGCGCCCCGGCCAGCAGCGCCAGACCGATCCCCATCACCACGGGATAGGCCGCCAGCCCCAGCATCGGATTCGGGAACCCGAACGCCGAGGCCTGCGCGCTCTTCATGATGTTCCCGCACGACACCACCGGATTCAGACTGCACCCCGGGGTGAAATTCGGGTCCTCCAGCAGCTTGAACTTGTCCAGCGTGATCACCCACGCCGCCAGCAGCCCCATCGCACCGGTGATCACCAGCATCACCGCGAACGCCCGGCCGGCACCGACCGCGCCGGGGGCGCCGCCGCCTTCCTCGCGGTCCGAGGAGACGTCGTCGAGCGTTGCACTGGTCATGTCTGTGATCCGTCGCTGTGTGGCCTGGGCCTGTGGGGTGGGCAGGCCCATTGTGCCGTACGTGCCCTCATCTCCACCGTTCGGTGGAGATAAGGACCCCGGTACGGGGGCTCAGCCGAGCCGGCTCCCGATCTCCGCCACCAGGGCGTCGACGGCGACCGGAACCTGCTCGCCGGACTCCATGTCCTTGAGCTGGGCGACCCCCTCGGCGAGATCGCGCTCCCCGGCGACGATCGTGAACCGCGCGCCCGACCGGTTGGCGTTCTTCATGTGGCCCTTGAGGCCCCGCTCGCCGTACGAGAAGTCCGCGGCGATCCCGGCCTTGCGCAGGTCCGTGACCACCGCGAAGAGCAGGCGCCGCGCCTCGTCCCCCAGGGCGACCGCGTACACGGTCACCGGGGCGGGCAGGGCGAGCGTGATGCCCTCCGCCTCCAGCGCCAGCACCGTACGGTCCACGCCGAGCGCCCAGCCGACGGACGGCAGCGCGGGCCCGCCGATCATCTCGGACAGCCCGTCGTACCGGCCGCCACCGCCCACCGCGGACTGCGCGCCGAGCCCGTCGTGGACGAACTCGAAGGTCGTACGGGTGTAGTAGTCGAGCCCCCGGACGAGCCGGTCGTCGTCCTCGTACGCGACCCCCGCCGAGGCCAGCAGCTCACGGACCTCTTCGTGGTACGCCCGGCAGGCGTCGCACAGGTAGTCCCGCAGCAGCGGGGCGCCGGCGAGCTGCTTCCGTACCTCGGCGCGCTTGTCGTCGAGAACGCGCAGCGGGTTGATGTCGATGCGGCGGCGCGTCTCCTCGTCCAGGTCGAGCCCGCGCAGGAAGCCCTGGAGGGCTTCGCGGTAGACCGGCCTGCACTCCTTGTCGCCCAGGGAGTTGAGGAGGATGCGGAATTCCCGCAGGCCCAGCGAGCGGTACGCCTGGTCGGCCAGGATGATCAACTCCGCGTCGAGCGCGGGGTCCTCGGTGCCGATGGCCTCGGCCCCGACCTGCGAGAAGTGGCGGTAACGGCCCTTCTGGGGGCGCTCGTAGCGGTAGTACGAGCCGGAGTACCAGAGCTTGACGGGCAGGTTCCCGGCCTTGTGGAGGTTGGCCTCCAGCGCGGCGCGCAGCACCGAGGCGGTGCCCTCGGGGCGCAGCGCCAGCTCGGAACCGCCCTTGGTGGTGAGGGTGTACATCTCCTTCGTGACGATGTCGGTGGACTCACCGACACCGCGCGCGAAGAGCTCGACGTCCTCGAAGCCCGGGGTCTCGGCATAGCCGTAGCCCGAGGTGCGCAGCGGGGCGGAGATCGCGTCCCGGACGGCGAGGTAGACCGCGGAGACCGGGGGGAGAAGGTCGTAGGTCCCCTTGGGGGCCTGGAAGGTGCTCATGGGGTTCGCTGTTTCACATTCCTCGTCGCGGAGCGGCTTCCCGGCCGCGTCCGAGGCCGGCGGCCACCTCCCGCAGATACGGGTTGGTGGCGCGCTCCCGGCCGATGGTCGTCTGGGGGCCGTGGCCCGAGAGCACCACGGTCGAGTCGTCGAGCGGCAGGCACACGCGGGCCAGCGATTCGAGCATCTCGGCGTGGTCGCCGCCGGGCAGGTCGGTGCGTCCGACGGAGCCGGCGAACAGCAGATCGCCCGAGAACAGGACCGGCGGGATGTCGTCCCCGCCGGCGGCCTCGGGCAGCCCGAAGGTCACCGACCCCTTCGTATGGCCGGGCGCGTGCGCGACGGTGAGGTCCAGGCCCGCCAGGCGCAGCACGGCGCCGTCGGCCAGCACCCGCACGTCGGACGGCTCGCCGACCGTGATCCCGTCCATCAGCGGCGTACCGACCGCGCGGCCGAGGCCCTTCTCCGGGTCGCTCATCATGTACCGGTCGGCGGGGTGGATCCACGCGGGCACGTCGTGCGCGCCGCAGACGGGGACGACCGAGGCGACGTGGTCGAGGTGGCCGTGGCTGAGGAGGACGGCGACGGGCTTGAGCCCGTGCTTCCGTACGGTGTCCGCGACGCCCTCGGTGGCCTGGTGGCCGGGGTCGATGATCACGCACTCCTCGCCCGCGGCGGGGGCGACCAGATAGCAGTTGGTCCCCCAGGCCCCGGCGGGGAACCCGGCAATGAGCACGATCGTCCTTAGATGTCGAGGGGGCGAGATGTCACCGATGTCCCCGAATCCCCGATGTGGACCCCGGGAAACGGCGCCGCGGCGCTTCAGGTGCGGCGATGCGGTGCATCAGAGCCTACCGGCGCTGCTCATTCCACAGCTAACCCATATACCGTACGGGGCCAGGGCCAGGGGCCCTCAGCACCACGACCCAGCTTCACGACCCAGCATCACGACGAACGAGGAGAAGACCCGGTGGCAGGGACCGATCAGCGGCGGCGGCAGCTCGCCCGGGAGAAGTTCGAGCGGCAGCAGCAGCGCAGGGTGGAGGCCCGTCAGAAGGCCAGGCGGCGCAATGTCATCATCGCGTCCGTGCTGGCCGTCGTGGTGGCCGCCGGTGGCGTCGCGTACGCCGTGGCAGGTCTGAGCGACGGCGACAAGGACGGCAAGAGCGACGCCGCGGCCCCGGCGACCTCTCCCCCCGCGTCGCCCGAGCCGAGCGAGGCCGCCTCCCCCGAGCCGAAGATCACGATCGACAAGACGGCCAAGTACACGATGTCGCTCAAGACGAACGTGGGGGACATCGCCATCGCGATGGACGCCGCGAAGACGCCGAGCACCGTGAACTCGTTCAAGTCCCTCGCGGACAAGAAGTACTTCGACAACACGAAGTGCCACCGTCTGACCACCCAGGGTATTTTCGTGCTCCAGTGCGGCGACCCCAAGGGCGACGGCACGGGCGGCCCCGGCTACACGATCCCGGACGAGAACCTCAAGTCCCTGGGCAAGCCGGCCGCCGACGGCGCGGTGACGTACAAGGCCGGGACGGTCGCGATGGCCAATACCGGCCAGCCGCACACCGGCGGCAGCCAGTTCTTCCTCGTGTACAAGGACACCAAACTGCCCCCCACGTACACCCCGTTCGGCACGATGGACGCGGACAGCCTGAAGGTCGTGGATGCCGTGGCCAAGGCCGGTGTGGACGGTGCCACGGGCGACGGCGCCCCCAAGAAGGCCGTCACCATCGAGAAGGGCACGGTCGACAAGACGTGACCCTCTGAATTCGGCCGTGCGGAGTGCGGACAGCCGGCCCGCCGGTCGCCTAGATTGGCGGGGTGGAGGACGGGCGCGAGCCCGTCCCAGGAAACTGTGGACGATGCCCGGGGGCGAACTCCCCCGCAGGCATCAGGTGGAGGAGGCGCTGTGAGCAGCGACCCGTGGGGCCGTGTCGACGAGACGGGCACCGTGTACGTGCGTACGGCCGACGGCGAACAGGTCGTCGGATCCTGGCAGGCAGGCTCTCCGGATGAGGCTCTGGCCTATTTCGAGCGCAAGTACGAGGGCCTGGTTGTCGAGATCGGCCTCCTCGAACGGCGGGTGAAGACCACCGACCTGTCCGCGAAGGACGCGACGGCGGCCATCGACCATCTGCGCGGCCAGGTGGACGAGCACCACTCCGTGGGCGACCTGGACGCGCTGCGCAAGCGGCTCGACGCCCTGGTCGCGACGGTCGACGCGCGCCGCGAGGAGCGCAAGGTGCAGCGGGCGAAGCAGACCGACGAGGCCAAGGTGGCCAAGGAGGCGCTCGTCACCGAGGCCGAGGAGCTGGCGCAGAGCGACCAGTGGCGGTCGGCCGGTGAGCGGCTGCGGGCGCTCGTGGACATCTGGAAGGGCCTGCCCAGGCTCGACCGGAAGTCCGACGACGAGTTGTGGCACCGCTTCTCGCACGCGCGCTCGGCGTTCTCCAAGCGCCGCAAGGCGCACTTCGCGGCCCTGGACGCGCAGCGCGAGGACGCCCGCAGGGCGAAGGAGAAGCTCGTCGCCGAGGCGGAGGCGCTCTCCAAGTCCACCGACTGGGGCGACACGGCCGCGCGTTACCGCGAGCTGATGACGGACTGGAAGGCGGCGGGCCGCGCCCAGCGCGAGGCCGAGGACGATCTGTGGAACCGTTTCCGCGGTGCGCAGGACGTCTTCTTCGCGGCGCGCGGTGAGGTCTTCGCCGAGCGGGACGCGGAGCAGACCGAGAACCTGAAGGTCAAGGAGGATCTCGCCACCGAGGCCGAACGGCTGGTCCCGGTGAAGGACCTCAAGGCCGCCAGGGCTGCCTTCCGCGCCCTCAACGAGCGCTGGGAGGCCGTGGGGCACGTGCCGCGCGACGCCCGGCCGCGGGTCGAGGGCCGGATGCACGCGGTGGAGCGGGCTCTCCAGGAGTCCGAGGAGAACGAGTGGCGCCGTACGAACCCGGAGGCGCGTGCGCGTGCCGCGGGTCTGACGGGTCAGCTCCAGGCCGCCGTCGACAAGCTGCGCGGGCAGATCGACACGGCGCGGGCGGCGGGCAACAACGCCCGGGCGGACAAGCTCGCCAAGGAGCTGGAGGGCCGGCAGGCGCTGCTGGACCAGGCGCTCAAGGGTCTCCAGGAGTTCGGCGGCTGACACACCGCGCCGGACCACCCCCGGTCGTACGAAGAGGCTCCCCGTACCGCGTGTACGGGGAGCCTCTTCGTACGCCAGGACTTCTTGCGGCCGCGGACTGCTTACGGCCTGCGCGCCGACGTCACACGGTAGACGTCGTACACGCCCTCCACGCCCCGTACCGCCTTCAGGACGTGCCCCAGGTGCTTCGGGTCGCCCATCTCGAAGGTGAAGCGCGAGGTGGCCACCCGGTCGCGCGACGTCTGGACCGCCGCCGACAGGATGTTGACGTGCTGGTCGGAGAGGACGCGCGTGACGTCCGACAGCAGCCGCGACCGGTCCAGCGCCTCGACCTGGATGGCGACCAGGAACACCGAGGACTGGGTCGGCGCCCACTCGACTTCGAGCATCCGTTCGGGCTGTTGCGAGAGCGAGTCCACGTTGACGCAGTCCGCGCGGTGCACGGAGACGCCCGCGCCCCGGGTGACAAAGCCGATGATCGGGTCGCCCGGTACCGGCGTACAGCAGCGGGCGAGCTTCACCCAGACGTCGTCCACGCCCTTGACGACCACGCCGGGGTCCGCGCTGGAGCGGCGCTTGCTGCGGCCGTGCGACGGCGGGGCCGTCTCGGCGATGTCCTCGTTGGCCGCCTCCTCGCCGCCGAGCGCCTGCACCAGCTTCTGGACGACGCTCTGCGCCGTCACATGGCCTTCGCCGATCGCCGCGTACAGGGACGAGATGTCGGGGTAGCGCATCTCGTGCGCGAGGGTGACCAGGGAGTCGCCGGTGAGGATCCGCTGGATCGGCAGGTTCTGCTTGCGCATCGCCTTGGCGATGGCGTCCTTGCCCTGCTCGATGGCCTCGTCGCGCCGTTCCTTGGAGAACCAGCCGCGGATCTTGTTCCTGGCGCGCGGCGACTTGACGAAGCCGAGCCAGTCGCGGGACGGCCCCGCCCCGGACGCCTTGGAGGTGAAGACCTCCACCAGGTCACCGTTGTCGAGCGTCGATTCGAGCGGGACGAGCCGCCCGTTGACCCGTGCCCCTATGGTCCGGTGGCCGACCTCCGTGTGGACGGCGTAGGCGAAGTCGACGGGGGTGGCCCCGGCCGGCAGCGCTATGACGTCGCCCTTCGGCGTGAAGACGAAGACCTCGTTGCGCGACAGGTCGAAGCGCAGGGACTCCAGGAACTCACTGGGGTCCTCGGTCTCCTTCTGCCAGTCGAGCAGCTGGCGCAGCCACGCCATGTCGTTGACGGTGTCCTGGCCGCCGACCCTGCTGGTGGAGCGGGGCACGTCGGTCCGGACCTTGGAGGTGCCGGCGACGGCCTCCTGCTTGTACTTCCAGTGCGCGGCGATGCCGTACTCGGCGCGGCGGTGCATGTCGAACGTACGGATCTGGAGCTCGACGGGCTTGCCGTTGGGGCCGATGACCGTCGTGTGCAGCGACTGGTACATGTTGAACTTGGGCATCGCGATGTAGTCCTTGAACCGCCCCGGGACCGGATTCCACCGGGCGTGGACGGTGCCGAGCGCCGCGTAGCAGTCACGGACGGTGTCGACCAGGACACGGATGCCCACCAGGTCGTAGATCTCCGCGAAGTCACGGCCGCGGACGATCATCTTCTGGTAGACGCTGTAGTAGTGCTTCGGCCGGCCGGTGACGGTGGCCTTGATCCGGGCCGCGCGCAGGTCGGACTGCACCTCGTCGGTCACTATGGCGAGGTATTCGTCCCGCTTGGGGGCGCGCTCGGCGACGAGCCGCACGATCTCGTCGTACATCTTGGGGTAGAGGATCGCGAAGGCGAGGTCCTCCAGCTCCCACTTGATGGTGTTCATGCCCAGGCGGTGGGCCAGCGGCGCGTAGATCTCCAGCGTCTCGCGGGCCTTCTTCTCCTGCTTCTCCCGCTTGAGGTAGCGCATCGTGCGCATGTTGTGCAGCCGGTCGGCGAGCTTGATGACCAGGACGCGCGGGTCCTTGGCCATGGCCACGACCATCTTGCGTACGGTCTCGGCCTGCGCGGCCTCGCCGAACTTGACGCGGTCCAGCTTGGTCACGCCGTCGACCAGCAGCGCGACCTGGTCGCCGAAGTCACGGCGCAGGGTGTCCAGGCCGTACTCGGTGTCCTCGACCGTGTCGTGCAGCAGGCCCGCCATCAGAGTGGCGGGGTCCATGCCCAGCTCGGCGAGGATCGTCGTCACCGCGAGGGGGTGCGTGATGTACGGGTCGCCGCTCTTGCGCTTCTGGCCGCGGTGCCAGCGCTCGGCGACCTGGTACGCGTTCTCGATCTGGCGGAGGGTGGCGGTCTCGATCTTCGGGTCGTTGCCGCGCACGGTCCGCAGCAGCGGCTCCAGGACCGGGTTGTACGTGGACGAGCGCTGCACGCCGAGCCGGGCGAGCCTGGCCCGTACCCGGTTGGAGGACCCGCCGGTACGGGGCGGGGTCGCGGGCGCCGGCTTGGGGGCGGTGACCGGGGTCGAGGGCAGCTCGGGCGCGGGCTTCGCGGCCTGCGGCTCCACGGGCGCGGGGGTGCCCGGCGCCGGGCGGCCGTTCTCCGCCGCCTTCGGCGCGGACGGGTCCGCGGCAGCCGCCCGGTCCGCGGCCGCCTTGTCCTGGGGCGCGGCAGGCCGCGCGGCGGCCTGGGCTGCGTGCTGCTCGGGCGTCGCGGCGGCCAGTGGCTGTGCCTCGTCTGGCAAGAGCGCTCCTCGTGCGGTTCCGGGACCCCCGGACAGGGCCGGAAGGTCCATGGTATCGACCTCGGGCGCCCCTCTCGCCCCGGGACCGAAGGGTTTACAGAACGCGGGACGGGCACCCGCTTGTTCCCGGGTGCCCGTCCCTGCGCGTTTCGTGCGTGTTCCCTGTGACGCGTGTGTGTCTTCCCCGTGCGCCCGACGGGCCCCGCGCCGGTGGTCCGAACGGGTGCCGCCGGGGGTCCGTACGTTTCCGTACGGCCCGGCCGGACGTTTCCGTACGGACCGGCCGGCGCTCAGAACGTGAGCAGCGCCTCCAGCGGGGCGCCGTGCAGCGACGGCTCCAGCCGGGCCCGGCCGTCCAGGAAGGCCAGCTCCAGCAGGACCGCCACCCCCACGACCTCGGCGCCGGCCCGCCGGATCAGCTCGACGGAGGCCTCCGCCGTGCCCCCGGTGGCGAGGACGTCGTCGATGACGATGACGCGGTCCCCCTCCCCCAGGTCCTCGGCGTGGACCTCGATCTCGGCGGTGCCGTACTCCAGCTCGTAGGACTGCGACAGGGTCGCGCCGGGGAGCTTGCCCGCCTTGCGTACGGGGATGAAGCCGAGGCCCGCCCGGACCGCGACCGGCGCGGCCAGGATGAAGCCGCGGGCCTCCAGGCCGACGACCTTCGTCGCTCCGTACTCCCCGCACAGCGCGGCGAGCGCGTCCGTGAGCGCCGTGAACGCCTTGGGGTCCGCCAGCAGCGGGGTGATGTCCTTGAAGACGATCCCGGGCTTCGGGTGGTCGTGGACATCACGGATGCGGCTGAGGAGCAGGTCCCTGGTGCCGTCGTCGGTCACCGCCGCCGTCCCGAGGGACGGCCCCGGCCACCCCGGCCACTGCGCGGTCCGGCCACGGCGGCGGCGGTCGCGACCCCGTTGGGGGCGTCCTCCGGCTCGTCGTCGTACCGCGCGTCCGTCTCCACGGACCCCTCGGCCGGCTCACCCTTGGCGGCGGCCGCCGCGCGCTTGGCGAGCACCCGCTTCTTCAGGGCCTTCATCTGCGGGTCGCGTTCCTTGAGGTCGGCGACGAGCGGAGTGGCGATGAAGATCGAGGAGTACGCGCCGGCGGCGAGGCCGACGAAGAGCGACAGCGAGATGTCGTTCAGCATCCCGGCGCCCAGGACGCCGCCACCGATGAAGAGCAGGCCCGCGACCGGGAGCAGCGCGACGACGGTGGTGTTGATGGAGCGGACCAGGGTCCCGTTGATGGACCGGTTGGCCACCTCGCTGTAGTACCACCGGGTCTGCTTGGTGATGCCCTTCGACCCCTCCTTGAGGCTGTCGAAGACGACCACGGTGTCGTACAGGGAGTAACCGAGAATGGTCAGCAGACCGATCACGGTGCCCGGTGTGACCTCGAAGCCCACCAGGGCGTACACCCCGACGGTGATGGTGAGGTCGTGGATCAGGGCGATGAGGGCGGCGACGGCCATCCGCCACTCGAAGGCGATGGCGAGGTAGATCACCACCAGGACCATGAAGACCGCCAGGCCCGTCCAGGCCTTGTTGGCGATCGTCTCGCCCCAGCTGGGACCGACGATGTCGGCGGCGATCTTGTTCTCGTCGACGCTCAGGTCCTTCGCCAGCTGCGTCTTGACCTTGTCGGCCTGCGCCTGGCTCAGCTCGGTGACCTGGATCCTGAGGGTTCCGTTGCCGAGCTTCTGGACGATCGCGTCGTGTCCGGCCGCCTCCTGGGCGTCCGTCTGGGCCTGCGAGACGGAGATGCTCGTCTTCGGGGTGGTGAAGACGGCACCACCCTTGAACTCGATGCCCATGTTGAGGCCCTGCACCGCCAGGCCGAGGATGGCCGTGATGGTGATCAGGATCGAGAGCCCGTACCAGACCTTCCGCTTGCCGATGAAGTCGTAACCGACCTCACCGCGGTACAGCCGGGCGCCGAGTGCGCCGAGTCGCGACATCTCACGCCTCCTTCGAGTCGGTCGGGGCGGCGCTGACGCGGGAGCGGCGCTGCGGTGGCTCGGGCGGGTCTTCTTCCAGCAGGCTGGGGCGCGAACGGCGCAGCGGCGGCTTGGCGCCGAGCCGCTTCGGGTCCAGGCCGGACCAGCTGTGTCCCTCGGAGAAGAACTTCTTGCGGGCCATGAGCGTCATCACGGGCTTGGTGAAGAAGAACACCACGACCACGTCGAGGACGGTGGTCAGACCGAGGGTGAACGCGAAGCCCTGGACCTTGCCGACCGTGACGACGAAGAGCACGGCGGCGGCGAGGAACGACACGAAGTCCGAGACCAGGATCGTGCGCCGGGCGCGCGGCCAGGCCCGCTCGACGGCGGGGCGCAGTGTGCGGCCCTCCCGGATCTCGTCACGGACTCTCTCGAAGTACACGATGAAGGAGTCCGCGGTGATACCGATCGCAACGATCGCACCACACACCGCGGGGAGGTTCAGGGCGAAGCCGATGCCCGGGCCGAGGAGCGACATGATCGTGTACGTCATGATCGCGGAGGCGCCGAGGCTGAGGATCGCGATCAGCGACAGGCCGCGGTAGTAGGCCACCAGGTAGATGATGACCAGGCCCAGGCCGATCGCGCCGGCGATGAGGCCGGCGTGCAGCTGCTCACCGCCGAGCGCGGCGGTGACCGTGGTGGTGCTCGCCACGTCGAAGGAGAGCGGGAGCGCGCCGAAGGACAGGATGTTGCCCAGGTTCTGGGCCGACTCCTGGTCGAAGCTGCCGGAGATCTCGGCGCTGGCGCCGAGGGTCTGGCTCACCGAGGGCGCCGAGACGACGTTGCCGTCGAGCACGATCGCGAACTGGTTCATCGGGGGCTGCTGCTGGGAGAGCTTGCCGGTGATCGACTGGAACTTCTTCGTGCCGCCGCCGGTGAAGTCCATCTGGACGATCCACATGCCGCGCTGCTGGTCGAGCACGCCCTTCGCCTTGGAGACGTCGGTGCCGTCCAGCTCGGCCGGGCCGAGGATGTACTTGTCCCAGTTCTTGCCGGTGGTGTCCTGGCCGCAGGCGACGATCGTGTCCTTGGGACCGCTGCTCTGGTTGACCGTCGTACGGGAGGCCTCGTCACGGCAGTCGAGCGCCGTGAACTTCTTCTCCAGGGCGGCGGTGGCCGGGTCCGGAGGCGTCGTGGCCGCCGGGTCCGGGGGCGTCGTGGCGGCGGGGGGCGCGTCACTGGCGCCGGGGGTGGGGGTGGGCGTCGGCGCCTTCTTGAGCGCGTCCGTGACGGCCCGGCCCTGGGTGGTGCTGGACGGGCTGGGCGTCGAGGACGCCGAGCTGTCCGCCTGGGGCTTGCCGCTCGCCGAGGGCTTCGCGGAGCCGCTGGGAGAGGTGCTGGGAGCGGGCTCGGGTGCCGTGGGTGTACCGGGCGCGTAGGTCAGCACCGGCCGGAAGAAGAGCTGGGCCGTCGTACCGACCTGGTCCTGGGCCTGCTTGCTGTTCGTACCCTTGGGGATGTTGACAATGATGTTCTTGTCACCCTGGGTCTGAACCTCGGCCTCGGAGACACCCAGACCATTGACGCGGCGGTCGATGATGTTGACCGCGGTGTCCATGTTGGTCTTGTTGATCGCGTTCGGCTTGCCCGGCGTGTTCTTCGCCTGGAGCGTGATGCTCGTGCCGCCCGCGAGGTCGATCCCCAGGCGTGGCGTGACATGACCGGACCAGAACATGCCGCCGGTGAGGGCGACCATGGCAATCAGGAACAGGGCCAGGGTGCGCCCCGGCCTGCCTGGGGACCCTGCCTGCCTTCGGCCCTTATTAGGTGCTGCCACCTTCTCGTTTCTCCCTGTCCAACCGCCCCGCGCCGGGTGTGCGCCGGAGCGGCCACGAAGTGATGTGGGGACCTGCCCCCGCAGAACACAGCACGGAACGCACGCCGACGAGGACCGCGGAGCGGCCCTCGGTCACGGACCGACTACTTCGCGTCCGCTTCGCCGTCGGCCTTGGCGTCCTTGGTCTCGGCCGCCTTGGCCGCCGCGGGCTCCTCCTTGTCGGCCTTCGCCGCGTCGGCGTCGTCGGCCTCGGGGCGCTTGCCCAGGTCGATCTTGGCGACGGCGTCGTCGGCCGGGTCGGCGTCGATGAGCGACGAGGCGTCGTCGGGGACGACGGTGTCGTCGGACGTCAGGTCGTCGCCGTGCACGATGCGGTTGTACTCGTCGTCGTCCAGCACCGCGCCGATGGCGTTCTTGGCGTAGACGGCGTGTACGCCGGGAGCGACCTCGAGAATGACCATGTCCTCGTGCACCTCCTTCACCGTGGCGTACATGCCGCCGATCGTCCGGACGCCGGTGCCGGGCTGCATGTCGCTGCGCATCTGCGCGGCGGCCTGCTGCTTCTTCTTGGCGGACCGGGTCATCAGGAACATGGCCCCGATGAGCACGATGAAGGGGAGAAGGGTCACTGGACTCACGGGAGGGAACTTCCTTCGCACGACCGCGCTGGAGAACGGCCTCATATACGGGGGTGGGCATGCCGACCTGGAAGGGCGGCATCGGCGGAGTCTAAGCGAGTCCGCGTCGTTGGAACAACGCCCAGCATCGCACCCTGGTTCCGCCCCGGTCGAGCGTGCTGCGCCTCACGTCCCGAACAGACCCTGTTGTCCGGCTGTGCCCGGGGCCTGTTGCGGGGGTACGAGCCCCAGGTGCGCCCAGGCCGCGGGGGTGGCGACCCGGCCGCGGGGGGTGCGGGCCAGCAGGCCCTCCCGTACGAGGAAGGGCTCGGCGACCTCCTCCACCGTCTCACGCTCCTCCCCCACGGCCACGGCCAGGGTCGACAGGCCCACCGGGCCGCCGCCGAACAGCTTGAGGAGGGCCCTGAGCACGGCCCGGTCGAGGCGGTCGAGACCGCGCGCGTCGACCTCGTACACCGCGAGGGCGACCTGGGCGATCTCGCGGTTGATCACGCCGTCCGCCTTGACCTGGGCGTAGTCCCGGACCCGCCGCAGCAGGCGGTTGGCGATACGGGGCGTGCCGCGCGAGCGCCCCGCGATCTCGGCGGCGCCCTCGGCGTCGATCTCCAGGTCGAGGAGCTGGGCCGAACGGTGGATGACGCGCTCCAGCTCGGCGCTCTCGTAGAACTCCATGTGGCCGGTGAAGCCGAACCGGTCACGCAGCGGGGGCGGCAGCAGACCGGCCCGGGTGGTGGCGCCGACCAGGGTGAACGGCGGCAGCTCCAGCGGGATGGCGGTGGCGCCGGGGCCCTTGCCGACGATGACGTCGACCCGGAAGTCCTCCATCGCCATGTACAGCATCTCCTCGGCGGGCCGGGACATGCGGTGGATCTCGTCGAGGAAGAGGACCTCGCCCTCCTGGAGGGAGGAGAGGATCGCCGCGAGGTCGCCGGCGTGCTGGATGGCGGGGCCCGAGGTGATGCGGATGGGGGCGTTCATCTCGGCGGCGATGATCATGGAGAGGGTGGTCTTGCCGAGGCCCGGCGCGCCGGAGAGCAGCACGTGGTCGGCGGTGGCGCCGCGGGCGAGCGCCGCCTTGAGCACCAGGTCGAGCTGCTCGCGGACCCGCTCCTGGCCCACGAACTCGTCCAGCGACTTGGGGCGCAGTGCCGCTTCGACGGCCTGGTCCTCCCCGTCCGCGGACGGGGCGACGAGGCGGTCGTCCCGGTCGTCGGGTGCCTGTGTGTCGGCGCCGCTGTCGTCCCAGTTCACTCTGTCCCGCCGATGTTCACTCTGTCTCACTGTCGTTGGCTCGGTCCCGGCGTTCACTCTGTCGCACCGCGCTGTCCGCTCAGCGCGTTCTGTTCAGGCTCTGGAGCGCGGCGCGCAGCAGTTGCGGCACGGGCGGCTGTAGCCCTTCCGCGACGGCGGCCTCGGCCTGGGGCGTGACCAGCGCGACCGCCTCGTCGGCCTCGCGGGTGGCGTACCCGAGGCCGATCAGCGCGGCGTGCAACTGGTCGCTCCAGGAGGCGGAGAGCGCGGTGCCGATGCCCTGCGCGCGGGCCGGTCCCACCGGGGCGCCGAGCCGGTCCTTGAGCTCCAGCAGCAGCTTCTGGGCGCCCCGCTTGCCGATGCCGGGCACCGCCGTCAGCGTCTTCTCGTCGCCGTTGGCCACCGCGATCCGCAGGGTGTCGGGGCTGTGCACGGCGAGCATGGCCTGGGCGAGGCGCGGGCCGACGCCACTGGCGGTCTGGAGCAGCTCGAACACCTGGCGCTCGTCGTCGTCCGCGAAGCCGTACAGCGTGAGCGAGTCCTCGCGGACGACGAGGGAGGTGGCGAGCTTGGCGTCCTGGCCGATCCGGAGTCCGGCGAGGGTCCCGGGGGTGCACTGGACGGCCATGCCGATGCCGCCGACCTCGATGACGGCCGTGGTCGGGGCGAGCGCGGCGACCGGGCCGCTGACGAAGGCGATCATCGGGGGACCTTCCGTACGGATGCGGTGGCGGGGGCCTTGGCGGGGACGCGGGAGGCGTGGGCCGCGGCCTGGGCCTGCTGGAGGCGGTTCATGGCGGGGGCACGCCAGATGTGGCAGATGGCGAGCGCGAGGGCGTCCGCCGCGTCGGCCGGTTTCGGCGGGGCGGCCAGCCGCAGCAGCCGGGTGACCATCGCGCCGACCTGTGCCTTGTCGGCCCGGCCGCTGCCGGTGACGGCGGCCTTGACCTCGCTGGGGGTGTGCAGCGCCACGGGGATGCCGCGGCGGGAGGCGCAGAGCATGGCGACCGCGCTGGCCTGCGCCGTACCCATGACCGTACGGACGTTGTGCTGGGCGAACACCCGCTCCACCGCGACCAGTTCGGGCCGGTGCTCGTCGAGCCAGGCATCGATGCCCCGCTCGATGGCGACCAGCCGCATCCCGATCTCGGCGTCCGCCGGTGTCCGGACGACGCCGACGCCGAGCATCGTCAGCGGGCGGCCCGCGACCCCTTCGACCACGCCGACTCCGCACCGGGTCAGCCCCGGGTCGACCCCCAGCACCCGCATCGCGCCCCCTCCCGCTCTCCGTGCCCACGGTCCCGCTGTTCGCGTTCGACTTCGACTTCGACTTCGCTGATCAGCACAGTATCGGTCGCCACTGACAACAGGACGGACCGACGGAGTCCTGCCCCGTCGGTCCGTCAGGTGAAGCGGTGTCAGCGGCGGCGCTCAGGCGTCGACCTTCTCCATCACTTCGTCGGAGACGTCGAAGTTGGCGAAGACGTTCTGCACGTCGTCGCTCTCCTCCAGCGCGTCGATGAGCTTGAAGATCTTCCGCGCGCCCTCCTCGTCCAGGTCGACCTGCATGGTCGGGACGAAGCTCGCGTCCGCGGAGTCGTAGTCGATGCCCGCCTCCTGGAGGGACGTACGGACCGCGACCAGGTCGGTGGCCTCGCTGAGCACCTCGAAGGTGTCACCCAGGTCGTTGACCTCCTCGGCGCCCGCGTCGAGCACGGCACCCAGGACGTCGTCCTCGCCCAGCTCGCCCTTGGGGACGATCACCACGCCCTTGCGGTGGAAGAGGTACGAGACGGAACCGGGATCGGCCATCGAACCGCCGTTGCGGGTCATGGCGACCCGGACGTCGGAGGCGGCGCGGTTGCGGTTGTCGGTGAGGCACTCGATGAGCACCGCGACCCCGTTCGGGCCGTAGCCCTCGTACATGATCGTCTCGTAGTCGGCGCCACCGGCCTCCAGGCCGGCCCCGCGCTTGACCGCCGAGTCGATGTTCTTGTTCGGCACCGAGCTCTTCTTCGCCTTCTGGATGGCGTCGAACAGCGTCGGGTTGCCGTCGATGTCCGCGCCGCCGCTGCGGGCCGCGACCTCGATGTTCTTGATCAGCTTCGCGAAGAGCTTGCCGCGCTTGGCATCGATCACGGCCTTCTTGTGCTTCGTCGTAGCCCATTTAGAGTGGCCGGACATCTGCCTGTCTCCTTCGCGTAACCCATCCTGCTCCGTTCGGCAGCGATCCTACCGGCCCACCGTCACCGTGCGGAGCGCACCATGTCGGAGAAGAGGCGGTGCAGGCGGTGGTCGCCGGTCAGCTCGGGGTGGAACGACGTCGCGAGGGCCGTTCCCTGCCGTACGGCGACCACATGGCCCCCGTACTCCGCCAGCACCTCCACCTCGGCGCCGACCGACTCGACCCAGGGGGCCCGGATGAACACGCCCTCCACGGGGCCGCCTTCGACACCGGTGACGTCCACGGACGCCTCGAAGGACTCGTTCTGCCGCCCGAAGGCGTTCCGGCGCACGATCATGTCGATCCCGCCGAGCGTCTCCTGCCCGGACCGGGGGTCGAGGATCTTGCCGGCCAGCAGGATCATCCCGGCGCAGGTGCCGTAGACGGGCATCCCGTCCGCGATCCGCGCGCGGAGCGGCTCCAGCATCCCGAAGAGCACGGCCAGTTTGGACATGGTGGTGGACTCGCCGCCGGGGATCACCAGACCCTCGACCGCGGCCAGTTCCTCCGGGCGCCGTACCGTCCTGGCCACGGCGCCCGCCGCGGCCAGGGCGGCCAGGTGCTCCCGGACGTCACCCTGGAGGGCGAGGACCCCGATCACCGGCGCCGCCGGGGTCTCGGGGGCCGCCTCTGGGATCACAGCCTCAGGGATCACAGGGGTGCTCATGGGTGCTTACCAGCCACGCTTCGCGTAGTGCTCGGACTCGGGGAGCGTGTCGATGTTGATGCCGACCATGGCCTCGCCCAGGTTCCTGGACGCGTCCGCGATGATCTTCGGGTCGTCGTAGAACGTGGTCGCCTTCACGATCGCGGCGGCCCGCTTGGCCGGGTCGCCCGACTTGAAGATGCCCGAACCGACGAAGACACCCTCGGCGCCGAGCTGGCGCATCAGCGCCGCGTCCGCCGGGGTGGCCACGCCGCCGGCCGAGAAGAGCACCACGGGCAGCTTGCCGAGCGCGGCGACCTCCTGGACGATCTCGTACGGCGCGCGCAGCTCCTTCGCGGCGGCGTACAGCTCGTTGGAGTCGAAGCCGCGCAGCCTGGCGATCTCGTTCTTGATCTGGCGCAGGTGGCGGACCGCCTCCACGACGTTGCCCGTGCCGGCCTCGCCCTTGGAGCGGATCATCGCCGCGCCCTCGGCGATACGGCGCAGGGCCTCGCCCAGGTTGGTGGCGCCGCAGACGAACGGGGTGGTGAAGGCCCACTTGTCGGAGTGGTTGACCTCGTCGGCCGGGGTGAGGACCTCGGACTCGTCGATGTAGTCGACGCCGAGGGACTGGAGGACCTGCGCCTCCACGATGTGGCCGATACGGGACTTGGCCATGACCGGGATCGAGACGGCCTCGATGATGCCCTCGATCATGTCGGGGTCGGACATGCGCGCCACGCCGCCGTCCTTGCGGATGTCGGCGGGCACCCGCTCCAGCGCCATCACGGCGACCGCGCCGGCGTCCTCGGCGATCTTGGCCTGCTCGGGCGTGACCACGTCCATGATCACGCCGCCCTTGAGCTGCTCGGCCATACCGCGCTTGACGCGGGCGGTGCCGGTCTCGGGGGACTGGGGGGAAGCGGATGAAGTGGACACGGAAGCGACCTCACTGGCTGAAAAGGGTGGACGGAAACGACGTCATCGTCATCCCTGAGGAAACGCCCGGTGGGCGGTCCACAGCAAGAGCCAATGTGGTGCCGGTGGATCGTTCTCGGCCTCCGGGCGGGGCGAGTGGACCCTTCTCAGCCGCTTCCCGGGCGGTCCGCCAGTGCCACCGGCGGCTCGTCGTCCATCTCGAAGGCCAGCGGGAACGGCGCGTGCCCGGCGAGCCGGAACCAGCGGACCTTGCGGTGGCGGCGCAGGGCGCGGGCGGCCCGTACGGCGTCGTTGTGGAACCGCCGCGCCATCGGTACGCGCCGCACGGCGGCCGCGAGTTCGCCGGCGGCGTCCTCGCCGCCCGGGGCGGCCCGTACCGCCTCCACCTGCTCGGTCTCCCCGAACACCGCGCGCAGCGCCTGGCTCAGCTCGCTCTCCGCGACCTCGCGCTGCTCCTCCTCGGCCTGCCGGGCCGCGTGCGCGGCCTGGTACAGCACGATGGACGCGGCGGGGTCGAGGACGCCGGAGGTGGCCAGCTCCTGGGTGACCGAGGCGCGGCGCAGCAGCTGGGCGTCGAGGGCGGCGCGGGCGGCGTCGATGCGGGCGTGGAGGCGGTCGAGGCGGCCTGCGGTCCAGCTGAGGTAGAGGCCGATCGCGATGACGGCGACGGCGATCCATACGAGGGTTGGGGTCACGGGCCGCAAGGTTACCGGCGTGGGGGGTTGGGGGGTGCGGGGGCGTTGGGGGGGCGGGGGTGTGCGGTGCCGTGGGGGGGGCGGTGCCTGCGGCGCTTTCCCCTACCCGCCCCTTCCCGGAACCGGGGCTCCGCCCCGGGCCCCGGTGTCCTCAATCGCCGGACGGGCTCAAAGGGGCTGGCCAGGGCTGAGATCCGCGGAATCAGTCCCTCGTCGCGCCCAGGCCGAATCTCGCCCTCAAGCCCGTCGTCCGTTCGTCCGTCGCCACCGATGCCGCGCCGTCCGTCACCGTCTCGTACACCGCCAGGATGTCCGCGCCCACCGTCGACCAGTCGAAGCGCCGTACGTGCGCGCTCCCCCGCTCGCGCAGTTGTGCGCGGCGGGACGGGTCGCCCAGGAGGCGGACCGCCGAGGCCGCCAGGGCGTCCGCGTCCTCGTTGCGGAACAGTTCGCCCGCCGAGCCCTGGTCGAGGACCTGGGCGAACGCGTCCAGGTCGCTCGCCAGCACCGCCGCGCCCGCCGACAGCGCCTCGACCAGGATGATGCCGAAGCTCTCGCCGCCCGTGTTGGGGGCGACGTACAGGTCGACACTGCGCAGCAGCCGTGCCTTGTCCTCGTCGCTGACCATGCCGAGGAACTCCACCCGCGAGCGCATCGCCTTGGGCAGGGACTCGACCGCTTCCTTCTCGTCGCCCCGGCCGGCGACGAGCAGTCTTGTCTCCGGGTACGCGCCCAGGATCTTCGGCAGCGCCCGCATCAGGACGGGAAGGCCCTTGCGCGGCTCGTCGATGCGCCCGATGAAGCCGATCGTGCCGCCCTGCCACGCCGGATCGGCCTCGGCCTTCGCGAAGAAGTCGACGTCGACGCCGTTCGGGATCACCACGGCGTCCCCGCCCAGGTGCTCCACCAGCGTCCGGCGCGCGTACTCGCTCACCGCGATCCGCGCGCTGATCTTCTCCAGCGCGGACTGGAGGATCGAGTACGCCGCGAGCATGGCGCGCGACCGGGGGTTCGACGTGTGGAACGTCGCCACGATCGGTCCCTGCGCCGCCCAGCACGCGATCAGGCCCAGCGACGGCGACGTCGGCTCGTGGATGTGGATCACGTCGAAGTGCCCGTCGTGCAGCCACCGCCGTACCCGCGCGGCCGACAGCAGCCCGAAGTTCAGCCGGGCCACCGACCCGTTGTACGGGACGGGCACCGCGCGCCCCGCCGACACCACGTACGGCGGCAGCGGCGTCTCGTCGTCGGCGGGCGCCAGGACGGACACCTCGTGCCCGAGCCGGATCAGATGCTCCGCCAGGTCCCTGATGTGGAACTGGACCCCGCCGGGCACGTCCCACGAGTAGGGGCAGACGATCCCGATCCTCACACCGGCCCCCCGCGCGACACGCCGTCGGAGCCGGACCGGGACCCGGCGCCGGGCGCCCCGGACGGTTCAAGGTCCGCGACCCACAGCCTCTGCAACATGTGCCAGTCCTCCGGATGCTCGGCGATCCCGCCGGCGAAGACGTCCGCCACCGCCTGTGCCATGACGGACGTCTTCTCGGCGCGCGTGCCTGACTCCGGCACCCCGACCGGCGGATGGACCCGCCCCCGCATCACCGGGGAGCCGTCGTACCAGAGCGTCACCGGCAGCAGCAGCGCCCCCGTCTGCTGCGCGAGCAGCGAGGGTCCCGCCGGCATCCGGGCCGTGTCCCCGAAGAAGTCGACCTCGACGCCCGACGCCGACAGATCTCGGTCGGCGACCAGGCAGACCAGACCGCCGTCCCGCAGCCGCCGCGCCAGCGTCCCGAAGGCGGAGCCGCCGGTGTGCGGCAGCACCTCCATCCCCAGGCTCTCGCGGTACGCCACGAACCGGTCGTACAGGGTCTCGGGCTTGAGCCGCTCGGCGACCGTCGTGAACGGCACCCCCAGCGCGCGCGTCACCCAGACCCCCGCGAGGTCCCAGTTGGCCAGGTGCGGCAGCGCCAGTATCACGCCCCGCCCCGACGCCAGCCCGTCCGTCAGATGGTGCACGTCCTGGGGGTCGAAGCCCGCGCTCACCCGCTCCGCGCTCCAGGTGGGGAGCCGGAACGACTCCATCCAGTAGCGCATGTACGAGCGCATCCCGGCCTTCGACAGCTCCGCGAGCCGCTCGGGCCCCGCCCCGGGCACGACCCGCGCCAGATTGGACTCCAGCCGCAGCACGCTCTTGCCGCGCCGCTTCCACGCCGTGTCGGCGATCGTCCGGCCGAGGGCGGCCGCCGCCGGCTCCGGCAGCGTCTTGACCGTGCTCCAGCCCAGTCCGTACAGCCCGTCCGTGACCCGGTCGCGCACCCCGCTCATGACGCGGCCTCACGCCCCTGCGAACCGGACCCGGGGCCCGCGGCCGAGGCGGCCTCGGCCGCCGCTGCCGCGTCGGCCTCCGCGGACTCCCGCCGTACGGTCACCACCCGCTGCGCCAGCGTCACCGCGGAGCCCACCGCGACGATCCACAGCGCGATCGGCAGCAGGATCTCGATCCCGGGGACCCCGAAGGTCCGGTGGAATCCGGCCAGGCCCGCCGCGACCAGCGAGATGACCAGCCGCTCCGCCCGCTCCACCAGCCCGTTGACGGCGACCGGCAGGCCGATCGACTCCCCCCGGGCCTTGGTGTACGAGACGACCTGGCCGCTGGCCAGGCAGAAGATCGAGACGGCGCACAGCATGTTGTTGTCGCCGCTGCCCGCGTACCAGAGGGCGAAGCCCCCGAAGATCGCGCCGTCGGCCACCCGGTCGAGCGTCGAGTCCAGGAAGGCGCCCCAGCGGCTGGAGACGCCGGCCTGCCGCGCCATGTTGCCGTCGACGAGATCGGAGAAGACGAAGAGCGTGATGACGATCGTGCCCCAGAAGAACTCCCCGCGAGGGAAGAAGACCAGCGCACCCGCCATCACTCCGGCCGTACCGATGAGCGTGACCGCGTCCGGACCGACTCCACGCCGGAGCAGAAACGCGGCGAACGGCGTGAGGACACGCGTGAAAAATGCACGCGCGTACTTGTTCAGCATGGCCTTCCCGACGGTCGTTGTACCGCGCGGCCCCGACGGCCACCGGCTGGCCCATCGTAGCCACGCCCGCGGCGCGCCACCGCCGCCCCACCCGCACCGGGCGCCGGACGGCATCGGGCGCCCGGTGGCGAAAGAGCGCCAACTCCCCTGACGTGGACCGCGTACCGCCGTTACGCTGAGGTGCCCAGCTCCGCAGGTGAGCCGGGCGCTCTGACCAGGAGACAGGCCGCGGCAGCGGATCCTTGCGGCGAGGGGGCGGCAGTGGCGAGTGACGGTTTCGACTTCAGCCCGGGGGCACAGGTCCCGCTCATGGGGTCGGACGGACAGACCGCGGCGACGCACGCCCTCGCCTCGGCGGCCTACCGGGACAGCCCGGTCGAGGAGATCCTCAAGGCCGACAACGAATGGCACAAGTCCAGCGTCTCCAAGGGCAGATTCTCGCTGATGGAGCCGAATCTGGGCGAGGCGTTCGCACGCGCCGTCCAGCTCAGGACCCTCGGCGGCGGGCGCGGCGCCCTCATCCAGTCCTTCGGCACCGAGTCCCGGACCATCGTCGAGCACTGCCTCGCGGCGAACGGGATACGGAAGGAACGGGACAAGAAGCTCACCGCCGTGACCGCCGTGTTCGGCCTGCTGTTCCTGCCCGGCGCCCTGCTCTGGCTGGGCGTCTTCCAGCTGCGCCGTACGCTCGCCGGGGCCAAGGACCGGCGTGTCGGGGCCATGGGCTCGGCCCTCCTGATCGCCGTCGGTGTCCTCGCCGTCATCTTCCTGATCGCGCTCCCCTTCGTCGGCGTCCTCGGCTGGTACCTGCGCGGCATGATCGTCGCCCCGGTCATCGGCTGGTGGCTGGCCAAACGGATCTGCGAGTCCACCGCGAAGGACCTGCGCTCCCGCTGGAGCGCCCTGCTGGCCGGCGGCGGCATCGGCGCGAAGATCCCCGAGGCCGTGCCGGGGAACCCTGGCGACGCGAGCCGCGAGGAGCTGCGCCAGGGCCTGGAGAAGCTCACCGCCGAGCAGCGGTCCAACGTCGTCTTCTACGCGGGCCCCAAGGGAATACTGGGTATGGGCACCCGCTGGGGCAGCTGGCAGCTCGCCGAGGACCTCGTCCCCAAGGACCCGGCCAAGGAGATCCACCAGTTCCGCAGTTACGACGTCATACGGGCCATCCACGACCAGTTGAAGCTGCTGGAGCGCGGCCCCCTCAACTCCGGTGGTTTCCCGCCGCCTTCGGTCAAGCACTGGATCGTCGCGGCGGTCGGCGAGGGCGCCGGTTCCGTGAGCCGCCCCGACGGCCAGGACGTGGAGGCCTACCAGGTCAAGAGCCACGAGATACAGCGGATCTGCAACCAGCAGCAGTTCGGCAGCGGCAACCGCCACTACCTCGGCGTCCAGTTCAACCTGTGGGACGGCCAGTTGGTCATCACCATGATGATCAGCGTCACCGTCCTCTACCAGACGCTGCGCATCGAGGTCACGGGCCACGCGCTCGGCCCGGTGCACTCCCTCTTCACCAGCGGGCCCTCCCCCAAGAGCCGTACCGTCGCCAAGCCGGTCCGCTTCTGGGAGACCGTCGACCGGCCGCTGCCGCTGGTCGAGCCGAAGGAAGCGGTCCGCCTCGCGGTCCGCGCGCCCTTCACGTGGTACCCGCCGCTGCTCGACCACCTCGGCGGCAAGCTCGGCCTGCCCGAGCCGTTCGGCCTGCGGCACGCCTGGGCCGACCAGCCCTGGCGCCACCGCTTCATGGCGGACGACGCGATGCGGACCGCGACCCCGGTTCTGCGGGTGGCCCACGCCGCCGCGATGAAGGTCCTGGACGAACACGGCGTGGATACCACGAACTTCGGCAGCAGGGCGTCCGCGCTCGGCGGGGCCGTACAGGACCCGAGCCCGCGGAAGGCGGACGCCTACGACGCGTGAGCCGGCGCCCCCGGGCCCGCCCCGCCTCCGCGGTGGTGGACGGGCCGGGGGGCGGCTACGGCTGTACGGGCCAGGCCGCGGCCAGCATCGCCCGCGTGTCGGCCAAGAGCTGCGGCAGCACCTTCGTGTGCCCGACGACCGGCATGAAGTTGGTGTCGCCACCCCAGCGGGGCACGACGTGCTGATGCAGATGCGCGGCGATCCCCGCCCCGGCCACCGAGCCCTGGTTCATCCCGATGTTGAAGCCGTGCGCGCCGGACGCCGTACGGAGCGCGGTCATCGCCCGCTTGGTGAACAGCCCCAGCTCGGCCGTCTCCGCGTCGTCCAGCTCCGTGTAGTCGGCGACATGACGGAACGGCACCACCATCAGGTGGCCGCCGTTGTACGGATACAGGTTCAGCACCGCGTAGACGCGGTCCCCCCGCGCGATGACCAGCCCGTCCTCGTCGGACTTCGACGGGATCGCGCAGAAGGGACAGCCGTCGCCGGCCTCCGGTCCGGTGGGCTTGTTCTCGCCCTGGATGTACGCCATCCGATGGGGCGTCCACAGACGCTGGAACGCGTCCGGGGTCCCCACACCGATCTGCTGCTCCGGCTCACTCGTCATGCTGTGCAGCATATGACTTAGGACGGGGGAAGCGTGTCGCCGGGCCTCCGCCGGACCGGCCCCCGCGATGCTGGGGCGATGCACGTCAGGAACGGCCCCGAACGCCGGCTCCGCTGGGAGCGCCGCATGGACCTGCCGCTGTTCATGGGCTCGGCGGTCTTCCTCGGCTGCTACGCGATCCTCGTCCTGGCCCCGCACACCAGCGCGGTGTGGCGTGACCTCGCCCTGGCGGGTGTCCTGCTGACGTGGGCCGTCTTCCTGGTGGACTACCTGGTACGGCTGATCCTCAGCGGCCAGGGACGGCACTTCCCGCGCAAGCACTGGCTGGACACGGTGGTGCTGGTCCTGCCCCTGCTGCGCCCGCTGCGCATCGTGAAGACGTACAGCGCCGTCCAGCGCCGCCGGGACCGCCCGCGCCTCAGCCTGTACGCCAGGGTCATGGCGTACGCGGGACTCAGCGCCCTCCTCCTGGGCTTCGCCACCGCCCTCGCCGTCTACCAGCAGGAGCGGGGCGCGCCGGGCGCGACGATCCGTACGTTCGGCGACTCGGTGTGGTGGGCGTCCTCGGCGATCACGACGGTGGGGTACGGGGACGTGACCCCGGTGACGCCGTGGGGCCGGGTCTTCGCGGTCGTCCTGATGGGGTGCGGGCTGGCGCTGCTGGGGGCGGTGACGGGGTCGTTCTCGTCGTGGCTCATCCAGGTTTTCGGCCGGGAGGACCGGGAGAGGCCCCCGGCGGGCTGAACGCCCGCCGGGGGCCTCGTACACGTGCTGTCAGGTGTCAGACCTGGACGCGGCGCTCCACCACGTCGAGCAGCTTCGCCAGCGCCTCGTCGCGCGGGATGCCGTTCTCCTGCGACCCGTCGCGGTAGCGGAAGGACACCGTGCCCGCGTTCATGTCCTCGTCGCCGACCAGGATCATGAAGGGGACCTTGAGCTTCTGGTGGTTGCGGATCTTCTTCTGCATGCGGTCGGAGGACGCGTCCACCTCGACCCGCAGGCCCTTCTTCTTCGCCTCGGCGGCGAAGCCCTGCAAGTACTCGACGTGGGCGTCCCCGATCGGGATCCCCACCGCCTGCACCGGCGCCAGCCACGCCGGGAACGCGCCCGCGTAGTGCTCCAGCAGCACCGCGAAGAACCGCTCGATGGACCCGAACAGCGCCCGGTGGATCATGACGGGCCGCTGCTTGGAGCCGTCCGGCGCGGTGTACTCCAGGTCGAAGCGCTCCGGGAGGTTGAAGTCGAGCTGCACGGTCGACATCTGCCACGTACGGCCGATGGCGTCCCGCGCCTGCACCGAGATCTTCGGCCCGTAGAAGGCCGCGCCGCCCGGGTCGGGGACCAGCGGCAGCCCCTGCTTCTCGGCGACCTTGCGCAGCGTCTCGGTCGCTTCCTCCCACGCCTCGTCGGTCCCGACGTACTTCTCGGGGTCCTTGGTCGACAGTTCCAGGTAGAAGTCTGTCAGACCGTAGTCACGCAGCAGGTTGAGCACGAAGGTCAGCGTCGAGTCCAGCTCGTCCGCCATCTGCTCCTTGGAGCAGTAGATGTGCGCGTCGTCCTGGGTGAAGCCGCGCGCGCGGGTCAGGCCGTGCACGACGCCCGACTTCTCGTACCGGTACACCGTCCCGAACTCGAAGAGCCGCAGCGGCAGTTCGCGGTACGACCGCCCCCGGGCGTCGAAGATCAGGTTGTGCATCGGGCAGTTCATGGGCTTGAGGTAGTAGTCCACGCCCTCGTCGAGCTGCATGGGCGGGTACATGCCGTCCGCGTACCAGTCGAGGTGCCCGGACTTCTCGAAAAGGCGGCCCTTGGTGGCGTGGGGGGTGTAGACGAACTCGTACCCCTCCTCCTCGTGCCTGCGGCGCGAGTAGTCCTCCATGGTGCGGCGGATGATGCCGCCCTTGGGGTGGAAGACCGCGAGGCCGGAGCCGACCTCGTCGGGGAAGGAGAACAGGTCCAGCTCGTTGCCGAGCTTGCGGTGGTCCCGCTTCTCGGCCTCGACCAGGAAGTCCAGGTGCGCCTTCAGCTCTTCCTTCGTCGGCCACGCGGTGCCGTAGATGCGCTGGAGCATCGGGTTCTTCTCGCTGCCCCGCCAGTACGCGGCGGCGTTCCGCATCAGCTTGAACGCCGGGATGTACCGGGTGGTGGGCAGGTGCGGGCCGCGGCACAGGTCGCGCCAGGCCAGGTCGCCGGTCTTCGGGTCCAGGTTGTCGTAGATGGTCAGCTCGCCGCCGCCCACCTCGACGTCCGCGCCGTCGTCGGTCGACGCCGAGCCCTTGATGCCGATGAGTTCCAGCTTGTACGGCTCGTCGGCCAGCTCCTCGCGGGCCGCCTCGTCCGTGACGACGCGGCGGGAGAAGCGCTGGCCGCGCTTCTGGATCTCCTGCATCTTCTTCTCGATGACCTTGAGGTCCTCGGGGGTGAAGGGCCTCGCGACGTCGAAGTCGTAGTAGAAGCCGTCCTTGACCGGCGGGCCGATGCCCAGCTTGGCCTCGGGGAAGATCGCCTGCACGGCCTGCGCCATCACGTGCGCGGTGGAGTGGCGGAGGATGTCGAGGCCGTCCTCGGAGGAGATGAGGACGGGCTCGACGGTCTCGCCGTCGGCGATCTCGTACGCGAGGTCCTTCAGCTCGCCGCCCACGCGCGCGGCGACGACGGTGCGCTCGCCGGGGAACAGTTCGGCCGCCGTAGTGCCCGTCGTCACCACGCGCTCTTCCCGCTCGGAATCGCGTTGGATGATCACACGGACGTCTGACACCGGACTCTCCTGACTGCACGGGGCGCGCACGTCCTGTTTTCCGTGCGCATCAGGAATCGTACCGAGCCCGGGCCGTCACCCACTAAACGGTTTCCGCGTCGGCCTCCGGATCGCGTCCCCCGCCGCATACCTCTTCAAAGAAGTCCAGGTTCTCCTGGAGCGATTTCATCAGCCGGTCGCGCTCCGCCTCGTCCACCTGGACGGGCACCACACCGCTGGCGTCGGAGAGCCTGCGGAAGCCGCCCCGGCTCTCCAGCCGGCCGACGACCCGGATGGGCAGCCCGACCAGGTGCGCGTGTCCGGCGATACGGTACGCCTCCTCGTCGAGCGCGACCCGTACGTGCGGGATCTCCGCCCCGGCGAGGACCCGCAGCCGTACGGATCCGGCGCCGCGCGGTCCGGCCCGGCGCATCCGGATGACGGAGCCGGTGATCCGTACCGGCATGGAGGGCTCGTCGCGCAGGTAGCGGCGGCCCGCCTCGCGGAGCGCGGGCAGGTCGCCGGGCGAGAACTCCACCGGTTCGGGGCGGGGCACGCAGCCGTCGGGGACACCGGCGCCGGGGGCCCAGGCCAGGGTGATACGGGCGCCTTCCGTGCCGCGTACGAGAGCGACCAGGGCGTCGGTCAGCTCGCGGCTGACCCCCGCCTGGACGGCGGTGTCGAACGCCTCCATGCCGCCGGTGGCGCGCTGGTAGTCGACGGCCTCGCGGGCGGCGTAGAGGGCGTGGTGGAGGCGGACGGCGACGGCGCGGCCGTCCGTGACCGGGACGAAGGCGGTGAGTTCGCGTCCGCCGGGGGCCGGTCCGACGAGGATCCCTTCGAGGGAGGCCTGGGCCCGGCTGCGGTGGCGGGCTCCGTGGTAGCCGGCCCTGCTCCGCACAGCGAGCGCACCGGCCAGCAACAATTGCCGGGCCGCCGCGCGCAGTTGTTCCTGTACGGTCCAGGCCGCCGCCCCCGAGGGGCCCTGCGGCACGTCGCGCCACCAGCGGATCTCGTCGCTGGGGACGGTGAGGCCGACGAGGACTTCGCGGGCGGAGGGGGCCGCGCTGCGGGCGAGGGCGGTGAAGGCCTCGGCGAGCAGGTCGTCGCAGTCGGGGAAGGCGCGGCTCTCCGGCACCAGGAGGCTGGTGCCGCCGCCGGCGGGTGCCGGGGGTGTCCAGCGGGTGTAGCGGCCGGGGGCGCCGCCCCGGCGGCGCCAGCCGTGCCGGGCGAGGAGGGCGCCGAGGACGGCGGGGTCGGTCCGCGCGGGGTCGGGGGCCAGGGCGCCCGTCCAGAGGCCCGGCGGTTCCGCGGCGGGGTGGTGCGCGGGGCGGGGGCGGGCCGCCCAGGGGGTCACCCCGCCGGCGGGCTCGTCGGACGGCCGGTGCATCACGGTCTCCCTCCCGACCCGACGCGGGTCATGATCTCGCAGAGCGCCCGGTCGTCGAAGATGCGCGCGGTGGGCACCCGCACGGTCGTCCGGTGGCGGCCGGTCACAGGGTGGCCCGCCAGGTTGATCCAGTAGCAGCAGTGTCTGAGGTCGAGGCGGTCGTGCCCGGCGCGCAGCCACTCGTCCTGGGTGCGGGGCACGATCATGACGACCAGGATCTTGTGCACCGAGACGGGGGTGCGGGCCAGTTTCACCAGGTGCGCGTTGTCGAGGGCGAAGGAGAAGGCCGGGCCCGCCGGGTGCGGGGCAAGTTGGTAGGTGCTCTTGAGCTGGACCTTGATGGTCACCTCGTCGTCCACGGCGTGGCCGGGTGAGCTGTGGCTGACGTGCCAGTCGATGCCGGTGTCGGGGAAGGGCTGGCTGAGTGAGCAGCCGGCCGCGGCGGCGACCGCGTGGAGGTAGCCCACCTGGAGGGTCTCCATGCAGGCGGTGGTGGCGAGTGCTCCGCGCAGCGGTGCGGTCCGCTCGGGCAGCAGCCCGCCCGGTTCGGGCTGCGCGAGAGCCATGGCTCTGGGTGCCTTCCGGGCCGTACGGATGAGTCGGGGGCGACGGGCCGTCAACGTCCGTGTCCGTCCCTTGTGTTGTCACCGTCCGGCGTCCTCCGTAAACGGTGCGTACCGCATGTCGTGTCCGGGTATCACCGGTTCGGGCAGAGGACGGACGCCATCTGCCCGATACGCGCGAGGAGTTCGGGGATGACGCGTTGGTACGAAGGCCCGCTGGCCGCATTCGACACGGAGACGACGGGGGTGGACGTCGAGGGGGACCGGATCGTCTCGGCCGCCCTCGTGGTCCAGGACATGGCGGGGGCGAGGCCCCGCGTGACGCGGTGGCTGATAGACCCGGGGGTGCCGGTGCCTCCCGCCGCCACCGAGATACACGGTCTGACGGATGATTTCCTGCACCGCAACGGGCGGTGGCCGGCGCCGGCGGTGGAGGAGATGGCGCGGGCGCTGGCCGAGCAGTGCGCGGCGGGCCGGCCGCTGGTGGTGATGAACGCGCCGTTCGATCTGACCCTGCTGGACCGGGAGTTGAGGCGGCACCGGGCGTCGTCGCTGGGGCGGCATCTGGAGAACGTGCCGCTGTGCGTGCTGGATCCGCGGGTGCTGGACAAGCACCTGGACCGCTATCGCAAGGGCCGCCGTACGCTCACGGATCTCTGCGCCCAGTACGGCGTGGAGCTGGAGGGCGCCCATGACGCGGCGGCCGACGCGCTGGCGTCGCTGGAGCTGGTACGGGCGGTGGGGCGGCGGTTCGCCTCGCGGATGGAGCGGCTGTCGGCGGCGGAGCTGCACGCGCTCCAGGCGGTGTGGCACGCGGCGCAGGCGCGGGGGTTGCAGGCGTGGTTCTCGCGCAACGGCACGGAGGAGTCGGTGGATCCCGCGTGGCCGCTGCGCCCCGAGGTGCCCGCGGCGGCAGCCTGAGGGGCGGGCGGTCCGGGCACGTTCCGGGCACGTCCGGGCACGTCCGGGCACGTCCGGGCACGTCCGGGCACGTCCGGGCACACAAAAGCCGGTCCGTCGGGGACGGACCGGCTTTTCCCGGTGGGCGATACTGGTTTCGAACCAGTGACCTCTTCGGTGTGAACGAAGCGCTCTCCCGCTGAGCTAATCGCCCGGGAACGCCTTGAACCATACAGGCCCGGACGGGTCGGCTTCAAACCGGAGGGGACGTACTCACCGGGGATCTGAGTAGGCGTGCCGATGGCACGGGCTGTGGCGCGGACCACACTCGCTGCCATGACACAGGTACTACGGCCCGACCACGAGCTGGTGATCCTCGATCAGGAGCTGGCCCGACTCGACGCGCGCAGGGGGCAGTTGCTACTGCGCAGGTCCTACCTGGTGAGCCTGCTGGCGGGCGCCGGGCCGTCGGTGGGACCGGCATCCGGGTGGGGATCCGGGTGGGTGGCGCCCGGTGGCGGGGGCGGCGCGCGGCGGCCCGAGACGTCCCCGCCGGGGGTGCGGCATGTGCTGCTGACGCTGGGCGGGGTGCTGCTGGCGATCGCGGCCGTGGCCTTCACGCTGGTCGGCTGGGGCCAGATGGGGATCGCCGGCCGGTCGGTGGTGCTGGGGGCGGTGACGGTCCTGGCGCTCTCGGTGCCCGCCCTGCTGGTGCGCCGGGGGCGCGGTGCGACGGCGGAGGCGGTGGCCGCGCTCGCGCTGGTGCTGACGGTCCTGGACGCGTACGGCCTGTACGCGACGGCCCTGTCCGGCACGCCGCCCCTGGGGTACGTGGCGGGGGCGGCGGCCGTGCTGGCGGCGCTGTGGGCGGGGTACGGGCGGGTGGTCGGCGGGCTCCGCGTTCCGCTGCCCGCCGCCGTGGTGGCCGCCCAACTCCCGCTGCCGCTGGGGGTGTCGGCGGCGGGGGCGCCGGTGTCGGCGACGGCCTGGGCGTTGTTCGCGACGGCCGCGCTGGACGTGGCGGTGGTGGTGTGGGCGAAGTCTGCCCCGGTACGGGGTTTCGCGGCGGCGGGCGCCGGGGTGGCCGGGGCTCTGGCGCTGCTCACGGGCTGCGAGTTGTCGCTGACGGCGGGGTCGCCGGTGGCCGCCGCGGGCCCCGGTGTGCTGCTGCTCGCGGGGGCGGCGCTGGGCCTGTTCGCCGCGCTGCGCCTGCCGGGTGGGGCCGTCGGGTGCGCGGGGGTGTCGGGTCTCGCGGTGATCGCGGCGGTCGGCGGGGTGCTGCGCCCGGGGGTGCCGGACAGCTGGGCGGTGCCCGCGTACGTGCTGGGCGCGGTGGCGCTGGCGGCGGTGACGGTCCTGGTGCCTGGGGTACGGGGGAGGCTGCCGCGCCCGGCGGTGCGGGGACTGGTCGGCGTCGCCGGGGGTGTCGGGGCGTGCTCGGTGGTGTGGGCGCTGCCGCTGGTGGCGTTGGCCCTGGGCGGTGGCGTGAGGCAACTCGCCGGCGTGTGGGCGGGCGCGCCGGGCGGGGCACGGGCGGCGGCCGGGGCGGACTTCCCGTGGTCCGGCCTGACGGCCGCTCCCCCGGTGCTGCTGATGGTGGCCGGGGCGCTGGGGGTGGCGTACGGGCGGACGCGGGGGGCGGCGACGGCCGGGGCCCCGGGCGCGGATGCCGACGCGACCACCGGGACGGCCGCCGGTCCGGCGACCGGTGCGGACCGGGTGCGGGCCGCCCTGCTGTCCGGGGTCGTGGCGCTGGTCTGGGCCGCCCTGCTCGTCCTGCCGCTGACGCTGGACCTCGGGTTCGGCGCGGCGCTGGTGGTCCCGCTGGTCCTGACGGCCCTCGCGCTGGCACTCGTTGTCCTCGCCGGCCGTATCGGGGCTCCCCCGCACGGTCCGGTGACGGTCACGGCCCTGTGCTGCGCCCTGGCCGCCGGGGCCGGGGCCGCGCTGCTGTCCCTCGCGACCCGGCCCGCGACGGTGACGGTGCTCGCCACCCTGACGCTTCTGCACGCGGGAACGGCGGTGGCCATGGAGTACGTACGGCGGCCGGAAGCGGCCCCGGAGGCGGCCCTCGCCCCGCTCCGGGTGCTCGTCCAGGCGGTGCTCGGCTGCGGGGCCGTCGTGTACGCGGCGGGGCTGGCCGTGGCCGCCGGCGCGGCGGCGGGGTGGTCGGCCGAAGGGGTGGCGGTGCTCGTGCTCGTCGTCCCGGCCCTGGTGGCGCTGCTCGGCGCGCGGCTGCGGCGCCACCCGGTGGCCGCGCCCGTCGAGCTCGCCGGCGCGGGCGCGGGCGCGCTCGCCGTGGTCCTGGCGCTGGGCCGGGCCCCGGTCCTGGCGCTGGTGCTCGCCCTGTGCGGGGTGATCGCGGCGGGCACGGCGGTACGCGCGGAGCGGCGGGCCGTGGCGGGGTACGCCGCGACCGGGCTGTTCGTCCTGGCCTCCTGGGTGCGGCTCGCCGCCTCCGGGGTGGGGGCGCCCGAGGCGTACACCCTGCCGGTGACCGTCCCCGCGCTCGCCGTGGGCCTGCTGCGCCGCCGGCGCGATCCCGAGGCGTCGTCGTGGACGGCGTACGGGCCCGGTCTGGCCGCCACGCTGGTGCCGAGCCTGGTGGCGGTCTGGGGCGATCCGCACTGGGCCCGGCCGCTGCTGCTGGGGCTGGCCGCGCTCGCGGTCACGCTCGCCGGTGCCCGGCTCCGCCTCCAGGCGCCGCTGGTGCTGGGCGGCGCCGTTCTGGCGCTGGTCGGGCTGCACGAGCTGGCGCCGTACGTCGTCCAGGTGGTGGGCGCGCTCCCCCGCTGGCTGCCGCCGGCCCTGGCCGGACTGCTGCTCCTCGCGGTGGGGGCGACGTACGAACACCGCCTGAGGGACGCGCGCCGGCTGCGGGACGGCCTGAACCGCCTGCGCTGACCCGATGCCGGCGGCGAGAACGACCGAGGCCCGCGGACCTGTGACAGGTCCGCGGGCCTCGGTTCCGGGTGGGCGATACTGGGTTCGAACCAGTGACCTCTTCGGTGTGAACGAAGCGCTCTCCCACTGAGCTAATCGCCCGGGAACGCACCGCACACATTACCCCATGTCAGCGCCGCTCCCCGCCGTGCGCGGGGCGCCGGCGGGCCGGTCGGGGTCAGCGGTCGATGTTCCACGGCAGGACCCAGCCGAAGTACCAGAGGTAGACCGCGGCCGCCGCGGCGAGGAGCGCGACCCCGATGCTGGTGAGCACGATGTTCCGCCGCCGGACCTTGGGGTCCATCGCCTTCTGGGCGGCTTCCGTGACCTTCCGCTTGGTCCAGCGGAGCACCAGCTGCGCCCAGACGAACTCGGTCGCCCAGATCGCCATGCCGCCGAAGATGATCAGCCAGCCGGGGCCCGGGAGCGGCAGCAGGACGACGCCCCCGCCGACCACCGCGAGCCCGACGATGAAGACGCCGACCTGCCAGCTCAGATGCAGCGGCCTCGACGCCTTGATGAAGCCGGGCGCCCGGGAGCCCAGCTCCGCCGTCCCGGTCCGTTCGTCCCCGGTCTTCCGGACCCGCACCAGATGCGCCCCGGATTCAACTTTTCCGTGGTCCGCGCCGGCGTCCGCCGTAGCCGTCGGTACGACGACGTCCCCCCGCTCGTCACTCTCCGCATGCATAACCCCCAACCTACCGGAATCGGTCACGTCACCGGAATGGCGGTATGGCCTGAAGTCACGCACCGCTGTACGAGCTACCCCAAGGATCACAAAACAGACAGAGGGGTTTACAACGACACCGTAGGTGGCATGTCGATTTCGCCGACGTGCGAATCCCCGAGCGCACACTGAGCGAAAGGCCCTGGCGCTTATGAACACCACGGTCAGCTGCGAGCTGCACCTGCGCCTCGTTGTATCGAGCGAGTCCTCACTGCCTGTACCCGCGGGCCTGCGGTATGACACGGCCGATCCCTACGCCGTGCACGCCACCTTCCACACCGGAGCCGAAGAGACGGTCGAGTGGGTCTTCGCCCGCGACCTTCTCGCCGAGGGGCTGCACCGGCCCACCGGCACCGGCGACGTCAGAGTCTGGCCGTCGCGCAGCCACGGTCAGGGCGTCGTCTGCATCGCTCTGAGCTCTCCGGAGGGCGAGGCCCTGCTCGAGGCCCCGGCGCGGGCCCTGGAGTCGTTCCTCAAGCGGACCGACGCCGCGGTGCCACCGGGCACCGAACACCGCCACTTCGATCTCGACACGGAACTCTCGCACATCCTGGCCGAGAGCTGAGCCAGGCCGAGGGCCGCTCGGCGCCGTCCGACTCGGGGAGACGGCGCCGCGCAGACAACCGCATACGGAGCACACCGGCGCCGTCGCCGCGGACCCACCGCGGCGACGGCGCCGGTGCGTCCGCCGCCGCCCGCTCGTGCGCCCGCGTACGCCCGTGCGGGCACCGGTGGCCGAGCGAGGCCACGCCCGCCCCGTACAGCGGCTAAAGTCGGCGGGATTCGGCGGGCACCGGCCCGCAGCAGGCCAGGGAGCGGATCGTGCTGATTCCCCACGACACCAGGATCGCCCTCGACACCGTGGTCGATCTGGTGAACACCGCGCCGGACGGCGACGCGGCGGAGGTCACGCCCGACGGGCTCGCGGATGTGGCGGCACTGCACACGTTCGTACGGGAACACAGCGTCAGCGGGGTGGAGGAGCTGGGCGTCCGCGATCTGCGGGCGGTGCTGGACGTACGGAAGCGGTTCGCGGACGTGTTCGGGGCGCCGGACGCGCCGACGGCGGCCGCCCTGATCAACCAGCTGGTGGCGGGCGCGGGCACCACCCCGCAGCTGACCGACCACGACGGCTACGACTGGCACGTCCACTACTTCGCGCCGGGCGCCTCGGTCGCCGACCACCTCGCCGCCGACTGCGGCATGGCCCTGGCCTTCATCGTCGTGGCGGGCGAACAGGAACGGCTGCGGCGCTGCGAGGCCCCGGACTGCGGGCGCGCGTTCGTCGACCTGTCACGCAACCGCTCCCGGCGGTACTGCGACAGCCGCACCTGCGGCAACCGGCTGCATGTGGCCGCGTACCGGGCGCGCCGCAAGGAAGCGGCCGGCTGAGCCGCGCGGGCCGTCGCGCACCGTTCCTCACAGCAGGAACAGGTCATGGACGGCCGCCATCAGCAGCAGGGCGCCGATCACCGTGAGGAAGATCATCAGGGGCGGCTGGGAGAGCGCGAAGAGGCAACCGCGCTGTTCATCGGTGGGTGCCGGGGTCTGGTCCCGGGAGGTATCGAGCATCTCGGGGCGATGATGACGTACCCCGGAGGGCGCTGATGACCAACACGCGTCTTCGGCGCGGTAGTTCATCATATTCCGTGGAAACCCGTCCGGCATTCAAGACGGGGGCCGCTCAGGGGCCCTTTTCGGCGGTGTGGGCACCTGGGACGTGCTGGGGAGTACGGGCCCCCGGGCCCGGGCTCCTCAGAGGCCGTGCTTCTTGAGGATCGCCTCGATGTCGCTGAAGTCGTCGCCGGACCCCTTGGCGCGCGGCGCGGGCCGCGGCTCGGCCCGTACCGCCGGGCTGCGGCCCGGGAGGGAGGGCGCGGACGCCGCCGGGGCGACCGCCTCGCGCCGCGCCGCCTTCGCGGCGGCCCTGCGCTCCTTGCGGGTGCCGCCCCTGCGCCGTTCCACCGCCCGGGTCGTCAGGAAGAGCAGCCAGGCGACGCCCAGCACGACGAAGCCGAGCCAGGCCACCGGCGAGAAGGCCGTGTGCGCGACCCATTTGACGACGCCGGTCATCACCAGACCCACCGGGACCAGGGAGTACGCCGCGATGCGCGTCGCCGACAGGAACCGCTTCCGGTACGCCGTCACGGCGGCGATACCGAGGCCGGCTGCGGACACCGCGGAGAAGATGGTCTCGGCAATCATCGGGTCCTCCAGGCAGGCCGGGTCGTCGTCGGAACGTGTTCTGCATCCACTGTGCACCTGGTGGGGCGGTCGGGGCCACGCAACGGGGTGACCTCAGGGAGATCTCGGGGGTGTCCCGGGGCTTCCTCCTCCCTGGGGTGGGGGCGGGGGGCTCCGGGGTCGCTTCTCCGTTCCGGGTGGTTGGGCCGGGGGCGGCCGGGCTGGGAGACTGCCGTCCATGAACGATTCCGCCCCCGCCGCCCCCGTCCTCCTCGACTTCTGGTGCGAGCTCCAGTGTCCCGACTGCCGCCACGCCCTGGACGACCTGCGGGCGCTGCGCGAGCGGTACGGGAGCCGGCTGGAGACCCGGCTGCGGCACTTCCCGCTGGAGAAGCACCGCCACGCGTTCGCCGCCGCGCAGGCCGCGGAGGAGGCCTTCGAGCAGGGGCGGGGCTGGGCGTACGTGGAGGCCGTCCTGGCCCGTACCGACGACCTCGCGGCCAAGGGCGAGCCGGTGCTGCTGGAGATCGCCGGGGAGCTGGGCCTGGACGCCGAGGAGTTCGACACCGCCCTGATCGACGGCCGGCACATCCTGATCGTGGACGCGGACCAGGCCGAGGGCAAGGCGATCGGGGTGACCGGCACGCCCACGTACGTCGTCGACGGCGAGCGGCTGGACGGCGGCACGAGTCAGGAGGGACTGCGGGCCCGGATCGAGGCGATCGTGGACCGGGTGGTGGCGCGGGAGGACGCCTGACCCGGGAGTCGGGCGTCTCGGCCTCGTGGCCCTACAGCGTCGGGCATCGGGCGTCGGGCTCAGAGCAGCGCCTTGCGGAAGTTCCGGTGCGTCGTCACGTACCCGAGCGACTCGTACAGCCGGATCGCCGGGGTGTTGCCCGCGAAGACGTGCAGTCCCAGCCGGGTCGCCCCGAAGTCCAGGGCCACTCCCTCGGCCAGCAGCATCAGAGCGCGGCCGTACCCCTTGCCCCGCTGGTCCTCCCCCACCACGACGTCGTACACGTACGCGCCCGGCTCGTCCGGCGTCTCCTCGCGCCGGGAGACCCAGAGCGTGCCGACGACCTGCCCGGCGTGGACCAGCGCGCTCAGGGAGACGCCGGGGGTGGCGAGGCCGTCGGGCAGGGCCTCGGTCCTGGACGTCTCCGCCTTGGCCCTGGCCTGCTCGGGCGAGGCGCCCCGGTCGATCCAGGCCTGCGCGTAGCGCGTGGCCGCCGCCGCCCACCAGGTCTCGTACTCGCCGTCCTCGAGCGGCCGGCCCTCGGTGTCGGCGGGCAACTCGGGCGGCCGGGACAGCAGGGGTTTGACCATGTTGCTGCTGCGTTCGGTGTAGCCGAGGGCGGTGAGGAGGCGGAGCGCGGGGGCCGCGTCCTCGGCCCGGCCGCCCTGCCCGGGGATCTCCACGGAGGCCAGCACCTCCCCGCATCCCCAGCCGCGCAGCACCTCTTCGGCGGCGAGGGCCGCGACCGTGCCGCGTCCGCGCCGCCGGTCGGGCCCGTCGATCCGCAGCGCCCGGATCACGCCGACCGCGGGCCCGAATCCGGTGCCCGTGCCGAGGGCGATCGTCCCGACGGGGCGGCTGTTCACGCATACCTCGTACGTACGGGAGCGGGCACCGTCGCCGGTCTGCTGGAGCGGCTCGGTCGGCCGCAGTGTCGTGGTCATCAGGGGAGTTGTACCCGTCCTCCGCCCCCGTGGCATCCGATTTCGCGGGCGGCGTGCGCCTACGGGTCGAGGTCGGCGCCGGAGCGCTCGTCGAACACCCGCATCGCCTTGGCGGTCACCGGCCCCGGAGCCGTGGGCAGTTGACGGCCGTCGACGCGGTGGACGGCCTGGACATCGCGGAGGGTGGAGGTCAGGAAGACCTCCTCCGCCCGCTCCAGGGCGTCGAGCGGCAGATCGGTCTCGTGGGCGCCGGTCCAGTCGACGGTCAGAGCACGGGTGATGCCGGCCAGGCAGCCGGACGAGACGGGCGGGGTGTGCAGTTCGCCGTCGAGGACGACGAAGACGTTGGAGCCGGTGCCCTCGCAGAGGTGGCCCACCGTGTTGGCGAAGAGCGCCTCGGACGCGCCCTGTTCGCGCGCGCGGGCGAGAGCGACGACGTTCTCCGCGTACGACGTGGTCTTGAGGCCGGTCAGGGCGCCGCGTTCGTTCCGCGTCCAGGGGACGGTGATCACGGCGGTGGTGTCCGGGCGGCGGGTCGTCGCGCCGGCGGCGACGACGAGGGTCGGTCCCGCGTCGCCCCGGTCGGAGCCGAGGGGGGAGAGCCCGCCGGTGTACGTGATCCGGAGGCGGGCCAGGGAAGCCGGGTTGGCGTCGAGGACCGCCGTACAGGCGCGGCGCACCTCGTCCAGGTCGGGGTCCGGCAGTCCGAGGCCGCGGGCCGAGCGGGTGAGCCGGTCGAGGTGGCGGGTGAGGGCGAAGGGCTGTCCGTGGACGGCCTTGACAGTCTCGAAAATGCCGTCGCCGACGGTCATGCCGTGGTCGAGCACGGATACGTGCGCGGATGCGGCGGGGTGCAGTGCGCCGTTGACCCAGATCTTCATCAGGCCGTCCTTCCACTTTCCTCGTACGTGCCGTACTCGTCGGACGCGCGCGCGTCCGCCCCGTACCCGCCCGACGCGAGGGCCAGGAGGCGGGCTGCCTTCAGTTCCGTCTCGCGCCACTCCCCCTCGGGGTCGGAGCCCCAGGTGATGCCCGCGCCGGCGCCGAAGCACAGGACGGGCCCGGCCGCCGTGGTGCGGTCGATCCAGAAGGTGCGTATGCCGACGGCGAGGGAGGCGGTGCCACGGTCGGCGTCGACCCAGCCGATGCCTCCGCAGTACGGTCCGCGCGGTTCCGCCTCCAGCTCCTCGATGATCGTCAGGGCGCTGGACTTGGGCGCGCCGGTGACCGAGCCGGGCGGGAAGGTGGCGGGCAGGAGGTCGGACCAGCCCGCCTTTTCGGTGAGTTCGCCCCGTACGGTCGACACGAGGTGGACGAGCCCGGGGTACGGCTCGACCCGCATGAGCGCCGGGACGGTCACGGAACCGGGCACGCAGACGCGGCCCAGGTCGTTGCGGACGAGGTCCACGATCATCACGTTCTCGGCGCGGTCCTTGTCCAGGAGTTCGGCGGCCGTACGGGCGGTGCCCTTGATCGGACCGGACTCGACGGTGAGGTCGTCGCGGGAGAGGTACAGCTCGGGGGAGGCGGTGGCGATCTCGACGCCGTGGCCGGGGAGCCGGATCGTACCGGCGTACGCGGCGGGGTGCTCGTGGGCGAGCACGGCTGTCAGGGCGTCCACGTCGGCGGCGCCGGGGTGGGGCAGGGGGGCCGAGAGGACCCGGCAGAGGTTGACCTGGTAGACGTCACCGGCGGCGATGTGCTCGCGGATACGCCGTACGCCCGAGGTGTACGCGGCGCGGTCGAGCGACGACGTCCAGTCACCCGCGCCGGGTCCGCGCCACCGCCCGGGGACCGCCGCCGGCACCGGTTCGGTCCGTACGTCGTCGAAGCGGGCGCAGGTCAGGTGGCCCTCGAAGTCCGCGACCACCGCCCAGAACCCCGAGGAGTCGAGGGCTTCGGGATCATGGGTGACATCCCGCAGCCCGGAGGCGACGAGGTTCCCGAAGCGGGCCAGAGGAGCGAGGTCGTGCACGCTTGCGAGTCTAGAACAAGCCCCACCGGGCCGCTCCGGCCGGAACGCACCGTGCACGCACCGCAGCACGCTGCGCAAACGCGTTTTTGTGCTGGCTCGGGAATCCGCTAGAGTTCAACTCGTCGCCGGGCCGTGCACACGGAACGGAAACGAGAGGCCCACGTGGCGCAGTTGGAAAACGCGCCGCTCGGGTGGAGTGGCCGAGAGGCGAGGCAACGGCCTGCAAAGCCGTCTACACGGGTTCAAATCCCGTCTCCACCTCCAAGGACGATTAGCTCAGCGGGAGAGCGCTTCCCTGACACGGAAGAGGTCACTGGTTCAATCCCAGTATCGTCCACGCAGAACAGATCACGGCAGTAGGACAGGCAGGATCGGTACGTCCCGCGCGATTAGCTCAGCGGGAGAGCGCTTCCCTGACACGGAAGAGGTCACTGGTTCAATCCCAGTATCGCGCACGCAGGATGAGCACGATGTGTGTGAGCAGTTGATGTGGGTCCCGCGCGATTAGCTCAGCGGGAGAGCGCTTCCCTGACACGGAAGAGGTCACTGGTTCAATCCCAGTATCGCGCACGCGTACCGAGAGAAGCCCCCGGCCGTTCGACGGCCGGGGGCTTCTTCCGTTCTTCTTCCGTTCACACGGCTGGGGCGTCAGGGCACCAGGGCGTCAGGACGAGAACAGCATCCGGCCGAAGCTCTTGTTCTTGTGGTGGCCGCCGTGGCCGCCGTAGTGACCGCCGTGCTGGCCGTGCTGCGGGGCGCCCCACGCGGGCGCGGGCGCCGCCGGGTAGGCCGGCGGGGCGGCCGGGTAGCCCGGCTGCGGGGCGGGCGGCACGGGCGGCGGTGCCTGCTGCACCCACTGCGACTCCAGGCGGGTCAGGGACTCCAGCTCGCCGTAGTCGAGGAAGATTCCCCGGCAGCCGCTGCACTGTTCTATCTGGACACCGTTGCGGTTGTACGTGTGCATCGCTGCGTGGCACTTGGGACACTGCATCGTCGGCTCAGCTCCTCGCCGTCTCTTCGGCGCCGCCGGAACACGCGCCCGGCGGCAGTCGGTTCACCCTACGACGGTGCGCCTACCCCAACTCGGCAGGGATTGCTGCGATTCGGGCACAGGCGTCGATCATCAACCGCTCGACGTCGTCGGGTTCGCGGTGTTCGGCGGCGCGTTTCGCGAGGGCGAGCGCGGTGGTCTGGACGGTGAGGGCGCGGGCGGCGACGTCCAGTCGGGGCCAGGGGTCGCCGTGGGCGGGCACGGCGGGGCCGCGCGCGGCGCGGTAGGCGCCGAGGAACCGCTCCCAGGCGGAGGGCGGCAGCAGCCCGGCGGCATACCAGGCGGCGGGCCTGGCGAGGTCCCAGGCGGGGTCGCCGGCGCCCAGGTCGTCGATGTCGATGAGCGACCAGGCCCCGCCGGAGACGGGATGCCGCACGAGCTGCCCGAGATGCAGGTCCCCGTGACACAGCGCGCGGGGCGCCGGGGGCGGGGGCGCTTCGCCCCGGGCCCATGGGGGGAGGGTGGCGGCGGCGCGGTGGACGGGTGCGAGTTCCGCCGGGGGCGCGGGGCGGCCGGGGAGCGGGTGAGCGGGGAGCGGGCGGGCGGGGCGGGGGGATGCGGCACGCAGCCGGGCGAGGGCGCGGGCGACCTTGGCGGGGCCGCGCATGGCCGGCAGGGGCGTACGGGAGAGGGCGTCGAGGGGGACGGAGTGCAGCCGGGCGAGGAGCGCGCCGGTCTCCTCCCACGGCGCGGCGTCCGGGTCCGCCGGGTCGACGGGGGTGCCGTACGGCCAGGAGGTGACCGGCCGGCCGAGCGGTTCGCCGGCGGCGGTCGGGAGCGGGGGCAGGAGGATCCCGGCGAGCAGCGGATGGGAGGCGACCGCGAGCCTGGCGCGGTGGTCGGCCGGGTCGGTGGTGTCGGCGTGCGCCTTGGCGACGGCGTCGCCGTGTCGTACGACCACCCCGTCGGCCCGCTCCGCGAGCACGACGTCACCGGCGCCGTCACCGTCACCGCCGCAGGCCGGGCAGGAGGACGGGGGCACGGAGAGGTGGGCCGCCCGGCGAGCGACCAGGGCCAGCGCGCTGACGACGTCTGCGGTCACGGTTCCCCCGGGCGATACGGCTCCGAGCGAGTGTACGGGCGGCCTGGGCAACGGGACCGGCGCGGGGCCTCCACCGACCCCGTGACGCCGGCAGAACCGACGCCGGGAGGTGCGGCCACGGCTGAGGCCCCCCGGGAGGGGCCGGTCCGGGCGGGGTGCGGTCGACATTCCTGAGCCGGGGTCAGAACGGGCCCGGACAGCGCGATGGCCGGTCAGCTCCCCAGCTGACCGGCCAAACGCTGCCGTCCGCCGCACCCCCGTCCCCACGGGGTTGTTGGCCGGATGTCCTTGACCCGGGCCGCTCTCCCGGGTCTGGGGCGCCGCTCAGCGCCCCAGCATCACGCCCACGGACGACGCTTGTGTGACCACTGCTTCCCAGCCGCCGAAGACGACCACGAGCAGAGCCGCCAGGGGAAGGACCATCGCCGTCGCCACCAGCGGGTGGCGCGTACCGGACCGGCCTCCGCCGAACGCGGCGAAAGCCTTGCGTCCCTGCGTGCGGATCAATGCCCGCGATGCCGTGTCCGTCATGGTCCCTCTCCTGTCAGATTGGCAGCGGCGAGTGTCCGACCTCGGGGGACGAGTACTTGCACTCGCCGCTTGACCTCAACACTAGGGACGCGAGAACGCCCGGTCGTCATGCCCGCGTACCGATTGCCGGGCCTCCCGGAGGATGAGCCCGGTACGGATCACGTACTCCCCTGGGTGGAGAAAGCACGTACGACAACGCCTCAGGGCTTGGGGTCTTCCCGGAGGGGACGCTCCGACGCCTCCTCCCGCGGGACCGGCTGCTCCACCAGGGCGAGCACCCGCGTCGCCATGAACCTGGCGGTGCGGACCACCGTGCCGTTGCGCGTGACTTCGCTCACTTCCACCACTCCCCTGCGCACCGCCGTCTCCACCCGGCGGCCTGCCCGGCTTGCCACCACTTCGTACGTACGCGTCGTGTCCCCGGCGTCCACGACTATCTCCACCCGGTCACCCTTCACGATCCAATCCCCCTTCTGCGACGGACCTTTGAGATCTCGCACGGGCCAAGGGACCTGGATCCGCCGTCCCCTGACCACGCTTCAAGTTTCCCACCCCGCACTGACAATCGGTCGGCCCGCGAGGGCGCGGCCTATGAGCGCGCCGGGGCGCGGGTACGTAAGCTGTGCCACGTCACACGGACGACCGGGCAGCGGGGATGGACATGGCGATGATGCGGCTCCGGCGCGAGGACCCGCGTGTCGTCGGTTCGTTCAGGCTTCACCGACGGCTGGGCGCAGGCGGCATGGGTGTCGTCTATCTGGGGTCCGACCGGCGCGGCCAGCGGGTCGCGCTGAAGGTGATCCGGCCGGATCTGGCCGAGGATCAGGAGTTCCGCTCGCGGTTCGCCCGCGAGGTGTCCGCCGCGCGGCGGATCCGGGGCGGCTGTACGGCCCGCCTGGTGGCGGCGGACCTGGACGCGGAGCGGCCGTGGTTCGCGACGCAGTACGTTCCGGGGCCCTCGCTGCACGACAAGGTCAACGAGGACGGCCCGCTGAGCGCGGCCGAGGTGGCCTCCGTGGGCGCGGCGCTCTCCGAGGGGCTGGTGGCCGTGCACGAGGCGGGGGTGGTGCACCGCGACCTCAAGCCGTCGAACATCCTGCTCTCCCCCAAGGGCCCCCGCATCATCGACTTCGGCATCGCCTGGGCGACCGGCGCGAGCACCCTGACGCATGTCGGGACGGCAGTCGGATCGCCCGGGTTCCTCGCGCCCGAACAGGTGCGGGGGGTGGCGGTGACCCCGGCGACCGACGTCTTCTCGCTCGGCGCCACGCTGGCGTACGCGGCCACCGCCGACTCGCCGTTCGGGCAGGGCAGTTCGGAGGTCATGCTCTACCGGGTGGTGCACGAGGAGGCGCAGCTGTACGGAGTGCCGGACGCGCTCGCGCCGCTGGTGCGGGCCTGCCTGGCCAAGGACCCGGAGGACCGGCCGAGCACGCTCCAACTGTCGATGCGGCTCAAGGAGATCGCGGCCAGGGAGGCGCAGGGCGTCGCGGAGATCAGGACGCCGGCCCAGCGGGAGCGTCTGGAACAGGACAGGGCGACGGGGCGGCTGACGGAGCGCTACACGGAGCGGATGGAGTGGGGTCCCGAGCGGGAACGGGTCACGGAACGGGACCGCGACCGCGACCGGGAGCGGGAGCGTGAGCGGGAACGCGGGCCTCAGAGCCGTCCCTCCGGCTCGACCGCTTCCCGTTCCGGCGTCTCCCGGGGCGGGCCCCCGCGGACGAGCGGACGGCGGCCCCCGCAGCAGCGGGACGGCGCCGGTGCCCGTACGGGCGGGCGGCCGAACACGGCGCCTCGGCCGACCTCGGGCGCCCGCCGCCCCGCCAATCCCCGGCTGCTGCGGCAGCGCCTGATCGTGTTCGTGGTGGTGACGCTGATCGTCGCCCTGGGGATCGCGGCGGCGCAGCAGCTCTGAGCAGGGCAACGGTCCCCTGCGGCCCAGCAGGTCTGAGCGGCGCACCAGCTCTCAACCGGGCCGCCCGGCCGGGCGCTCAGTCCACCGGGCGGCCCGCCGTGACCGCGTAGAACGCGACCGCCGCCGCCGCACCCACGTTCAGCGAGTCGACCCCGTGCGCCATGGGGATGCGTACCCACGCGTCGGCGGTGTCCAGGGCCCGCGCCGACAGTCCGTCACCCTCCGCGCCCAGCATCAGCGCGACCCGTTCCAGGCGGTGCGGCGCGGCCTCGTCCATCGGGACCGCCTTCTCGTGCGGGGTCAGGGCGAGCAGCCTGAAACCCGCTCCCCGTACGGTGTCCAGGGACCTGGGCCAGGCGTCCAGCCGTGCGTACGGTACGGCGAAGACCGCGCCCATCGAGACCTTCACGGACCGGCGGTAGAGCGGGTCGGCGCAGTCCGGCGAGAGCAGGACGGCGTCCATGCCGAGCGCCGCCGCGCTGCGGAAGATCGCGCCGATGTTGGTGTGGTCGTTGACGGCTTCCATGACGACGACGCGGCGGGCGGTACGAAGCACCTCGGCCGGCTCCGGGAGCGGCTTGCGCCGCATGGAGGCGAGCGCGCCCCGGTGGACGTGGTAGCCGGTGACGCGTTCTGCGAGGTCGGGGGTGACCGCGTACACGGGGGCTTGCGCGGCGTCGATCACGTCCCGCATGGGCTCGACCCACTTGGCGGAGAGGAGCATGGACCGCATCGTGTAGCCGGCCTCGGTCGCGCGCCGGATGACCTTCTCGCCCTCGGCGATGAAGAGCCCTTCCGCGGGTTCGCGCCTGCGGCGCAGCTCCACGTCGGTCAGGCCGGTGTAGTCGTGCAGGCGGGGGTCGTCCGGGTCGTCGAGGGTGATGAGTTCGGCCACGTGCTGATCCTGCCTTGAGGACGGGGGCGGGCGGGTGGCGCGGATGGGCGCCACGGGGTGGAAGTGCGGGCGAGGCGGGCGGAGACGGAAGCCGTCAGCCGAGGGCCACGACGTCCCCGACGACGATGACCGCCGGAGGACGTACCCCATGGGTCCGTACGGCCTCCGCGACCGTCGCGAGCGTCGCGTCGACCCGGCGCTGGGCGGCGGTGGTGCCTTCCTGGACCAGGGCGACGGGGGTCTCGGGGGACTTGCCGTGCTCGATGAGGGCCTGGGCGATGGCGCCGATCTTGTCGACGGCCATGAGGAGGACGAGCGTGCCGCGCAGGCGGGCGATCGCGCCCCAGTCGACCAGGGAGCGCGCGTCGTCGGGGGCGACGTGACCGCTGACCACGGTGAACTCGTGGGCCACCCCGCGGTGGGTGACGGGGATCCCGGCGGCGCCCGGGACGCTGATGGAGCTGGAGATCCCGGGGACCACGACGCACGGGATGCCGACGGCGGCGAGGGCGTGGACCTCTTCCATGCCGCGTCCGAAGACGAACGGGTCGCCGCCCTTGAGGCGGACCACGGCCTTGCCCGCCTTGGCGTGTTCGATCAGCGCCTCGTTGATCGCCTCCTGGGCCATGGCGCGGCCGTACGGGATCTTCGCGGCGTCGATCACCTCGACGTGCGGCGGCAGCTCGTCCAGGAGGCCGCGGGGGCCGAGGCGGTCGGCGATGACGACGTCCGCCTCGGAGAGGAGGCGGCGGCCGCGCACGGTGATCAGGTCCGGGTCGCCGGGTCCGCCGCCGACGAGCGCGACGCCGGGGGTGCGGGTGCGGTGGTGGGGCGCGGCGAGGGTGCCGTCGCGCAGGCCCTCGACGATGGCGTCGCGGACGGCGGCGGAGCGGCGCGGGTCGCGGCCGGTGAGCACGGCGACGGTGACGCCCTCGCCGCGGCCGGTGGCGGGGGTCCAGGCGGTGGCGGCCTCCGCGTCGTCGCTGCGGACGCACCAGACGCGGAGGCGTTCGGCCTCGGCGGAGGCGGTGGTGTTCGCGACGGGGTCGCTGGAGGCGACGAGGACGTACCAGGCGCCCGCGAGGTCGCCCTCCTCGTACCGCCTGCGCTCCCAGCGGATCTCGCCGGCCTCGGCCATGGCCTCGACGGACGCCTTCGCGGAGGGCGACACGAGCACGATGTCGGCGCCCGCCGCGATGAGCGCGGGCAGCCGGCGCTGGGCGACCTGCCCGCCGCCGACAACAACGACGCGCCGCCCTGACAGGCGGAGTCCGACGGGGTAGGCGGGGTGCTCGGCGTGCTCGGCCATGTCGGTAGGGACTCCTGAAGCGGCTGGTGAGATGGGGTGACTCCCGGGAACCAGCTTACGGGGACCCCCGGAGCGGGATGAGGCCCCGGGCCGGGCGGGTGCGCGGCGCGGGCGGGGCCCGTGGCGGGGGCGGGGCGCGCGGCGGGGGCGGCGGGCGTGGCGTGGGCGGCGGGCGTTGGGTCCTGGCGTGGCGGGCGGTGCGGTGCGGTGTGCCTGGACGGCGGTGCGATGCGGTGCGTCGCGGTACGCGAGAACCGGGCGCCGCCCCGTACCTGGGACAGCTGTCACGTACGGCCGTTGTCCCGCGTGCCCGCCCCGTCCGCCGGGGTCGGGTTCGGGTCAAGGTCGTGGCAGGGCCTGTCAGTTCCCTGGTCTAGGGTCGCCGCATGGCTGAGCCCTCCTTCCTGGCCGCCGTGCGCGAGTCGTACGACACGGTCGCCGCCGATTACGTCGAACGCGTCCCGCCTCCCGCCGCGATGGACCCGCTGTCCCGCGCGATGCTGGCGGCGTTCGCCGAGTTGGTACGGACGGCGGGGACGGGGCCGGTCGCGGATCTGGGGTGCGGACCCGGTCGTGTGACGGCGCACCTGGCCGGGCTGGGCGTGTCCGCCTTCGGCGTCGATCTGTCGCCGGAGATGATCGGGCTGGCCCGGCTCGCGTACCCGGAGCTGCGGTTCCACGAGGGCTCGATGACCGCGCTGGAGATGGGGGACGACGAGCTGGGCGGCGTCCTGGCGTGGTACTCCACCCACCACACGCCGCCGGAGTGGCTGCCCGGCGTGTGCGCCGAGTTCCACCGCACGCTCGCGCCCGGCGGCTACCTGCTCTGGGGCGACTATGTCGGCGACGAGCGGCTGCGGCCGACCCGGGGCTACGGCCGTCCGGTGACCTACGAGTCGTACCTCCTGCCCCTGGACCGCGTGGCCGGCCTGCTGGAGGAGGCCGGACTCGTCGTCACCGCGCGGCTGGAGCAGGAGCCCGGCGGACGAGTGAACCGGCCACGGGCGTGCCTGCTGGCCCGCAAGCCCGAGGGGGCTTGACGGGGGGCGCACGCCCGGCGACGACGGGGACGCCGTTCCCACCGGGCGGAGCCCGCTCCGGTGATCGGTCCCGTCACGGCGCTGGAACGCCACATCGCCCTCGATGTCGGCGACCACCGTGCGCAGCACCTTGAGCGCGGCCACGTATTCCTCGCTACTGACACCCCGGTGGACCACGGCGCGCGGGTGGGTCACCAGCGCGCAGCCGGAGCCTGGCGGCTCGGTGGCGCCGGGGCGCCGTGCACCCGGTTGAGCACCCAGCACTGCGGCCGCGTGGACGAGCCCGGTCCGGTGGCCGGCGGGCCGGGTGGCCGGCGCGTCGTCAGAGGGGGGCGCCACCGGACGGTTCGGCGCCCACCGCGCTCCATGTCCGCTTGCCCTCCGCCCGGTTGTTCCGCCGTGCCGTCCGCTATTTCTCCGTCACGCCCGCCGAGTCGAACGTCGCCACCTCGTGCATCGCCCGCGCCGCACTCTGGACCACCGGGAGGGCCAGCAGGGCGCCGGTGCCCTCGCCCAGGCGGAGGTCCAGGTCGATCAGCGGGCGCAGGCCGAGCTTGTTGAGGGCCGCCACATGGCCGGGCTCCGCGCTGCGGTGGCCCGCGATGCAGGCCGCCAGGGCCTCCGGCGCGATCGCCCGCGCCACCAGCGCCGCCGCGCCCGCGCTCACGCCGTCCAGGATCACCGGCGTACGCAACGACGCGCCGCCCAGCAGGAATCCGACCATCGCCGCGTGTTCCAGGCCGCCCACCGCCGCCAGGACGCCCACCGGGTCGGCCGGGTCGGGGCGGTGGAGGTCGAGGCCACGCCGTACGACATCGATCTTCCGCGCGTGCGTCTCGTCGTTGATGCCGGTGCCCCGGCCGGTGACCTCCGCCGGGTCCTGGCCCGTGTACACGCAGATCAGCGCCGCCGACACCGTCGTGTTGGCGATGCCCATCTCCCCCGTCAGCAGCGCCTTGTTGCCCGCCGCCACCAGGTCGCGGGCCGTCTCGATGCCCACCTCGATCGCCGCGAGCACTTCCTCGCGGCTCAGCGCGGGTCCGGTCGTGAAGTCCGCCGTGCCCGCCCGTACCTTGCGGGGCAGCAGCCCCGGCGTGGCCGGCAGGTCGCCGACGACGCCCACGTCGATCACACAGACCTCGGCGCCCACCTGGTTGGCGAACGCGTTGCACACCGCGCCCCCGCCGAGGAAGTTCGCGACCATCTGCGCGGTCACCTCCTGCGGCCAGGGGGTGACCCCCTGGGCGTGCACCCCGTGGTCACCCGCGAAGATCGCCACTGCCGCCGGCTCCGGGATGGGCGGCGGGCACAGCCGCGACAGACCGCTGAGCTGGGCGGAGATGATCTCCAGCATGCCGAGCGCGCCGGCCGGCTTCGTCATCCGCTTCTGCCGCTCCCACGCCTCCCCCAGCGCCTTCGCGTCCAGCGGACGGATCGCCGCGACGGTCTCCTGGAGCAGATCCTGCGGCTCCCCGCCGGGCAGCGCGCGGCGGCCGTACGTCTCCTCGTGGACGACCCAGGACAGCGGGCGGCGCTTGGACCAGCCCGCCTGCATCAGTTCGGGCTCCTCCGGGAACTCGTCCACGTACCCGACCACCAGATACGCCACGACCTCCAGGTGCTCGGGCAGGCCCAGCGCCCGTACCATCTCGCGCTCGTCGAAGAAGCTGACCCAGCCGACGCCGAGCCCTTCCGCGCGGGCCGCGAGCCAGAGGTTCTCCACGGCGAGCGCGGAGGAATAGGGCGCCATCTGCGGCTGCGTGTGGCGGCCGAGGGTGTGCCGGCCGCCGCGCGTCGGGTCGGCGGTGACCACGATGTTCACCGGGGTTTCGAGGATGGCCTCGATCTTCAGTTCCTTGAACTGCTTCGCCCGTCCCTTGGGCAGCGACTTCGCGTACGCCTCGCGCTGGCGCTGCGCCAGTTCGTGCATGGAACGCCGGGTCTCCGCCGAGCGGATGACCACGAAGTCCCAGGGCTGGGAGTGGCCGACGCTCGGGGCGGTGTGCGCGGCCTCCAGGACGCGGAGGAGCACTTCGTGCGGGATCGGGTCGGAGCGGAAGCCGTTGCGGATGTCGCGGCGTTCGCGCATGACGCGCAGCACGGCGTCGCGCTCCGCGTCGTCGTAGCCGGACGCCGCCGCGTAGCTTTCGTCCGCGACGGGGACGGGGGCCGGTTCTGGCGCTGGTGCTGCTTCGGCCGCGAGGGGGGGCGCTTCGTCCGCGTCCGGTACGGAGGCGGGCTCGGGGGCGGCGTCGGGCTCGGCCACGGGCGCGGCCTGCGGGGTGTTCTCGGGGATGAGGGCCGTCGGGAGCTCGGGCTCGGTCTCGGGCGCGGCTTCCGGCGCGAGCTCGGACTCCGGCGCGGGCTCCGGCTCCGGCTCGGGTTCCGGGGCTGCCTCCGGGGTGGGTTCCGGCAGCGGCTCCGGGTCCGGCTCCGCCACCGGCGCGATGTCCGCCTCCGGTACGGGAATCGCCTCGGGTGCGGGTGCGGACTCCGGCACGGGGGTCGCCTCCGCTACAGGAGTCGGCTCCGGTACGGGGGTCGCCTCCACGACCGGTTCCTGTACGGCCTCCGGCTCCGCCACCGGCACGAGCGCCTCCGGGGACGCCGGGGCCTGTTCGGCCTGCTCCGCGACCACGGGCGTCTCGTCCGGCGCCTGCTCGGAGACCGGCTCGGCGACCGGATCGGGCTGCGGCTCGGGCTCGGTCGGAGGCAGGTGCGCCTCGGCCTCGGCCGGTACGGACTCCTCCGCCGGGGGCGCTTCCCGTACCGCTTCGGGCGCCTCGGGCAGCGGCTCTGCCGCGACCGGTTCGGGTTGCTGAACGACCGTTTCTGCCGGGGCGGCCGTTTCGGCGCTCCACGGCGTGCCCGCCTGCGGCGGGATCTCGCTCAGCTGGGGTGCGGGGACGGCCGGGGCCACCGCGGCGTCCTCACGCGGGATGTCCAGGTACTCGGGGCCCAGGGTCGGGGTGGGCTGGGCGCGGTTCCGTACCCGGACCGCCCGGGACGGTGCCGCCGCGGGCCCGCGGTCGGCCAGGGAGCGCACCACCCCGCCGGAGGTGTCCGGCAGGGGCGGGCCCAGGTGCAACGGCCGGCGCACGGGCGTCGGCGCCGGGGCGGGCGCAGGAGCGGGCGTTGTCCGGACAGGAGCCGGCTCGGGCTGCGGGATCCGTACGCCGGTGAGATCCACCGCACCGGAGTCCCGCCCGTCGGTCTCGTGCGCCTCCGGCTGGTGCAGGTCCAGCCCGCGTCCGAGGGATTCCTGGACGGAGGACTCCAGTGACTCCTGGACAGGGGATTCTTGGACGGGGGATTCCGGGCCGGTGGAGCCTTGATCCGCAGATCCTTGATCCGCATATCCCTGGTTCGCAGATCCCTGGTCCGTGGCTCCCTGGTCCGTGGGCTCCTGCGCCGTCGGCTCCAAGGCTGCGGGCTCCTGCGCGACGGGCTCCGGGCCTGTCACCTCTTGTCGGCCCACCGCGTGCTCTTCCCCCACCTGCCGCTCCACCGGCTCCTGGCCCCTGGACTCCTCGCCCGCCGGAACCTCGTCCTGGGAAACCCGCGCGGCCGGCACCTGCCCCACCGGCGGCGCGGCGAACGCCTCCGCCGCCGTGAACTCCGGCGCCCGGAACGCCTGCTCGGCCACGAACCCCTGCTCGGCGGGGAACTCAAGCGGTGGCTCGTACACATCCGGGACCGGGTCCGGAACCGGCGCCGCGACCGGCACCGAAAGGGAAGGGGAAGGGGAAACCGGCTCCGCCAGCGGCGCCGGCTGTTCTATGGGCGGCGCCTGCTGCTCCACCCGCACCGGCTCCGGCGGAGGCACCGGCAGCGGGTCGCCCCACGCCCCCTGCGCGCTCGGCATGAGCAGCAGGTCCTCGTCCTCCACCACCGTCTCCGCGGGCGCCGCGTAGGCCTGCTCCCCGTACGACGTGTCCTGGTACGCGGCCTCCTGATAGGGGGGCTGGTGGTACGCGGTCTCCTGGTAGGCCGCCTCCGGATACACCGCGTCCGGGTACACCGTGTCGCCGTACGACGGGTCGGGGCGCAGCGGGTCCGGGTACAGGGCGTCCGGGTCCGGGTACGCGTACGCACTCGGCGCGGGGACGCCGTGCTGTTCCACCATGCCCGCGCTCTCCGGCAGTACCTCGCCCGGGACCTGGCCGGTGTCAGTCATGCGTACCCCTCGCCCATTGGTTGTGCTCCTACGGCCCTTCACCGGGGCGACGGCTCCGCAGATCGTCGGTGCTCCCCGCGCTTGTCATGGAACAACGAGCGCGGGCGTCGCGCGGCACGACACGGCCCGCTGTGGGCTGCGCCACGTCGCGCTTCCCCCGGTTTCGCCGTACCACATCAGGGCCCAAAACGGGCCCCTTTTCCGGACATTGACGAACGAAGCGACGAACGCCCGGCTGCGGTACAACGATCGGCCAGCCTACCTCGGGTCTATGACAACCGGAGGCAGGGGGCGGAGCGGCGACGTGGCGCGCGGGGCCGTCAGGAGGTCGTGTCGGCGCGCTGTCCCGACACCAGGAAGACCACGGAGCGCTCCCGTTCCGACCAGTCCGCGGTGTCGAGACCGACGGACTGGAGCAGGACGCATTCCACCGCATATCCCCCGTCCCGCAAGGCAGTTCCGATGGCTTCCGCCTCGTCGCGGTTGGCCGCGTGGGTCACGATGCGCTCGGGCCTGCGGTCGGCGACGGCGATGACGACGTCGATCCCGCCGCCCCCGATCCGTACGACATCGGGCTCGGGCAGGCGCTCGAGCACATGGGGGGCGCGTCCTTGGACGACTTGGAGCTGAACCCCGGCGCGCCGGGCGGCCGCCGCTGTGCTGGCGCACGCCCCCGGCTCGTCGTCCACGGCGATCACGGCGGCGCCGAAGCGGGCCGCCTCGGCGGCGAGTGCCCCGCTGCCGGAGCCGATGTCCCAGACGAGGTCGCCGGTACGGGCACCGATCCGGGCGAGCTGGGCAGCGCGCAGCCAGGTCGACTCGCCCTCGTCGAGTTCTATGCCGTACTCCTCGGTCGGCAGCGCCCAGCCCCGCTCGGCCGGCGGGTAGGCGGGGTCGCGGCCCGCGATCCAGCCGCTGACCGGCGAGACGGCGGTCCCGATGCCGCCGATGACGATCACCACGTTGGGGTCGCGCCACTCGTGGTCGGCCGCCTTGTCCGAGGTGAGGACGCTGACCTTCTCGCGGTCGGTGCCCAGTTCCTCGCAGATGACGAAGGTGCGGTGGACCCCTTCGAGGAGCAGGGCGAGTTCGGCGGGGCCCGCGCCCGGGGAGGTGAGGACGGCGACCTTGGTGTGCGCCCGGCACACGTTGACGGCGCGGCGCAGCGTACGGGCGTGCGCGACGACGATCTGGGCGTCCTCCCAGGGCATGCCGGCCCGGGCGAAGGCCGCCGCCACGGCGGAGACGGCGGGGACGACCTCGACCTCCAGGCCGTGTTCCGGGTCGCGCAGCGTCCGTACGACACCGAAGAAGCCGGGGTCGCCGTCGGCGAGGACCACCACGCTGCCGCGGTGCCCTGCGATCCGGCGTGCCGCCAGGTCGATACTGCCGAGCTGGACGCGCTCGGCGCTCGCGGGGATCTCGGGGAGGGCCAGATGGTGGGGGGCTCCGGCGACCAGGGTCGCGGCGGACAGGGCGGAGTTGCCGGCAGCGGTGAGGGGTGAGCCGTCCCAGCCGATCACCGTGACGCGGTCGGCCATCTTCTTCAGGTCTCCAGGAATGTGTCGCCGGGTGGCGGTCGGTCGGGGGAGGTGAACGTCGTTCGGGGGTGGTGAGAGCGGGTCGGGGGAGGTGAGGGTCGAGAGGAGTGGCGAGGGTCGATCGACCGCTCGCGGTGGTCAGTTCCAGTCCGTGAAGGACGCGTATCCGCTGTCCGCCATCTGCTCCGCCACACCTTCCAGATCCTCGGGAAGCAGGCTCCAGACCAGGAGGTCGGTGCGGAAGTCCGTCCAGCCGCCGTCCTCGGTCTGCGTACGCGCTATCCACGCGCTGCGCAGCACACCCTCGCTGATGCAGCCGATCTTCTGCGCGACCTGCTGGGAGGCGGTGTTGTCGGCGGCGGTACGCACCTCGATGCGCTCGAACTTCTGGTCGCGGAACAGCCATTGGGCGACGGCGAGCACCGATTCGGTGGCGTACCCCTCACCGCGTGCCCAGGGGGCGGTGACGTACTGCGCCTCGGTGGCGAGGGCGCGCCAGTTGGTGTGGTGGAGGCGGACGATGCCGACGAGCCGCTGCGTGAGGAACTCGGTGACGGCGAAGACGATGCCGCGTCCGCCGGTGCGCTCGGCGGGGGCGATGGTGTGGACCCACCGCTCGGCGTCCTCCCGGGTGTACGGGTGGGGCACGGACGTCCAGGCGGTGACCATCTCGTCGTTCATCATCTCGATGTGCGCCGGGATGTCCGACGGTTCGAAGGGGCGCAGCACCAACCGCTCCGTGCTGATGGACACGTCCGGAAAGGTAGTCATGCGCAGCTCCATGCCTCAGTCCGTCGTAAATGCACAGCATGCAGCATCGGGGGAGCCCCGCGCACGACCGGGGTGCGCGGGGCTCGGGGCGTGTCCGGTTACGCGGCGGGGCCGAAGGCGGGCAGGACCGCGCCGTTCTTGTAGGTGTCCTCGATGTACTGCTTCACCTCGGGCGAGTTGAGGAGCTTCGCGAGCTTCAGCACGCGCGGGTCCTTCTCGTTGCCCTCCTTCACGGCGAGGAAGTTGGCGTACGGGTTGTTCTCGGTCTTCTCCAGGGCGATGGAGTCCTGGGCGGGGTTGAGTTCGGCCTCGATGGCGTAGTTGCCGTTGATGACGGCGGCGTCCACGTCGTTGAGGGCACGGGGCAGGGTGGCGGCTTCCAGCTCCTTGAACGTGAGGCCCTTGTCGTCCTCGATGTCGGCCAGCGAACCGGTGCCCCCGACACCGTCCTTGAGCGTGATCACACCGTTGTCGGCGAGGAGCTTGAGCGCGCGGCCCTCGTTGACGGTGTCGTTGGGGATCGCGATGCTCTGGCCGGCCTTGAGCCCGCTCAACTCCTCGACCTTCTTGGAGTAGAGGGCGAGCGGCTCCAGGTGGACGTTGACGACCGGCACGATGTGGGTGCCGTTCTTCTTGTTGAAGTCGTCCAGATAGGGCTTGTTCTGGAAGTAGTTGGCGTCGACCTCGCCGCTCTCGGTGGCGGTGTTCGGCAGGACGTAGTCCGTGAACTCCTTGACGTCGAGCTTGAGTCCGGCCTTGTCCGCCAGGTTCTTCTTGATGAAGTTCAGGATGTCGGCGTGCGGTGTCGGGGACGCGGCGACGAGCAGCGGCTTGGACGCGTCGGCCTCGGCGCCGTCGGCGGCCTTGGGGGCCGGGTCGGACGACGTGCCGCAGGCGCTCAGGGTGAGGGCGAGGACGGCGGTGGCGGCAGCGGCGGTGAGCTTGATGGTGGTGCGCACGAAGAGTGCCTCTTTCCGGTGTGTGGAGGGAGGCCCGGACAAGGAGTGCGGGCCGTTGCGAACGGTGCGGGTGTGGGGTGTGGTCTCGGCCGCCTAGGCGGTACGGACCCGGCGCGCCAGCAGCCGTACGGCCAGGTCGCCGATCAGCTGGATCACGGTGACGATCAGGATCAGCACCACGACGGTGGCGATCATGAAGCCGTTCTCGAAGCGCTGGAATCCGTACGTGACGGCCTTTGAACCGAGGCCCTCGCCTCCCACCGCCCCCGCCATCGCCGAGTAGCCGATGAGCGCGATGACGGTGGTGGTGGTCCCGGAGACGATCGACGGCAGGGCCTGCGGCAGCAGGACCTTGCGGACGATGGTGGGGATGGAACCGCCCATGGCCTGGACGGCTTCGACCAGTCCGTGGTCGACCTCGCGGATCGCGGTCTCGACCAGACGGGCGAAGAACGGGATGGCGCCGATCGCGAGCGGCACGATCATGGCGGTCGGGCCGATGAAGGTGCCGACCACGAAGGTGGTGAAGGGGATCAGGGCGATCAGCAGGATGATGAACGGCAGCGAGCGGCCGATGTTCACGATCACGCCGACGACCTTGTTCACCGGGGCGTTCTGGAGCAGTCCGCCCTTGTCGGTGAGGACCAGCAGGATGCCGAGGGGCAGTCCGCCGGCGACGGTGACGAGCGCGGACCACAGCACCATGTAGAGGGTGTCGACGGTCCCCTGGGACAGCAGGGGCTGCATCTCGGACCAGGTCACTTGGCACCTTCCTCGGTGGGAACGGGGTCGGGGGCGCCGACGATCTCGACCTGGAGCCCCTGCTCGCGCAGGAAGCCGACGGGGACGACGTTCTCCTCGTACGCGCCGGGCAGTTCGATCCGCATCCGGCCGATCTGCCGGCCGCCGACGGTGTCCATCGCCGCGCCGAGGATCGAGATGTCGATGTTGTACGTACGGGAGAGCCGGGAGATCACCGGCCGCGTGGCGGCCTCGCCCTGGAAGGTGACGTCGACGACCGTACGACCCGGCCCCGAGGCGTCGCCCCCGACCGGGAACAGCTCGCGGGCCAGCTCGGAGCCGGGGGTGGCGAGCAGTTCGCTCACCGTGCCCGATTCCACGATCCGGCCCTCGCGCATCAGCGCGGCCGAGTCGCAGATCGTCTTCACGACCTCCATCTCGTGGGTGATGAGCAGCACGGTGAGGCCGAGTTGGCGGTTGAGGTCGCGCAGCAGCTGGAGGATCGAGCGGGTGGTCTCGGGGTCGAGGGCGCTGGTCGCCTCGTCGGAGAGCAGCACCTTGGGGTCGCCGGCCAGGGCGCGGGCGATGCCGACCCGCTGCTTCTGGCCGCCGGAGAGCTGCGCCGGGTAGGCCCTGGCCCTGTCGGCGAGGCCCACCAGGTCGAGCAGTTCGAGGGCGCGGCGGGAGCGTTCGCGGGCGGGGACGCCGAGGATCTCCAGGGGCAGTTCGACGTTGTCCTGGACCGTGCGGGAGGACAGCAGGTTGAAGTGCTGGAAGACCATGCCGATCGAACTGCGCGCCCGGCGCAGCTCCTTGCCGGCCCGGTGGCCCCGGCCCGCGAGCGCGGTGAGGTCCTGGCCGGCGACGGTCACGGTGCCGGAGGTGGGGCGTTCGAGGAGGTTGACGCAGCGGATGAGGGAGGACTTGCCGGCGCCGCTCTGTCCGACGACGCCGAAGACCTCCCCCTCGCGGACGTGGAGGTCGACACCGTCGAGCGCGGTGATCTCCCGGCCTCGCCCGCGGGCGGACCGGTAGACCTTCGTCAGGCCCGTAGTAGTGATCACAGGGGGGTTCCGTCACAGTCGGGGGCGCGGCGGAGGATCCGCCGGCGCGGGGCGTGGGCAGGGGGGCATGGGCAGGGGGCATGGGTCAGCGGCCCGGGGCGTGGGCACAGCTCGGGGCGACACGGCACGGCCGACGCGGTGGGTCACCGGGAGGCGGCGTGTGTGCGGGGGGGGGCGTGCGGCGGCCCGTACAGGACGTGGGGGCCCGTGAAGGTCCTCAGGTGGTACGGGAAACGGCGCGGCCGCTGTCCTCGCTTCGGGGCGCGAGGCTCAGGCAGGGGCCCTCAGTTGGCGCACATTCGACACAGACAACGAGCACCGGGCGTCGTGATCGCCTCGGTCGCGGGGGCGCGGTCGCTCGTCCTGGTCATGCGGTAAGTAAAGCAGACGTCAGTACTTTGCCAAGAGGGCTGTCCGTATAGCGGACTCCTCTGTCGCAGCATGCGGACGGCCCTTGCGTGGCGGCGCGGATCGGGAGCCGCGCTCAGCCGGCGATACGGATCTCCACTCCCCCGGCCGCGACCTGGGCCGACACGGCGGAGAGGTCGTCGACGACCGCGTCGGCGACCAGCTCCTCGCGGAGGTGGGTTGTGGCCAAGGCCACGGTCCGCATACCGGCGGCGCGGGCGGCCGTGAGCCCGGCGGGCGCGTCCTCGAAGACCAGGCAGCGGGCCGGGTCCACGCCGAGGAGCCGGGCGGCGAGCAGGAACGGTTCGGGGTCGGGCTTGCCGCGGGTGACGTCGTCGGCCGTGACCAGCGTCTTGGGCCGTACCCCGGCCGCGCCGAGGCGGGCGTCCGCGAGCCGCCGGGACGCGGAGGTGACGACGGCCCAGCGTTCGGCGGGCAGCGAGGCGAGCAGGTCGGCGGCGCCCGGCACGAGGACGACCCCGCCGGCGGCGTCGTCGATCTCCAGCTGTTCGATACGGGCGACGGCGGCCCGCACCCGCGCGGCGGGGACCAGGTCGGCCACGATCTCCGCGGCGGGGCGGCCGTGCAGCCCATACCGCGCGAAGGCGTCCGCCGTGATGCCGTACTCCTCGACCCACCGGCCCCAGCAGCGCAGGACGGACTCCAGGGAGGAGACGAGCGTCCCGTCGTTGTCGAACAGCAGGGCCTCGGCGTCGAACCTCATGTCACTCCTCATGAGGGGGACAGTACGGGGCGGCCGGGGGCGCGCGCCGGGGTGATCGCGGTGGACGGCCGGGGGGGGCGGGCGCGGTGGACGCCCGGGGGCGCGCGCGGGCCGGTCATTCCGCCGTAATACGCTCGGGCCCATGCTCGTCGCCCTGACGGTCGCGGTCTCCGTGGCCGCGCTCGCCCTCGCCGCCTGGTGCGGTTTCGCCGCGTACCGGGACCAGCCGACCAAGGACTGGCACTTCATCGGCATGGCCGTGGTGTCGGCGCTGGCGCTGGTCCAGGTGGTGGTGGGGATCGTGCTGGTGGGGCGCGGGGAGCGGGCGTCGGACGGCTCGGTGCTGTTCTTCTCGTACCTTCTGGGGGCCCTGCTCGCGGTGCCCGCCGCCGGCTTCCTGTCCCTGACCGAGCGGACCCGCTGGGGCTCGGTGACGGTGTCGGCCGGGGCGGTCGTCCTGGCCGTGCTCGAAGTACGGCTCCACGACATCTGGGGTGGCTGAAACCATGGAGACACGGACCGGGCCGGAGACGCGGACCAGGCTCGTCAAGGGCCCCGGCCTGCTGCTCGTCTGGCTCTACGGCGTGATGACGGTGGGCGCGGTGTCCCGCTCCGTCTACCAGATCGCGACCGAGTACGACCGGGCCCCGCTGGCGTATCTGCTGTCCGCCGTCGCGGCCGTAGTGTACGTCTTCATCACCTACACGCTCGTACGCGGCGGCGAGACGGCGCGGAAGGTCGCGCTCGTCTGCTGCGGGGCCGAGTTGGTGGGGGTGCTGACCGTCGGGGTGTGGACGCTCGCCGACTCCTCCGCGTTCGCGGACTCCACGGTGTGGTCGTCCTTCGGCATGGGGTACCTGTTCATTCCCGTGCTGCTGCCGGTCACGGGGATCCTGTGGCTGCGCAGGCCGCGCGTCGCGGAATCCCCCCGTACCGGCGGGGATTCCGCTCTCGCGTCGTAGACCCGTATCAGCCTGTCCGCGGGTGGCCGCGCCGCTCTCAGGACGTCGGCCCCCGGGGTCAGGCGCTCGCGACGTACACCTCGGCGGCGGCCTCCTTCTCCAGCGTCACGAGGCGCAGGCGCGGGCCGATCTGCTCCGTCGAGACCGGCGCGTAGCCCCGGCTCCGGTAGAGCCTCAGGTTGCCCTCGCTGCGGTGGCCCGTGAAGAGCCGGAAGCGCCGCGCGGCCGGTTCGGCCGCGAAGTGCTGTTCTATGGCGTCGAGCAGCCGGCCGCCGAGGCCGTGGCGCTGGAGACGCGGATGGACGATGAGTTTGGCGATGCGCGCGGTGCCGGACGCGTCGACCGTGCCCCGTACCGACGCCACCACTTCGTCGCCGAGGCGGGCCACCAGGCCGTGCCCCCGGTCGAGTTCGGCCCTCAGGTCGTCCAGGGTCTGGGTGAGCGGTTCGATGGTGTAGTCGCCGTACAGCTCGGCCTCGTTCTGGTAACACAGATATTGCAGCTTCAGGATCTGTTCCGCGTCCTGCGCACTCGCCGCAGAGATGGTCACGCTCATGCCCATGTGTGCATGCCTCCCGCTCACCTGGTACGCCGATTGTCTACCGCCTCTTTCCCCCAAGTTCAGCGGTGCCAATCTCCGGTGTGAGCATTCTTCGCAGGCATCCCAGGCATCGGGAACGCATCGGCCCTAAACTCCCCTGTGAGATACCCAACTCTCCTGCGATTTCGCGGTAGGTGGGGTCGGCGGGCGACAGCATCGCAGCCAGCAGGCGGGGGCAGCGCCCGGGGGTACGGCCCACGGCGGAGCGGAGCGCGCGCCTGCGGTCGGCACGGAGTGCCACGCGCTCGGGGTCGGAGTCGGCGCCGGCGGCGGGCTGGGCGCGGGTGTAGGGGAGTTCGTGGGCGGCGGTACGGCGGCCCTGCCGCGCCTCGGCGCGTACGGCGGTACGGACCCAGCGGACGGTGTCGGGAGGCGGCCCCTCGTCCGCCATCCGCTCCAGCAGCCGCACCCACACCGCCTGTTCGAGGTCGCGCGCCTCGACGGCGGCGCCGGGCGCCTCGGCCCCGGCCTCGGCGGCGACGAGCGGCCGCAGGGCGTGGAACAGGTCTTCGCGGCCGGGGGCCGTGTCGGCGGTCGTCATGCTGCGCGGGACGTACGACCGCCCGCCACCGGTTGCCCCCCCGCCGGGGCTGTCACCCGACCGGGTCACGCCGGGGCGGGCGGCTGACGGGGACGCCGGGCGGCCCTCAGGGCCCCTTACCTGCCGACGGCGTCGGCGCCGGGCGGGGGACCACCCGGCGCCTCCCGGTTCAGCGGGCGAGGAAGTCCTCGCGGGCCAGCAGGCCCGTGTCCGGGTTGTCGGTGAAGATGCCGTCGATGCCCTGTTCGAACCAGACCTGGAAGGCGCCGAAGGCGTCGCCGTACGCGTTCGGGTCCGTGCCGCGCCGGAAGTCGGCCGGCAGGAACGAGTTCTCGTTGCGCATCGTGTACGGGTGCAGGATCAGGTGCTTCGCGTGCGCGTCCCGTACCAGCGTCGTCGGCGTGCCCAGCTTGCCCGTGGCGTCCCTGGGGATGATCAGGTCCAGCGTCGGGCCGATGCCCTGCGCGAAGGACGCGATCCACTTGAGGCCGGCGGGGGTGACCAGGTCGGCGACCGTACGGGGGTCGTTGGCGACCCGGAAGTCCCAGGGGCGCGTCGCGGCCGCGTCGAGCAGGACCACACGCCGCGTGCCGACGAGCTTCGCCATCTTCTGCATGCTGCTCGGCTCGAAGGACTGGAGCAGCAGCGGGGAGTCCTTGCGGTCCCGCCCGTACCGGCGCAGGAGCTTCGCGAGGCGGTCCTCCAGGGCGAGGCCGACGCCCCGGAAGTACGTGGGGTGCTTGGTCTCGACGTACAGCCAGACGGGACGGCCCCGGCGGCGGCCCTCGGCGTCGGCCCAGCGCAGGACCTCTTCGAAGGTGGGGACCTCCCAGTGGCCGTCGTACAGGGTGTTGCGCTGGCGGACGGCCGGGATGCGCTCCTTCGCGCGGAGCGTCTTGATCTCGGCGAGCGTGAAGTCCTCGGTGAACCAGCCGGTGATGCTGGTGCCGTCGACGACCTTCGTGGTCCTGCGGCCGGCGAACTCCGGGTGGTCGGCGACGTCGGTGGTGGCCGTGATGTCGTTCTCGTGACGGCAGATCAGGTGGCCGTCCTTGGTGGGGACCAGGTCCTGCTCGATCACGTGCGCGCCGAGGTCGAGGGCGAGCTGGTACGAGCCGAGGGTGTGCTCGGGCCGGTAGCCGCTGGACCCGCGGTGGCCGACGATCGTCGGGACGGGCAGCTCCGCGCCGGACGAGCCGTGGCCGCGCTCCGTGGCCTGGGCCGCCGTGGCCGCCGCCGTGGGCAGTGCCAGGGCCGCCGAGCCGAGCACCGCCGCTCCCAGTACGGTCCGCCGTCCGGGCGTGTGCCGCGCACCCTGTGTCATGAACGCTCCTTGGTGTGTTCCCGGGAATGTTCCCGCGGAGGTGATGTCCCTGATGTCCCGCACCTGTCAAGACCTGTCCGACGGGGCCCGAGCGTAGGCTTTCCTCCCCTCCGTACGGCAGATGGCACACAAACGTGACGCGAACTCACGTCAACACTGGGTATCGAGTCGATGAACCCGACGTGCGGTGACCCCTGACCCGCGAGTATCGTCCTCACCTGCACGGAGACCGTCCACGACGACCATTCACCGCGACCATTCACGACGACCGTTTCACGACGCCGGAGGATCTGTTGTCCCGCTTCGCGCTCATCAAGGCAGTGCTCGGCCCGCTCGTGCGCCTGATGTTCCGTACCCGCGTGGAGGGCGCCGAGCACATTCCCGCGAGCGGGCCCGTGATCCTCGCGGGCAACCACCTGACGTTCATCGACTCGATGATCCTTCCGCTGGTCTGCGACCGGCAGGTCTTCTTCATCGGGAAGGACGAATACGTCACGGGCAAGGGCGTCAAGGGCCGGCTGATGGCCTGGTTCTTCACCGGCGTCGGCATGATCCCGGTGGACCGCGACGGCGGGCACGGCGGGGTGGCGGCGCTGATGACGGGGCGCCGGCTGCTGGACGAGGGCAAGATCTTCGGCATCTACCCGGAGGGCACCCGCTCCCCCGACGGCCGGCTGTACCGGGGCCGTACGGGCATCGCGCGGCTGACCCTGGAGACGGGGGCGCCGGTGGTGCCGTTCGCGATGATCGGCACGGACAAGCTCCAGCCCGACGGCAAGGGGATGCCGCGCTCGGGCAAGGTGACGGTCCGCTTCGGGAAGCCGATGGAGTTCTCCCGCTACGAGGGCATGGACCGGCACCGGTACGTGCTGCGGGCGGTGACGGACTCGGTGATGGCGGAGGTCATGGAGCTGTCGGGGCAGGAGTACGTGGACATGTACGCGAGCAAGGCGAAGGCGGCGTAGGCGCGTCCGCGCGAGGCTGGGTGGGGACGCCGCGCATCTTCGGCGTGCCAGGAACGCCCACCCCAGCCCGTCCGGCGTTTGAGGACGGACCCCCGCACGGGGACGGGCGCAGCCAACCCGGTCCCGGCCGGGAACGCCTGCCTCAGCCCGTCCGGCGCTTGAGGACGGACCCGGGGCCCCGGACGGGCGCACCCGACCTGGTCCCGGCCAGGGACGGGGTGGGCTCGCGTCAGCCGTCCAGTTTCTCGCCGCGCAGCAGGAAGAACGCCGCCACCGACGCCCCCAGCAGCACCACCGCACCCGCGCCCGCCGCCAGACGCATGCCCTCCGTGAACGCGTCCTGGGCCGCTCCCACCAGCGCCGTGGCCTGGGTGGGTGGGAGGGTCGACGCCGCGTCCGCCGCGCCGCCCAGGGACTCGTGCGCGGCCCTCGCCGCGTCCGCCGGCACCCCCGGGGGCGTGGCGAAGTCGCGGTAGACGCCCGTGACGATCGAGCCGAGCAGCGCGATCCCCAGCGCCGCGCCCAGTTCGTATGCCGTTTCCGACACCGCGGAGGCCGCACCCGCCTGCTCCTTGGGGACGCCCGCCAGGATGACGTCAGCCGTGACCGTGAAGGAGAGGCCCGCGCCGACGCCCACCACCAGCAGCACCGCGCCCAGCACCGGATAGCCCGTGGACTGGCTGAGCCCGGTCAGGGCCGCCAGCGCCAGCCCGATCGCCGCGAGGCCGCCGGCCACCACGGACCGTACCGAGTACCGGCGGGCCATCACCCCCGCCAGCAGACCGGCGCCCACCGCCCCCAGGGCGGCGGGCAGTTCGGCCAGGCCCGCCTCCAACGGGGCCCGGCCCTGGACCAGTTGGAAGAACTGCGACAGGAAGAACACCAGGCCCGACAGCCCCAGGATGGTCAGCAGGTCCGCCAGCACCGCCCCCGAGAAGCCCCGGCCGCGGAAGAGCCGCATGTCCAGCAGGGGCCTCGGCAGGGTGAGTTGACGCCGTACGAACCAGAAGAGCGCGGCGGCGCCGGCCACCCCGGCCGCCGCGGCCTCCCCGCGCATCCCGTGCGCGGCCGTCTCCTTCACCGCGTACACCACCCCGATCACCCCGACCAGGGACAGCACCACGCTGGTCAGGTCCCAGGGGCCCGGGGACGGGTCCTTGGACTCGGGGAGCAGTCTGACCCCGACGACCACCAGGACCGCCATCACGGGCAGGTTGATCAGGAAGACCGAGCCCCACCAGAAGTGCTCGAGCAGGAACCCGCCCACCACGGGCCCCACGGCGGCGCCGGCGGAGGCCGTCGCGCCCCAGACGCCGACGGCGAGGCTGCGCTCCCTCGGGTCGGGGAAGATGTTGCGGATCAGCGCGAGGGTCGCCGGCATCAGGGTCGCGCCGGCCACGCCGAGCAGGGCCCGCGCGGCGATCATCATCTCCGGGCTCGACGCGTACGCGGTCAGCACGGAGACCCCGCCGAACGCGGTCGCGCCGATCAGCAGGAGCTTCTTGCGCCCGATGCGGTCGCCGAGGCTGCCCATCGAGACGAGGAGACCGGCGATGACGAACGAGTAGATGTCGCCGATCCAGAGCAACTGCGTGCCGGTGGGCCGGAGATCCTCGCTGAGGAACGGCGTGGCGAGGCCGAGGACCGTCGCGTCGACGGCCACGAGGAGGACGGCGAGGACCAGCACGGCCAGCGCGACCCACCGGGCCGCGCGGGACAGCGGTGCGCCCGGTTCCGCCGGACCGGCCGGGGTCGTCAACAGGTGGGGGGCGGTGGTGGTCATTTCTCCGTGCTCCGTCGTGCTCCGCCGAGCAGCAGCTCGGTGGTCATATGGGTGAAGTCCTTGGCCGCGACCCGTCCGTCCTGGACGGACCAGGCGCAGGCCCCGATCAGCGCGTAGAGGGCCTCGGTCAGCCAGGCGGGAGTGAGGTCGATCCGGAACTCGCCCTCCTCCTGGCCGCGCCGGAAGAGCGCGGAGACGTGGGCGTCGAGGCGGTTCCACCCCTCGTCGACCTCGCCCTCGAAGAGCTGGTTCTCGGTGACGAGGAAGGCGAGGAGCCCGGCGGACGGTTCGACGGCGGCGACAAGGCGGCGCAGCGCCTCCCCCGCCCCGCCCTCGTCCAGCCGCGCGGTGTCGAGCGCCGCCTCGAACTCCTGGATGCCCCGCTCCTCCAGCGCCTTGACCAGCGCGTCCCGCCCGGCGAAGTGCCGGTGAAGCGTCGCCCGCCCGATCCCGGCGGCCCGGGCGACCTCGTCCATGGTGGCGGTCGCTTTACGGGTGAGCAGCGCGGCGGCGGTACGGAGCACCTGGTCACGGTCCACAGTCATGAGACGAGCATAACCCAAGTGAGACACCAGCGTCTCACCGCATCGACGTGGCCCTCCCGCACGGGCCCCTTCCCCTCACGGGGCCCCGTTCGCGATCATGGTGGGATGAAGCCACTGCTGCTCATCGACGTGGACGGGCCGCTCAATCCGTATGCGGCCAAGGCGACACAACGGCCCGCGGGGTACGCCACCCATCACATGCGGCCCACCGGCTGGACCGAGACCCAGGCGCTCCGGGTCTGGCTCAACCCCGAGCACGGCGTGGAACTGCTCGCGCTCACCGAGTGGTTCGACCTCGTCTGGGCCACCACCTGGAAGGGCGGGGCGAACGACTGGATAGGACCGCACCTCGGGCTGCCCGAACTCCCCTACATCGACTGGCCCCAGATGCACGGAAGGGCCCCTCGCGGGACCTTCTGGAAGACGCAGTACATCCTGGAGTACGCGGCGGGGCGGCCGTTCGCCTGGGTCGACGACGACATCACCACGTTCGACCACGAGTGGGTGGCGGAAAAACACCTCGCCGCCGCCCTGTTGCTGCACATCGATCCCCGGATCGGCTTGATCCGACCGGACTTCGACGCGCTCGCGGACTGGGCGGCGGCGCTGTAGGACTACTGACGGGCGTACGGATGTACGGACGTACGGGCGGCTAGCGCTTCGCCGTCGCCCACGCGTGCTGGATCACCAGGTCGGCCTTGAGCTCGGAGAGTTGCACCGCCACCGCCGACGGCGCCGTACCGCCCCGCCCGTTGCGGGACGCCAGCGAGCCCGGCACGTTGAGGACCGACCGCACGTCCGGCGTGAGGTGCTCGGAGATCTTGGCGAACTGGTCGTCCGTGAGCTGGTCCAGCTCGATGCCCAGCGCCTCGCACTCCTTGACGCACTCCCCCGCGACCTCGTGGGCCACCCGGAACGGCACGTTCTGCCGGACCAGCCACTCCGCGATGTCCGTGGCGAGCGAGAAACCGGCCGGGGCCAGCTCCTCCATCCGCGTGCGGTTGATGGTCAGGGTCGCCATCATGCCGGTGAACGCCGGGAGCAGCACTTCCAGTTGGTCGCAGGAGTCGAAGACCGGCTCCTTGTCCTCCTGGAGGTCGCGGTTGTACGCGAGCGGCAGCGCCTTGAGCGTGGCCAGCAGGCCGGTCAGGTTGCCGATGAGCCGGCCGGACTTGCCGCGCGCCAGCTCCGCGATGTCCGGGTTCTTCTTCTGCGGCATGATCGACGAGCCGGTGGAGAAGGCGTCGTGGAGGGTGACGAAGGAGAACTCCTTCGTGTTCCACAGGATGACCTCCTCCGCGATCCGCGAGAGGTTGACGCCGATCATCGCGGTGATGAAGGCGAACTCGGCGACGAAGTCACGGGAGGCCGTGCCGTCGATGGAGTTGCCCACCGAGCCGCGCTCGAAGCCCAGTTCGGCGGCGACCGCCTCGGGGTCGAGGCCGAGGGAGGAGCCGGCCAGCGCGCCGGAGCCGTACGGCGAGACCGCCGTGCGCTTGTCCCACTGCCGCAGCCGCTCGGCGTCCCGCGAGAGCGACTGGACGTGCGCGAGGACGTGGTGCGCGAAGAGGACGGGCTGGGCGTGCTGGAGGTGCGTACGGCCCGGCATCGCGACGGACTGGTGGGCCTCGGCGAGGCCGACCAGCGCGCTCTGGAGGTCGGTGATCAGGCCGCCGATGATCCGGGCATGGTCGCGCAGGTACATCCGGAAGAGCGTGGCGACCTGGTCGTTGCGGGACCGGCCGGCCCGCAGCTTGCCGCCGAGGTCGGCGCCGAGCCGCTCCAGGAGGCCCCGCTCCAGGGCGGTGTGGACGTCCTCGTCGGCGACCGTGCCGGTGAACGAGCCGTCGGCGACGTCGGATTCGAGCCGGTCGAGCCCGTCGAGCATCCGGGTCAGCTCGTCGGCGGTGAGCAGCCCCGCCCTGTGGAGGACGCGGGCGTGGGCGCGGGAGCCGGCGATGTCGTACGGGGCGAGCCGCCAGTCGAAGTGGACGGACGCCGACAACGCCTCCAGCGCCGCGGAGGGGCCGTCTTCGAAACGGCCGCCCCAGAGCCGGACATCACCCTTGTTGCTGCTCACTGCTGCTCCTCGGAGGGATCGGGAAGTGCCACCGCCTCCCCGCCACGGAGGAACGGGGAGGCGGCTGCCGTGCGGTTGGGGGAACGGGGAAGGTCAGACCAGGTCGCGCTTGGCGGCGATCTTCGACGAGAGGCCGAAGATCTCGATGAAGCCCTGCGCCTTGGACTGGTCGAACGTGTCGCCCGAGTCGTACGTGGCGAGGTTGAAGTCGTACAGCGACTCCTCGGACCTCCGGCCGGTGACGACGGCGCGCCCGCCGTGCAGGGTCATCCGGATGTCGCCGGTGACGTGCTGGTTCGCCTCGTTGATGAAGCCGTCCAGGGCGCGCTTGAGCGGCGAGAACCACAGGCCGTCGTAGACCATCTCGCCCCAGCGCTGCTCGACCTGCCGCTTGTAGCGGGCCAGCTCGCGCTCGACGGTGACGTTCTCCAGCTCCTGGTGGGCGGTGATCAGGGCGATCGCGCCGGGAGCCTCGTACACCTCACGGGACTTGATGCCCACGAGCCGGTCCTCGACGATGTCGATCCGGCCGATGCCCTGGCCGCCGGCCCGCTCGTTGAGCTGCTGGATCGCCTGGAGGACGGTGACGGGCCTGCCGTCGAGGGCGACCGGGACGCCCTCCTTGAAGGAGATGACGACCTCGTCGGCCTCGCGCGGGAGGGACGGGTTCTGCGTGTACTCGTAGATGTCCTCGATCGGCGCGTTCCAGATGTCCTCCAGGAAGCCCGTCTCGACGGCGCGCCCGAAGACGTTCTGGTCGATGGAGTACGGGGACTTCTTGGTGGTCGCGATCGGGAGGTTCGCCTTCTCGGCGAAGGCGATCGCCTTGTCCCGCGTCATCGCGTAGTCGCGGACGGGCGCGATGCACTTGAGGTCGGGGCCGAGCGCGGAGATGCCGGCCTCGAACCGCACCTGGTCGTTGCCCTTGCCGGTGCAGCCGTGGGCGACGATGCCGGCGCCGTGCTTGTGCGCGGCGGCCACGAGGTGCTTGACGATCGCGGGCCGGGAGAGGGCCGAGACCAGCGGGTAGCGATCCATGTAGAGCGCGTTGGCCTTGATCGCCGGGAGGCAGTACTCCTCGGCGAACTCGTCCTTCGCGTCCGCGACCTCGGCCTCGACCGCACCGCAGGCGAGCGCGCGCTTGCGGATGACGTCCAGGTCCTCGCCGCCCTGGCCGACGTCCACGGCAACGGCGATGACCTCGGCGCCCGTCTCCTCGGCGATCCAGCCGATGGCGACAGAGGTGTCCAGGCCGCCCGAGTAGGCGAGTACGACGCGCTCGGTCACGGGTTTCTCCTTACGGTGCATTCACTGATGGGTATAACTATGCAGTGGACCGTATGGTTTGTCAAAGTGCCTCGTGAGGGCCGTGGGGTACGGGTGCCACCTCCCCGGAGCCGGGGGTACCGGGGACAATCGTGGCATGGGAAAGCTCTACGAACGGATCGACGGCCGGATACGCACCTTCATCGAGGAACAGCCCGTCTTCTTCACCGCCACCGCTCCCCTGGCGGCCGACGGACACGTCAACCTCTCCCCCAAGGGGCGCGCGGGCAGCCTCGTCGTGCTCGACGAGGAGACGCTCGCCTATCTCGACTTCGGCGGCAGCGGCGCCGAGACCCTCGCGCACGTCCGGGAGAACGGCCGCATCACGCTGATGTGGTGCGCGTTCAGCGGCCCGCCGAAGGTGCTGCGGGTGCACGGCAGGGGCGAGGCGATCTTCCGGGACGATCCTCGCTGGGCGGAGTACATTCCGCGCTTCGCGGACGCGGACGGCCCCTCGGCGCGGGCCGTGATCGTCGTCCACGCGGTGCGGATCAGTGACGCGTGCGGCTTCGCGGTGCCGTTCATGGACTACCGGGAGGAGCGCACGCAGCACGCGGAGCACTTCGGCCGGAAGACGGACGACGAGTTCGCGGCGTACTGCGAGAAGAAGGACCACGTGGGGGTGAGCCTGGACGGGCTGCCCGCACTGCCGCTGCCCCTGCCCGCCCGGACCGCTTGACCGTCCGTACGGGGGGCCGGGGTCTCGTACGGGTGAGGGCGGCGGCTTCCGGGGGGACGGCGGGGAGGCGGGCCCGTACCGTCCTGAGCATGCGCTCCGTCTTCTCGTACGGCCGGAAGGTCCTGGCCCTCGCCGCCGCACTGCTCGCCGTGACCGCCGCCACGGGCGCCGGGCCCGCGCCCGCCGGACGGGCCCCGGCGCCCCCGCCGCTCCCGCTCCCCGCGCGCATGGCGGACACCGGCGGCGGCAGTCAGCTGATCACGGCGGAGGCGCCCGGCCTCCGGTCCACCACCGGCCGGCTGACCTGGTGGGACCTGCGCGGCGGGCGGTGGGTGGCCGCCGGTTCCGCGGACGCGCGCTTCGGGGCCAACGGGCTGGTCGACGGAGCGCGCCGCGAGCAGGGCACCTCGACCACCCCGACCGGGCTCTTCGACCTGCCGTACGCCTTCGGGGTCGCGGCGGCGCCCGCCGGTACGTCGTACACCTACCGGCGGGTGACGAAGAGGTCCTGGTGGTGCGAGGACACCGCGTCACGGTCGTACAACCGCTGGGTCGAGGGGCTGCCGGAGGACTGCCGTGCGGCCGAGTCCGAGCGGCTGGCCGACTATCCGACGCAGTACGCCCACGCCCTGGTGACCGGGTACAACTACGAGCGGCCGGTCCGTGGCCGGGGCGCCGGGATCTTCCTGCACGTGAACGGCAGGGGCGCGACGGCCGGCTGTGTGTCCGTACCGGCCGGCGCGATGCGCCGCATCCTGGCCTGGGCGGATCCGCGGCGGGAGCCGCGCCTGGCGGTGGGGACGCGGGCGGGCGGGACGGGGATCACGCGTTACTGAGACGAGCGGTCCGGCGCTTCACCGGACCGTCTGGACCGGAAGGACTCGTCCCCTTAGGCTTCATACATGCCTGGACAGGTTCACAAACACCACCGCATCGCCCGCGTCCTCGCCGACGAGATCCGCGCCGGGGTCCACTCCGACGGCAGCAGGCTCCCCGGCGAGCACGCGCTCACCCAGCGGTTCGCCGTGAGCCGTACGACCCTGCGCCAGGCGCTCCAGGTCCTCGGCGAGCAGGGGCTGATCTCCACACATGCGGGCATAGGCTCGTTCGTCACCTTCGACGGGACACCGCTCGACCACCCCCTCGGCTGGACCCACGCGCTGACCGGCCAGGACACCGAGCTGTCCACGGAGATCCTCTGCTTCGAGGACGTGACGGACCAGCGGCTGGCCGACGAACTGGGCACGGAATCCAGCGCCTTCGTCGCCCTGGACCGCGTCCGGCGGCTCCCCGGCGGGCAGGGTGTCTCGCTCGAACGCAGCAGGGTCCCCGCCGTCGGCGCGCTCGCCGGACTCCCGGAGCGGGGGCTGGACGGCGGCTCGCTGAACCGGGCCCTCGTCGCCGCCGGCCGGATACGGCGGAGCGCGGACGGGCGGGTCTCGGTGCGGGCGCTCGACGCGGCGGACGCCGTCGTTCTGCGCCGCTCCCCCGGGACGTCCTTCCTCCACCTCGCCCAGGTCTTCCGGGCCGCCGACGGCTCGGTCGTGGAACAGATCACCAGCCTGCTCGACCCCGCCCGGTTCGAACTGCGCGTCCGCGCGGGACGGGAAGGCCTCTCGTGAGCCGAGGAGAACCTGTTGTGAGCCGGGGAGCAGCGCTCGCGATCGAGGAGACCCGCCTGTGACCGGTCAGCTGGACCGCGCCCTGGGCGCGTACTACGGACTCGCCCTGGGCGACGCCCTCGGCATGCCCACGCAGATGATGTCGCGGGAGGAGGTCGTACGGGTCTACGGCACCGTCTCCGGTTTCGAGGCCGCCCGGCCCGGCAACCCGGTCAGCGCGGGGATGCCGGCGGGCACGGTCACCGACGACACCGACCAGGCCTTGCTCGTCGGCCGGCTGATCGACGAGGGCCGGGGGCGGATCGATCCGTCGCGTCTCGCCCGGGAGTTGCTGGCCTGGGAGGCGGAGATGCGCGCCAAGGGCTCCCTGGACCTGCTCGGCCCGTCCACCAAGGCCGCGCTGGACGCGGTGGCGCGCGGGGTGCCGCCGGAGGAGGCGGGGCGGTACGGCTCCACGAACGGCGCCGCGATGCGGGTCACGCCCGTCGGGATCGCCTTCCCGGTCACGCCGGCGGCGGACTTCCTCGACCGGGTCGTGGAGTCCTGCCAGGTCACGCATGACACGACGGTCGGCATCGCGGGCGCGGCCGCCGTCGCGGCGGCCGTGAGCACCGGGGTGGCCGGGGGGACGCTGGAGGAGGCCGTGACGGCGGCGGTCGGGGCGGCCCGGGCGGGCGCGAGGCGCGGGCACTGGGTCGCGGGGGCCGACATCGCGTCCCGGATCGAGTGGGCCCGCGCGCTGGTGCGGGACCTGCCGGACGCGGCGGCGCTGGACCGGATCGTGGCCCTCGTCGGGACGAGCGTGGCCAGCCAGGAGTCGGTGCCCGCCGCCTTCGCGGTGGTGACCGCGGCGGCCGGGGACCCGTGGCGGGCCGCTCTGCTCGCGGCCGGCCTGGGCGGGGACAGCGACACGATCGGCGCGATCGCGGGCGCGGTCGCCGGGTCGGTCGCGGGGTTCGCGGCGCTCCCTCGCGAGGCGGTCGCCACGCTCCGTACGGTCAACGGCCTGGACCTGGAGCCTCTGGTCGTACGGCTGCTCGCCCTGCGAAGCGCACACCAGGGGGCGGGGCGGTGAGCGCGGGCGCGGGCCGGGAGGCCGGCGGCCCCCGTGTCGTCCTCGCGGGGAACGTCATCGCCGATCTCGTGATCGAGATCCCCGCGCTGCCCGAGCGGGGCGGCGATGTCATCGGGACGCGTACGGAGCTGACGGCGGGCGGCGGTTTCAACACGCTCGTCGCGGCCCGCCGCCTCGGGACGGAATCCGTGTTCGCCGGGCTGCACGGCACCGGCCCGTACGGTGATCTCGTCCGTGAGGCGCTCGCCGCCGAGGACATCGGGGTGGTGCTGCCGGCCCGCGCCGACGGCGATACGGGCTTCACCGTCGCGCTGGTCGAGGCGGGCGGCGAACGTACCTTCGTCACCAGTTTCGGCGTGGACGCGGAGATGACGGAGGCCGACGTCGCGGCGGTGGCGGGGCGGCTGCGGCCCGGCGATCTGGTGCAGCTCTCCGGCTACGGGCTCGTCATGCCGGTGAACGGCCCGCTGCTGGCCCGGTTCACCGCGCTGCTGCCCCCGGAGATCGTCGTGTGCCTCGACCCGGCCCCGCTGGTCGCCGACATCCCGGAGGCGGTGCTCGCGCCGGTGCTGGCCCGGACCGACTGGCTGAGCGCCAACGCCCGCGAGGCCCGGCTGATGTCGGGGCTCGACGACCCCCGCGCGGCCGCGGCCGCGCTGCGTGAGCGGCTGGCTCCGGGGGGCGGGGTGCTCGTACGGGTGGACAAGGACGGCTGCTGGCTGGCGGCGGGCGGGGGGTCTCATGCGGAGCTGGAGCCGGTGCGGGTGCCCGGCTTCCCGGTGCGCGCCGTCGACAGCAACGGCGCGGGGGACGCGCACGTCGGCGCGTTCCTGGCGCTGCTGGCCCAGGGGTGCGACCCGCTGACGGCGGTCCGGGGCGCGAACGCGGCGGCGGCGTACGCGGTGACCCGCCGGGGGCCCGCGACCGCCCCCGACCGGTCGGAGTTGCGGGCGTTCCTGGGCGAGGACCCGCTTGCGGTACGGCTGTTCGGACCGGGCCCGTATCAGGCGCGGTCGAACTGGAAGTAGTCGATGTTGAAGTTCTGGTAGGCCGCGTCGTCCATCCGTACGACGAACGCGTGCGTGCCCCGGGTGAGACGCTGCTCGCCCGCGACGGCCTGGAGCTCGAATGCGTCGTGCGAGGTGGTGTTCCGTACGTCCGAAGGGGTGGTGGCCGGGCGCCCGTCGAAGCTGAGCGTGAACCTTCCGGCGGGGCTGTACGGGCACGAGACCCGCACCGACACCCGGTAGTCGTCCGTCCTGGGCACGGTCACCTCGTACCTGACCCATTCCCCGGCGCGGATCCAGCACATGACCAGCGCACCGGCCTGGTCGCAGAGGTCCACGCCCTCGTACTTCCGCGCCGCGCCGCCCTTGTTGTCGTCCTCCGTGTCGTGGTAGCCGGCGTCCTTGCCCCCGAAGGAGTAGTCCTCGGCCTGCACCCGCACCGCGCCGGCCGGGACGACGGGCCACGGCGCGTGGCGGCGGCGGGCCTCCAGCCAGTCGAGCAGCTGCTCCTGGTTGTCGGTCTGGATCATCGAGGCGCCGTGCCGGTCGGTCACCGGGGCCCAGCCGCGGGCCGGGTCGACGAGCGACGCCTCGTCGGTGTAGCCGGCGGCCAGCCCGTACCACATGGTGTTGACCCACACGCGCCCCAGCGCCGCCGCCTTCGCGGTCGCGGCGGGCTGGATCTGCGGGTCGGTGAGGCGGTCGAAGATGAGTTCGTACGACTGGGGCTTCCGGCCGGTGAACGTTCCGACGCTCGACGCGTTCGCGTCGTCCACCACGTGGCTGTAGAGGATGCGCCGGTCCTTGTCGAGGAACGCCTGCACCTCGGGAACGGGGGCGGAGCTCTTGAAGATGGCGTGGTCCAGCATGCCCAGGCCGGCGAGGAGTTCGTATTCCTGGTCCCGGAAGGCCCAGCCCTTGTCGAGGTTGACCATCGCCCGGCCCTGGACTGCCGCCAGCGCCTCGGCGAGCGTCGGCACCCGGTCACCGGTGAGCGCGGCCTGCGCGCCGCCGAGTCCGGCCCGCAGCCGGAGGGCCTTGATCTGGTCGAGCGTCAGGTCGGCCACCCGGCCGGTGCCGTCGGTGGTGCGGTTCACCGTGTCGTCGTGCATGAGGACCAACTGGCCGTCCTTTGTGCGCTGTACGTCGATCTCGACCACCTCGGCGCCCTTGGCGACCGCCAGGTCGACGGCCCGGAGCGAGTTCTCCGGCGCGCCCCGCCAGTAGCCGCGGTGGGCGACGACCATGACGGGGGCGCCGGGCCGGTGGTCCAGGTACGAGGCGTGGATCCGGTCGATGGCCGGGGCCGCCCGGTGGGACGCGACGGGGGCGGTGGTGGCGGTGCGCCCGTGCTCGACGAGAAGGGGGACCGCCGCGGCCGTGACCGTCAGTGCGGCGGCGGCCGCGACACCGGCCAGGGACGTCCATCGGGTACGCATGGGGGAACTCCGGTGCGTCGGGGGGCGGGTGGGCGAGGGCACCCACTGTGCGCGACCGGCGGGCGGGGTGATCATCCCCGCCGTGACGTGACCGTGAACCGTCGAGGAATTCGCGTGACGGGAGCGGAGCCCGTACCGCGACGGGGCCCGTACCGCCTCGGAGCCCGTACCGCTCCGAGCCCACCGGAGCCCGCACCCGGTCGGGGCCCGGGCCCGCCCCGCTCAGCGGTCGTTCTGCGCCAGCTTCAGCAGGTGTTCCGCCAACGCCTGCCCGCCCGCCGGGTCGCGGCTGATCAGCATCAGCGTGTCGTCCCCCGCGATCGTGCCCAGGACGTCGCTCAGTTCGGCCTGGTCAATGGCCGACGCGAGGAACTGCGCGGCGCCCGGCGGCGTACGGAGGACCACCAGGTTCGCCGACGCCTCGGCGGAGATGAGGAGTTCGCCGGAGAGGCGCCGCATGCGCTCCTCCTTGGCCGACTCGCCCAGCGGGGCGTGGGGCGTGCGGTATCCGCCCTCGCTCGGCACGGCGTAGATCAGCTCACCGCCGGTGTTGCGGATCTTCACCGCGCCCAGTTCGTCGAGGTCGCGCGAGAGCGTCGCCTGGGTGACGTTCAGCCCGTCGTCCGCGAGCAGTTTCGCCAGCTGGCTCTGGGAGCGCACCGGCTGCCGGTTCAGGATGTCGACGATCCGGCGGTGCCGGGCCGTCCGTGTCTGCGGCACGGACTGCCCGCCCTGCTCCGGTTCCTGGGCCTCGGTCATCGTTGTCTCATTTCCCCGGATCGTCCGTCCCCGTAGCCGTGTCGAGGACACCGGGCAGGAGCTGGAGGAACCTGTCCACCTCGTTGTCGCCGATGATCAGTGGGGGCATCAGTCGTACGACGTCGGGGGCGGGCGCGTTCACCAGGAGACCGGCGTCCTGGGCCGCCCGCTGCACCTGCGGTGCGAGCGGCCCGGTGAGCACGATACCCAGGAGCAGGCCCGCGCCACGGACGTGGGAGACCAGCGGGTGGCCGAGCCCCTCGATCCCGTCGCGCAGCCGCTCGCCGAGCCGCTTCACCTGGTCGAGGAGGCCGCCGGCGGCCAGCGTGTCGAGGACGGCAAGCGCGGCGGCGCAGGCGACGGGGTTGCCGCCGAACGTCGTGCCGTGGTGGCCGGGCCGCAGCAGGTCGCCGGTCTCGCCGAACGCGAGGACCGCGCCGAGCGGCAGCCCGCCGCCGAGGCCCTTGGCGAGGGTGACGACGTCGGGCTCGACACCCTGGTGGGCGAGGTGCTCGAACCAGTGGCCCGTCCGGCCGATCCCCGTCTGCACCTCGTCCAGGACGAGCAGCGTGCCGGTGGCGCGGGTGATCTCCCTGGCCGCCTCCAGGTAGCCCTTGGGCGGGACGACGACGCCGATCTCGCCCTGGATCGGCTCGACGATCACGAACGCGGTCTCCTCGGTGACCGCGGCCCGCAGCGCCTCCACGTCGCCGAAGGGGACGTGCGTGACGTCGCCGGGCAGCGGGAGGAAGGGGGTCCGCTTCGGCTCCTGGCCGGTGAGGGCGAGCGAGCCCATCGTCCGGCCGTGGAAGCCCCCGGTGGTGGCGACCATGTGCGGACGGCCCGTCAGCCGGCCGATCTTGAAGGCGGTTTCGTTGGCCTCGCCGCCGGAGTTGCAGAAGAACACCCGGCCGGGGCGGCCGGCGAGCTGGATCAGGCGTTCGGCGAGCGCGAGGGGCGGCTCGGCGACGAAGAGGTTGGAGACGTGGCCCAGCGACGCGATCTGGCGGGAGACCGCCTCGACGACGGCCGGGTGGGCGTGGCCGAGCGCGTTGACGGCGACCCCGCCGACGAAGTCGGTGTACGGCGTGCCGTCGGCGTCCCAGACGGTGGTGCCCTCGCCCCGGACCAGGGACAGCCGCGGCGTCCCGTAGTTGTCCGCCATGACGCCCCGCCAGCGCCCTACGAGTTCCTCGTTGCCGGTCACCGTACTCACCGTGCTCCCCCTTCGGCCGCTGCTTCGTGTGTGATGTCGTGTGTGATGTCGTGTGTGACGTCGTGTGTCACGGGGTCCTGCGGGGCGTCCGGCACGACCATCGTGCCGATGCCTTCGTCCGTGAAGATCTCCAGCAGGATCGAGTGCTGGACGCGCCCGTCGAGGACCCGGGCGGTGGTGACTCCGTTGCGTACGGCGTGCAGGCAGCCCTCCATCTTGGGCACCATGCCGCTGGACAGCTCGGGCAGCAGCTTCTCCAGCTGGCTCGCGGTGAGCCTGCTGATGACGTCGTCGCTGTTCGGCCAGTCCTCGTACAGGCCCTCGACGTCGGTGAGGACCATCAGCGTCTCGGCGCCGAGGGCGGCGGCGAGGGCCGCGGCGGCGGTGTCGGCGTTGACGTTGTAGACGTGGCCGTCGTCGGCGCTGCGGGCGATGGAGGAGATGACCGGGATCCGGCCGTCGCCGAGCAGCGCCTCGATGGCGCCGGTGTCGATGGCGGTGATCTCGCCGACCCGGCCGATGTCGATCAGCTCGCCGTCGATCAGGGGGCGGTGCTGGACGGCGGTGATGGTGTGGGCGTCCTCGCCGGTCATGCCGACGGCGAGCGGGCCGTGCTGGTTGAGCAGGCCGACGAGCTCGCGCTGGACCTGTCCGGCGAGGACCATCCGTACGACGTCCATCGCTTCCGGCGTGGTGACCCGCAGGCCGGCCTTGAACTCGCTGACCAGGCCGTGCCGGTCGAGCTGGGCGCTGATCTGGGGGCCGCCGCCGTGCACGACGACCGGCTTGAGGCCGGCCTGGCGGAGGAAGACGACGTCCTGCGCGAAGGCGGCCTTGAGGTCCTCGTCGATCATGGCGTTGCCGCCGAACTTGATGACGACGGTCTTGCCGTGGTGGCGGGTGAGCCAGGGCAGCGCCTCGATGAGGATCTGGGCCTTGGGGAGGGCGGTGTGCTTGCGGGCGGTGGGGACGGCGGGCGGGTCGGTCTCGGCGGGGAGGTCGGTCACGTCGGTCAGGTCGGTCGAGTCGGTCATGAGCTGTACGCGCTGTTCTCGTGGACGTACTCGGCGGTGAGGTCGTTGGCCCAGATGATGGCGGAGTCGGCGCCGGCGGCGAGGTCGGCGGTGACACGCACCTCGCGGAAGCGCATGTCGACCAGGTCGCGGTCCTCGCCGACGGAGCCGTTCTTGCAGACCCAGACGTCGTTGATGGCGACGTTCAGCCGGTCGGGGTCGAAGACCGCGCCGGTCGTGCCGATGGCGGACAGCACCCGGCCCCAGTTGGGGTCCTCGCCGTGGATCGCGCACTTGAGGAGGTTGTTGCGGGCGATGGAGCGGCCCACCTCGACGGCGTCGTCCTCGCTCGCGGCGTTGACGACTTCGATCCTGATGTCCTTGGACGCGCCTTCCGCGTCACCGATGAGCTGCCGGGCGAGGTCGGCGCAGACCGTACGGACGGCCTCGGCGAACTCGTCGTACGCGGGCGTCACCCCGGAGGCTCCGGAGGCCAGCAGGAGGACGGTGTCGTTGGTGGACATGCAGCCGTCGGAGTCGACCCGGTCGAAGGTGGTACGGGTCGCGGCGCGCAGCGCGGTGTCCAGGGCGGGGGTCTCGACGTCGGCGTCGGTGGTGAGGACGACGAGCATGGTGGCGAGGCCGGGGGCGAGCATGCCCGCGCCCTTGGCCATGCCGCCGACGGTCCAGCCGTCGCCGCCCGCGACGGCGGTCTTGTGCACGGTGTCGGTGGTCTTGATGGCGAGGGCGGCCTTCTCGCCGCCGTGCGGGGAGAGTTCGGCGGCGGCCTTCTCGATGCCGGGCAGGAGCTTGTCCATCGGCAGGAGCAGCCCGATGAGCCCGGTGGAGGCGACGGCGATCTCCCCGGCACTGTGCTCGGCACCGCCCGCCGCGCTCAGCACCTCGGCGGCCTTCTCGGCGGTGGCGTGGGTGTCCTGGAAGCCCTGGGGTCCCGTACAGGCGTTGGCGCCGCCGGAGTTGAGGACGACGGCGGAGATCTCCCCGCCCTTGACGACCTGTTCGGACCAGAGGACGGGCGCGGCCTTGACGCGGTTGGAGGTGAAGACACCGGCGGCGGCGCGGCGGGGGCCGTGGTTGACCACGAGGGCCAGGTCCGGGTTGCCGTTCTCCTTGATCCCGGCGGCGATGCCCGCCGCCGTGAATCCCTGCGCTGCGGTGACGCTCAAGGTGCCACTCCGATCGTGGAGAGTCCGGTGTCCTCGGGGAGCCCGAGGGCGATGTTCATGCTCTGGAGGGCGCCGCCGGCCGTGCCCTTGGTGAGGTTGTCGATGGCGCTGACCGCGATGATGCGGTGCGCGTGTTCGTCGTACGTGACCTGGATCTGTACGGCGTTGGAACCGTAGACGGACGCGGTGGCCGGCCAGCGTCCTTCGGGGAGCAGGTGGACGAACGGCTCGTCCGCGAAGGCCTTCTCGTACGCGTCCCGTACGTCCCCGGCGGTGGTGCCGGGCCTGGCTTTGGCGGAGCAGGTGGCGAGGATGCCGCGGGGCATGGGGGCGAGGGTGGGGGTGAAGGAGACGGTCACGGGCTCCCCGGCGGCGGCGCTGAGGTTCTGGACGATCTCCGGGGTGTGCCGGTGGCCGCCGCCGACGCCGTACGGCGACATGGACCCCATGACCTCGGAGCCCAGCAGGTGCGGCTTGGCGGCCTTGCCGGCGCCGGAGGTGCCGGACGCGGCGACGATCACGGCCTCGGGCTCGGCGAGCCCGGCCCCGTACGCGGGGAAAAGCGCGAGGGAGACGGCCGTGGGGTAGCAGCCGGGCACCGCGACACGCTTGGACCCCTCCAGCGCGGCGCGGGCGCCCGGCAGTTCGGGGAGCCCGTAGGGCCAGGTGCCGGCGTGGGGGGAGCCGTAGAACCTCTCCCAGTCGGCGGCGTCCTGGAGCCGGAAGTCGGCGCCGACGTCGATGACGAGGACGTCGTCCCCGAGCTGCTCGGCGACGGCGGCGGACTGCCCGTGGGGCAGCGCGAGAAAGACGACGTCGTGCCCGGCGAGCACCTCGGCGGAGGTCGCCTCCAGCACCCGCCCGGCGAGCGGCAGCAGGTGCGGTTGCAACGCGCCGAGGGTCTGCCCGGCGTTGGAGTTCCCGGTCAGGGCCCCGACACGCACCCCGGGATGCCCGAGGAGCAGCCGCAGCAACTCCCCACCCGCGTACCCACTCGCCCCGGCCACCGCTACGCGCACCGTCTGTGCCACCATCGAAGAGCCCTCCTCGGCAATGGCATGACTATACGTTCCCCCGCAGCTTTATGCAACGCCCCCTATCGGCGACCCCGCGGAACGGTGTGACGTTGCGCTTCGGTTGGCGGGTTTGCAGGTGACCTGGCGGGTTGTGCGTGAGGCTTCGAGTTCGCCATGGGGCACTACATCGAGAACACGGGCGACACCCCGCTGAAGCTGCTGGAGATGTTCAAGGCCCCCCGCTTCGAGGACGTCAGTGCGGCCCAGCGGATGGCGCTGACCCCGGGTGAACTGGTACGGCACCACCTCAACCTCGACGACAGCGTCATGAACTCCCTCCTCAGGGAGAAGCAGCCGGTCTGCGCGGGGCGTCACACTGGCGCGATGGATCATCACTTCGTCGGTATACCGGAGTTGAGCGGGGTTCCCCGGGTCGCGGTCGTCGTCGACGTCATGCGCGCCTTCACCGTGGCCGCCTGGGCCTTCGCGTGTGGCGTCGAGAGGATCGTTCTGGCCTCGACGGAGAGTGAGGCGCTCGCCTTGAAGGAGCGCCACTCCGGGTGGCTGGCGCTGAAGGACGGAGCGCCGGCCGCGGGGTTCGACGTTGTGAACTCACCCGGTCTGCTCCGGTCGCGCGACTTCGCCGGCCGCACGCTGGTGCAGAAGACGACGGCGGGGACCGTGGGCGCGTTGGCTGTCGCCGGCGCGCCCCTGGTCCTGTGCGCGAGCTTCGTGGTGGCGGGCCCGACCGCGCGGTTCCTGCGGGGGGAGGAGTCCGGCCCGGTGACGTTCGTGGTCACCGGCGAGGGTGGCCGGGCCGACGAGGATCTGGCCTGCGCCGAGTACATCGGCCGGTGCGTGGGAGGAGGCGAGGTCGACCCGGCTCCGTACCTCCGCCGCGCGAGGATGTCCCGAGCCGCGGCGGACCTCGCCGGCGGGCTGCGGAGCGGTTGTCACCCCGACGACGTCGGTCTGTGTCTGGAGATCGACAGGTTCTCCTTCGCCATGGTGGCCCGCCAGGAGGACTCCTTGACCGTGCTCCGTCCCGTCGAGGTGCCGCCGGAGGTGGCCGGGCCGGACGGGGGCGGTGGCCGGCTCCGTACCCGACAGGAACGGGCACAGGATGTCGGGTCCGGCGGGGGACGCGCCTCCTAGCGTGGTGGGTGTCAAGAGGAAGGGGGGCCGGGCATGCTGGAGCGGCTGAACCGGGCCATGGGGCAGATCGAGGACGACCTCGGCGGGGCCGTCGACGTGGCGGCGCTCGCGCGCACCGCGGCGACCTCCGAGTACCACCTGCGCCGGATGTTCTCCGCGCTCGCGGGCATGCCGCTCTCGGAGTACGTACGGCGCAGGCGGCTCACCGTCGCGGGCGCCGAGGTGCTCGGCGGGCGTGACTCGCTGCTGGAGATCGCGGTGCGGTACGGGTACGGCTCCGGCGAGGCGTTCGCGCGGGCGTTCCGTGCCGTGCACGGCGTCGGCCCCGGCGAGGCCCGCCGTACCGGCGCCGCGCTCGTCTCCCAGCCCCGGCTGACCTTCCGCCTCACCGTCGAAGGAAGCAGCAGCATGCGCTATCGCGTCGTGGACAGGCCCGACTTCACCGTGGTCGGCCTCAAGGCCCGGGTCCCCCTGGTGCACGTGGGACCGAACCAGGCCATCATCGATTTCGTCCGAGGGATCGACCCAGGCGTGAAGGAGAGCCTGGAGAAACTGTCGGACCAGGAGCCCCAGGGCACCGTCGCGGTCTGCGACGACCTGGACCCCAGCCGCGCCGAGGGCACCGAACTCGACTACTACCACGGGGTGATCACCTCCGCGGCGGCCCCCGAGGGCACCACCACCCTCGCCGTCCCGGCCGGCACCTGGGCGGTCTTCACCGCCTCGGGGCCGGTGCCGGAGGCGATCCAGCACCTGTGGCGGGACGTGTACGCGGAGTGGTTCCCCTCGAACCCGTACCGCACCCGCCCCGGGCCGGAGATTTTGCGCACCCGCCTGTCAGCGGACGGGACGGAGGCGGACGCCGAGCTGTGGCTCCCGGTGGAGCGGGAGAGAGAGCGGGAGGAGAAGGGGCGGCGGGGCTGATCGTCTGCCCGATCACTGAATCCCGGGAGTTGTCCACAGGTGCGGGCGGGAGTTTTCCACAGGCCGGGAGGCGGGGCCGACAATCCTCGTAGACTCGGCGAATGAGCACTTCCGGCACCGGTTCCGACATCGGCCCCCTCCTTGAGGTCGGCGGCCCTGAGATCAGCGACGCGGGGACGAGCGACGCCCTGCGGGTGCTGCACCGCGTCTTCGGCTACGACTCCTTCCGCGGGAGCCAGCAGGAGATCATCGACCATGTGGTCGACGGCGGTGACGCGCTCGTGCTGATGCCGACCGGCGGCGGCAAGTCGCTCTGCTACCAGATCCCCGCGCTGGTCCGCAAAGGGGTCGGGGTGGTGGTGTCGCCGCTCATCGCGCTCATGCAGGACCAGGTCGACGCGCTGCGGGCGCTCGGGGTGCGGGCCGGGTTCCTGAACTCGACGCAGGACATGGACGAACGGCGCCTGGTGGAGGCGGAGTTCCTGGCCGGGGAGCTGGACCTCCTCTATCTGGCGCCGGAGCGCCTGCGCGTGGAGGCGACCGTACGGCTGCTGGAGCGCGGCACGATCTCGCTGTTCGCGATCGACGAGGCGCACTGCGTGGCCCAGTGGGGCCACGACTTCCGCCCCGACTACCTCGCCCTCTCCGCGCTGCACGAGCGCTGGCCGGACGTGCCGCGCATCGCGCTCACCGCGACGGCCACCGAGGCCACGCACACGGAGATCGCGTCCCGGCTCAAGCTCCAGGACGCGCGGCACTTCGTCGCGAGCTTCGACCGGCCCAACATCCAGTACCGGATCGCGCCGAAGAACGACCCGAAGAAGCAGCTGTTGCAACTGCTGCGCGCCGAGCACCCCGGGGACGCGGGGATCGTCTACTGCCTGTCGCGCGCGTCGGTCGAGAAGACCGCCGAGTTCCTGGTGAAGAACGGCGTCAACGCGCTGCCGTACCACGCGGGTCTGGACTCCGGGACGCGCGCCGCGAACCAGTCGCGCTTCCTGCGGGAGGACGGGCTGGTGATGGTGGCGACGATCGCGTTCGGCATGGGCATCGACAAGCCGGACGTACGGTTCGTGGCCCACCTCGACCTGCCGAAGTCGGTCGAGGGGTACTACCAGGAGACCGGCCGCGCCGGGCGCGACGGGCTGCCCTCCACGGCGTGGCTGGCGTACGGGCTCCAGGACGTCGTCCAGCAGCGGAAGATGATCGAGACCTCGGAGGGCGACGACGCGCACCGGCGGCGGCTGGGCGAGCACGTGGACGCGATGCTCGCGCTGTGCGAGACGGTCGAGTGCCGCCGGGTGCGCCTGCTGGCGTACTTCGGCCAGAAGAGCACCGCGTGCGGGAACTGCGACACGTGCCTGACCCCGGCGGAGTCCTGGGACGGGACGGTGCCCGTGCAGAAGTTCCTCTCGACGGTGGTACGGCTCAAGCGGGAGCGCAACCAGAAGTTCGGCGCCGGGCAGATCACCGACATCCTGCTCGGCAAGAAGACCGCGAAGGTCATCCAGTTCGACCACGACGCGCTGAGTGTCTTCGGCATCGGCACCGAGCTGCGCGAGGCGGAATGGCGCGGGGTGGCCCGGCAGATGCTGGCGCAGGGCCTCGTCGCGGTCGAGGGCGAGTACGGGACGCTGACACTCACGGACGAGAGCGCGGAGGTGCTGGGCGGGCGGCGGCCGGTCGTCCTGCGGCGGGAGCCCGAGAGCGCGCTTCGCCCGGCGCGGGCGGAGAAGACGGCCAGGAACCGCGCGGCTCCGGTGGACCTGCCGGCCGAGGCGGTGCCGGTGTTCGAGTCGCTGCGCGCGTGGCGCGCCGCGTCGGCGAAGGAGCAGGGCGTGCCCGCGTATGTGATCTTCCACGACGCGACACTGCGGGAGATCGCGGTGCTGTCCCCGACGACACTGACGGAGCTGGGCACGGTGAACGGGGTGGGGGAGAACAAGCTGGCGAAGTACGGGGAGCAGATCCTGGAGACGCTGGGCGCGGCCTGAGCGGAGAGGGGATCCGTACCTCAGGGGGGCGCGGCCCGTACGTCAGCGGTCCGCGTCACCTCACCGGCCCGGGTACGTCACCGGCTCGCGTCACCTCACCGGCCCCGGTACGTCACCGGCTCGCGCCACCTCACGGGCCCGCGTCCAGGCGCAGGTTCCAGCGCCCTGCGGCGCCGGTGAGGGTGACGGTGGAGAGCGGGCGGACGTCCAGGTACCAGTACGTACGGGGCGGGGCGTTCAGCGCGTAGACCACCGCCGCCCGGACGACCGCCGGTTCGGCCACCGCCACGATCGCCATGATGTCCTGCGCGGGCCGGGTGTCCAGCCAGCCGCCCACCCGGGAGATGAAGGCCAGCAGGGGTTCGCCGCCGTGCGGGGCGGCGCGGGGGTCGGCCAGCCAGGCGTCGACGGCGGCCGGTTCGCGCGCCGCCGCCTCGGCGAAGGTGAGCCCGCGCCAGCGGCCCATGTCGCAGTCCCGCAGGGCGGGCTGCGCCATCGGGGCGTAGCCCAGCGCGTCGCCGGTGGCACGGCTGCGCGGGGTGGGTGAGCAGTAGCGGAGATCGGCGGCGGCCAGCGGCACCAGGCTGTGCGCCACGCGCTGGATCTCGTGCCAGCCGATCCGGTCCAGAGGGCGGTCCTCGTCGAAGCGCTCGTCGAACTGGTCCGAGCTGCGCGCGGCGGCGACCAAGGTGACCCGAACACTCATGGCCGTGATCGTGGATCCGAACGGCGACCTGGTCAAGGGTCAGTGGAAGGCGGGTGGAGAAACGCTTCGGGATATGGGTGTGACCCATGCGGTCCGCTCCCCTCCGGCCGGTGGCCCGCCGCCCTCGCGGCGCGCTCGCGGCGCCCTCGCGGTGCCCTCGTTGCCGTCAGGCCCGGGCAGCCCCGAGTGCCTCGTCGCAGGCGGTGCGGAGCCTCCGTACCCCTTCGTGGATCTCCGCAGGACCCGCCACCGCGGCGAAGCTCAGCCGCAGCCGCGCGGCCGGTGCCTCGGCGCTGAAGTACGGGCGGCCCGGCGTGACGGCCACCCCGGCGCGCAGGGCGGCGGAGACGACGGCCGGTTCGTCGGTGCCGTCGGGGAGCCGGACCCAGAGGTGGTGCCCGCCCGCGGGCAGGTGCGGCACGGACAGCTCGGGCAGCTCCCGGCGCAAGGCGGCGGCCATGGTGTCCCTGCGGGTCCTCAACGCCCCCGCGAGGGCCCGCAGATGGCGGCTCCAGGCGGCGGATCCGACCAGCTCCAGGGCGGTTTCCTGAAGGGGGCGCGGTACGAAGAAGGTGTCGACGACATGGATGGCGCGCAGCCGTTCCAGGACCGGGCCCCGGGCCGCGAGCATGCCGACCCGCAGGCTCGCCGAGGCCGCCTTGGTGAGCGAACTGACGTGCACGACCACGCCGTCCGGGTCGTCGGCGGCGAGCGGCGCGGGCAGCGGCCCCGCGTCCTCGTGGACCAGCCGCCGGGCGAAGTCGTCCTCCACGACGAACGCGCCGGCCTCCCGGGCGATCCGGAGCACCTGGGGCCGGCGCTCCGGTGAGAGCACGGCCCCGGTGGGGTTCTGGAAGAGCGGCTGGCAGATGAACACCCGTGCCCCGGTGGCCCGGAAGGCTTCGGCGAGCAGCCCGGGCCGTACGCCGTCGGAGTCCACCGGCACGGGGACGGGCCGCAGTCCGGCGGCGCGGGCGATGGCGAGCATGCCGGGGTAGGTGGGCGATTCCACGAGGACGGGGGCGCCGGGCGGCGCGAGAGCCCGTACGGCGGTCGTGAGGGCGCTCTGGCCGCCCGCGGTGACCAGGACCTCGGCGGCCGTGCAGCGGTCCCCGACCGAGCGGGCGAACCACTCGCGCAGTTCCGGAAGGCCCTCGACGGGCGGCCGTCCCCAGGCGCCGGGGCGGCGGCCCGCCCGGGCCAGGGCGGCGCCCATCGCCTGTTCGGGCTGGAGGGAGGGGTGCAGGTAGCCGCCGTTGAACTCCACGACCCCCGGCGCCGGCGCGGCGAGGGTGACCAGGACGGCGGAGGCGTCGACCGCCCGGGGGACGAGTTCGGCCTGGGCGTCCGCGCTCAGCGTGACCTCCTGCCAGGAGGTGTCACCGGCGGGCGGGGCCGCCGGCCGTGCGGCGGCCCGGAAGGCACCGGCCCCGGGCCGGGTGACGACGAGCCCTTCCGCCACAAGCCGGGCGAGGGCGCGCGAGACGGTCACCGGGGAGACGTGGTGACGCTCGACCAGGGCGCGACTCGACGGCAGCTTTCCACCAGGCGGGTAGCGGTGCAGCTCTCCCCGCAGGACATCCGCCAATTCCCGCACACTGCTACGCTCTTGCATGACGGCACAGGATAGCGCTACTACCGGCACACCGATAGCGGTGGGCGACGCCCCACGGACCACCGCCACGCCCGCCACCCCCTCCACGCGTTCCGGCACCCTCCTCGCCGTGCCGGGCGTGCTCGCCTTCTCCCTCACCTTCCCCTCCACCGCGTGGGGCCTGGAGAGCTTCGGCCCCTGGTCCCTGGTCGCCCTCCGCAGCACCCTCGCCGCACTGCTCGCGGGCGGTTTCCTGCTCGCCCTGCGCGTCCCGGTGCCCGCGCGACGCCACTGGGCCGGCCTCGCGGTGGTCGCGGGCGGGGTCGTGGCCGGTTTCCCGCTGCTGACGACCCTGGCCCTGGAGACCTCCACCAGCGCACACGCGGCCGTGGTGGTCGGACTGCTGCCGCTGACCACGGCGGCCTTCGCGACGCTGCGGACAGGCCGCCGCCCGTCCCGCGCGTTCTGGTGGGCCGCCGTCGCGGGCGCCGCCGTGGTCCTCGCCTTCGCGGTCCAGCAGAGCGGCGGCACCCTCTCCTCCGGCGACCTGTACCTCTTCGGCGCGCTGCTGGTCTGCGCGGCCGGCTACACCGAAGGCGGGCGCCTGGCCCGGGAGATGCCCGGCTGGCACGTCATCGGCTGGGCGCTGATCGGATGCCTGCCGCTCTCGGTGGCGGGCGCGGCGACCGCCCTGTCCTTTGAGCCGGTGCACCTCTCGCCGCACGGGGTGATCGGTGTCGTCTGGGTGGCCTCGGTGTCGACCTTCTTCGGCCTGTACGTCTGGTACCGGGGCATGGCGTCGATCGGCATAGCCCGCGCCAGCCAACTCCAGCTCGCCCAACCGCTGCTCACCCTGGTCTGGGCCGTACTCCTCCTCGGCGAACACCTCCCCCCGGCGGCCGTCGCGGCGGCCCTCGCGGTCCTCGTCTGCATCGCCGTCACCCAACGCGCGGGCGGCGCGGGCAGGTGAGCACCCGGGCCCCACACCCAGCCCCGCAGCCCCCGCGGCCCCGCCCCCGCCCCCTCACCCCGGCAGCCGCGACCGCTTGCCGTAGTGGTCCGTCACCAGCCGGGTCATCGCGCCGATCGGGTCGGAGCGGACCTCCTTCGCCGCGAAGAAGCAGTGGCCGCCCACCCCCGGAAAGTCCTTGGCCAGGGTCAGATGACGGGACAGCTCCGCCGGGTCCTGCCACGGCGCGGGCTGCGCCGGGTCACCCGCCTTGTAGAGCGCCTCGCCGATGTAGAGGTCGACGCCCGTGCCCCGTACGACACCGTCCCACCAGCGCACCAGCTTCGCGTAGTCGGCGGCGGCGAAGCCGATGTTCCAGTACAGCTGCGGGGCGATGTAGTCGATCCAGCCCTCCTTCACCCACTTCCGGGTGTCCGCGTGCAGGTCGTCGTACGTCTGCACACCCGCCCGGGTGTCGGAGCCGAGGGGGTCGGTGGCCGCGTTGCGCCACACGCCGAAGGGGCTGATGCCGAACCGTACGTCCTTCTTGAGCTTCTTGATCTTCGCGCCGGTCTCCCGCACCAGCCGGTCCGTGTTGTCCCGCCGCCACGCCGCCTTGTCCTTGAAGCCCGCGCCGTACCGCGCGTACGCCTCGTCGTCCGCGAACACCTGGCCCGCGACCGGATAGGGGTAGAAGTAGTCGTCCCAGTGCACGGCGTCGATGTCGTAGCGCCGCACGGCGTCCAGCATGGCGTCCTGCACGAAGGCCCTGACCTCCGGGAGACCCGGGTTGTAGTAGAGCTTCCCGCCGTACGGCAGCACCCACTCGGGGTGCACCCGGGCCGGGTGCTTCGCGGAGAGCTTCGACGGGTCGGTGTGCATGGCGACGCGGTACGGGTTGAACCAGGCGTGCAGCTCCAGACCGCGCGCGTGCGCCTCGCGCACCGCCGTGCCCAGCGGGTCCCAGCCCGGGTCCTTGCCCTGCGTGCCGGTGAGGTACTGCGACCAGGGTTCGTACGGGGAGGGCCACAGGGCGTCGGCCGTGGGCCTGACCTGGAAGACGACGGCGTTCAACTTGCGGGTGACGGCCGTGTCCAGATGCGCGATCAGTTCGGCGCGCTGCTGGGCGGCGGTGAGCCCCGGCTTGGAGGGCCAGTCGCGGTTGGTGACCGTCGCGACCCACACCCCGCGCAGGTCCCGGCGCGGGGCGCGGTGCCGGCCGTCGGGGCCCACGGGCCCGCCCGCGAGCGCCTCCGAAGCGCTCAGCATCGTGGTCATCAGCGCCGCCGTGGCCGCCATGAATCCCCGTCTGCCCAAGGTGCCGGGGTGGGAGGTGAGAGAGGGGGTGTCACGGGGGAGGTTGGAGGGGATGTGGAGTGGCGTGTGCCGCATCTGGCTTCCGTCCCTTGCCGGTGGGGGGGTGGGGTGCCCGCCGTGGTGGGGAGCGGGCCGCCGTACGGGCTGAGCATGCCCGCCCCGGCACGGCGTCCACACACCCGCGCGGAGTAACGTCTCGGTCCGGGGCGGGCCACCGGTATCACCCGGCGACCTGCCGGAACCACCGACCCGGGACCCACCCGTCACCGATCCCGCACCGACCTGCGCGGATCGGCGCGGACCAGCGAAAGGCACGATGTGACCGACACCCTGACCGATATCGCCCGCGTGGGAGTGGTGGGCTGCGGCCAGATGGGCGCAGGCATCGCCGAGGTCGCCGCCCGCAGCGGCCTGGAGGTGAGGGTCGCCGAGACGACCGGCGAGGCCCTGGAGATCGGCAGGACCCGCCTGCACGGTTCGCTCGCCAAGGCCGCCGAACGCGGCAAGATCACCCCGGCTGAGCGGGACGCGACCCTCGGCCGGCTCAGCTTCACCACCGACCTCGGGGAGTTCGCCGACCGCGACCTCGTCATCGAGGCCGTCGTGGAGAACGAGAAGGTCAAGACGGAGATCTTCCAGGTGCTCGACCAGGTCGTGACCCGGCCCGACGCGATCCTGGCCTCCAACACCTCCTCCATCCCGCTGGTCAGGCTGGCCGTCGCCACCTCCCGCCCCGACCAGGTCATCGGCATCCACTTCTTCAACCCGGCCCCGGTGCAGAAGCTGGTCGAGCTGATCCCCGCCCTCACGACGTCCGACGAGACGCTCCGGCGCGCCGAGGCCCTGGTCGGGAAGGTGCTGGGCAAGCACGCGATCCGCGCCCAGGACCGCTCGGGCTTCGTGGTGAACGCCCTGCTGATCCCGTACCTGCTCTCCGCCGTCCGGATGTTCGAGTCGGGGATCGCCAGCCGTGAGGACATCGACAACGGCATGGAGCTGGGCTGCGCCCACCCGATGGGCCCGCTCAAGCTCGCCGACCTGATCGGCCTGGACACGGTGGCGTCGGTCGCGGACTCGATGTACGCCGAGTACAAGGAGGCGCTGTACGCCGCTCCCCCGCTGCTCCAGCGGATGGTGGACGCGGGACGGCTGGGCCGTAAGACGGGCGCGGGCTTCTACCCGTACGCCGCCGTCTGACCCGGATCACCGCGCGTCGTACGCACACGCCGTACGTCCCGCTGGGCGCGGATCCCCTTCAGCCCAGCCGTATGTGACGGAGCAACAGCAGCCCGGCCGCCATGTTGGCGGCCGGGATCTCGCCCCGGGCGATCATGTCCGGTACGAGCTTGAGGGGCACCCACTCGCGGCACGACGACTCGAAGTCGTCCTCGGGCGGTCCGGTGTACGTGGCCTCCTCCGCCCAGTAGAGGTGGTGGCGCGCGTCGGTGAGGCCGTTCGACGGCTCGACCGTGAGCAGATGGCGCAGCGGCCCCGGCCGCCACCCCGTCTCCTCCTCCATCTCCCGCGCCGCCGCGCGTTCGATGTCCTCGCCGTCCTCGACCACCCCGGCGGCCAGCTCCCAGCCCCAGCTGTCGGTGATGAAGCGGTGGCGCCTGAGGAGCAGCACCTCGTTGGCCTCGTTGACGACCGTGGCCGCCGCGACCGGGCGGAGCCGGATGAGGAAGTGGTCCAGGTGGCGGCCGTCGGGAAGTTCGACGTCCGCGAGGTTGACCTGGAACCAGCGATTCTCATACACAGTCTGTTCGCTCAGTTTCGTCCACTGCACGTTTCTGCCACCTTCCGACGCGTTGATGGCAACATCGCAGCAGAACTCACCGCTGATTCTCAGCAACACGTCGTCCGCGCAGGGGGCTTACCAGGGGGCTTACAGAGGCACACGGAGCGCTTCGTCGATCAGCGCGGCCGCCTCCCCCGCCTCGCTGGAACCACTGGACACCAACTCCCCGCGCACCGCGCGCAGCCGGTCCCGCAGCCGCTGGGACTCCATCCCCTTCGCGCGTTCGGCCATCTCGGCGGCGGTTCCGGCCGCCCGGTCGGGCTCGCCCTGCCGGAGCTCGATGTGGCTGAGCATGGCGAGGCGGTGGACCCTGCCCCGGTCGTGCGCCGGTGTGCCGACGGCGGCCGTCGCGTGCGCCCGCGCCGCCGCCAGATCGCCGAGACTCAGCAGCGCCTCGGCCACCTGGACGTTCACCAGGCCCGGCTGGACATAGCCCGTCTCGTCCGGTTCGTGCCCCGGCCGGATGTGCTCCGCCGCGCTCTCGGCGCGCCGGATGCGGTCCAACGCGTTGCCGCCGTCGCCGAGATGGGCGTACGACTTGGCCTGCATGGCGTAGAGGTCGGCGGTGAGGGCGGGGGTGATGCGCGTCCCGGCGGCGCGCAGGGCCGCCTCCGCGAAGGCCACGGCCTGGCGGTACTCCCCCATGTGCAGCGACTGGTTGACGAGCAGCGCGATCACGTAGGCGCCGAGTCCCCGGTCGCCGCTGGCCTTCGCGAGCCGCAGCGCCTGGTGGAAGTAGCGCTGGGCGAGGCCGTGGGCGTCGGAGTCGTACGCGCAGATGCCGGCCACCGCGACCAGTCCGCCGGTGGCGCGGTGCAGTTGCCGGCCCAGCGTGTCGCCGTACGAGCCGCGCAGCAGCGGCGCGGTCTCGGCGTTGAGGAAGCCGACGACCCGGGCGCGGGTGGCGACCCCGCCGGATCTTCGGTACATCAACTCGTAGTGCGCCCGCGCCGACTTGAGCAGCTCGACGTCGGCCGGGCCGACCCTGGTGCGGCCCGCGCGCGAGACGTCCGTGTCCTCGGGAGGGTTCTCCCACTCCCAGACGGGCATCACGGCGGGCGTCCCGGTGACGGCGGAGGCGGCCGCCAGATGGGGCCGCTGCTGTTCGTCGGAGCGCCAGAGCGCGGCGGCCCGTTCGACGAACCCGGAGAGCGGGGTGCCGGCCGGGCGGTACGCGCCGGGCACCCCGAGGCCGATGTCGTCGAGGGACAGCGGGCGGCCCAGCCGGTCGCCCAGGACCGCACAGATCAGGTCGGGCACCTGGCCTCGCGGCCGCTGCCCCTTCAACCACCGGGCCACGGCGGTGTGTTCGTACCGCAGGGTGAGACCACGGGCCTCGCCGGCGCGGTTGATCCGGGCGGCGAGACCGGCGTGGGAGATGCCCGCCTCGTCCAACAGCGAGTCGAGCAGAGTGTTGGGCTGCATGTGCCCCTCCGATGACTGGCAGGCCCACGATAGAACCTGTGCGGTGGGACAAGGGCCGGTTTGTACGGGGAAATTCACACGGGGTGTGAACGGAACGTACGAATCCGCGCCCCGCACACGCTGCCGCGGGACCGCCCGGCACGGTTGACTCGGTGGTCTCGCAAGAGGCGGCCGGGCCGCCGGCTCCCCCTCGTACAGTGCGGCGGCCCGTCACCGCGCCGTCCGTCCCCCCGACCTGCCCGACACTCCGCGGGGGAACGGACGGCGCGCCGGCCGCGTCTCGCACCAAGCAGACGGGGCCGACAGCAGGGACACGTCCCTCCGGGCCGCTCACCGGCGCGAGGGTTCTGTACGGGAGCGGCGCGGCGCCGGTTCGCCGCTCCGCGCCGGGACGCGCGTACGGCCGCCCCGGCCGCCCCGGTCGTTGCGCAGCACGAGCAGCGCCACGTCGTCGGTGATCCGCCCGCCGGTGTGCCGCAGCAGCGCCGTGTGCACCTGCCGCGCCACGTGCGCCGGCGAGACGGGCACCCCGGGCGGCCGCCCCGCCAGAGACCGTACGAGCGCGTCCTTGAGGCCGAAGAAGCGGCCCGCCGCGTCGCGGGCGTCCTCCGCCCCGTCCGTGTGCAGGAACAGCGCCTCCCCCGGCAGCAGCCGCCCGCAGACCAGGGGCGCGAGGCCGTCCGGCAGCGGGAAGGCGCCCAGCGGGGGCAGCGGCTCGACGGCGGACAGCGGTACGGCGCCCGGCCCGAGCCGATAGGGCCACGGATGGCCGCAATTGAGGGCCCGTACGTCCGAGTCGGCGCCGATCTCCAGCAGCAGGACCGTGACGAACTCCTCCGCCGCCGGGTCCGCCGGCTCCCGCCCGCCCGCCGCCGCGTGCTCCTGGCCCGTCAGGTCCCGCAACCGGCGCTGGTACGCGCGGTCGAGCCGGCGCAGCACCCCGTCCAGACCCGCCTCGTCGTGCGCGGCCTCCCGGAAGCTGCCGAGGACGGCGGCGACCGCGCCGATGGCGGACAGGCCGTGCCCGCGCACGTCCCCGATGACGATCCGCACGCCGTACGGGGTGGCCACCGCCTCGTACAGGTCGCCGCCGACGTCCGCGCCGTGCGAGACGGAGAGCCTGCGGGCGGCCAGGGTCAGCCCGTCGATCCCCGGGGGCAGCGGCCTGAGCAGCACGTCCTGGGTGGCGCGCGCGACCGCCCTCGCCTCGCGCAACTCCCGGACCGGGCCCCGCCGTACACCGGTGAGCAGATACCCCACCGCCATCAGGAACGCCGCGCAGGTCACCGAGCGGCGAACCAGGCCGTCGCCCTCCTCGTCCAGCGGGCCGGTCAGCTCCCAGAGGACGACCAGCACCAGCCAGAGGCACAGCACCACACACTCGACCACCCGCCGCGGGACGGGCGCGATCGCCCGCGTGTCCCCCGCTGCCCTCGTACGGATCATGCCGTCGGGCCTCCTCGGCCGGTCCGGACGTCCCTCGACCGTCGTGGCCGCATCGATTGTGTCGATCACTCCGGCCCGTGGGCGACCTCGTCCCGGCTTCTCACCCGAATGAGTGAGGGGGTGTCACGGGACGACCGAGGGGCGCTTCCGGAGATCCGGAAGCGCCCCTCGTCGTTCACGCCGGCGTCACGCGCCGCGCAGTCGTTCACGTGCCGGCGTCACGCGCCGCGCAGTAGTTCACGCGTCGGCGTCACGCGCCGCGCAGCACCGCTCCGGTCCGCTCGGCCGCCAGCGCCACCGCCGCGTCGCGCGCGGCCGTGGCCTCCTCGACGGTCAGCGTGCGGTCCGGCGCCCGGAAGCGCAGGGCGTACGCGAGGGACTTGCGGCCCTCGCCGATCTGCTCGCCGGTGAAGACGTCGAACAGCCGCAGGGACTCCAGCAGTTCACCCGCGCCCTGGTGCAGGGCCTCCTCCACCGCCGTGGCCGGCACGTCGTCCGCGACGACCAGGGCGACGTCCTGGGTGGCGACCGGGAACGTGGAGATCCGCGGTGCCTGGACGGGGCCGTCGCCCGCCCGCTCCAGGAGGTCCAGTTCGATCTCCATGGCGCAGGTGCGGTCCGGCACCCCGAGCGTCTTGACGACCCTCGGGTGCAGCTCCCCCGCGTGGCCGACGAGCGTCTCCTCACCGTCCACGGTGGCGAAGAGGGCCGCGCACCGGCCGGGGTGCCAGGGCGCGTGCTGCCCGGCGCGGACGGTCAGCTCGACGCCGGCCTCCCGCGCGACGGTACGGGCCGCCTCGACGGCGTCCGCCCAGCCGGCCGGGCGCCCCGCGCCCCACCAGCCGGCCTGCTCACGGGCGCCGGCCAGGACCACGGCGGCGCGGCGCGGCTGGCGCGGCAGCGCGGCGTCGAGCCCGGCGAGGTCCGCGTCCGAGGGCCGCCGGTCCACGGGCAGCCGTACCGGCACGGTCTCGTGGCCGGTCGGCCGGAAGACCAGGCCGGTCTCGAACAGCGCCAGGTCGTGCGAGCCGCGCCCGTCGTTGCGGCGCAGGGCCGCCAGGAGGCCCGGCAGCAGCGTCGTGCGCAGCGCGGGCTCCTCGTCGGAGAGCGGGTTGACCAGCGTGACCGTACGGCGGCGGGCGTCGTCGGCCGGGAGCCCGAGGGCGTCCAGGACGGCGTCGCCGATGAACGGGTAGTTCAGCGCCTCCACGTATCCGGCGCCGGCCAGCACCCGGCCGACCCTGCGGTGCAGCCGCTGCCGCTCGGTGAGGCCCCGGCCCGATGGCGGGGTCGGCAGCGTGGAGGGAAGGTTCTCGTACCCCTCCAGGCGGATGACCTCCTCGGCGAGGTCGTTGGGCGCGCCGAGGTCGGGGCGCCAGGACGGGACGGTGACGACCAGTTCGTCCTGACCCTGGACGGCGCAGCCGACTTCCTGGAGCCGCCGTACGACGGTCTCGCGCCCGTAGACCATGCCCGCCACCCGGTCGGGGTGGCCCGCGGGCATGACGATCGTGTGCGGCGCGTACGGCGCGACGACCTCGGTGACCCCGGCGCCCGCGGAACCGCCCGCGAGCAGGACCAGCAGGTCGACGGTCCGCTGCGCGGCGGCGGCCGCGGCCTGCGGGTCGACGCCGCGCTCGAAGCGCTTGGACGCCTCGGAGGCCAGCTTGTGGCGGCGCGCGGTGCGGGCGATGGAGATCGGGTCGAAGTGCGCGGCCTCGATGACGACCTCGGTGGTGCCCCGCACCTCCCCGGTCTCGGGGTCGACGGCGACATCGGCGATCTCGGTGTCGGCGCCGCCCATGACCCCGGCGAGGCCGATGGCCCCCCGGTCGTCGGTGATGACGAGGTCCTCGGGGTCGAGGGTGCGCTCGGCGCCGTCGAGCGTGGTGATCTTCTCGCCGGGCAGGGCGCGGCGGACCCCGAGGGGCCCGTCGATCCGGGAGCGGTCGTACGCGTGCAGGGGCTGGCCGACCTCCAGCATCACGTAGTTGGTGATGTCGACGGCCAGCGAGATCGGCCGCATGCCGGCCTTCTGGAGCCGGCGGGTCAGCCAGAGGGGGCTGCGGGCCTCGGGGTCGAGGCCGGTGACCGTACGGGCCGTGAAGCGGTCGGAGCCCCTGGGATCGGCGATCTTCACGGGGTGCCCGAAGGCGTTCGGCGCGGGCACGTCGAGCAGCGCCGGGTCGCGCAGGGCCAGGCCGTACGCGGTGGCGGTCTCGCGGGCGACGCCGCGCAGCGAGAGGCAGTAGCCGCGGTCCGGGGTGACGGCGATGTCGAGGACTTCGTCGACCAGCTCCAGGAGCGCGATCGCGTCGGTGCCGACCTCGTGCTCCGGAGGCAGGACGATGATGCCGCCGGAGCCGTCGTCGCCCATGCCCAGCTCGTCGCCGGAGCAGATCATGCCGTGCGAGGTCTTGCCGTACGTCTTGCGCGCGGCGATCGCGAAGTCGCCGGGCAGCACCGCGCCCGGCAGGACCACGACGACCTTGTCGCCGACGGAGAAGTTCCGGGCGCCGCAGACGATCTCCTGCGGGTCGCCGGTGCCGTTGGCCGTGCCGACGTCGACGGTGCAGAAGCGGATGGGCTTCTTGAAGCCCTCCAGCTCCTCGATGGTGAGGACCTTGCCCACGACCAGGGGGCCCTTGAGACCGGCGCCGAGCTGTTCGACGGCCTCCACCTCCAGGCCCGCCGAGACGAGCCGGGCCTGGACGTCGCGGCCGGTCTCCGTCGCCGGCAGGTCGACGTACTCCCGCAGCCAGGAAAGCGGGACGCGCATCAGATCTCCATCCCGAACGGCCGGGTGAACCGGACGTCCGACTCGACCATGTCTCGCATGTCTTCGACGTGGTGGCGGAACATCAGCATCCGTTCGATGCCGAACCCGAAGGCGAACCCGCTGTACCTCTCGGGGTCGACGCCACAGGCGACGAGCACCTTCGGGTTGACCATGCCGCAGCCGCCGAGCTCGATCCAGCCTTCGCTGCCGCAGGTGCGGCAGGGCCGGTCGGGGTTGCCGACGGACGCGCCGCGGCAGACGTAGCAGAGCATGTCCATCTCGGCGGACGGCTCGGTGAAGGGGAAGTAGTTCGGCCGCAGCCGGGTCTTCATGTCCGAGCCGAAGAGCGCCTGGACCATGTGGTCGAGGGTGCCCTTGAGGTCGGCCATGGTGAGGCCCTCGTCCACGGCGAGCAGCTCGATCTGGTGGAAGACCGGGGTGTGCGTGGCGTCCAGCTCGTCCGTCCGGTAGACCCGGCCCGGGCAGACCACGTACACGGGCGGCTCGCGGTCGAGCAGGGTGCGGGCCTGGACGGGTGAGGTGTGCGTACGGAGCAGCACACCGGACTCGTCGCCGGTGTCGGCGGCCTGACCGGGCGCCCGCACGAAGAAGGTGTCCTGGGTCTGGCGGGCCGGGTGGTCGGGCAGGAAGTTCAGGGCGTCGAAGTTGAACCACTCCGCCTCGACCTCGGGGCCCTCGGCGATCTCGTAGCCCATGGCGACGAAGACGTCCGCGACCCGCTCCATGAGCGTGGTCAGCGGGTGCCGGGCGCCGGGCGGTACCCGGTCGTACGGCAGCGTGACGTCCACCGCCTCCTCGACCAGGACCCGGCTGTCGCGCTCGGCCTCCAGCTCGGTCTGCCGGGCGGCGAGGGCCTTGCTCACGGCGCCGCGGGCCTGGCCCACGCGCTTGCCCGCCTCGGCCTTGGCCTGCGGCGGCAGCGCGCCGATCTCGCGGTTGGCGAGGGCGAGCGGCGAGGTCCCGGAGGTGTGCGCGGTCTTCGCGTGAGCGAGCGCGTCGAGATCGCCCGCGGCGGCGAAGGCGGCGAGCGCCTCGTCCCGCATGCGCTCGATCTGTTCCGGTTTCAGCGCCTCGACCTCGACTGGGTCGTACGACTTGTTGGGTGCCGACATCTCTTCCCGTACTTCCGTTTGGCTGGCGAAACGACCCTGCTCGATCGCTGTAGGCGCCGAAGGTGCCAGTGGTCGAGTCTAAAGGGCGTGTGGACGTCGCGGATCCCTCAGGCCCGTCCGTGCGCTCCCCCGGGGCCTGTCCGTCCGCTCGGGTGGGGCCCGTCCGTCCGCTCAGGTCAGGTAGGCCGGAGCGGCGACGGGCAGGACGAATCGGAACTGGGCGCCGCCGCCGGGGCCGCGGCCGACGGTGATCGTCCCGCCGTGCGCCTCGACGATGCCCTTGACGATGTAGAGGCCGAGGCCCGTACCGCCGCGTTTGCTGCCCCGCCAGAAGCGGGTGAAGACGCGGCCCATCGACTCCTCGGGGATGCCGGGGCCCTCGTCGCACACGGTGACGGCGGTGCCCTTCACGGTGCCCCTCCCGTCCTCGATGTGCCCGATCTCCGCGGCTGCCACCTCGATGGTGACGGTTCCCTCGCCGTGGCGCACCGCGTTTTCCAGCAGGTTGCCGAGGATCTGGTCGATCTTGTCGGGGTCGGCCCACAGATCGGGCAGGGGGCGCTGTATCCGTACGAGGAACCGGTCCGGGGACTGGCCCGCTGCGGTGTGCGACTGGACGTGGCGGCCGACGGCGGCGCCGATGTCGACCGGCTGGCGGCGGACCTCCAGGCGCCCGGAGTCGATCCGCGAGATGTCGAGGAGTTCGGCGATGAGCCGGGTGACCCGGTTGGCGTCGGCGTCGACCGTCTCCAGCATCAGCCGCTTCTGGTCGTCGGTGAAGCGTTCCCACTTGGCGAGCAGCGTCGCCGTGAAGCCCTTGACGGAGGTCAGCGGCGAGCGCAGTTCATGGGCGACGGTGGCGATCAGCTCGGCGTGACTGCGTTCGGTACGGCGGCGGGCCTCGGTGCCCCGGACGCAGATGACGAGCTTCTGGACCGGGCCGAGCGGGCGGACGCGTACGTACCGCGCGGAGACCAGGACCTCCCGCCCGCCCGGGAGCAGTAAATTCCGCTCGGGCTGCCCGACCCGGGTGGCCAGTCCGCCGTACGGATCCGTCAGCGTCCACCACCGGCGGCCCTCCAGGTCCTCCAGCGGCAGCGCGCGCTCCAGCGGCTGACCGAGGGCTTCCGCGAGCGGTACGGCGGTGATCCGCGCGGCGGCGGCGTTGAAGCAGGTCACGCGGCCGTGCTCGTCGGCGACGACGAGCCCGTCGGGGAGGTCGTCGGGATCGATGGGCTGCGCGAGGCCGGCCGGGTCGGCGGGCCGCGTGCCGTCGCCGCCGGCGGCGGGATCCTGGCCGTCGCCTCCGACAGGGCGGTCCTGGCCGTCGCCGCCAGCAGGTCGGTCCTGGCCGTCGCCGCCCGCGGCGGGGTCCTGGCCGTCGTCACCGGCTCCCGGGTCCGGGCCGCGCAGGACAGGTCCCTGGACCGTGACAGGTCTGCTGGTCCCGGCCGTCATCCCCGTAATCCCGCCTCTTCCACATAGCTCAGTGGGTCTGCGAAGGCGCAACAGTACTAGCCATACGTGACGGAGCGGACCCCCTCAGCGCCTGTTCCCGGCGCTGTTCCCGGACCGTTGCGCACGTGCCGACGCGTACAGGCATACGGCCGCGGCGGTCGCGAGGTTCAGGCTCTCGGCCTTTCCGTGGATCGGGACCCGTACGACGGCGTCCGCGAGGGCGCGCGTCTCCGCCGGCAGCCCCCAGGCCTCGTTGCCGAAGACCCAGGCCGTGGGCCCGCCCATGGTGCCCGCGTCCAGCTCGTCGTCCAGGTCGTCGTCGCCCGCGCCGTCGGCGGCGAGGATCCGTACCCCGGCGTCCTTGAGCCCCCGTACGGCCTCCTCGACCGGAACTCCGACGGCGACCGGCAGGTGGAACAGCGAGCCGACGGACGCGCGGACCGACTTGGGGTTGTACAGGTCGACGGAGGCGTCGGTGAGGACCACGGCGTCGGCGCCCGCGGCGTCCGCGCAGCGCAGCACCGTACCGGCGTTCCCGGGGTCGCGGACGTGCGCGAGCACGGCGACGAGGCGGGGCCGGGCGCGCAGGACGTCCTCGAACGGCGAGTCGAGGAAGCGGCAGACGCCGAGCAGCCCCTGGGGAGTGACGGTCTGCGACACCTCGGCGAGCACGGTGTCGGGCGCGAGGTGCACGCGGGCGCCGCTCTCCCTGGCCCCGTCCACGATGTCCGCGTACCGCTCGGCGGCCTCCACGGTGGTGAACAGCTCCAGGAGGGTCGGCTCCCCGCCGGGGCCCCGGTGGGCGACCGCTTCCCGTACGGCCTGCGGCCCCTCGGCGATGAACCGGCGCTCCTTGATCCGGAAGGCGCGCCGGGCGAGCCGCTTGGCGGCCAGGACGCGCGGGGATCGCGGGGAGATCAGCTCGGGGGTGCCCATGGGCGGCGGCTCACTCACGTGTGGGGCCCGGGACGTGTCGTACCGGACCGCGGGGACCCGGCGCGCCGGTCGCGTACCGGACCGGGGCGGGGCGGGCGGGGAAGGGGGAGGCGGGAACACATCGGACCCGCAGGCGCGCTGCCTGCGGGTCCGGTGGGAAGTGCATGCGGCCTGAGGGAGATCAGGCGGCGGCCTTCGGGGCGTTGACGTCGCTCGGGAGGGCCTTCTGGGCGACCTCGACGAGCGTGGCGAACGCGTTGGCGTCGTTGACCGCGAGCTCGGCGAGGATCTTGCGGTCCACCTCGACGTTGGCGGCCTTCAGACCCTGGATGAAGCGGTTGTACGTGATGCCGTTGGCGCGGGCCGCGGCGTTGATCCGCTGGATCCACAGCTGGCGGAAGTCACCCTTGCGCTTCTTGCGGTCGTTGTAGTTGTAGACGAGGGAGTGGGTGACCTGCTCCTTGGCCTTGCGGTACAGGCGCGAGCGCTGGCCGCGGTAACCGCTGGCCGCCTCGAGGATTGCCCGGCGCTTCTTGTGGGCGTTGACTGCCCGCTTGACGCGTGCCACGTGTTAACTCCTTGTAGCGGGGCCGTGGTTCGGTGTCACACGGCCCGGAAACGAATGGGTCCCGGTCCTGAGGTCGCACCCCCGGTCACCGGGGGTCGCGACGTCACTTGCCGAGAAGCTTCTTGATCTTCGCGGCGTCGCCCGGGGCCATCTCGGCGGTGCCGGTCAGGCGCCGCGTCACCCGCGAGGACTTGTGCTCGAGCAGGTGGCGCTTGCCGGCGCGCTCGCGCATGACCTTGCCGGAGCCGGTGATCTTGAAGCGCTTGCTGGCACCGCTGTGCGTCTTGTTCTTCGGCATGGCGCCGTTCTCTCCTCGTCAGTGGCGCTCCCAGCCGGCCGGATTCTCAGCCGGCGCACGGGAGCGTCAGATCTCTGGTGTGTGGTTCCTGAACGGAGCCGTGGGCCGCCTGGATGGCAGCCCGTGGATCACGCCTCGGAAGATGCCTCGGCCGGGGCTTCGGCTTCGGCGGCAGCTGCTTCGGCGCGAGCGTCGGCGGCGTCCGGGGACTCGTCGACGTGCTCGTCGGGTGCGTAACCCGCGCGCTCCGCCTTGCGGGCGGCCTGGGCCTCGCGCGCCTCGGCCATGGCCTCGGTCTTCTTCTTGTGCGGGCCGAGAACCATGATCATGTTCCGGCCGTCCTGCTTCGGGTTCGACTCGATGAAGCCGAGCTCCTCCACGTCCGACGCGAGCCGCTGGAGCAGTCGGAAGCCCAGTTCGGGGCGGGACTGCTCACGACCGCGGAACATGATCGTGATCTTGACCTTGTCGCCCTGCTTCAGGAACCTGACGACGTGACCCTTTTTGGTGTCATAGTCATGCGGGTCGATCTTCGGGCGGAGCTTCATCTCCTTGATGACCGTGTGCGCCTGGTTCTTGCGCGCCTCACGGGCCTTCATGGCCGACTCGTACTTGAACTTCCCGTAGTCCATGAGCTTGCACACGGGCGGACGTGCGGTCGCCGCGACCTCAACCAGGTCGAGGTCGTACTCCTGTGCCAACTCCAGGGCCTTCGCCAGCGGGACAATGCCCACCTGCTCGCCGCTGGGGCCGACAAGTCGGACCTCGGGAACGCGAATCCGGTCGTTAATGCGGGGCTCGGCGCTGATGGATCCTCCTCGGTAGCACCACACGACTGTCTGGCAGACAGCCGCGTAAGGTCTGTTGACTCTTACCTGAGACCAACCGTGGGGGAACGCGAAAAATGCCCCGGACGGGACACAGGCGGGAGCTCCTCGCACTACCGGAGCACCGCCGCGTCTACCGCGGGGCGCGCATCGGGCGGCTCCATCGTCCGTACGGAACGATGGGCACCACCTGACCGGTGACCCGCCGCCCGGAAGGGGCAGCCAGGTGGGAGATCGGAGCCTCCACTTGTGGGCCGGGCACATGAATGTCCGGCCGGTCGTCACACCAGGTTAGCACCTTCCCGCTCCCGGGAGCCAACCGTGGGGGCGGAGGCGGGCGGGGCCTATCGTGTGGGGCATGAGCGACGCCCCCTCCCCGCAGCAGTCCCCGGCCTTCTCGGAGTCCCCGCAATCGTCGGCCTTCTCCGACTCCCCGCAGTCGTCGGCCTTCTCGGACTCCACGCAGTCCCCGCAGTCCGCGGCGTCCCCGCAGGAGTCCCCCGACTTCGACGCGATGACCCGCGACATCGCGGAAGTGCCCGCCGTCGAGGTGATCGTCACGGTCGCGGTGAACCTGATGAGCGCGGCGGCCGTGAAGCTCGGCCTGACCGAGGACGGCGACGACCACAAGGACCTGGACGAGGCGCGCAAGCTGGTCCACGCGCTGGCCGGGCTGCTGGACGCGAGCACGACGGAGATCAGCTCGTTCCACGCGGCGCCGCTGCGGGACGGGCTCAAGTCGCTCCAGCTGGCGTTCCGCGAGGCGTCGGTGGTACGGGACGAGCCGGGGCAGGGCCCCGGGGAGAAGTACACGGGCCCGGTCTACGGCTGAGGGTTTCCCGGGGCACGGCTGAGCGGTCTCGGCCTATCGGCTAGGCGTCCCCGGCCTACGGCTGAGGGTTCCCCGGGTCACCGGCGACCGTACGGGCGTCCGCCGACGTGTCGCGTACGAACAGGGGCTCGCCCGGTGGCGTGGCCTCGGCCGGCAGCAGTGCCAGGTCGAGCCCGCGCACCAGGCGGGCCCTCAGCACGTCGTCGGCGGCGAGCGCCCCGGCGACGCGGCGGGCGGTGTCGGCGGGGGGCGCGGCCGGTTCCAGGACGAGGGCCAGCGTGCCGTCCGCCGTACCAGGCCCGAGGTGGGCCCGGAGGACGGCGGGCTCGGCGGAGACCACACCGCGTACCGCCGCCGTGACGGCGGGGTCGTCGAGGGGGTCGGTGCTGGTACGGCCTTCGGCGGCGGCGAGGAGAGCGGCCCCGGTGAGCTGGTACGGCACGGGCCCGGCGAGGTCGAGCACGACCGTGTCGGCCTGCTCGTGGGCGGCGGCCCGGAGTGCCTGGTGCAGGGGTACGGCGACGGGGCGGGCCGCCGGGTCCCAGCGGGCCAGCGCCGCGACGGACGTGAAGGCCGGCAGCGCGCGGCGGTCGCCCGCCCGGAGCGTCGGCACGGCCATGTCGCTGGTCTTCTCGCGGCGCAGCCCGTTCTCGTCCTCCTCGGTCTCGCCGAGGACGGCGACGATGGGGACGAGCAGCCGGGCGCTCGTGAGCGCCGCCAGCACGGCCCCTTCGGCGGACCGGTCGGCCGACCAGGCGGCGAGGGCGGAGGCCAGCGCGGGGTCGGCGGTGCCGTCGTCGTCGGAGAAGCCGGGGTCGGGGATGTTCTTGAGCGCCACGGGTCGAGCGTAGTGCCCGGTCGGAGCCGGTCGGAACGTACGGTCGTCGGATGAATCTCTCGATGGCGGTGTACGACATGGCGACCGGCCGCGGGGCGACGACCGACGCGGACCGCGCGTATGTCAGCGCCAGCGTCGTGAAGGTGGGCGTGCTGGCGGCGCTGCTGCTGCGGGCGCAGGACGCGGACCGCTGGCTGACGCCGGAGGAGGAAACGCTCGCTGCCGCGATGATCGAACGCAGCGACAACGACGCGGCGACGGCGCTGCGCACGGCGGCCGGAGGAGTGACGGCCCTGGACGAGGCACACGCGCGGCTGGGCCTGACGCGGACGGTGGGCGCGGCGGCGTGGGGCCTGACACGAACGACCGCGCGCGACCAGCTGACGCTGCTGAGGGCGGTGTTCGACACCGGAACCGTGTCACCGCTGAACGCGAGGTCGCGGCGGTATGTGGCGACCCTGATGGAACGGGTGGTACCGGCCCAGGACTGGGGCATCTCGGCGGCGACCGACGCCACCGGCGACCACGCCCTGAAGAACGGCTGGCTACCGCGAACGGACTCCGGCCTGTGGGTAGTCCACTCGATAGGCCGCGCGGGCGATCGCTTGGTGGCGATCCTGTCGGACGACCACCCCACGCTGGAGGCGGGAATCGAACGGGTGGAGGAGGCGGCGGTGAGGGGGGCGGGGAGGGCGGTTTGAGCGCTGCTCCGGGGGCGGGCGTAGCGGGGCGCGCCGCTGGGGCGCGGGGCGGGCGGGGCCGTGGGGCCGGGTCGGCCAGGCGGGCGGGCGGGGGCTGCGTGGCGCGCCGCTCGGGCTTGGGGCGCGCGCGGGCTCGTCGCGCCGGGGCGGGGGGCGGCTGCCGGCTCGGGGCGACGGATGGAGCGTGCGAGCGGGCTCGGGGCGGTACGCCGGGCCGCCCGGCCACGGCCGCGTGGCGGATCGGGGTCGTACGCCCCCGATCGACACAGGCGACGGGGCACGTGGCCGCGCTCGGCACGTCGGACCAGCGCGCCCGAGACCGCTCCGCGGGGGACCCGAGCGTCCGAGCCGGGTCGGGCTGGTGTACCGAGCCGCCCGGCCATCGGCCGCGTGACAGACCGAGGTCGTACGACCCGACCCCCGGCGCCTGAGCCCACTCGGGGCGGCGCACCAAGTCGCCCGGCTAGGAACGGTCTGACGGGCCCCGGCCGTACGACCTCGCTCAACGCAGTCGACCGAGCTCGCGGCCGCGCCCGGCTCGGCAGACCAGGGCGCCTGAAACCGCGCCGCGCGGCGGAACCGAGCGTCTGAACCGCCTCGTGACGGTGCGCCGAGTCACCCGGCCGCCGACGGCGTGGCGGACCGGGGTCGTACGGCCTCGGTGTCACGCCCGGCACGGCGGACCCGAGCGTCTGAGCCGGCTCAGGGCTATGCGCCAAGTCGTCCGGCCACCGGCGGCACGGCAGACCTGGGTCGTACGGCCCCGCTCAACGCAGCCGACGGGGCGCGTGGCCGCACTCGGCGCGGCAGGTCAGGGCGCCCCAGCCCGCTCCGCGCGGCGGGCCCGGGCGTCCCAGCCGGCTCGGGGCGGTGGACCCGAGCGTTCGACTGGGTGGGGGGCGGTGCGGTGAGTCGCCCGGCCGCAGGCCGCGTGGTGGGTCGGGGCCGTAAGGCCGTTCACGTACGGCCGTTCGTTCCTCGCCGTCAGCGGGGGCGGTCCGGGTGTCTCGTGCCGCTGCCTCGCCACAGCACCACCGCGGCCGCCAGCAGCAGCGCGCCCACTCCCCCGGCGACCGGGGCGAGGCCGACGCCCCGGCCCGGGTCCTCGCGGGGGACGTCAGGGCCCGCGCCGAAGTACTGCTTCTGGTAGCCGGCGGCGGGGCCGCTCTTCGCTTCCGTACCGGACAGCCTCGCGCCGGCCTCGATGGCGGCGGCGGGATCGACGAAGCCGTATCCCTTCGCGTCGTCGCGGCCGTTCGCCGGGGCGTCGCGGGCGGTGTCGGCGAGGAGCTTCTTGATCTGCGCGGGGGTGAGGTCGGGGTGGGCGGAGCGTACGAGTGCCACGGCGCCGGAGACGAACGCGGCGGCGGCGCTGGTGCCCCAGCCTTCGTAGTACTTGCGGTCGGGGTCCGCGATGACGATGTCGACGCCGGGGGCGCTGACGGTGGCGTACCAGCGGCGGGTCGAGAAGGCCGCGTGCGTCCCGAAGCGGTCGACGGCGGCGACGGCGATGACGCCGGGGTAGGCCGCCGGGTACGAGATGTGGTCGCCCTTCTCCCCGCCGTTGCCGGCCGAGGCGACGACGACCGCGCCCTTGCCCAGGGCGTACTGGACGGCGGCGTCCTCCGCCGCTTCGGGGTGGGCGGACTTGCTGTCGTCGCCGAGGGAGAGGTTGATGACGTCGGCCCCGTTGTCGGCGGCCCAGCGGATGCCCTCGGCGAGGGCGCCGCCCTTGGACTTACGGGCCTTCTCGCGGGCCGGGTCGCTCCCTTCGAGGATGACGCGGACGGGCAGGATCCTGGCCTGCGGCGCGATGCCGAGAACGCCCTCGGAGCGGTCGGGGCCGTGGCCGTGGCCGGCGATGATTCCCGCCATGGCGGTGCCGTGCCGGGCCCAGGAGGGGTCGCCCTCGGTCGCGCCGAAGCCGACGAGGTCGCGGCCGGGGAGTACCTGTCCGGACAGGTCGGGGTGGCTGCCGTCGACACCGGTGTCGAGCACGGCGACGGTGACGCCGTTCCCCTGGGAGGTACGCCAGGCCTGATCGGTGTGCAGCGCTTCGAGGGCCCACTGCTGCTCCCGGAGCGAGTCGGCGTGGGCAGGGGTGGCAGGCAGCACGGCGAAGGAGGCGGCGGCAAGGACGACGAGAAGCCGGCGGCGGAGGGGGGACGGGGGGCGGCGGCGTGAGGGGCCGGGGGCAGAGGCGGGGGGTGGCGAGGGGTCGCCGGGCGCGGGGGCGGTGTCGCGGTCCGCGAGGAAGCTCAGCGGGGAGCCGGTCCGCGGGAGCGAGGCCGTGGCCTGGTACGCGCGTGCCGTGCGAGGGCCCCCCGTCCCGGGAGTCGATGGGGCCGCATTCAGATGCGCGCGCGCCATGCGGAGATCTCCCGTTCCCGGCATCGCCGAGGCCGTATCCAGGTGCGCACACGCCGTACGTGGATTCCCCGGGCCGGGCGTCCCTGGAACCGTGTCCGGGTCCGTGCACGCCGCGCGCAGATCCCCCGGGCCGAGCGTCTGCGAGGCCGTATCTAGGTGCACACAGGCCGTGCACGGATCCGTGCCAGGCGACCCCGGGACCGCATCCAGGTGCACGCACGCCGTGCGGGGCCTCCCCGAGGCCGCCGCCAGGTGCGCGCGGGCCGTACGAGGGCCCCCCGTTCCGGGAGTCGGGGAGGCCGTATCCGGGTGCGCGCACGCCATGTACGGATCCCCCGTGCCGAGCGCCCCCGCAGCCGTGGCCGGTTGCGCGCAGGCTGCACGCGAATCCGCCGTTCCCGGCGTCGCTGCGGCCGATTCCAGGTGCGCGCGGGCTGTGCGAGGGCTCCCCGTCCCGGGAGTCGATGGGGCCGTATCCGGGTGCGCGCAGGCCATGCGCGGATCCCCCACGCCAGGCGCCCCCGAAGCCGTACCCGGATACGCGCAGGCTGTACGCCCATCCCACGCGCCAGGCGTCCCCGGGACCGTATCCAGGTGCGCGCGGGACGTAGGCGTATCCCCCGTGCCCGGATGCGCCGCCGCACCGCGCCCGTCGTCGGCGTGAAGTGCCGGGGCCCGGGTCGTACGGGTCGTGGGCGGGGCGCCGGTGGGGGGCGTTGGTCGGGGGGTGTCCTGGGTCGGGGGGTGGGTCATCGGGGGGCCGCCATCGCCGTGGTGGTGGCCGCCCGCCGCAGGCCCTCCTCGATGCGGGTCGCGATCCCCTTCGCCTCGAACCCGAGGCCCGCCTCCGCGGCAGCGGTCGTCGCGCCGGTGACCGTCGCCGCCGAGGCCGGCTGGGGGTCGGTGACCGTACGGCCGTCGGCGAAGCCGGAGACGGCGTAGCCGACGACCGGCACCCCGTCCACGACCTCCAGCGTCCAGGAGGCGCGCTGCCTCTCGCCGAAGCCGGCGGTGGGCGTGCCTTCGACGGAGAAGGTGTGCGGGATGTGATCGGTCCGTTCCGCGAGACGCCGCGTGATGAGGCGGGATTTCAGGGCGGTCATGGCGGGGCGGTCGCCCTCGGTGAAGACCAGCCCGACGGTGGTGAGACTGCTGCCGGTGGAGTCGGCGTACGTGGCACGCAGCACGCGTGTGCAGCCCACCGGGCGCAGCGTCCTGACGAGAGCGGCGGGCAGCGCGTCGGCACAGGTGCCGTCGGGTGCGACGGCGACGCGCGTCCAGGCGCGGTCCGCGCGGCCGGGCCCGGCGCCGTCGCCCTTGAGGGTCCGAGGGAAGAGGGTGTCGACGGGAACGCTGTGCCACAGGGCGCGCGCGGTGGTGTAGGCGTCGGGTACGACGGGTTCGGCCGCGGAGTCCCCGGTCAGCCAGCTGCCGGTGACTGCACCGCCGATGAGTCCGAGGCCGAGCACCACGCAGGCGACAGCGGCGGCCGCCCTGACGGGGGGACGGGACGGGACGGGCCGCAGATGGGTGGTCGTCTCGCTGAGCGACTCGCGCGGGGGCGGGGGTGGGGGCGGCCAGGCGTGGTGGTGGTGCGTGGCGAAGCCCGGGTCCGGGGGTACGGGCCGCAGCCGGACGGTGGTCTCGCCGGGCGCGGGAGCCGTTCCGGGCGCCGCGCTGAAGGGGGCGTGAGGCTCACCGGGGTACGCGGCCCGCCCCTCGCCAGGTGTCGTGCCGTCGGCCCGATGGGGGTGGGGCGCGGCACCCGGCGCATGGGTGGGCCGGGGCGGAATGCGCCCCGGCACGGGCCGCGCCGGCGGTACGGAGCCGCCCACGCGAGGGCCGGGCCCGGTCGCGGGCGGGGCAGCCCCTCGCCGCCCGCTGGGATCAGCCCCTAGCCCGGTGGGATCAGCCCCTCGGCCGGTGGGGGCACCCGCAGTCGCATGGGGAACAGCCCCAGACACGCCGTGTCCAGCCCCCGTCGCGGTCGGAACGCCTCCAGACGCGCTGGGTGCAGCCCCCGTCGGAGCGGAATCAACCCCAACCGGACCACCCCCGATACCCCCACCAAAACCCGAATCCCCGCCCCGCCCCGCCCCACGACCACCGCCGACCGGTGAAGCCCCGGCCACCTGCCCCCGGTCACCGAGAACAGGAGGCGGCCCGCCCGCCCGGGACCGCTCGGTCCGCGAGAGCCGGCTGTCCATCCCCCCGGAAGCCACCCCGGACACGGCCCCGGACGCCCCCGGGGCACCCGTAACCCCAAGCCGTCCCGATCCCTGCCCCCCAACCGGCCGCCGGTCGCCCAAGGACGCAGCCGCCCCACCCGGCGACCGCACGCCGCCGGGCCCGGAAAAGCCGCCGTCCGCAGCCGGGGCTCCCCCCGAACCCGCAGGCGGTCCGGACACCTGACCCGCGCCCGCCTGCGGGCCGGACCGTCCGGCTCCGCCGGGGTGGGAAGTGCGACCGTCCGTGGCGGGGCGGGGGGCCCGACCCGTAGGCGGTATGGGCCCTTGGCCGCCCGATGGCCGTGCCCCGTTGGAGGGCGGCTGGCCGACGTCCCATGTCGTCCGGGGGGTGGGGGGCTCAGGGGTGTTCGGAGGCTGGGTCGTCGTCCGTGGCGTGGGGGCGTTTTCCGCTGGGGTGGTGGGTGATTCGGCTGGTCCTGGGGCCGTGGCCCGCGTCGCCGACCCGGGGACCTCGGCCCGCGTCGGCGGGCCGTCGGTGGGGCGCGTCGGCGGTGGCGGTGGCGGTGGTATCCGGGGCGGGTTCGCGGGCGGCGGGGCGTGGGGTGGGCGCGGTGGTACGGGGGCGCGTTGTGCCTCGGTGCTCATCCGGCCCCCATGTCCTCTTCCGGTGCGCGGCTGGTCGCATGCCGATCGGCCTTGCGGGACAGGCCCGTTCATCGCCGCGTGGGCGTCACTCTACGGGCTGGCGCGGGCCCGGCGGGAACAGGAACGCGGGCCGGGGGGACGTCGGGGAGGTTCTGCCCAGAACATCCCCCCTACCGATCGGTAATCCGGTCTGGCAAGCTCTGCGCATGAATCCGCGCGCCACTGACCGGGCCCGGTACGACCGGGCCACCGCCCCTCTCGACGCGCCGCTCGCGCTCGTCGATCTCGCCGCGTTCGACGCCAACGCCGACGACCTCGTCCGCCGCGCGGGCGGCAAGTCCCTCAGGGTCGCGAGCAAGTCGGTGCGCTGCCGGGCGCTGCTCGAACGGGTGCTGGCCAGGGACGGCTTCGCGGGGATCATGTCGTTCACGCTCGCCGAATCGCTGTGGCTGGCCCGCGCCGGGTTCGAGGACGTCCTCCTCGCCTACCCGTCCGCCGACCGCGCCTCGTACGCGCGGCTCGCCGCCGACCCCAAGCTCGCCGCCGCCGTCACCGTGATGATCGACGACCCGGCCCACCTGGAACTCATCGACGCGGCCCGCGACGGCGGCACCGAGGAGATCCGGGTCTGCCTCGAACTGGACACCTCCCTGCGGATGCTGGGCGGCCGCGTCCGGATCGGCGCCCTCCGCTCGCCGCTTCGCGAGCCCGCCCAGCTGGCCGAGCTGGCCAGGTCCGTCGTGCGCCGGCCGGGCTTCCGGCTGGTCGGGCTGATGGCGTACGAAGGTCATGTGGCCGGCGTCGGCGACTCCGTGGCCGGACGGCCGTTCCGCTCCCGGGCGGTACGGCTCATGCAGTCCGCCGCCCGCAAGGAACTGGCCGGGCGCCGCGCCGCCGTGGTGCGCGCGGTCCGGACCGTCGCGCCGGACCTGGAGTTCGTCAACGGCGGCGGCACCGGCAGTGTGCAGCACACCGCCGCCGAGGACGCGGTCACCGAGATCGCCGCGGGGTCGGGCCTCTACCAGCCGCGGCTCTTCGACAACTACACCTCGTTCAGCGGCCGTCCGGCCGCCCTGTTCGCCCTGCCGGTCGTCCGCAGGCCCGGCGTCGGCGTGGTGACCGTCCTCGGCGGCGGCTACCCCGCGTCCGGCGCGCCGGGCCGGGACCGGCTGCCCGTCCCGTACCTGCCGGAAGGGTTGCGGTACGACGCACAGGAAGGCCCCGGCGAGGTGCAGACCCCGCTCCTCGGCTCCGCCGCCGACGATCTGCTGATCGGCGACAAGGTGTGGTTCCGGCACGCGAAGGCCGGTGAACTCTGCGAGCGCTTCGACACGTTGCACCTGGTGGAGGACGACCGGGTGGTCGCGAGCGTGCCCACGTACCGCGGCGAAGGGCTCACCTTCCTCTGACACGAAGGCGGGCCGGTCCCGGGGCTACGGGGCCGGCCCTCCCCCGCTACACCGGCGTCACGTACGCCCCCGCGATCCCTCCGTCCACCAGGAAGTCCGACGCGTTCACGAACGACGAGTCGTCGCTCGCCAGGAACGCGACCGCCGCCGCGATCTCGTCCGCCTCGGCGAACCGGCCCAGCGGGATGTGCACCAGGCGGCGCGCCGCCCGCTCGGGGTCCTTCGCGAACAGCTCCTGGAGCAGCGGGGTGTTGACGGGCCCCGGGCACAGGGCGTTGACGCGGATCCCCTCGCGGGCGAACTGCACGCCCAGTTCACGGGACATCGCCAGCACGCCGCCCTTGGACGCGGTGTACGAGATCTGCGAGGTCGCCGCGCCCATCCGGGCCACGAACGACGCGGTGTTGATGATCGAGCCCTTCCCCTGGCGCCGCATGTAGGGGATCGCGGCCTTGCAACACAGGTACACGGACGTCAGGTTGACCTCCTGCACCCGCCGCCAGGCGTCGAGGCCCGTGGTGAGGATCGAGTCGTCCTCCGGCGGCGAGATACCCGCGTTGTTGAAGGCGACGTCGACGCTGCCGTACGTCTCGTACGCCGTCCTGAACAGCGCCTCCACCTGGTCGGCGTCGGTGACGTCGACCCGTACGAACGTGCCGCCCGCCTGCTCGGCGGCGGCTTTGCCCGCCGTCTCGTCGATGTCGCCGCAGACGATGTGCGCGCCCTCGGAGGCCAGGCGGCGCGCGGTGGCGAGGCCGATGCCGCTGCCGGCTCCGGTGATGACGGCGGTACGGCCGATCAGGCGCCGGCAGACGGGCGCTTCGCTCGGGGCGCTCAGGGCGGCGCTCTGGGGGTCGGTCATGGTGGGCTCAGGCCTCCGTGCTGATGAAGACGTTCTTGGTTTCCGTGAAGGCCGCGAGGGCGTCGGGGCCCAGTTCGCGGCCGAGTCCGGACTGCTTGTAGCCGCCGAACGGCGTCCCGTAACGGACGCTGCTGTGGGAGTTGACCGACAGGTTGCCCGCCGCGACGGCCCGCGAGACGCGCAGGGCGCGGCCCACGTCCCGGGTCCAGATGGACCCGGCGAGGCCGTAGTCCGTGGCGTTGGCCAGCCGGACGGCGTCCTCCTCGTCGTCGAAGGGCAGGACGACGGCGACCGGTCCGAAGACCTCGTCCGTCGCGACCGGGGAGCCGGCGTCCTGGTCGGTGAGGACGGTCGGCGGGAACCAGAAGCCGGGCCCGTCCGGCGCGTTGCCCCGGATGCCCGCGGCGCCTTCGGGGACGTACGACCGTACGCGCTCCAGTTGGACCGCCGAGATCAGCGGGCCCATCTGGGTCTTCTCGTCGGAGGGGTCGCCGACGACGACCGACTCGACGGCGGGGGCGAGGAGTTCGAGGAACCGCTCGTGGACCTCCCGCTGGACGAGGATGCGGGTACGGGCGCAGCAGTCCTGGCCGCTGTTGTCGAGGAACGCCATCGGGGCGGTGGCGGCCGCGAGGGCGAGATCGGAGTCGGCGAAGACGATGTTCGGGCTCTTGCCGCCGAGTTCGAGGGTCACGCGCTTCACCAGGCCGGCGCTCCTGGCCATGATCTGCTTGCCGATCCGGGTGGATCCGGTGAACACGATCTTGGCGACGCCCGGGTGTTCGACCAGCGCGTTGCCCGCGACGGGGCCCGCGCCGGGCAGGACTTGGAAGAGATGCTCGGGAAGGCCCGCCTCCAGGGCGAGTTCGGCCAGGCGCAGCGCGGTGAGCGGGGTGGTCTCCGCGGGTTTGAGCAGGACGGCGTTGCCGGCCGCGAGAGCCGGGGCGGTGCCCCAGGCGGCGATCGGCATCGGGAAGTTCCAGGGGGCGATGACGCCGACCACGCCGAGGGGTTCGAGGAGGGTGATGTCGAGGCCGCCGGCGACCGGAATCTGACGGCCCGTCAGTCGTTCGACTCCTCCGGCGGAGTAGTCGAGGAGGTCGCGGACGTTGCCGGCCTCCCAGCGGGCGTTGCCAAGGGTGTGGCCGGCCTCGGTGACCTCCAGGAGGGCCAGTTCCTCGGTGTGGGCGTCGACGGCGGCGGCGAAGCGGCGCAGCAGCCGCGCGCGGTCGGCGGGGGCGGCGGCGGCCCAGCGGGCCTGCGCGACGGTGGCCCGTACGACGGCGGTGTCGACCTGCTCCAGGGTGGTCGCCGCCACGGTGGTCACGAGCTCGCCGGTGGCGGGGTTGAGGATCCGGTGTTCGGTGGGGTGGGGTGGGTGGTCGCCGGGGTGGGGCCGATCCTCGGTGGAGTGGGGCCGGTCCTCGGCGGGGTGCAGCTCGGGCACGTCGTTCCTCACAGGCGTTCGAAGGAGCGGCGCAGCTCCCAGTCGGTCACCGCGGCGTCGTAGGCCTCGACCTCGACCCGCGCCATGTTGCGGTAGTGGGCGACGACCTCGTCACCGAAGGCCGCCCGGGCGATGGGGCTGTTCTCCCACAGCTCGGCGGCCTCGCGCAGGGAGGTCGGGACGCGCGCGTAGTCGGCGGTGTAGGCGTTCCCGGTGCACGCCTCGGGCAGGTCCAGCTCGTGCTCGATGCCGTACAGCCCGGCGGCGACGAGCCCCGCGACGGCGAGGTAGGGGTTGACGTCCCCGCCCGGCAGCCGGTTCTCGAAGCGCAGGGAGCGGCCGTGGCCGACGACCCGCAGCGCGCAGGTGCGGTTGTCGGGGCCCCAGGCGACGGCGGTGGGGGCGAAGGATCCGGGCTGGAAACGTTTGTACGAGTTGATGTTCGGCGCGTACAGCAGGGAGAAGTCACGCAGCGCGGCGAGCTGACCCGCGAGGAAGTGCCGCATGACGTCCGACATCCCGCCGGGTCCGTCCCCGGCCATGGCGTTGGCGCCGTGCTCGTCCTGGAGCGAGAGGTGGATGTGGCAGGAGTTGCCCTCGCGCTCGTCGTACTTGGCCATGAACGTCAGCGAGACGCCCTCCTGCGAGGCGATCTCCTTGGCGCCGGTCTTGTAGACGGCGTGCTGGTCGCAGGTGACTAGGGCTTCGTCGTACCTGAACACGATCTCGTGCTGGCCCGGGTTGCACTCCCCCTTGGCCGACTCCACGACCAGCCCGGCGGCCGTCATGTCGTTGCGGATACGGCGCAGCAGCGGCTCGATCCGGCCGGTGCCGAGGACCGAGTAGTCGATGTTGTACTGGTTGGCGGGGGTCAGGCCCTTGTACCCGCTCTCCCAGGCCTGCTCGTAGGTGTCCTTGAAGACGATGAACTCCAGCTCCGTGCCGGCGTGCGCCGTGAGGCCGCGCTCGGCCAGGCGCTCCAGCTGCCGGCGGAGGATCTGGCGGGGCGCGGCGACGACGGGGGAGCCGTCGTTCCAGGCGAGGTCGGCGAGGAGCATCGCCGTACCGTCGTTCCAGGGGACGCGGCGCAGGGTGGAGACGTCGGGACGCATCGCGAAGTCGCCGTAGCCGCGGTCCCAGGAGGACATCGCGTAGCCGTCGACGGTGTTCATCTCCGTGTCGACGGCGAGGAGGTAGTTGCAGCCCTCGGTGCCGTGCTCCAGGACCTCGTCGAGGAAGAAGGGCGCGGCGAACCGCTTGCCCTGGAGCCGCCCCTGCATGTCGGGGAAGGCCAGGACCACGGTGTCGATCTGACCGTTCTCGACCAGGACGCGCAGTTCCTCGACGCTCAGCGGGGGTGTGCGGTCTGCCACGGGATGGAGCCTCCTTCGGTCAGCCGGAAGCCATAAGGTATTCCTGGAGACCATTGATTGGGAAGGGGAAACGGCGACGTGGCGAAGAAGAACGAGCCGATGGACCCGTTGGAGCCACGGTCCGAACCGGCGTCCGAACGGACGTCGGAGCCGGCGTCGGAACTGGAGCCGGAGCCGGGGTCCGGCCCGGCGGTCCCCGAACCCGATGCCGGTCCCGGTCCCGCGATCCCGGACTCGCTGGCCCCGGTCCTGCGGCCCGTGCGGGCCGGCAACGGTTTCGAGGAGGCCCTGGAGCAGATCCTCCAGGTCGTCCGGCTCGGCCTGGTGGCGGCCGGTGAACGGCTGCCCGCCGAGCGGGAGTTGGCGGACCGGCTGCGGATCAGCCGGGTCACGCTGCGTGAGGTGCTGAAGGTGCTCCAGGACCAGGGCCTGGTGGAGAGCCGCCGGGGCCGGTACGGCGGTACGTTCGTACGCTCCCGGCCCGACACCCCGGCGGGCGGCGCCGAGGAGGAGCTGCGGCGGCGGGTGGCCGGGGTGGACATCGAGGACGTCCTGCGCTTCCGCGAGGTGCTGGAGGTGGGCGCGGCCGGGCTCTGCGCGGCGCACGGGCTGGACGGGGAGCGGGCGGAGCGGCTGCGCGCGGCGCTCGCGGCGACGCACGACGCCCCGCTGGCGGAGTACCGCAGGCAGGACACCCTGCTGCACCTGACGCTGGCCGAGCTGTCCGGGTCGCCGACGCTGACCGCGCAGTACGCGGCCGTCCGGGCGACGGTCAACGACCTGCTGGACTGCATCCCGCTGCTCGTACGGAACTTGGAGCACTCGCAGCGGCAGCACACGGCGCTGGTGGGGGCGGTGCTCGACGGGGACGCGGACGGCGCGCGCGAGATGACGCGCGAGCACTGCGCGGGGACGGCGGCGCTGCTGCGGGGGTTCCTGGCGTGAGCGGCGGGCGCCTGAGGCGGCGTGACCGGCCGCCGTTGCCCGTCACCGCCGAGAAGTAACAGCGTGTTGACGCGGGGGTCTTGCGCGGGCCCGCGCGGCCCGCAATGGTATGGCCTCACACCTTTGCCCCTCACTCCCGTGCCCCGCACCCCCTCATACCTTTGCCCCCTTCTTCGCCCTTCATCCGGCACCACCGAGGCAGGAGCTGCTCATGAGCGACGGCACCGACTCGCGCGTCCCCACCACCCCGGCCGATTCCGTCCCCGGCCCCGGTCAGGGCCCCGGCCCCGGATCCGGTCACGCCCCCGGCGCCGAGGACGCCGACTACCTGCGCCGCCGTACGCTGCGCCGAGGCAGCGCCGGCTGGCTGCTCCTCACCGGCCTCGGAGTCGCGTACGTCGTCTCCGGGGACTTCTCCGGCTGGAACCTGGGCCTCGCCGAGGGCGGCTTCGGCGGTCTCGCCCTCGCCACCCTCTTGATGGGCGTGATGTACGCCTGTCTCGTCTTCTCCCTCGCCGAACTGTCCGCCATCCTGCCCACGGCGGGCGGCGGTTACGGCTTCGCGCGGCGCGCGCTCGGCACCTGGGGCGGCTTCCTCACCGGTACGGCGATCCTCATCGAGTACATCCTGGCGCCCGCCGCGATCGCCCTCTTCATCGGTGACTACGTCGAATCGCTCGGCCTCTTCGGGCTGACCTCCGACTGGCCGGTCTACCTCGCCTGCTTCGTGATCTTCATCGGCATCCACCTGTGGGGCGTCGGCGAGGCCCTGCGCTTCAGCCTGGTGGTGACGGCCGTCGCCGTCGCGGCGCTGCTGATCTTCGCCGTCGGCGCGTTCACCGAGTTCGACACCGGGGGCCTGAACGACATCCCCGTCGACCAGGACGCCTTCGGGTCGGGCTCCTGGCTGCCGTTCGGCCTCCTGGGCATCTGGTCGGCGTTCCCGTTCGGCATGTGGTTCTTCCTGGGGGTGGAAGGGGTGCCGCTGGCCGCCGAGGAGGCCAAGGACCCGGTGCGTTCGATGCCGAAGGCCCTGTCGATCTCCATGGCGGTACTGGCGCTGCTCGCCCTGATCACCTTCTTCGCCGCGACCGGCGCGCGCGGCTCGGCCGCCGTGGCGGAGGCGGGCAATCCGCTGGTGGTGGCGCTCCAGGGCGACGGGGAGCCGACCGCGCTCAGCCGGTTCGTGAACTACGCGGGGCTGGCCGGTCTGGTGGCGTCGTTCTTCTCGCTCATCTACGCCGGTTCCCGGCAGCTGTTCGCGCTCTCCCGGGCGGGCTACCTGCCCCGGTTCCTGTCGCTCACCAGCCGCCGCAAGGCGCCGTATCTCGGTCTTCTCATCCCCGGCGCGATCGGCTTCGCGCTCGCGGCGGGCAGCGGGGACGGCGGGCGGATGCTGAACGTGGCGGTGTTCGGCGCGACCATCTCGTACGCCCTCATGGCGCTCTCGCACCTCGTGCTGCGCCGCCGCGAGCCGGGCCTGCCCCGGCCGTACCGCACTCCCGGCGGGACGCTCACCTCCGGCACGGCGTTCGTGCTGGCCCTGTCGGCGCTGGTCGCGACGTTCCTGGTGGACAAGGACGCGGCCTTCATCGCGCTGGGCGTGTACGCGGTCGCCCTCGCCTACTTCACCTTCTACAGTCGGCACCGGCTGGTCGCGGCGGCGCCGGAGGAGGAGTTCGCGGCGCTGGCCGAGGCGGAGGCGGAACTGGAACGGGGCTGACGCGGCCGGGCCGGCGGCGCCTGCGACCACAGCCACCCGAACCGACGCGACACCAGCGCGGGGAGTTGCCCAGCCCCCCAAGCCCCCCGGAGCCCCGCAGAACCCCGCAGAACCCTACGGAGACCCATGGAGGACCGACCACCCATGAAGCCGCTCATCGGCGTCAGCACCTACCTGGAGGACTCCGCGCGGTGGGGCGTCTGGGATCTGCCCGCCGCCCTGCTGCCCGTCGGCTATCCGGGGCTCGTCCAGCGCGCGGGCGGCCTCGCCGTGATGCTGCCGCCCGACGACCCGGCCTCGGCGGAGTCCGTGGTGGCCCGGCTGGACGGGCTGGTGATCGCGGGTGGGCCCGACGTGGAGCCCGTACGGTACGGCGCCGAGCCGCACCCCCTCACCGGGCCGCCGGCCCGGGAACGGGACGCGTGGGAACTGGCCCTGATCGAAGCGGCGTTGGCGTCCGGGACGCCGCTGCTGGGCATCTGCCGGGGCATGCAACTGCTGAACGTCGCCGTCGGCGGCACCCTCGTCCAGCACCTGGAGGGACACACGTCGACGGTCGCCGGCCGCTTCGGCGCGCACGCGGTGACGCCGGTGCCGGGCACGCTGTACGCGTCCCTCGTCCCGGAGGAGACGACCGTACCCGCACAGCACCACCAGTCGGTGGACCGGCTCGGCGACGGCCTGACGGTCTCCGCGTTCGCACCCGACGGCACGGTCGAGGCGGTCGAACTGGCGCCGCCCCACTGGGCACTGGGGGTGCAGTGGCACCCGGAGATGGCGGAGGACACCCGGGTCATGGCGGCCCTGGTACGAGCGGCGGCGGGCAACGACACCTGAGCACGGGGGCGCGCCTGACGCGTGCGCGTGCGCGCGGGACCACCCACCGCCAAGCGCCGCCCACCCGACCGGCGCGTCAGGGCCCCCTTGCCGTACGACGGCCCCCGGCGCCCCCGCACGTCGGACCACCCCGGGCCGGGGCCCCGCACCCCGCCGGACGGCCCGTCAGAGCGACAGGTCGATCACGGCACCCGGCCAGGTCGGTCAGGACGCCCGCCCCCACACGGCCCAGGGCGCGTCAAGGCACCCACCCCGTCAGAGTGCTCACCGCTCGCGACGGCACCCAGCTCCTAACGGCCTCCGACGCCTCGGAGCTCACGGCCCGTCAGCACCCGCCCCGTGACAGCGGCCGCCCCCTCGCGGCACCCGGCGCGGTACAGCGCCCGGCGCGTCAGGACACCTGCCCCGGCACGTCAGGGCGCCCGGCCCGTCACGGCACCCGCCCCCCTCACGGCCAACGGCCCCTCCGGCCCCCCTCACTGCTCCCGTCGCGTCAGCCCCAGCAGATCGCGCGCCGGGCCCGTGGGCCGTGGCCCCGCCGGCCAGACCGCGCGGAGTTCGCGGTGGAGGTCGAGGCCGGTGACCGGGACGGCGATCAGGCGGCGGGACGTCAGTTCCTCCGCGACCGCGAGGTCGCTCAGTACGCACGGCCCCGCCCCGCCCATCACGGCGGCCTTGAGCGCGGTCGTGGACGCCAGTTCCAGCAGGGGCTCGGCGGGACCTCCGTACGGGGCGAGGGCGGCGTCCAGCACTTGGCGGTTGCCGGAGCCCGGTTCCCGCAGGATCAGGCCGGTGGCGGCGAGTTCGGCGGGGTCGAGCGGGGCGCGGCGGCGGGCCCAGGGGTGGCCCGGTGCCGCGACCACGACCAGCCGATCGTGCCCGATGACGGTGGCGTCGAGCCCCGCCGGTACGGCCGGGCCCTCCACGAAGCCGAGGTCCGCCTCGTGGGCGAGGACGCGCGCGGCGACGCTGTCCGAGTTGCCCGCGTACAGGGAGACGGCCGTGCCGGGACGGGCCCGGTGCAGCGCGATCAGCCAGCCCGGCAGCAGGTACTCCGCGATGGTCATGCTGGCGGCGACCCGCAACCGCGAGTCGACACGCGCCCGCAGCGCCTGCGCGCCCGCGTCGAACGCCTCCGCCGACTCCACGACCCGCCGGGCCCACTCCGTGACAAGGATCCCCGCGTCGGTGAGCCGGGACCCGCGCGGCGAGCGGTCCAGCAGCGCCACCCCGAGCTGCCGTTCCATGGCCTGGACGCGGCCGCTGGCGGCGGGCTGGCTGATCCCCGTCTCCCGCGCCGCGCGGCCGAGACTGCCCAGCCGGGCGACGGCGAGCAGCAGCTCCAGCGCGCCGAGATCCGGCACGCGGTGCGCGAGGGAACGCCGACCAGGCCCTTCCACGTCGCTCACAGGGTCACTTCCACGTCGGTCATAGGGTCAGCTTATGACCTCATAGGGACAAAGGGGCTGGTGGGGCCACCGCCCCCGCCCCAGGGTGAGGACATGGCCACCCTCGCCCACCCCCTCGTCCGTCCCCCTGCCGCCGCCAAAGTCCCCGCGCTGCGGCACGTCGGACCCGCCTGGTACGCGACCGTCATGGGCACGGCCGTCGTGGCGAGCGCGGGTGCCGCCCTCCCCCTGCGGATACCGGGCCTGCGGACCGCCGCCACGGCGGTGTGGGCGCTGTCGGTGGTGCTGCTCGCCGCCGTCCTGGCCGCCCGCGCCACGCGCTGGGCGCGCCACCGCGACGCGGCCCGCGCCGATCTCCTGGACCCGGCGGTGGCGCCCTTCTACGGATGCCTGCCCATGGCGCTGCTGGCCGTGGGCGGCGCCACCCTCGCCGTGGGGGGTGACGTACTCGGGCAGCGAGCCGCCGTACTCGTGGACGGGGTCCTGTTCGGCGCGGGAACGGTCCTCGGACTGGCGGTCGCCGTGACGCTCCCGTACCTGATGGTCGTACGGCACCGTCCGACCCTCGCGGACGTGTCGCCGGTCTGGCTGCTCCAGGTGGTCCCGCCCCTGGTCGCGGCGGGGGCCGGGGCCGGGCTGGTGCCGCACCTGCCGGCCGGGCAGGGCCGGGAGGCGCTGCTGCTGGGCTGTTACGCGATGTTCGGGCTGAGCCTGCTCGCCACGCTCGCCCTGCTGCCCCTGATCGTCGGCCGGCTGACGCTGCACGGCCCGCTGCCGCTCACGCTGACGCCCGCCGTGTTCCTGGTGCTCGGCCCGCTCGGCCAGTCGACCACGGCGGTGGGCCGCCTCGCGGACGCGGCGCCGACGGCGGTCGGCGGCTCCCTCGCGCCGGCGCTCGGCGCGTTCGCGGTGGTGTACGGCGTGCCCGTGATGGGGTTCGCCCTGCTGTGGCTGGCGCTGTCCGCCGCGTCGGTGGTACGGGCGCTGCGGCGCGGAATGCCGTTCTCGCTGGGCTGGTGGGCGTTCACGTTCCCCATCGGCACCTGTGTGACCGGCGCGGAGGCGCTGGCGCACCGCACAGGGCTGGCGGCCTTCCAGTGGCTCGCGGCGGGCCTGTTCGCCCTGCTGGTGTCGGCCTGGGTCACGGTCTTCGCGGGCACGGTACGGGGGCTGCTCGGCGGAGCGCTGCCCGCAGGGCCTCCCGCGCCCCGGCCAGGGACGGCCCGTACCAGGTGAGGAAACGCCCGTCGACCAGCGCGGCGGGCAGCCCGGGGAACGCCTCGGGGCCGTCGTCGGCGGTGAAGCGGTACGGCTCGTCGGGCAGCACCACCAGATCGGCGCCGGACGCACGCAGCTCGTCCAGGGGGATGCGCGGATAGCGCTCGGGGTGGTCCGCGTAGACGTTCCGTACGCCGAGCCGGGCCAGCAGGTCCCCGGCGAAGGTGTCGCGCCCGAGGACCATCCAGGGACGCCGCCAGATCGGGATGACGGCGGTGCGCGGGCGGTACGGGTACGGGGGCGGCGCGGCCCACGCGGCCCGCGCGTCGTCCAGCCAGCGGGGCGGCGCCGCGAGCCCGCACCCGGTCACCAGGACCCGTTCCAGCTCCCCGAAGGCCTGGTCCAGGGTCCTGACCTCGGTGACCATGACGTCGAGCCCGGCGGCGCGCAGGGCGGCCAGGTCGGGGGCGCGGTTCTCCTCCTCGTTGGCGACGACCAGGTCGGGGCGGAGCGCCACGACGGACGCGACGTCGGGGTTCTTGGTGCCGCCGATCCGGACGACGTCGAGGCCGGCCGGGCGCGCGCACCAGTCCGTGGCGCCCACCAGCAGACCGGGGGCGCTGACCGCGACCGCCTCGGTGAGGGAGGGGACGAGCGAGACGACCCGGCGTACGGACCGGGGCGAGGCTGTCCGGCGTACGGACCGGGGAGAGACGGCCCGGGGTACGGACGGAAGAGAGGTCGCGGGCGGCCGCACCGGCCCGGAAGACGTCACCGCCGGTGTCAGCGCGGCGGGTCGACGGTCGCGTCGATGTGTTCCGCGACAGCGACGACGAGGATGCGGGTGCCCGGCTCCGTGGCGCGCCAGCGGTGCCGTACCCCACCGGACAGATAAAGCGTGTCGCCGCGCTCCAGGCGGTACGCGCGGCCCTCGGCCTCGACCTCCGCCGCGCCGTCGGCGATGTACATCACCTCGTCGTTGCGGTGCTGGTACTCGCGCCCCGTGTCCTGCTCGCCGGTGTACTCCTTGGCGTGCAGCTGATGCCCGCCGCGCGCCACCCGGCGGACCCCCGGGCCGCCGTCGCCGGCCCGGACGACGTCGACCGTCCGCGCGGAGTCGGCCGCCGCGTGCAGCTTGGGGATCGTCGTCTCCAGGGCGTCGGCCACCCGCTCCAGGGAGCGCGTGCTCGGCCTGGCGCGTTCGTTCTCGATCTGGCTCAGGAAGGGCACGGACAACCCGCTGCGGGCCGCGACCGCCGCCAGCGTCAGGCCCAGCGACCTACGCCTCCTGCGGACGGCGGCGCCCACCCTGAGCGCTTCCTTGTCGTCCATAGTCTGGGCTCCCTCCCGACCGGACCGTCATCCTCTCAGAGTTGACGCCGGTACAAGGGCTGTCCCGGAGGTTCCCCCTCTCGCTCCATGATGCGCGCGTCCGGCGGAAGGCGGTACCGGTACGGCGCGACAGCGGTCCCGGGACGGGCCCCGGGCCCCGGACACCTCCGCGCGCGGGATCATCGCTGTCAGTGCCATGCGGCATCATCGGGGACGTGACGCGACGCCTGATGCTCCTCGACACCGCCTCCCTCTACTTCCGCGCCTATTTCGGGGTCCCCGACTCCGTACGCGCCCCGGACGGCACCCCGGTCAACGCGGTGAAGGGGCTGCTGGACTTCATCGCCCGCCTGGTCCAGGACCACCATCCGGACGACCTGGTGGCGTGCATGGACGCGGACTGGCGCCCCCAGTGGCGGGTCGACCTGATCCCGTCGTACAAGGCACACCGCGTGGCCGAGGCGCACGCGGAGGGGCCCGACGAGGAGGAGACCCCCGACACCCTGGCACCGCAGGTGCCGGTGATCGAGGAGGTGCTCGACGCGCTGGGCATCGCCCGGGTCGGCGTGGCGGGGTACGAGGCGGACGACGTGATCGGCACCCTCTCGACCCGGGCCACCGGTCCCGTGGACATCGTCACCGGGGACCGCGACCTCTACCAGCTGATCGACGACGCCCGGGGCGTCCGTGTGCTGTATCCCCTCAAGGGCGTCGGTTCGCTGCATCTCACGGACGAGGCGGCGCTGCGCGAGAAGTACGGGGTGGACGGGGCGGGTTATGTGGATCTCGCCCTCCTGCGCGGCGACCCGAGCGACGGGCTGCCGGGCGTGCCCGGCATCGGCGAGAAGACGGCGGCCAAGCTGATCGACGCGTACGGCGACCTGGCGGGCATCATGGCGGCCGTCGCCGACCCCCGGTCGAAGCTCACCCCGTCGCAGCGCAAGCGGCTCGACGAGGCCCGGGAGTACGTGGCGGTGGCCCCGGTCGTCGTACGGGTCGCGCGGGACGTGCCCCTGCCGGACTTCGACCCCGTCCTGCCCACCGAGCCGCTGCATCCGGAGGCGCTGGACGAGCTGGCCGAGCGGTGGGGGCTGGGGGGCGCGCTGCGGCGGCTTCTCCTGGCGCTCCAGCGCTGAGGTGTTAGCTTAGGTAAGCCTAAGCAACGAACAGTCGGGGAGACCGCCATGGCAGAACAGCCCGCCCGCAGGACACCGAAGGCACGTGAGGCACAGGTGGTGCGCACCGAGTGGATCACTCCCCACATGGTGCGCCTCGTCCTGGGCGGTGACGGGCTGGACGGCCTGGACCTCGGGGAGTTCACCGACCACTACATCAAGGTGCTGTTCGCCCCGGCGGGGGTGACGTACCCGGAACCGTTCGACCTGGAGCGCATCCGGGAGGAGTTCCCGCGCGAACAGTGGCCGACGACCCGTACGTACACCGTCCGCGCCTGGGACCCGGCGGCCCGTGAGCTGAGCGTCGACTTCGTGGTGCACGGCGACGAGGGGCTGGCCGGGCCGTGGGCGGCGCGGGCCCGGGTGGGCGAGACGATGCGCTTCCTCGGCCCCGGTGGCGGGTACGTGCCGGACCCGGCGGCGGACTGGCACCTGCTGGCCGGTGACGAGAGCGCCCTGCCGGCGATCGCCGCCGCGCTGGAGCGGGCCCCGGCGGGCGCGACCGTGCACGCCTTCGTGGAGATCTCGGGTCCCGGGGAGGAGCAGAAGATCGCGACGCCCGACGGGTTCGAGGTCCGCTGGCTGCACCGCGGGGACCGGCCGGTGGGCGAGGCGCTGGTGGCCGCCGTACGGGCGCTGGACTTCCCCGCCGGGGACGTGCAGGCGTTTGTGCACGGCGAGGCGGGCTTCGTGAAGGAGCTGCGCCGCCATCTGCGGCTGGAGCGGGGGATCCCGCGCGAGCGGCTGTCCATCTCGGGGTACTGGCGGCTCGGCCAGAGCGACGAGGCGTGGCGGGCGGCCAAGCGGGAGTGGAACGAGCAGGTGGAGCGGGAGCAGGAAAGCGCGTCCTGAGCGAACCGGGCGTCGCAGGCCGCGACTTGGGCGCCCGGCCACCCCGGCGCCCGGGCAGTCCCGCGGGCCCGCCACCCCGGCCGGCACCCCGCCACCCCGGCCCGCACTTCGGCACTTCCGCGCCGCGATCCGCCTCCGCGATCCGCGCCACGACCCGCCTCCGCGTCACGCGGGAAGAGAAATTCGACGAAAGTGGCCCCCGGACCAATCCGCCGGGGCCACCGCTCCGAACCCTCGTCGAACAACCGCCCGGACGCATCGTGGAGGACGCCGCGTGAAGGAAGCAGTACACATCGGCGGACCCGCCTCGGCGGGGCCCGACCTTCAGGAGTTGCTGGGGCAGGTCGCCCGGGGCGACCAGGAGGCGTTCTCCCGCGTGTACGACCAGGTCTGCGGGCCCGTCCTCGGTCTCGTGCGCTCCGTCCTGCGCGATCCGGCCCAGTCCGAGGAGGTCGCCCAGGAAGTACTGCTGGAGGTCTGGCGTACCGCCCCCCGCTTCCGCCCCGCCCGGGGCTCCGCCATGACCTGGGTGCTGACCCTCGCCCACCGCAGGGCGGTGGACCGGGTGCGCTCCGCCCAGGCGTCCAGCGACCGCGAGCACCGGGCCGCGCTGTTGGACAGGACCCCGGCCTACGACGAGGTCGTCGAGCAGGTGGAGGCCGGCCTCGAACGTGAACAGGTGCGCCGCTGCCTGCGTACTCTCACCGAACTCCAGCGCCAGTCGGTGACGCTGGCGTACTACCAGGGGCTCGCCTACCGCGAGGTGGCCGAACTGCTGTCCGTACCGCTGGGCACGGTCAAGACCCGGCTGCGCGACGGACTGATCCGCCTGCGCGACTGCTTGGGGGTGAGCGCATGACCACCGCGGATCTGCACACGCTGACCGGCGCCTACGCGCTGCACGCGCTGGAGGGCGACGAGGAGGCCGCGTTCGAACGGCATCTGGAGGTCTGTCCCGCGTGTGCCCAGGAGGTACGGGAACTGGCCGCCACGGCGGCCCGGTTGGGCAGGGCCGTGACGGTGGTCCCGCCGCCCGCGCTCAAGGAGCAGGTGCTGCGCCGCATCGCCGCCGAACGCCAGGACCCGCCCAAGGTCGCCCCCACCCGGGGCGGCGGGGGCGGCGGCGTGGCCCGCGGGCGTGCGCTGTCCCGCTTCGTCCTGGCCGCGTGCCTGGCCGCCGCCGTCGGGTTCGGCGGGATCGCGGTGTGGCAGCACCAGGAGGCGCGGGACGCCCGGCAGCGGGCCGAGGCGACCGAGGCCCGCTCCCAGCAGCGGTCCGAGGAGCTGGCGGCCATACTCGCCGCCCCGGACGCCAAGGTCAGCACGGGAAGGCTGACGGACGGCGCGACCGGCACGGTCGTGGTCTCCCGCGACCGGGACCGGGCCGCCTTCATCGCGTCGGGGCTGCCGAGGACACCCGCCGGGAAGGTCTACCAGCTCTGGTACGACGACGGCGGAAAGATGCGCGCCGCGGGCCTGTTGCACCCGTCGGCGGGCTCCGATGCGGTACTGATGGCGGGGTCGGTCGGATCGGCCTCCGGGATGGGGATCACGGTGGAACCGACCGGCGGATCGGTGGCACCCACCACCGACCCCCTGGCCGTGATGGCCTTCCCGAGCGTGTAAGGACGCACGTCCATGAGTGTTGCGGTGGTGCTCTTCACCTCCGACCTGCGGGTGCACGACCAGCCGGTGCTCCGCGCCGCCCTGAGCGGCGCGGACCAGGTGGTGCCCCTGTTCGTACGGGACGAGGGGGTACGGGCGGCGGGCTTCGACGCGCCCAACCGGCTGGCCTTCCTCGCCGACTGCCTGGCCTCCCTGGACGCCGGCCTGCGTCAACGCGGCGGCCGGCTGGTCGTCCGTACGGGCGACTCCGTCGACCAGGTGTGCCGGGTGGTCCGGGAGTCCGGCGCCCGGCGGGTCCATGTCGCGGCGGGGGTGAGCCGGTACGCGACGGCGCGCGAGGAGCGGTTGCGTACGGCGCTGCGGGGCATGGGGTGCGCGCTGGACGTGCGGGAGGCCGTCATCACGGCCCTGCCGCCCGGCCAGATCACCCCGGCGGGCGGTGACGCGTTCGCCGTCTTCACCCCGTACTTCCGCCGCTGGTCGGAGACGCGCCTGCGCGAGGTGCTGGCCGCGCCCAGGACCGTACGGGTCCCGGACGTCGTCGCGAGCGATCCGCTGCCGCGCCGCGCGGACGCCGGCCGGGTCTCCCCCGGCGTCCCGGAGGGCGGCGAGAGCGTGGCGCGCAAGCGGCTCACGGCATGGCTGGCCGACGGGATCGAGGCGTACGAGGACCGTCACGACGACCTGCCGGGCGACGCCACGTCCCGGCTCTCGCCCTACCTGCACTTCGGCTGCCTCTCCCCGGTGGAGGCGGTCCACCGGGCCCGGGAGAAGCGGGGCGCGGGCGCCGAGGCGTTCGTACGACAGCTGGCCTGGCGGGACTTCCACCACCAGGTGCTCGCGGCCCGCCCCGAGGTGTCGTGGACGGACTACCGCCCGCGCGGGGACCACTGGCGTTCGGACCGGGAGGAGATCGCCGCCTGGCGGGAGGGCCGTACGGGATACCCGGTCGTGGACGCGGCCATGCGCCAACTGACCCACGAGGGCTGGATGCACAACCGGGGGCGCCTGCTGGTGGCGAGCTTCCTGACCAAGACCCTCTACGTGGACTGGCGCGTCGGCGCCCGCCACTTCCTGGACCTGCTGGTGGACGGCGACCTGGCGAACAACCAGCTGAACTGGCAGTGGTCGGCGGGCACGGGCACGGACACCCGACCGGGCCGGGTCCTCAACCCCGTCACCCAGGCGGCCCGGTTCGACCCGAAGGGCGACTATGTCCGCCGCTGGATCCCGGAGCTGGCGACCGTCCCCGGCAACGCGGTCCACCGCCCCTGGCTCCTCCCGCCCCCGGACCGCGCCCAACTCCCCTACCCACCCCCCATCGTGGACCTCGCGGAGGCCCGCGACCGCTTCGCCCGCTCACGGGGGTAGCGGGCGGAGGCGCGGGGCGCCCGGCGCGGCCTCCCGGCCCGCCGGGCGCCCCGCGCCGTACATCAGCCCCGCCCCGCACCCCCGCGTGGGGGCCGGGGGAAGAAGCCGCTGGTTCTGGCGCGGTATGCGGCGTAGCCGGGGCGGTCGGCCATGTGGCGTTCCAGGAGGCGTTTTCCGCTGCCGTTGATCAGCAGGTAGCTCATTACCAGCGGGCCGGCCACCGTCGCCGCGGCCGCCGCGGGGTTGTCGCAGACGAAGAGGAACAGGCCCCACCAGACGCAGAAGTCGCCGAAGTAGTTGGGGTGGCGGGTCCAGCTCCACAGGCCGCGGTCCATGAGGCGGCCCCGGTGGGCGGGGTCGGACTTGAAGCGGGCCAGCTGGTGGTCGCCCACCGCCTCGAAGAACACGCCGGTCAGCCAGAGGACCGCTCCCGCGTACGCGACCGGGCCGACCGGGCCCCGTACGTACTGCGCGGCCTGCACCGGCAGCGACACCAGCACGACCAGGGCGCCCTGGAGGAGGTAGACCATCCGCAGGGCGTAGAGGTTCCGGTGCCCGGGGGCCTTGGCGAGCATCTTCTCGTACCGCTCGTCCTCCCCGTGGCCCCGGCCGCGCGCCGCGATGTGGGCCGCCAGGCGCAGCCCCCAGACCACGGTCAGTACGGTCACGGCCAGCCGCCGCGCGTCGTCCCCGTCCCCCGCCGACGCGGCGTACGAGACGACCGCGACGGCGGCGAAGGCGAGGCCCCAGGCGACGTCGACGATCCGGTGCAGGCCCTTGACCACGGCGATCGCGAAGGTCACCAGCATGACGGCGAGGGCGGCGGCCGCCGCGTACCCGACGCCCCGGCCGAACTCCGCCCACGGATAACCGCCGTTCACGCGGAGTCCCCCGGCCTGGTCAGCACCATCTGCTGCACATCCAGATAGCCGGAGCGGAAGCCCGCCTCGGAGTAGGCCAGGTAGAACGTCCACATCCGCCGGAACGTCTCGTCGAAGCCCAACGCCTCGACCCGCTCGGCCTGTTCGGTGAAGCGTTCGCGCCAGAGCCGGAGCGTCTGCTCGTAGTGCGGTCCGAAGCCGTCCCGGTCGGTGACCCGCAGGCCGGTGTGTCCGGCGGTGATCTCCTCGATCGCCTCGACCGACGGCAGGAAGCCGCCGGGGAAGATGTACTTCTGGATCCAGGTGAAGGTGTCCCGGGTCGCGAGCATGCGGTCGTGCGGCATGGTGATCGCCTGGAGGGCGATCCGTCCGCCCGGCGCCAGCAGCCGGTCCAGCGTCCGGAAGTACTCCGGCCAGAACTCCGCGCCCACCGCCTCGATCATCTCCACGCTGACCACCGCGTCGAACGTGCCCATCACCCGCCGGTAGTCCCGCAGGAGGACGGTGACGTTCTCCTCGTACCCCGCCGCCCTGATCCGCGCCTCGGCGAGGTCCCGCTGCTCCTCCGAGAGGGTCACGGTGATCACGCGCGCGCCGCGCTCGGCCGCCCGGATCGCCAGCTCGCCCCAGCCGGTGCCGATCTCCAGCAGCTGGGTGCCCAGTCCGACGCCGGCCCCGTCCAGCAGCCGATCGATCTTGCGGCGCTGGGCGGCGGCCAGCAGGGACCGGTCGGCGGGGAAGCTGCGGAAGAGGGCGGAGGAGTACGACAGGGTGTCGTCCAGGAACAGCGCGAAGAGGTCGTTCGACAGGTCGTAGTGCCGGCTGATGTTGTCGCGCGAGCCGTCGGGGGTGTTGCGCTGGGCGGCCGGCTGCCTCGACGCCCAGACGGAGCGCAGCCGTTGGAGCGGCGCGGGGATCAAGTACGCCGCCCGCTCGGCCAGTACGGTGAGCGCCCCGACCAGGTCCGGTGCCTCCCACTCCCCCGCCATGTACGACTCGCCGAAGCCGATCAGTCCGTGGGCGCCGATCCGGCGGAAGAACGCCGCCGGATCCCGTACCTCCACCAGCGGGCCGCCCAGCCCGAGCGTCTCCGTGGGGCCGAGCCGTACGCGCAGGGGCAGTTGACCGAAGGTGCGGCGGAGGATCCGTTCCGCGACGGCGGTACGGATCCGCGAGGTACGGGGCGTGCGGGCCACGTCGGGCCAGCGGTGCTCGTCCACGGCGCGTGACGCCCGGTCCGGCGAGGTGGTGGCCGGAGCCGGCCCTGACGAAGACGACGCTGACGAAGATGACGAGGTCATTGAGGACAGACTCACTTCACGCCCTCCTGGGCACGGTGATGGGGACGGGGACGCACGGGCAGCCCGCGCAGGTAGAGCCGGATGCCGTGCAGACGGATCGCGGCGGAGACGACCGCGGTGGACCACGGGTGGCGCACCGCGAGGCGCAGCAGCGCCGGGACGGTGGCGGGGCGGCGCTCGCCGTGCACGGTCGCGGTGAACGGCCGCCCGCCGGAACGGTTCAGATGGACCGTCAGGCTCAGCCGGCCGTCCGGCTCCGGCAGCCGCATGGAGTAGCCGCCGTCGACGGGGAAGAACGGCGAGACGTACAGCTCCTTGGCGACGTCGGCGCGCCCCTCGGCGTCCGGACGCAGCAGATAGCAGTGCCGTTCGCCGTACGTGTTGTGCACCTCGGCCACCACACAGCGCAGTTCGCCGCCGGGGCCGTGGCACCAGTAGAGGCTCAGCGGGTTGAAGACGTACCCGAGGACCCGCGCGTGGGCGAGCATCGTCACCCGCCCGCCGGCCAGTTCGATCCCCTGCGCGGCGAGGAACGCCTCCAGTCCGGCGCGGATCGTCGGGCGGCTGCCGCCGAAGTGGTCGCGGCTGTCGAAGCGGGCGAGCGGGCGCAACACCCGTGGCAGGAGGGGCGGATGGTCCGGGTCGATCAGCCACATGTACGTGCGGTGGCGCAGCGCGTAGCGGCGGGGCGCGGTCCGTACATGGCTGATGCGGCAGGCGTAGAGCGCGGGCGTGGCGGTGGCCGGGGCGGCGGGCGGAGCACCGGGCGCGCCGCCGGGCGCCGGGGCGGCGCTCACCACGCCACTCCCAGGGCGGCGGCGGCCAGGACCCCGGAGCGGCAGCCGTCCTCGTGGAATCCCCAGCCGTGGTACGCCCCGGCGAAGGCGGTGACCGGGCCGCTCAGCGCGGGCAGCCTGCCCTGCGCGGTCACCGACTCCGGGGTGTAGACGGGGTGTTCGTACACCATGCGGGCGATCACCCGTTCCTGGTCGACGCGGTCGGCGCCGTTCAGGGTGACGACGTACGTCTCGGGGGCGTCGAGGCGCTGGAGGCGGCTCATGTCGTAGCTGACCCGTACGGCTCCGGAGTCCGCGTCGCAGGACGGCATGAGGTAGTTCCAGGAGGCGCGGGCGCCCCGGGCACGTGGCAGCACACCGGTGTCGGTGTGGAGTTGGGTGGGGTTGCGGGAGTACCGGAACGCGCCGAGGACCCGGCGCTCGTCGTCGGTGGCGTCGGCCAGCAGCCGCAGCGCCTGGTCGGGATGGACGGCGACGACGACGGAGTCGTACCGCCGCACGTCCCCGTCCTCGGCGGTGATCTCGACCCCGTCCGCGAGGCGCCGCACGGCCCGTACCGGAGTGGTGGTGCGCGCGGCGGCGAGCTGCTTGGCCAGCCGGTCCACGTACACCCGCGAACCGCCGCTCACGGTCCGCCACTTGGGCGAGCCGCCGACCGACAGCAGGCCGTGGTGCGCGAGGAAGCGGAACAGGTAGCGGGCGGGGTAGCGCATCGCCGTCCGGGCGTCGCAGGACCAGACGCAGGAGACGAGCGGGGTCATGAAGTGCGAGACGAAATAGGGCGAGAAGCGCCCCTCGGCGAGGAACTCCCCCAGAGTGGGGGTGGCTTCGGCGCCGTCCGGCGTGTCCAGCAGCCTTCGGGCCCGCCGGTGGAAGGCCGGGACCTCGGTGAGCAGACGCAGATAGCGGGGGCTGAGGGCGTTGCGCGGCTGGGCGAACACCCCGGCGGGGCCGCGGGCGCCCGCGTATTCGAGCCCGCAGCCGTCGCACCGTACGGACATGCTCATCTCCGACTCCTGCGTGGTCACGCCCAGTTCGACGAAGAGCCGCAGGAGGTACGGGTAGGTCCGTTCGTTGTGCACGATGAAGCCGGAGTCGACGTGGTGCACGCGGCCGTCGGCGGAGGGGACGTCGTGGGTGTGGGCGTGGCCGCCGAGCCGGTCGTCCGCCTCGTACACCGTCACGTCGTGCGCGCGCCTCAGGACGTACGCGGCCGTCAGCCCCGCGATCCCGCCGCCGATCACCGCCGTACGCCGGCGCTGGTCACCGCTCATGTCGCTCCTTGCCTCGGGGGTCGTCCGGGGTGCTCGGGCACAGCCCCTCACTGAGCATTCGAGACAGGGGGCGCCGGGGATTGGTGAGGGACGGGATCTTTCTTGCCGCCTCCCCGACTTTTAATTCTTTGGAGTGACGGACCAATCCGCCTTGCTTCCCGTGCCGAATAGCCGCCGTGAGCAAAGATCGGAAAGTCCTCTTCGGCCGGGGTGGCCGCCCCGGCCGGCCGGCGCGCCTGCTGCGGTACGCGGCGGCCGCGTCGAGCGGGCTGGTCGCGGGACTCGCCGCGCTGTGTGTGGCGGAGCTGGTGTCGGTGGCGGTACGCCCCGAGGCGAGCCCGGTCACGGCGGTCGGCGGGGCCTTCATCGACCGCACCCCGCCGTGGCTCAAGGAGTTCGCGGTACGGAACTTCGGGACCGACGACAAGCTCGTGCTCCAGCTCGGCATCCTGGCCGTGCTGGGGCTCTTCGCCCTGGCGGCCGGGGTGTTCGCGGCGCGCCGCCGGGTGGCCGGTTCCGCGGTGGTGCTGGTGTTCGGCGTGGTCGGGGCCTGGGCGGCGGTGGAGCGTCCTGACGGGCATCTGCCGGACGCCTGGCCGTCGGCGGTGGGGGCGGTGGTGGCGGCGGGGGTCCTGTACCTGCTGGCCGGCACGCTGACCGCCCGTCCGGCGCCGACCGCGCCGGAGGCGCGCAGGGTACCGGCGGCACGGGGGAACGGCGAGCCGGCCGAGGGGTCCGGGCCCGACGGCGGGCCCGGACCCGGCAGGGCGGCCGGAACCACGACCGCGACGCCGGGACCTTCCGGCGGAGCCACGAGCACGGCACCCGGGCCCTCCGGCGGAACCACGAGCGCGGCACCTGAGCCCGCCATCGGAACCACGACCGCAACGCCCGAACCCGCCCCCGGATCCACGGCCGCCCCGCAGGGACCGTCCGCCGGATCCACGGCCGTCCTGGCCGAGCCCACCCCCGAGCCCGCCCCCGGCGCCTTCGACCGCCGCGGCTTCGTCATCGCCGCGAGCGCCGCCGTCGCCGCCTCGGCCGTCGCGGGTGGCGTCGGCCGCCACCTCAACACCACGGAGCTGGCGAAGGCCGCCGCCACCCGCGAGGACATCGTGCTCCCGCCGCCCGCGTCACCGGCCCGTCCGGTGCCGGCCGGCGCGGATCTCCGTATCCCTGGTCTGAGTCCGTTCACGACGCCCAACAAGGACTTCTACCGGGTGGACACCGCCCTCGTCGTCCCGCGCGTCGACGCCTCGGCCTGGCGTCTGCGGATCCACGGCACCGGCGTGACCCGCCCCCTGACCGTCGGCTTCGACGATCTGCTCCGCAGGGAGCTGATCGAGCGGGACATCACCCTGACCTGCGTGTCCAACGAGGTCGGCGGCCCGTACGTCGGCAACGCCCGCTGGATCGGCGTCCGGCTCGCGGACCTGCTGCGCGAGGCCGGTGTCCGGCCGCCGTCCGACGGCGGCCCCGCCGACCAGCTCGTGGCCCGCTCGGTGGACGGCATGACCATCGGCTCACCGGTCGAGACCGTCATGGACGGCCGCGACGCGATGCTCGCGCTGGGCATGAACGGCGAGCCGCTCCCCTTCGCCCACGGCTTCCCCGTCCGGATGCTGGTGCCGGGACTGTACGGCTATGTCTCGGCCTGCAAATGGATCCAGGACCTCGAACTCACCACGTTCGACGCCTACGACGCGTACTGGGTGAAGCGGACCTGGTCCCGCGAGGCCCCCATCAAGACCCAGTCGCGGATCGACACCCCGAGGCCGTTCGCCAGCCCCAAGGCGGGGCGGGTGCCGGTCGCCGGGGTGGCGTGGGCGCAGCACCGGGGCATAGCCCGCGTCGAGGTCCGGGTGGACGGCGGCCCCTGGCAGTCGGCCCGGCTGGCGGAGGAGAGCGGCCGGGACACCTGGCGGCAGTGGACGTGGGAGTGGCCGGCCACGGCTGGCAGCCACACCCTCGAGGTCCGCGCGACCGACCGGGACGGCTACACCCAGACGGACCGCCGCGCCGGGACCGTACCGAACGGCGCGACCGGCAGGCACTCGGTGGTGGTCGCGGTGACCTGACACGCCCCAGCACCCCAGCACCCCCTCAGACCTTTCTCCCCTGACTCCCCTCATCCCGTCCCAGAAAAATCAACAAGGAGACATTCCATGACCACCACCCGTATTCAGCGTGCCGCCCTCGCCGCCGTCGGCGTGTTTGTCCTGCCCCTCGCCCTGAGCGCCTGTTCGAGCGACGACAGCGCGGACAACGGCGACAACGGCAAGTCGAAGGACTCGGCCGCCGCCGCGCCCAAGGAGTCGCAGAGCGCGACGGACGACGCGGCGGGCATGACGGACAAGCCGTTCGGTCCCGGCTGCGCGTCGGTCCCCGCGACCGGCGCGGGCAGCTTCGACGGCATGTCGACGGCGCCGGTCGCGACCGCCGCGTCCAACAACCCCGACCTCTCCACCCTGGTCACCGCGGTGAAGAAGGCCGGTCTGGTCGACACGCTCAACAACGCCCAGAACATCACGGTGTTCGCGCCGACCAACGAGGCCTTCGCCAAGATCCCCAAGGCGGACCTGGACAAGGTCCTGGCCGACAAGGCCACGCTGACCAAGATCCTCACCTACCACGTCGTGGGCGAGAAGCTGGCGCCCGCGCAGCTGGAGAGCGGCACGTACCCGACGCTGGAGAAGTCGACCCTCGCGACGGCCGGTTCGGGCGAGTCGTACAAGGTCAACGACTCGGCGAGTGTGGTCTGCGGCAACGTGCCGACCTCCAACGCGACGGTCTACATCATCGACACGGTGCTGATGCCGAAGATGTGAGCGGTACGGGCCGGGCGGTCGGCGGCGGGCCCTCCCGTGAGGAGATGTGCCCCGGGCGGACACGGGCGTGTGACGCCGGTGAAACAGGCCCTCCCTAATTTCTGTCAATCGACAGGAATCAGCGACAGGGGCCGCCATGACCGCCACCGCATCCACGGACGTACAGCCTGACCCGGCCGGGACCGGCCGGCTCGACTCGGTCGGGCTGGCCGGTTTCGGCTATCGGCAGGAGCTCCGTCGCAGCATGGGGCGGTACGCCTCGTTCGCGGCCGGATTCTCGTTCATCTCGGTCCTCACCACCGTGTTCCAGTTCTTCGCGTTCGGCTTCTCGTTCGGCGGCGCGGCCTTCTTCTGGACCTGGCCGGTGGTGCTCGTGGGCCAGCTGCTGGTAGCGGCCTGTTTCGGCGAACTCGCCGCGCGCTACCCGCTGTCGGGGGCGGTCTACCAGTGGTCGACCCGGCTGAGCACTCCGGTGTTCGGCTGGTTCGCGGGCTGGATCATGGTGATCGGCCAGGTGGTCGTCGTGGCGGCCGCCGCGCTCGCGCTCCAGGTGGTACTGCCCGCGATCTGGTCCGGCTTCCAGCTGGTCGGCGGCGATCCGTCGCCGGCGTCGGCGAGCGGCGCGGCGAACGCGGCGCTGCTGGCGGTGGTGCTGCTCGTCCTGACGACGGCGGTGAATCTGCTGGACAACCGGGTCATGTCGGCCGTCAACCGCGTCGGGGTGACCGCCGAGATCATCGGGGCCGTACTGATCGTGGTGCTCCTGTTCACCCACGCGGACCGGGGTCCCGGCGTCACCCTGCACACCGGCGGGCAGGGCGGTGCGATCGGCGCGCTGCTGGTGGGGTCGTTCACGGCGGCATACGTCCTGATCGGCTTCGACAGCGCGGGCGAACTGAGCGAGGAGACGCGCGCACCGCGCCGTACCGCCCCGCGCACGATCCTGCTGGCGCTCGCCTCGGCGGGGGTCCTCGGCGGACTGCTGCTGCTCGGGGGGCTGTTGGCCGCGCCCAGCCTGACCGACGGCCGGCTCGGCACGGAGGGTCTCTCGTACGTCCTGACGAGCACGCTGGGCGACGGGGTCGGCCGGGCGTTGCTCGCCGACGTGGTGGTCGCGATCGCGGTGGCGACGCTCGCGATCCAGACGTCGGGCTCGCGGATGCTGTTCTCCATGGCCCGCGACGGCGTCCTGCCCGCCTCGGGCCCGCTGTCGAAGGTCTCGCCCCGCACGGGCATGCCGACGGGCCCGGCCCTGGTGGTGGGCGCGGCGGCGGCCGCGCTGTGCCTGCTCAACCTGGCGTCGCCGGACGCGTTCCTGGCCATCGGCACGACGTGCATCGCGATGCTCTACCTCGCGTACGTGATGGTCACGGGCCCGATGCTGCTGCGCCGCCTGCGCGGCACGTACACACCGGCCGCCCCCGGGCTCGACGAGACGGGCAAGCCCCTGTTTTCCCTGGGCCGTTGGGGCCTTCCGGTGAACATCCTCGCGGTGCTGTACGGCGCGGTGATGACGCTCAACCTGGCCTGGCCCCGGGGCCCGGTCTACGATCCGGCGGGCGGCCACTGGTACTTCCAGTGGTTCACGGTCCTGTTCCTGGCGGTCACGGTCGGCGCGGGAACGCTCTGGCTGACGGTACGCGCGCGGCGCGGCGCGACGCTGCCTACGCTGACCCGATGACACCACCGGACCATTCCGCCGGAACGGACCACCCCACCCGCACAGATCACCTCAGCCGAACGGACCGCGCGGCGGGGGCCGTTGTCGGTTCCGCCGTCGGCGACGCGCTCGGCGCCTCCTTCGAGTTCGGGCCCGCCGGGGTCTTCTCCGCGCGGTTCCCCGACGGGGTGGGCGCGATGTGCGGAGGCGGCGGGTGGGACCCGGGCGAGGCCACCGATGACACGCAGATGGCGGTGCTCATCGGCGAGTCGCTGCTGGAGCACGGCCGGCTCGAACCGGCCGACGTCTTCGACCGGTTCCGGCGCTGGGCGGCCGCCGACCCGAAGGACATCGGCCTCCAGACCGAGGACGTACTGACGTCCGGCGAACCATGGGACCGGGCCGCGTCCGTCCACTTCCGGCGAACCGGCCGGGCGGCGGGCAACGGTTCGCTGATGCGGGCCGCCACCTCCGCCGTCCACTTCGCCGGCGCCGGCCGGGAGGCCACGATGTCCGCCGCCCGGCGGATCGCCGCGCTCACCCACGGCGCCGGGGCGGCCTGGGAGGGCACGGCCGTCCTCCACGAGCTGGTACGGGTCGCGCTGGACGGCGGCGATCCGGTGGCCGCCGTACCGGCCACCCTCGCCCGGGTGACGGAGGAGCACCGCCCGCGCTGGGCCACCGTCCTGGCCCCCGACTGGCACCCCGGCCTGGCCACGGAGTTCAACGGAGCCGTCTGGCCCTGCCTCGGCTCGGCGCTCTGGGCGCTGCGCACCACGGATTCGTACGAGACGGCCGTGGCCGCCGCGATCGACCTGGGCGGAGACACGGACACGGTGGCGGCGGTGACCGGCATGCTGGCGGGCGCGCTCCACGGGCTGTCCGCGATCCCGCCCCGCTGGACCGGACCGCTGCACGTCCCCCTCCCCGGCTTCGGGGACCGGGTGCTGGACGCGGCGGATCTGGTGGCACTGGCGGAGGCACTGGTACGGGGCCCGGCGCGGGCCCTACCTCTGAGCCAAGGTCGGACCTGCCCCGGACCTGGGTCGGACCTGAGCCGGACCTGAGCCGGACCTGAGCCGGACCTGGGTCGGCTCCGAGCGGGGCCGGGCCGGAGCGGGCCCCCGGGGCCAGGCCCGAGCCGGGGCCGGGCGACGGGCCGAGCCGGGCCGAAGGCGGGTCCGTGGCCCGTGCCGAGCCGGGGGCAGGTGCCGGGGCAGGCCGGGGGCCGACGCCCGTGCCGGGGCCGGGGCGCGAACCGGGGGCCGGGGCGCGAGCCGGCCTCGACCGAGCGCCGCACGCCCCGCCGGAGCGCCCGCGCCCGCGCCCTCACGCTCCCGCCGCCGTCACCCCCACGATCCGCAGCGCCGCGTCCGCCGTCGCCGCCGCGAACGCCTCCACCGGGCGGTCGGGGTCCGAGCGGTGTACCAGGATCACGCCCTCGATCAGGCCGAACACCAGGTCCGTACGGACCGCCAACTCCCCCTTGTCCAGGAGGGATCCGGGACCGGTCGCGGCGAGCAGCTGACCGTAGGCGTCCTTGAGGTCGGCCCTCACCCGGTGGAAGCCGGCGAAGCGCTCCGCCCTCACCTCCGGCAGCAGGTACAGGCCGCCCAGGTTGTGCGGGCCGCCGCACAGCAGTTCCACGTCCGAGCGGCACAGGTCCCACAGCCTGGCCTCCGGCGACCGCCCCGCCTCGGCGAGCAGCCCGCGCGCGAGCGCCAGCGACGGCGTGACGGTCGACTCCAGCAGCTCGGCGAGAAGGTCCTCCTTGCCGTCGAAGTAGTGGTACATCGTCGCCTGCCGCAGGCCCGCGCGCTCGGCGACCGTCCGCGTCGTGGTCGCCGCGTATCCAAGCGTCGTGAACAGTTCGGCCGCCGCCCCGAGCAGTTCGTCCCGCACCGCGAGCCCGCTGTCCGGCCGCTGCGCGGCGCGCGGCCTTCCGACCCGTCGTCCCGTCGTGCCCATGGCACCGATCGTCGCACACGGGTGTTTCGGCGGATCTTGACCGGCGTGCGGTGAGCGTCCCGTAACTCCCGCGCAACGGACGGGCAATCGGCCCGAATCCCCCCGCCCCTCTAATTTCTGTCGGACGACAGAAACCGGAGGTCACGCCATGGCAAGAGCGGCGGCGAGAGCGAAAGCGACAGCCACGACGTACGGCGCCAGGGACCACGCCCGTGCCCAGGCCGGGACCAAAACCGACGCCATGCCGGTGGTGCCCGCCACCGACTGGCCCGCGCCCCCCTGCGAGGCGGGCCACCTGGTGTGGGCCGAGACCGTCGCCGGCGGCGGCTACACCCACCGGGCCGTGGCGCGCGGCACCGAGATCCGCCTCACGGACCTGCGCGGCGACGCCTGCGCGCACCTCCTGCTCCATGTGGACGGCCGCCCCTGGGAGCGGCTCAACACGGCGGACACCGTCAAGGTCCAGTGGAACGCCTACCTGGGCGCGGGCCGGCTGCTCCTCTCCGACCAGGGCCGCGTCCTCGCCTCGCTCGTCACCGACACGACCGGCGGCAGGCACGACGCCCTCTGCGGCACGTCGACCCTGCGGCGGAACACCGAGCGGTACGGGGGCGGCGCCCCGCACTCCGCCACCCCCGCCGGCCGCGAACTCCTCAAGCTGGCCGCCCTCAAGCACGGGCTCGGACCCCGCAACCTGCCGCCGTCGGTCTCCTTCTTCCAGGGCGTGCAGGTGCGGGAGGACGGCACGCTCGTCTTCACCGGTTCGTACGGCCCCGGCGGCTCCGTCACTCTGCGCGCCGAGCAGGACCTGACCGTCCTGATCGCGAACGTGCCGCACCCGCTCGACCCGCGCCCCGCCTACACGAGCACCCCGCTGGAGGTGCTGGCCTGGGCCGCCGGACCGACGCCGCCGGGCGACCCGCTCCGGGAGGCGACCCCGGAAGGGCGTCGCGCGTTCCTCAACACCGACGAAGCACTGGCCTCCAGGGGGATCCGATGAACCGGACGCCCATACCCACCACCACGCAGCGCTCCGCCGTCGTCCCCGCCCGCGCCGCCTGGTCCGCCGTCGTCCGCCGGGGCGAACACCTCACCCTCACCGACCTCGGCGGCAACCAGGCCGTCGACTTCCTGGTGTACGACGCCCACGACACCGCCGTCCGCTACAGCGCCCCCGACACCCTCCACGCGCAGGGCTCCATCTTCCTGACCACCGGCAGTGTGCTGCTGTCCGACGAGCACACCCCGCTGATGACGGTCACCGAGGACACCTGCGGCCGCCACGACACCCTCGGCGGCGCCTGCTCGAAGGAGTCCAACACCCTGCGCTACGGCCACCACACCTGGTCGCAGCACGCCTGCGTGGACAACTTCCTCTCCGAGGGGGCCCGTTACGGCCTCGGCAAGCGCGACCTGGTCTCCAACATCAACTGGTACATGAACGTGCCGGTGGAGAAGGACGGCACGCTCGGCATCGTGGGCGGCCTGTCCGCGCCCGGCCTGCGCGTCACCCTCCGCGCCGAGACCGACGTCCTGGTCCTCGTCTCCAACTGCCCGCAGATCAACAACCCCTGCAACGGCTTCGACCCGACGCCGGTGGAGATGACGATCACGGCGGCCGCCTCATGACCACCGCGCCCACCGCCGCCTTCGACACCCTCCTCGTCGCCAACCGGGGTGAGATCGCCGTCCGGATCATCCGCACCGCCCGCTGCCTCGGCCTCCGTACCGTCGCGGTCTTCTCCGACCCCGACCGCCCCGCCCCCCACGTCCGGCTCGCGGACCACGCCGTACGGATCGGTCCCGCCGCGCCCAAGGAGTCCTATCTCGACGGGGAGTTGATCCTGCGGGCCGCGAAGGACACCGGAGCGGGCGCCATCCACCCCGGCTACGGGTTCCTCTCCGAGGACGCCGGATTCGCCCGGCGCTGCGAGGACGCCGGGATCGTCTTCGTCGGACCGACCCCGGACCAGCTGGAGTTGTTCGGCGCCAAGCACACGGCACGCGCCGCCGCCCGGGCGGCCGGGGTGCCGCTCGCCCCCGGCACGGACCTGCTGCCCGACCTCGCGACGGCACTGGCCGCCGCCGAGTCGATCGGCTACCCCGTGATGCTCAAGGCCACCGGCGGGGGCGGCGGGATCGGGATGCGCGCGGTCCACGACCCGGCGGGACTCGCGGAGGCCTGGGAGGGGGTACGGCGGGTGGCGTCGGCCTCCTTCTCCTCCGCCGGACTCTTCCTGGAACGGCTGGTCGAGAACGCCCGCCACGTCGAGGTACAGGTCTTCGGCGACGGCCTGGGCCAGGTCGTCAGCCTCGGCGACCGGGACTGCTCCCTCCAGCGCCGCAACCAGAAAGTCCTCGAAGAGGCCCCCGCACCGGACCTCCCGCCCGCCGTCCGCGAACAACTCGCCGCACGGGCACGGGACTTGTGCGCGTCCGTCGGCTACCGGTCGGCGGGAACGGTGGAGTTCGTCTACGACGCCGCCCGCGCCGAGGCGTACTTCCTGGAGGTCAACACCCGCCTCCAGGTCGAACACCCCGTGACCGAGGCCGTCCACGGCATCGACCTCGTCGCGTGGATGCTGCGCCTCGCGCAGGGCGAGACGTCGGTCGTACGGGAACCGGACCCGACGCAGGGCCACGCCGTCGAGGCCCGCCTCTACGCGGAGGACCCCTCCCGCGACCACCGCCCCGGCGCCGGACTGCTCACCCGGGTCTCCTTCCCGCCGGACGTCCGCGTCGACTCCTGGATCGAGACGGGGACGGAGGTGACCACGGCGTACGACCCGCTGCTCGCCAAGATCGTCGCGCACGGCGCCGACCGCGCCGAGGCGCTGGCCGCCCTGGACAGGGCCCTGGCCGCGACCCGGATCGACGGCATCGAGACCAACCTGGGGCTGGTACGGGCAGCCCTGGCCGACCCGTCCGTGCGCGCCGCCACCCACTCCACGGCCACCCTCGCCACGATCAGCGACCCGACCCCGCGCATCGAGGTGACCTCCGGCGGGACCCTGACCACCGTGCAGGACTGGCCGGGCCGCACCGGCCACTGGCAGGTCGGCGTGCCCCCCTCGGGGCCGATGGACAGCCTGTCGTTCCGGCTGGGCAACCGCGCCCTCGGCAACGAGGAGGGCGCCCCGGGCCTGGAGTGCACCCTCCAGGGCCCGGCCCTGCGCTTCACCCACACCACCACCGTCTGTGTGACGGGCGCGCCCGCCCCCGTCACCGTCGACGGCGAACCCGCCCCGATGTGGGAGCCGTTCACGGTCCCCGCCGGCGGCTCACTGGCCGTCGGCGCGCCCGCCGAACGGGGTTTGCGTACGTACGTCCTCGTCGCGGGCGGCGGCCTGGACGTCCCCGCCTTCCTCGGCAGCGCCGCCACCTTCACCCTCGGCGGTCTCGGCGGCCACGGCGGGCGGGCCCTGCGCACGGGCGACGTCCTGCACCCCGCACGCACCACCGAATCCAAGGGCCCCGGCGCCCCCGTCCCCCGTACCGAACGGCCCGACATCCCCACCGGCTGGCGCATCGGCGTGGTCGAAGGCCCGCACGCGGCCCCGGAGTTCTTCACCGAGGACGACATGGGGACGTTCTACGACGCCGAGTGGAAGGTCCACTTCAACTCCGCCCGCACCGGCGTCCGGTTGGTCGGCCCCACACCCCGCTGGTCCCGAACCGACGGCGGGGAGGCGGGACTTCACCCCTCCAACATCCACGACACCCCCTACTCCGTCGGAGCCGTCGACTACACCGGGGACATGCCGGTGCTCCTCGGCCCCGACGGGCCCTCCCTCGGCGGCTTCGTCTGCCCGGCGACCGTGGTGGTGGGCCAGCGCTGGAAGCTCGGCCAGCTGCGCCCCGGCGACACGGTCCGCTTCGTCCCCGTGACGGCCCGCGCGGCGGCGGCCCTGCGCCGCGCGCCCGCGACACCCCCCGTCGCCGACCGGCTCGGCGTGGTCGACGGCGGCATCCTCGGGCGCGGGGAACGCCGCGCCCGGCCGGACAGCCCCGACGCCCCTCCGGTCACGTACCGCCGCAGCGGCGACGACAACGTCCTGGTCGAATACGGCGAGATGCGACTCGACCTCGCCCTGCGGATGCGCGTGCACGCGCTGGCGGAGGCGGTACGGGCGGAGGCGCTGCCCGGCATCACGGACCTCACGCCCGGCATCCGCTCGCTCCAGATCCAGCTGGACCCGGACGTCCTCCCCCAGAAGACCCTCCTCCCCGTCCTCACCCGGATCGAGGCCGGACTCCCGCCCACGGACGCCCTGGTCGTCCCGTCGCGCACCGTCCACCTCCCGCTGTCCTGGGACGACCCGGCGACCCGCGAGGCCATCGAGCGCTACATGACGGGGGTGCGGGACGACGCGCCCTGGTGCCCGTGGAACATCGAGTTCATCCGCCGGATCAACGGCCTCGACTCGCCCGACGACGTGTACCGCACGGTCTTCGGCGCCGAATACCTCGTCCTGGGCCTGGGGGACGTCTACCTGGGCGCCCCCGTCGCCACCCCCCTGGACCCACGCCACCGCCTGGTCACCACCAAGTACAACCCGGCGCGCACCTGGACGGCCGAGAACTCGGTCGGCATCGGCGGCGCCTACCTCTGCGTGTACGGCATGGAGGGTCCCGGCGGCTACCAGTTCGTGGGCCGCACGACCCAGGTGTGGTCGGGCCGACAGCAGCGCGGCGCGTTCGAGGAGGGCAAGCCGTGGCTGCTGCGCTTCTTCGACCGGATCACGTGGTACCCGGTCGGGGCGGACGAACTGCTGGCGCTGCGCGCGGACATGGCGGCCGGCCGGTTCGTCCCCCGCATCGAGGAGGGCACGTTCGCCCTCGCCGGCCACGAACGCTTCCTGGCGGAGAACGCCGATTCGATCGCGGCCTTCCGGGCGCGCCAGGCGACCGCGTTCCGCGCGGAGCGCGACGCGTGGGAGGCGTCGGGCGAGTTCGCCCGCGCGGAGTCGGCGGCCGCGCCGCCGCTCCCCCGTACCGACATCGCACTGCCCCCGGGATCCCGCCTGCTGGAGGCCGAATTCGCCGCGTCGGTCTGGCAGGTGAACGTCTCGGTGGGCGACCGGGTGAGCGCGGGCCAGCCGCTGCTGGCGCTGGAGGCGATGAAGATGGAGTCACGGGTCGACGCGCCGGCGGACGGGGTGGTCACCCACCTCCTCACCGCTCCCGGCGCCCAGGTGGAGGCGGGCACGCCCCTCCTGGTGCTGTCGCCGCCCCGCCCCGACCCGAGGAGTTCGTAGATGACACTCGCCTCAGCCCCCGCAGCCCCCTCCGCGCTCGACCGGGTCCGCGCCGCCTACGCCCGGATCGCGCACGTCGACCGCCCCGAGATCTGGATCTCGCTGCGCCCGCAGCCCGACGTCGAGGCCGAGGCCCGCGTCCTCGACGCCCGGCGCGGCACCGGCGCCCCGCTTCCCCTGGCGGGCCGGCTCCTCGCCGTCAAGGGCAACATCGACGTCGCCGGCCTCCCCACCACCGCGGGCTGCCCCTCCTACGCCTACCTCCCCGACCACGACGCCCCGGTCGTGGCCCGCCTCAAGGACGCGGGCGCCCTCGTCCTCGGCACCACCAACCTGGACCAGTTCGCCACCGGCCTGGTCGGCACCCGTTCGCCGTACGGCGCGGTCCGCAACGCCCGCGATCCCCTGCGCGTCTCCGGCGGGTCCAGCTCGGGGTCGGCCGTCGCCGTCGCCCTCGGCCTGGTGGATCTCGCACTCGGCACGGACACGGCGGGATCCGGCCGCGTCCCCGCCGCCTTCAACGGCATCGTCGGCCTCAAGCCCACCCGGGGCCTGGTCTCCACCGAAGGGGTGGTCCCGGCCTGCGCGAGCCTGGACTGCGTCGGCGTGTTCGCCCGTACGCTCCCCGAGGCGCGCCTCGCCCTCGCCCTGATGTCCGAGCCGGACGGCGGCCGCGCCACCCCGCCCCGTACCCCGGGACCCTGGCGGGTCGCCGTACCGCCGCTCGCACGGCTCGGCGAGCTGGACGACGGCTGGGCGCAGGCGTACGAAGCGGCCGCGGCCCGGCTCGCCGCCGCCGGAGCCCGGTTGACGCCCGTCGACCTGACGGCGTTCACCGAGGCCGCCGCGATGCTCTACGAAGGGGCGTTCGTCGCCGAGCGGTACACCGCGGTCGGCGCCTTTGTCGACCAGGACTCCCCCGACCTCGACCCGACCGTCGCCGCGATCGTCCGCCGGGCTCGTGACATCCCCGCGCACCGGCTGTACGCGGACCAGGCCGCCCTCGCCGCGCTGCGGGCCACCGCGCTGACCGCCCTCGGCGACGCCGACGCGCTCCTGCTGCCCACCACCCCCGGCCATCCCACGCTCGCCGAGGTGGCGGCCGACCCGCTGGGCGCCAACGCCCGCCTCGGCCGGTTCACCAACTCCACCAACCTCTTCGACCTGGCGGCCGTGGCGGTCCCGGGCGGCGAGGTGGACGGGCGCCCGTTCGGCGTGATGCTCGTGGGCCCGGCGGGCACGGACGAGAACCTGGCCACCGTCGCGGCCCTGCTCACCCCGCCCGCCCAGGTCGCGGTGGTGGGCGCCCACCTGACGGGCCAGCCGCTGAACCCCCAACTCCTTGCGCTGGGCGCCCGCTTGATCCGTACCACCACGACGGCCCCGGTCTACCGCCTGCACGCCCTGCGCACCGACCCGCCCAAACCGGGCCTGGTCCACACCGGCTCCCGGGACGGCCACGCGATCGAGGTCGAGATCTGGCAGCTGCCGACCGAAGGTCTCGGCGCCCTGACGGCAGCGCTGCCCCGGCCGATGACCCTGGGCCGCGTCGAACTGTCCGACACCACCAGCGTCCCCGGCTTCCTCTGCGAACCCTCCGCACTCGAAGACAGCGACGACATCACCCGGTACGGCGGCTGGCGCGCCCACCTCACCCGCTGACGCTCGAAAAGCCGTCCCCCGGACCGAGAAGGACCCGGCCCGGGAGACGGCTGGAGCCGCTGACGGCCCCTCACCCCACCGAGCTGTACGCCACCACCCCGCGCAGCACCGCGTCCACCGCCTTGCGCGCGTTCTTCGCGACCGTGCTGTTCTCCCGGGGCGCCGCAGCCGCGACCTGCCCCAGCACGTCGATGACCTGCTTGCACCAGCGGACGAAGTCACCCGCCGGCATCTCCGCGTCCCGCAGCACCTCGTCCAGGCCCCTGCCCGAGGCCCAGCGGTGGACCGCCCAGGCGAAGCCGAGGTCGGGCTCGCGCTGTCCGACCCCCTCCGCCTGGTTGATCTTGAAGTCCTCCTCCAGGGCGTCGAGACGGCCCCAGATGCGGACCATCTCGCCGAGCGCCACCTTCGCGTTCCCCGCCGGGACCTTGGGCGGCCCCGCGTCGTCCGCCTGCCGCGACTCGTACACCAGCGCCGAGACACACGCCGCCAGCTCGGCCGGGCCCAGCCCCTCCCAGACGCCCTCCCGCAGGCATTCGCTCGCGAGGAGGTCCAGCTCGCCGTAGAGCCGGGCCAGCCGCTTGCCGTGCTGGGTGACCTCGTCGCCGCGCAGATAGTCCAGCTCCGTGAGGAGCGCCACAATCCGGTCGAACGTACGGGCGATGGTGTTCGTCCGCCCCTCGATCCGGTTCTCCAGCTGGCGCGTGTCCCGCTGGAGCCGGTGGTACCGCTCGGCCCAGCGCGCGTGGTCCTCCCGCTCGTCGCAGCCGTGGCACGGGTGGGCGCGCAGCTCCGTGCGGAGCCGGGCGATCTCCCGGTCGTCCGCCGCGGCGGCCCGCTCCCTGCGGTGCCGCTCGGGCACGATGTGACCGGCCTTCGAGCGCAGGGCGGACGCGAGGTCGCGCCGGGACTGCGGGGCGCGCGCGTTGAACGACTTCGGGATCCGCATCCGCTCCAGCACCTCCACGGGCACCGGGAAGTCCATCGACGCCAGCCGCTTGACCTGCCGCTCGGCGGTGAGGACCAGCGGGCGGGGCCCGTCCTGGTACTCCATCCCCCGGTGGCCGTTGGCCCGCCCGGCCGGCACGCCGGGGTCGAGGACCAGCGCGAGGCCGGCGAACTTCCCCGTCGGTACGTGGATGACGTCGCCGGGCTTCAGCCGCTCCAGCGACGACGCGGCGGCGGCCCTGCGCTGGGCCGCGCCCTGCTTGGCCAGGTCCGTCTCGCGGTCCTTGAGGTCGCGGCGCAGCCGCGCGTACTCCTCGAAGTCCCCGAGGTGGCAGGTCATGCCCGCCTTGTAGCCGTCCAGGCCCTCCTCGTTCTTCTGCACCTGCCGGGAGATCCCGACGACCGACCTGTCGGCCTGGAACTGCGCGAAGGACGTCTCCAGCAGCTCGCGCGAGCGGTGCCGCCCGAACTGCTGGGTGAGGTTGACCGCCATGTTGTACGAGGGGCGGAAGCTGGAGCGCAGGGGGTACGTCCTGGTCCCGGCCAGGCCGGCCAGCGCGCCCGGGTCCATGCCGCGCTGCCAGAGCACCACGGCGTGCCCCTCGACGTCGATGCCCCGGCGCCCGGCGCGGCCGGTCAGCTGGGTGTACTCGCCGGGGGTGATGTCCGCGTGCTGCTCGCCGTTCCACTTGACGAGCTTCTCCAGGACCACGGACCGGGCGGGCATGTTGATGCCCAGGGCCAGGGTCTCGGTGGCGAAGACCGCCTTGACCAGGCCCTTGACGAACAGCTCCTCCACGACCTCCTTGAAGGTCGGCAGCATGCCCGCGTGGTGCGCGGCGATGCCCCGCTCCAGGCCCTCCAGCCATTCGTAGTACCCGAGGACGTGCAGGTCCTCGCCCGGGATCGAGGCCGTGCGCTCCTCGACGATCTCGCGGACCTGCCGGCGCTGCTCGTCGTTGTTGAGCCGCAGCCCGGCGAACATGCACTGCTGTACGGCGGCCTCGCACGCGGCACGGCTGAAGATGAACGTGATCGCGGGCAGCAGGCCCTCGGCCGCCAGCCGCTCGATGACCTCGGGCCGCGAGGGCGTCCAGATCCGGCTGCGCTGTCTGCGCTCGCGCTCCCGGTCCGCCTCGCGGACCATCTTGCCGCGGCGGCGGTCGCGCGGGTTGTACGTGCGCTGGTTCTCCATCCGGGCCAGCCGGACGAGGTCGGGGTTGGTCTCCCGCTTGCCCACGCCCCGGCCGCCGTGGTCGCTCTCCTCCTCGAACAGGTCGTACATCCGCCGGCCGGCCATCACGTGCTGCCACAGCGGCACGGGGCGGTGCTCGGAGACGATCACCTGGGTGTCGCCGCGCACGGTGTCCAGCCAGTCGCCGAACTCCTCCGCGTTCGACACCGTCGCCGACAGCGAGACCAGCGTGACCGACTCGGGGAGGTGGATGATCACCTCTTCCCAGACGGCGCCCCGGAAGCGGTCGGAGAGGTAGTGCACCTCGTCCATCACCACATAGCCGAGGCCGAGGAGCGCCTGCGAGCCCGCGTACAGCATGTTCCGCAGGACTTCGGTGGTCATGACGACCACCGGCGCGTCCGAATTGACGCTGTTGTCCCCGGTCAGCAGGCCCACCTTGCCGGCGCCGTAGCGCTTGCACAGGTCGGCGTACTTCTGGTTGGACAGCGCCTTGATCGGCGTCGTGTAGAAACACTTCCGGCCCTCGGCCAGGGCCAGGTGCACGGCGAACTCGCCGACGATGGTCTTGCCCGACCCGGTGGGCGCCGCGACGAGCACGCCCTTTCCGGCTTCCAGTGCCTCGCACGCCTCGATCTGGAACGGGTCCAGCCCGAAGTCGTACATCTCACGGAAGGGGGCGAGCGCCGTGGCCTGCTCGGCGGCGCGGATCCGGGAAGCGGCGTACCGCTCGGCTGGGGAGAGGTCCTCTGTCATCTTGCTGTCGAGCCTACCCGTCACCTCTGACAGTCAGCCCGATCTTTATCCGTCCTTGGACAGCGCCTCCGGCGTGCTCTCCGCGCGCAGGACCCGTACCGCGCCCGGGACGCAGACCGCGGTGAGCGGCAGCGGGCCGAGCGGTTCCCCGTCCGCGTAGCCGGTGAGCCCGGGCGCGGCCAGCGTCACCCGGGCGGCGCGGTGGACAGTGACGGCGGGGTGGCCGAGGTGGGTGCCCCGGTAGACCCGCGGGAAGACGGTGAGCAGGGTCGTACGGGAACAGCTTCCGACGACCGTCACGTCGAAGAGCCCGTCGTCGGTGCGCGCGCCGGCGCAGATACGCATGCCGCCGCCGTACGAGGAGCCGTTGCCGACGGCGACGAGCGTGGCCTCGATCTCCCGCTCGGCGCCGTCGTCCAGGGTGAGGCGGTACGGCACGGGCCGGAAGGCGGCCAGTTCGGCGAGCATCGCGAGGTCGTACCTGGCGCGGCCGCGCGGCCACCGCATCCGGTTGCCCCGGTCGCTGACCCGGGAGTCGAAGCCGGTGGCCAGGACCGTACCGAACCAGGTCCCGCCGGCCTGTCCCTCGTCACCGGCGGACCGGGCCACCTTCCCCAGGTCCACGGGGGACCCGCCGTCCCGCTTGAGCGCGTCGGCGGCGAGGCGGGCCGCGGCGGCCGGGTCGCGGAGGGGCAGTCCGAGGGTCCTGGCGAAGTCGTTGCCGGTGCCGACGGCGATCACGCCGAGCGGGGTGGCCGTACCGGCGACGGCCCGGAGGGCGAGGGAGACCATCCCGTCGCCGCCGACGGCGACGAGCGCGCCGGTCCCGGCGGCGACGGCGTCCCGCGCGCGCCGCAGCGCGTCGGCGGCGTCCGTGCCGGTGACGGTGGTCACGGAGAGGCCGGCGCCCCGGAACGCCGAAGCGGCCGGCCGCGCGGCGTGCGCGCCCCGGCCGCGCCCTGCGGTGGGATTGACGAGGAGGGTGATCTCCCCGGTCACGGCCGCCCCCACGGCCGGGACCGCCGGTGGCGCCCGTGGAGAGGGACGGCCGGTCTCACGTCACGTCGTCGTATCCGTTGACCCGGTGGTTCCGGCCGCCGTCGGACTGCTCGGGCAGCATCGGCACGGATCCGACGGGCTCGATCCCGCCGACCGGCTCGGGGGTCAGATCGAGGTCGGACGCCTCGTCGTCGTCCAGACCGGCGTCCGGGTTGTTGCGCCGCCTGCGCCGGTCGTTGAGCAGGCAGATGCCCAGCGCGATGAAGTACAGCAGCACGATCGGCGCCGCCAGCGTCAGCATCGTGAGCGGATCGCCGGTGGGGGTCGCGAACGCGGCGAAGAGGGTGATCCCCACGATCATGATCCGCCACCAGGAGGCGAGCCGCTTCGCGGTCAGCACCCCGGTGAAGTTGAGCAGGACGAGCAGCAGCGGCAGCTCGAAGGCGAGCCCGAAGACGATCACCATCCGCACGACGAGATCGAGGTACTCGTCCACGGGCAGCAGGTTGCGCGCGTCGTCCGGAGTGAACTCCAGCAGGATCTGCGCGGTCTGGGGAAGGATCTTGTACGCGAGGACGGCACCGGCCAGGAAGAGGGGCACCCCGGCTCCGACGAAGGAGAGGGCGTACCGCTTCTCGTGGCGGTGCAGACCGGGCGCCAGGAAGGCCCAGAGCTGGTAGAGCCAGACCGGGGTGGAGAGCACCACACCCGCTACGAGCGAGACCTTCAGCGCGATGGAGAAGGGCGCGATCAGACCGTTCACGGTCATGTCCGCGCACGGCCTGCCGTTCACCTGCCTGCGCGCGCCGTCGACACAGCCGACCGAGTCGAGGATCGGCTTCAGCATGAAGTCGATCAGGTCCTTGTAGTAGAACGCGGCGACGACGGTGATGACCATGATCGCCAACACCGCCTTCAGCAGGCGGTTTCGCAGCTCACGCAGGTGCTCCTTGAGGGGCATGCGCCCCTCGGCGTCCTTCTCCTGCTTGCGGGCAGACTTGAGCAACCCACGTTCCTCGTCTCGTAACAGCAGCCGTCGGTGGAGAGGTTCAGCCCTGGGTGGTGCGGTTCGGCTCGGTGACCGGACGGGAGCTGGTGACATCACCGGGAGCGGCTTGGATCGTCCGTGCGACGGGCTGCTGCTGGGCGGTCGGGTCGACCACCGTGTCGGCCACGGGCGGCACCGGCACGTCGTCGTCCTTCTTCATCGCCTTCGCCTCGCTCTTGAGGATGCGGGCGGACTTGCCGAGCGAACGCGCCATGTCGGGAAGCTTCTTGGCACCGAACAGCAACAGGATGACAACGATGATCAGAACGATCTCGAGCGGCTTCAGATTGCCGATCATGTGCGACTTCCTTCTCACTGAGGCGGCTGGGTGGGTGCTGCCCGTACCACCGGACCGAGGTCACGTCATGGTGCTGTCAGCGATCGTAACCCGAGTGGGTAAACGCGGGGCAATGCCTGCGCATACTCCCCGTGGGGGCCCATGCCTCGTCGGGGCCACGGTCAGAGCGTACCGTCCGGTCCTGTGAATCAGGAGGGGGTGGTCGCCACCACCTGCCTCAGCGCAACGCGTCACCGGTGGCCGCGAGGCGGGTCGCCGCGCGTTCCAGATCCTCCGCCGCGCGGTTGATCCGGTCCGTCGTGGTGGCGACCTGACGGCCCAGGCGCTGGACTTCGAGGAAGACACGGACCGCCAGGACACCGAGCACGGCGATCCCGCAGAAACCGAGGGCGATGGCGAGCATGGGCCAGAACATGCCCAGAGCCTAGCCCGCCGGAGCGGGCCCGGCGGGTACGGGTGGAGCGGGTACGGGTGGGGGCGACGGCACCGCGGTCGTCAGCCGGAGCGTCCGGACCCCGCCGCGGGTGAGCAGCTCGACTATCCGCTCCCCCGCGGGCTTCCGCACCGCCGCGTCGCACTCGGGGCACACGAACGAGTAGAACGTGGTGCGCCGGCTCGCCCCTATCGCCAGGCGCAGCGCGCCCGCGGAGAGTTCGAAGCAGGCACGGCACTCCGGGCAGGCCGCCTTGAAAAGGACCGGGCCCACCATGGAGAGTTCCGACATCTCAGACATTGCCGACATCTTTCATTCTCTCGCCATCTCCGACCATCTCCGACCTCCAGCGACCGTCTCCGGCCCCCACGGGCCTACGCGTCGTCCCCGTAGGCCGCCAGCGCCTCGCCCGCCGCCGCCCGCGCGCTGTCCGCGAGCTCCGGCGGGGAGACGATCCGGCCGTCCCCGCCCAGCCGCAGCGCCAGACGCCGCAGCGACGCCGGCGCGGGGGTCCGCAGGGTGATGCGCAGCCCGCCGTCGGACAGCTCCTCCGCGCTGTCGTGCGGGTAGTACTCCGCCACCCACCGCCCGCCGGGCCCGACCTCGACGACCACCTCGGGATCGTCCGCCGACGGCTGCACCAGCCCCGCCGACAGATCACGCAGCTCCAGCTCCGGGGGCGCCGCCGGGGCGTCCAGCAGCTTGATCTCGGCGACCCGGTCGAGACGGAACGTACGCCGGTCCTCGGAGAGCCGGCACCACGCCTCCATGTACGTGTGCCCGACCGCGAAGAGCCGGATCGGATCGACCTCACGCTCCGTCAACTCGTCGCGCGCCGGGGAGTAGTAGCGCAGCCACAGCCGGCGCCGCTCGGAGATGGCCCGGTCGACCTCGGCGAACACCCCGCCCTCCGACTCGAACGTCACGGACAGCCGGGAACTGGCCCCCGCCACCTCCCCCGCCGCCGTCTCCAGCTTGGCGGTGGCCCGCAGCAGCGCCTGCCGGTCGCCCTCCCGCAGCCCCGGGAGCGTGGCGACCGCACGGGCCGCGACCAGCAGCGCCGTCGCCTCGTCCGCCGCGAGGCGCAGCGGCTCCGCCACGTCGTCCGGGTTGTGCCACCAGATCCGGTCGCCGTCGGTGTCGATGTCCAGCAGGTCACCGCCCCGGAAACTCGTCCCGCACATGGGCAGCACGTCGAGGTCGGAGATCAGCTCGTCCTCGGTGATGCCGAAGGCGCGGGCGACATCGCTGACGTGCGCGCCGGGGCGCTCCCGCAGATAGGTCACCAGCGAGAGCATCCGCCGGGTCTGGTCGATGGCGTTGGCTGCCATGGTGTACGCGTTCCCCTCAGGCCATGTCGATCGGATCTTGCCGGGCCCCGCCCGGAGCCGGAGCCCTAGGGCGTGTCCGCGAAGTGGGGTCGTCCGCCCGGAGGGCGAGCCAGACCCCACTTCGCGGACACGCCCTAGCCCTTGGCCACGGCGCGCAGCCGCTCCACCACGTCGGCCCGCAGGTCCGCGGGCTCCACCACGGCCACGTCGGGGCCGAACTCCACCAGCCAGGCGTCGAGACCGTGCCCGTACGGGATCTCCAGCTCGTCCCAGCCGTCGCCCAGCTCCCGCGACGACAGGGCCCGCGACCGCAGCGGGTAGCCCGCGCCCGCCCGCAGCCGGATCAGCGCCGACCGGGTCGCCGTCTCCCCCGCCCAGCTCTCCACGGTCTCCCGTACGGTGACCACGTCCGGCACCGGCGCGCTGAACGACCCCGACCGGGAGCGGACCCGGCCGGTGATCCGCGACAGCCGGAAGACCCGCTCGGCGCCCCGGTCGCGGTCCCAGCCCGCCAGGTACCAGTGCCCGCGCCAGCACTCCAGCGTCCACGGCTCGACCTGGCGCGACTCCGCGGTCGCCGCGTTGCCCTTGCGGTAGTCGAAGACGACGGGCCGCCGGTCACGGCAGGCCAGCATCAGCGGCTCGAAGGCCGCCTCGTGGACGGGGATGCGCGGCTCCAGGGCGCTGTGGTGCGCCTCGTACGAGTCCTCCGCCTCCGGCATCCCGGCGGCCCGCAGCTTCTGGAGCGCCCCGCTGGCCGCGCCCGCCAGCCGCGCCTGCTGCCACACCTTGGCCGCCAGGCCCAGCGCCGCGGCCTCCTCGGCGTCCAGCGTGATCGCCGGCAGCCGGTTGCTGTCCCGCCGGGCCAGATAGCCGGTGTCCCCGTCCAGGTTCTCGACCGTCTCGATGACCAGGCCCAGCTCGCGCAGGTCGTCCTTGTCGCGCTCGAACATCCGGTTGAAGGAGTCGTCGGTGCCGGCTTCCAGATACGCCTCGATGGAGCCGCGCAGTTCGCGCTTGCTGAGGGGGCGGCGGGTGCCCAGCAGACACAGCGCCAGATTCATCAACCGCTCGGCCTTGGCAATGGCCATCGACGCTCTGCTCCCCTTCGGTCGTGCGGGATCACACGCTGCCCGCCCCGCTGACCGTACCGCCACCGGGGGGTGGGACAAAGCCGAGGGCCCACGCCGGTCGGCATGGGCCCTCGGGGTGTCCGGTTGTGATCAGACGGCGACCAGATCGCAGACGAAGATCAGCGTCTCGCCGGGCTCGATCGCCCCGGGCGCGCCGCGGTCGCCGTACGCCAGGTCCGCCGGGATGATCAGCTGGCGGCGGCCGCCGACCCGCATGCCCTGCACACCCTGGTCCCAGCCCTTGATGACCTGTCCGACACCGAGCTGGAACTTCAGCGGCGTACCGCGGTTCCAGGACGAGTCGAACTCCTCGCCCGTGGAGAAGGCCACGCCCACGTAGTGGACGGAGACGGTGTCCCCCGCCTTGGCGACCTCCCCGTCACCTTCCCAGATCTCCTTGATGTCCAGCTCGGTCGGCGGCTTGCCGCCCGGGAAGTCGACCTCGGGCTTCTCGATGCTCACGTGATTACTCCTAGGAACGCAGTCTCAAACCGTGCCAGTCTCGCAGACGGCCGTCAGACCTTGCCGATGATGTCGACCACGAAGACGAGCGTGTTCTTCTGGAGCTCGTTGCCGTCCACGGCGCCGTAGCCGTCCTTCGGCGGGATCACCAGCTCGACCCGGTCGCCGACGTGCTTGCCGGTGAGGCCCTTGTCCCAGCCCGCCACCACCGAGCCCGTACCGATCTGGAAGCCGATGGCACCGCCGTGGTCCCAGGACGAGTCGAACTTCTTGCCGTCCTCCCACTTCACCCCGGTGTACTGCCCGATCAGGCCCTCGCCCGCCTTGACCTCCGGGCCCGTCCCCTTGATCAGGACCTGCTGCTCCAGCTCCTTGGGGGCCTTCTCGCCCTTGGGGATAGTGATCTCCGCGGCCTTCTGGGACGGGGCCTTCACCGTGGGAAGACCCGCGTCCGGAGCCGCCTGTGCGCCCTTGACCTCGGCCTTCGCGTCCACCGACGCGGCGTTCACCACGTCCACGACCCACACCAGGCCGTCGGTCGCCTTGATGCCCGACTCCGGGTTGAGGCCGGCGCCGATGAGCGCCTGGGCGGTCCCCTCCACCTCGACGCGGCTGCCCGTCTTCTGGCCGATGACCGCCTCCAGGACCTTGGCGGGGATCCGCTGGCTGCTCTGCTGGATGCCCAGCTCGTTCAGCTGCGACACCAGCTGGGGCCGCGGCCCCTTCGTCTGCGCCTGCGCCGCCGCGGACCAGCTGCCGCCGAGGCTCTGGCCGTCCTTCATCGTCTGGCCCTCGAAGTCCAGGCGGACGAAGTTGTCCTTCGTGACCTTCGCGCCCTTGCCCTGGATGACCGTCGTGGCGATCAGCTTGTCCGAGGGCTTGGCGTCCTTCGGGGTGGTGATCTTCGGCTGGGCCCCGAACGCCCCCTCCACCTTGACCACGGGCTTCGACCCGCCCTCGTCGTCACCGCCACCACCGCTCTTGTCGTCCGAACCGCACGCCACGGCGGACAGCAGCAGGGCGGGCACGGCCAGTGCCACAGCGAGACGGCGCTTGTTCTTCGTGTGGTTCATGAGTCCAACTCGGGCTAGGGGGGTGAGGGCAACGCCCGCCACTCTACGGCTTGTGCGTTTGCTATCAACCTCATCCGGCACGCCCGACACAGCGGCACGCCAGGACCGCGGCGGTCCTGGCGTGCTGCCGTACCCGTGACGAGTGCCCCGGCGGACACCCGTACGGACGGGGATCACATCCCCGCGATGAGCTTCTCCACCCGGTCGTCCACCGACCGGAAGGGGTCCTTGCACAGCACCGTGCGCTGCGCCTGGTCGTTGAGCTTGAGGTGGACCCAGTCGACGGTGAAGTCCCGCCGCTGCTCCTGCGCCCGGCGGATGAAGTCGCCGCGCAACCGGGCCCTGGTGGTCTGCGGGGGCACGGACTTGCCCTCGAAGATCTTCATGTCGTTGCAGATCCTGGCGGCCTGCCCGCGCTTCTCCAGGAGGTAGTAGAGACCCCGGCGACGGTGGATGTCGTGGTAGGCGAGGTCTATCTGCGCGACCCGCGGATTGGACATGGTCATGTTGTGCTTGGCGCGGTAGCGCTCGAGGAGCTTGTACTTCATGACCCAGTCGATCTCCGTGCCGATACGGTCGAGGTCCTCCGCCTCGATCGCGTCCAGCGTCCGGCCCCACAGCTCCAGGACCTGCGCGACCACACCGGTGCGGATGCCCCGGCGGTCCACGAAGTCCACGGCCTTCTCGTAGTACTCCCGCTGGACCTCGATGGCGGAGGCCTCCCGGCCGCTCGCCAGGCGCACCTTGCGCTGGCCCGTGATGTCGTGGCTGACCTCGCGGATCGCCCGGATCGGGTTCTCCAGGGTCAGGTCGCGCATCACCGTGCCCGCCTCGATCATGCGCAGCACCAGGTCGGTGGCCCCGACCTTGAGCAGCATGGTCGTCTCGGACATGTTCGAGTCGCCGACGATCACATGCAGACGGCGGTAGCGCTCCGCGTCCGCGTGCGGCTCGTCACGGGTGTTGATGATCGGCCGGGAGCGGGTCGTCGCGGAGCTGACGCCCTCCCAGATGTGCTCGGCGCGCTGACTGACGCAGTAGACCGCCCCGCGCGGCGTCTGGAGCACCTTGCCGGCGCCGCAGAGGAGCTGGCGGGTGACGAGGAAGGGAATGAGGATGTCCGCGAGCCGGGAGAACTCTCCGTGCCGGGCGACGAGGTAGTTCTCGTGGCACCCGTACGAGTTTCCCGCCGAGTCGGTGTTGTTCTTGAAGAGATAGACGTCGCCCGCGATTCCCTCCTCGTGCAGGCGGCGTTCGGCGTCGACGAGCAGGCCTTCGAGAATGCGCTCGCCGGCCTTGTCGTGGGTGACCAGCTCGGTCACGTTGTCGCATTCGGGAGTGGCGTATTCCGGATGCGAACCGACATCGAGGTAGAGGCGGGCGCCGTTCCGCAGAAAGACATTGCTGCTGCGGCCCCATGAGACAACACGGCGGAAGAGGTAGCGCGCCACTTCGTCAGGTGACAGTCGGCGCTGTCCCCTGAACGTGCACGTGACGCCGTACTCGTTCTCCAGCCCGAAAATGCGGCGGTCCATGTCTGAACATTACGCCTGATGGCCTGAGCCCAAACCGGGTTCGGCCGCCCCGCTTCGATCATTTTCGATCAGGGGTACGGCATTCGAAGGACGGACGGGAGCCGAGAGGACCCGCTGAGTGGCCAGCAGGACCAGCAGCGCGGCGGTCCCGCCCGCCCCCGCCACGGCGAAACTCGCCGGCGTCCCGGCCAGCTCCACCACCGGTCCCGCGACGGCCGTCCCCAGGGACGCGCCCACCCCGAAGGTCGTCACGAGCCACGAGAACGCCTCCGTGACCGTGCCCCGCGGGGCGTGCCGGTCCACCACCAGGAACGCACACGCGATGGCCGGCGCGAGGAACACCCCGGCGACGGTGGCGAACGCCGTCATCGCCAGGACACCGGGGGTGAGGATCAGCGGCAGATAGCCGAGTGCCAGCAGCGCCACGATCACCCGCAGCCGCCGCTCCGGCGCACCCGTCCACTCCCGCGCCCCGTACACCGACCCGCCCACCAGCGCCCCCAGGCCCAGCGCGGCCATCAGCCACGTGTACACCGCCTCCCGGCCGTGGTCGTCCGCGTACGCCACCCCCGCGACCGTGATCGACCCCAGCGCGATGCCCACGAACAGGAACGCGCCCAGCAGCGCCAGCAGCCCCGGCGAGCGCAGCGCGCCCAGCCAGTGCGCCTCCCGGGGCGCCGAACGCCAGGCGCGCGACGGCTCCGACAGCACCACCGACAGCGCGCCGAGCACCCCGACCGCGTTCAGGACCAGCAGGGCGGCGCCCGGCGACCACAGCGAGACCAGCAGCGTCACGAGCAGCGGGCCGACCGTGAACATCACCTCCTGGGCCACCGCGTCCATCGCGTACGCCCGGTGCACCCGCTCCTCCGCACCCAGGACCCGGGGCCACAGGGCCCGCAGCCCGCCCTCCAGCGGCGGCGTGGCCAGACCCGCGACCACCACGGCCGCGTACGCCACCGGCAGCGACCCGATGCCGGCGGTCACCAGCAGGACCGCGCCCAGCGCCGAGACCACGGCGGCGGGCAGCTGGACCCGCGGCTGGCCGTACAGGTCCACCGCCCGGCCGAGCAGCGGCTGGCCGACCGCGTTGGCGATGCCGTACACCGCCGCGAGCCCGCCGGCCAGGCTGTAGCTCCCGCCCGCCGCGCGCACCAGCAGGACGATCGCGATGGGGGCCGTGGCGTTCGGCAGCCGCCCCACCAGCGTGCCCGTCAGCAGGCGCGCCGCGTGCGGCGCCCTGAGTATGTCTGCGTACCCCGCGGCCATGTCCCGTCCCCTCGTGCCCGGCGTGGCCGGATCCCTTCCGGCCTGCCGAGTTTTACGTATAACGTGCGGACGTCATACGTACCATGAGAGCAGTCCGCAGGTCCACACCACCGAGATCGGCAGCCATGACAGCACAGCCCCCGCGGCCCACCAGCCGGGACGTGGCCCGCGCCGCCGGCGTCTCCCAGGCCACGGTGTCGCTCGTCCTCGGCGACAAGTGGCGCGGCCGGGTCTCCGAACCCACCGCCGCCCAGGTGCGCGAGACCGCGCGGACCCTCGGCTACACCCCCAACCTCGCCGCCCGCAGCCTGCGCCTCGGCCGCACCAGGACCGCCCTGCTCGTCGTACCGGCGCTCACCAACGAGTTCTTCGCCCGCGTCTACACCGGCGCCGCGGCCGTCGCCGCCGCACACGGCTTCGGCGTCGTCATCTACCCCTCACCCGCCGGCGTCGGACCCGCCAGGGACCCCTTCGGCTCCGCCCGCACCGCACTCGACGGCGTCATCGCCTCCTCCATGGCCACCGACGCCCTCGCCGCGATCCGCGCCACCGGACTGCCCCTCGTCATGCTCGACAGCGATCCGGCCGCCCCCGGAGCCGCCGCCCAGGTCAACCTCGACATCGCCGACGGCTTCCGGCAGGTCACCGGCCACCTCCTCGGCCTCGGCCACCGCCGCCTCGTCCACCTCGCGTCCGCCGTCGACTCCTGGACCTTCGGCGTACGCGCGGGAGCCCTCGCCGACGCCGTGCGGGACGTCCCCGACGCGAGCGTCACCACTGTGACCGCGCCCTTCGACGTCGGCGCCGCCAAGGAGGCCGCCCTGCGCGCCCTCACCGGCCCCGGCCCCCGCCCCACCGCCGTCGTCTGCGACGGCGACATCTTCGCCGCGGGCGCCTGCAAGGCCGTACGCCACCTCGGCCTCCGCGTCCCCGACGACGTGTCCGTCACCGGCTTCGACGACCTGGCGCTGGCCACCGCCGTCGAACCGGAGCTCACCACCGTCCGCCTCCCCGCCGAACAGGTGGGCGAACGCGGCATGACGGCGCTCCTGGCCGTCCTCGAAGGCCGGCGGCCCGAGCCGGGCGACCTTCCCGTCTCCCTCGTGGTACGGGGCTCCACCGCACCGGCACCCGCACCGGCGCCGGACAGCACGACGCCGGGCAGGCCATCACTCGGCCCGCCCGGCGCGTAAAGCCGTCCGGTACGTACGAGGCTCTCAGCGCCCCGCGCGCTACCTCACCTGCTTGTCGGAACCTACTTGTCGGAGTCCGCCGACGTCCCACCCGAACCGGAGTCGGAGCCCGAACCGGAGTCGGAGCCGGGCTCCGCGTCCTCCGTGTCCGACGGCGCGTCCGTCGGGGTCGACGCCGCCCCGTCCGCCTCCAGGAGACGCGCCAGCTGACGGCCCACCACCCGCTTGAACTTCCGCGCCTGCGGACGCTCACGGTCCAGGACCGCCACCTCCAGCCGCTCGGCCGGAATCTCCCGCTCACCACCGTTGGTGTCCCGCGACAGCGCCTGCACCGCCAGCTTCAGCGCCTCCGCGAGCGACATGCCCTCACGGTGCTGCTGATCCAGGAACGTACTGATCTGCTCCGCGTTCCCGCCCACCGCGACCGAGCCGTGCTCGTCCACGATCGAGCCGTCGTGCGGCAGCCGGTAGATCTGGTCACCGTCCGGCGTGGACCCCACCTCGGCCACCACCAGCTCCACCTCGTACGGCTTCTCACCGGCACTGGAGAAGATCGTGCCCAGCGTCTGCGCGTACACGTTGGCGAGGCCACGGGCCGTCACGTCGTCGCGGTCGTAGGTGTAGCCGCGCAGATCCGCGTAGCGCACACCACCGATCCGCAGATTCTCGTACTCGTTGTACTTGCCGGCGGCCGCGAAGCCGATCCGGTCGTAGATCTCGCTGAACTTGTGCAGCGCCCGGGACGGGTTCTCGCCGACGAAGACGATGCCGTCGGCGTACTGGAGCACAACCAGACTGCGACCGCGGGCGATGCCCTTCCTGGCGTATTCCGCCCGGTCGGCCATCGCCTGCTGGGGTGAGACATAGAACGGCGTCGACACCGGCTATCCGTCCCTTTCTGTCAGTGGCATGGTGTTCAGAAGAGGGGTGGCGGTCAGAGCAGCGCGGCGCGCGGCCCGTCGGGCTGCTGGAGGCGGCGCTCCAGGATCGAGCGGGCGATCTCGGCGGAGTCCGCGTCGTTCAGCCGCCGGAAACCGTCCTCCGTGATCACCGTGACGATCGGGTAGATCCGGCGGGCCACGTCCGGGCCGCCCGTCGCCGAGTCGTCGTCCGCCGCGTCGTACAGCGCCTGGATCACCAGCGTCGTGGCCTGCTGCTCCGTCAGCTCCTCGTGGTAGAGCTTCTTCATCGCGCCCCGGGCGAAGATGGAACCGGACCCGGTGGACGCGTACCCCGTCTCCTCGGAGCGGCCGCCCGTCACGTCGTACGAGAAGATGCGGCCCTTGCCGCGGTCCACGTCGTAGCCTGCGAAGAGCGGGACGACGGCCAGGCCCTGCATGGCCATCGCCAGATTGCTGCGGATCATCGTGGAGAGCCGGTTGGCCTTGCCCTCCAGGGAGAGCGTGGCCCCTTCGACCTTCTCGAAGTGCTCCAGCTCCAGCTGGAAGAGCTTCACCATCTCCACGGCCAGACCCGCCGTGCCCGCGATGCCCACGGCCGAGTACTCGTCGGCCGGGAAGACCTTCTCGATGTCGCGCTGCGCGATCATGTTCCCCATGGTCGCCCGCCGGTCACCGGCCAGCACCACCCCACCCGGGAACGTCACCGCGACGATCGTCGTGCCGTGCGGCGCCTCGATCGCACCCTGGAGAGGCGGCAGCGACCGCTTGCCCGGCAGCATGTCCGGCGACTGCGCGGACAGGAAATCCATGAACGAGGACGACCCGGGCGTCAGGAAGGCAGCTGGTAGACGCCCGGTGCTACGAGTGTTGGCTTCCACGCGTTTCCCTCCAGATAAGCGATGGCGCGACGCAAGGTGTCGGGATCGTCTCCCAACTTACCGATGGCCGAATTGCAGTTGAAGCACAGTACGCCACGGACCCTACCCGTCTCGTGACAGTGATCCACATGAACTGCCGGAGCAGCTTCGCGGATCGGACGGGCCGTCACCACCGCCGCCGCGACACGGCCCGAGCGCCCCACGAGGCAGGTGCTCCCCCGATCGGGAGCACCCCTTCACCTCGTTCACATCCGTGACTACTGTCCGCCCTTTTGCACGAAGGAGCGCACAAAGTCCTCCGCGTTCTCTTCGAGTACGTCGTCGATCTCGTCCAGAACGGAGTCCACGTCGTCCGACAGCTTTTCCTGGCGTTCCTTGAGGTCCTCGGTCGTGGACGCGTCCTGCGTCTGCTCCTCGACCTCCTCCGTGGAACGCGTCGCCTTCTGCTGTCCGCCGCCTGTGTCCTTGGTCGCCATATCCCTCACACCCCGCTCGGTTCGCCCCGCTCGATGTGACTTCTTGATCAGACCCTACAAGCCGGGTCCGACATCGGCCCCGCAGTTGCTACAACGTCCGGGGGCCACCCGCATGATTCCCTTCCGGGGGCCTTTTCAGCCGCCGGACAGCACTCGGACCAGGTCTTCCGCCGTACGACAGCGGTCCAGGAGTTCCTTGACGTGGTTACGTGTACCGCGCAGCGGTTCCAGCGTCGGCACCCGTTGCAGTGAGTCACGGCCCGGGAGGTCGAAGATGACCGAGTCCCACGAGGCGGCCGCCACGTCGTCCGCGTACTGCTCCAGGCAGCGGCCGCGGAAGTAGGCCCGGGTGTCCTCGGGAGGCTTGGTCCTGGCGCGTTCGACGTCCTGGTCGTCCAGGAGCCTGGACATCTTGCCGCGGGCCACCAGGCGGTTGTAGAGGCCCTTCTCGGGGCGTACGTCCGCGTACTGAAGGTCCACGAGGTGCAGCCGCGCCGCGTCCCAGTCCAGGTTGTCCCGGCGGCGGTAGCCCTCCAGGATCTCTCGCTTGGTGATCCAGTCGAGCTCCCCCGACAGGCTCATCGGGTCGTTCTCCAGCCGGTTCAGCGTGTCCTCCCAGCGGACCAGGATGTCCTTGGTCTGCTCGTCGGCGTCGGCTCCGTACCGTTCCTCGGTGTATTTCCTGGCCAGCTCGAAGTACTCCATCTGGAGCTGTACGGCGGTGAGTGTCCGCCCGCTGCGCAGCGTGATCAGCCGGGCCAGGGTCGGGTCGTGCGAGACCTGGTGCAGCGTGCGGACCGGCTGGTCGACGGCCAGGTCGACGTTGATGAAGCCGTCCTCGATCATCGAGAGGACGAGCGAGGTGGTGCCGAGCTTGAGGTAGGTGGAGATCTCCGAGAGGTTCGCGTCGCCGATGATCACATGGAGCCTGCGGTACTTCTCGGCGTCCGAGTGCGGTTCGTCGCGGGTGTTGATGATGGGCCGCTTGAGTGTCGTCTCCAGCCCGACCTCGACCTCGAAGTAGTCGGCGCGCTGGCTGATCTGGAAGCCGTGCTCGTGGCCGTCCTGGCCGATTCCGACCCGGCCGGCGCCGGTGACGACCTGCCGGGAGACGAAGAAGGGCGTCAGGTGGCGCACGATGTCCGAGAAGGGGGTCTCCCGCTTCATCAGGTAGTTCTCGTGCGTGCCGTAGGACGCGCCCTTGTTGTCGGTGTTGTTCTTGTAGAGGTGGATGGGCTGGGCGCCGGGGAGCTGGGCGGCCCGTTCGGCGGCCTCGGCCATGATGCGTTCGCCGGCCTTGTCCCAGAGGACGGCGTCGCGGGGGTTGGTGATCTCCGGGGAGCTGTATTCGGGGTGGGCGTGGTCGACGTAGAGCCGTGCTCCGTTGGTGAGGATCACGTTCGCCAGGCCGATGTCCTCGTCGGTGAGCTGGCTGGAGTCGGCCGTCTCCCGTGCGAGGTCGAAGCCCCGTGCGTCCCGCAGCGGGTTCTCCTCCTCGAAGTCCCAGCGGGCGCGGCGCGCCCGGTGCATCGCCGCCGCGTAGGCGTTGACGATCTGGGACGAGGTGAGCATGGCATTGGCGTTCGGGTGGCCCGGGACGGAAATGCCGTATTCCGTCTCGATGCCCATTACTCGCCGTACGGTCATGCGGCCCTCCTTGCCCGGCGTCGCTCCCGTCCGGGAGCGGCGCTCAAGTACCGCTGGTGCTCCGGTGCGCGTGCGGTGCCCGTCCCCGCACTGCGCGACTCGGCGGTATCACTGAGCCTAGAACGCCTGAGCGCCGGTGGGGAGATCATTTCCGTCATTGGCCTGGTGTGGTGGATGGTGCGGTCGGAACGGGTGGCGGAAAGCAACCGGCTGCGGATGCCCTCGCGGACATCCGCAGCCGGTCCGCGCTTCTACAGGTATTGACCGGTGTTCGCGACCGTGTCGATGGAGCGTCCGGTGTCCGCGCCCTGTTTTCCGGTGACGAGGGTGCGGATGAATACGATCCGCTCGCCCTTCTTTCCGGAGATCCTGGCCCAGTCGTCCGGGTTGGTGGTGTTGGGCAGGTCCTCGTTCTCCTTGAACTCGTCCACGCAGGCCTGGAGGAGGTGGGAGACGCGGAGGCCCTTCTGGTTGTGGTCGAGGAAGTCCTTGATGGCCATCTTCTTCGACCGGTCGACGATGTTCTGGATCATGGCACCGGAGTTGAAGTCCTTGAAATAGAGGACTTCCTTGTCTCCGTTGGCGTACGTGACTTCGAGGAAGCGGTTCTCCTCGGACTCGGTGTACATCCGTTCGACCACGGTCTGGATCATGCCGTGCACCGCGTCGTCGCGGGAATCGTGGTGCTCGGAGAGATCGTCCGCGTGGAGGGGCAGCGAGGACTTGAGGTACTTGGCGAAGATGTCCTTCGCGGCCTCCGCGTCCGGGCGCTCGATCTTGATCTTCACATCGAGTCGTCCGGGCCGCAGGATCGCGGGGTCGATCATGTCTTCCCGGTTGGAGGCGCCGATGACGATGACGTTCTCCAGGCCTTCCACTCCGTCGATCTCGGCGAGCAGCTGGGGGACGATGGTGTTCTCCACGTCCGAGCTGACGCCGGATCCGCGGGTGCGGAAGAGGGATTCCATCTCGTCGAAGAAGACGATGACGGGGGTGCCCTCGCTGGCCTTCTCGCGGGCGCGCTGGAAGACCAGGCGGATGTGCCGCTCGGTCTCGCCGACGTATTTGTTGAGGAGCTCGGGGCCCTTGATGTTGAGGAAGTAGCTCTTCCCGGCGGGCTGGCCGGTGACTTCGGCGACCTTCTTGGCAAGGGAGTTGGCGACTGCCTTGGCGATGAGGGTCTTTCCGCAGCCGGGCGGGCCGTAGAGCAGGATGCCCTTCGGCGGCCGCAGTTCGTGTTCCTTGAAGAGGTCCGGGTGGAGGTACGGGAGCTCGACGGCGTCGCGGATCATCTCGATCTGGCCGCCGAGGCCGCCGATCTTGTCGTAGTCGACGTCGGGGACCTCTTCGAGGACGAGTTCCTCGACCTCGCTCTTGGGGATGACTTCGTAGACGTATCCGGAGCGGGGTTCGAGGAGCAGGGCGTCGCCCGGGCGGATGTTGATGTCGAGCAGCGGCTCGGCGAGCCGTACCACCCGTTCCTCGTCGGTGTGCCCGATGACCAGGGCGCGCTCGCCGTCCTCCAGGATCTCCTTGAGGGTGACGATGTCCCCGGCGCTCTCGTAGGCCATGGCCTCGACCACGTTGAGGGCCTCGTTGAGCATGAGTTCCTGGCCGCGTCTGAGCTCTTCGAGCTCGACGCTGGGGCTGACGTTCACCCGGAGCTTGCGGCCCCCGGTGAAGATGTCGGCCGTTCCGTCCTCGTTCGCCTGCAGAAAGACGCCGAAGCCGGCCGGCGGCTGCGCGAGCCGGTCGACCTCTTCCTTGAGGGCCACGATCTGGTCGCGGGCCTCACGGAGCGTATTGGCGAGCCGCTCGTTCTGCGCGGACACACCCGCCAGGTTCGTCTGCAACTCGACGATCCGCTCTTCGAGAATCCTCGTGTGCCGCGGAGAGTCGGCGAGCTTTCGTCGCAGGACGGCGATTTCCTGCTCGAGATAGGCAACCTGGCCGGCTGGGTCTTCTGACCCCCGCCCCGGCCGGTTACCGCGGTTGATGTCGTCGTCGTGGGCTGCCACGGTCCTCACCTCCTCCAAGGGGAGCTGGACGCTTCCTGACCCTACCTGCGTGGGTGGTGATTGAAACCCCTAGATCACAAAGACTGCCGGGTGTGTCCGATCTTCACTCTTGCGCTCTCCCTCACGCTCCCTCACGCCAGTGCAATACCCACCCGGCGCCACCGGAAAGCAGCCGGTTGTATCGTCGGAGTGTTCAACACCCGTCAGGGCTGGCGCGACTTACTCCATATTGCACCACCCGGCGCAGGAAACGGCAGGAGAGATGATCGTGCAGCAGGAGGCCACCGCCGAAGGCGCCACCGAGGTCCGCGAGCCCCTGGAGGTCTGGATCGACCAGGATCTCTGCACCGGGGACGGGATCTGTGTCCAGTACGCCCCCGAGGTCTTCGAGCTCGACATCGACGGGCTGGCGTACGTGAAGAGTGCCGGGGACGAGCTGCTCCAGTCACCGGGAGCGACGACTCCGGTCCCGCTGACGCTGTTGCGTGACGTCGTGGACTCCGCGAAGGAGTGCCCGGGCGACTGCATTCACGTACGGCGCGTTTCGGACAGGGTAGAGGTGTACGGCCCCGACGCGGAGTGACGCGTTCCGCGCCTACGGTCACACAGGGTGAGCGGTCACCGGGGGGCGTGGGTCATATGCTCCGCGAGCCCGGGCCCGTGCCGCGTACGAAGGCGCCGTTCTTCCACTGCCAGGTGATCTGTTGTTTCTCGTCCGGGCAGCAGCGGGGTACGTCGGGGCCCGAATAACCCAGCAGGGTAGCCATGACGGCGCCGTCGCGGACGGCGAGGCCGGGGCTGAGGCTCTGCCTCTCCTTGGGGTCCAGGAGGGTGGCCACGATCCGTGACCGGGCGGTGTCCTTCCCGGCCCGGGTGAGGACGTAGAGACCGCTGGGCGGGGTGCCGGATCCCGCCACGCAGCGGACCGCGGCGACGGTCTCGGGGCTGCCGTCCCCGTCGAGGTCGCCGGAGGCCTTCTCCGTGACGACGGTGCCGGCGCCCGCGCACTCCAGCGGGAAGGTCACGCCGGCCGGGTCGGGGGCGGGCAGGGAGGCGCCGGTGGCCCGGGGGGCGGAGCCGTCCTGGGAGGCCGTCGCGGGTCCGGGCTGGAGGAGTCCGGCGACCGCCACGACACCGGCCATCGCGGTCGCCGTGGCGAGCCAGTGCATCGGCCGGGGCCTGGTGTGCGCGAGGTCCGGGACGTCGGAGAGCTGCACGCGGAGGGTCTCCTGTGGGGGCGGTACCGGTGGGGAGACAGCATCGTGCCACACGTCACAGGGGCGCGGAACAGCGGGGTCCGTATGGTCAACATAAAGAAACCGCCGCCCAGTTCCCGTCCACGCGGGGAGAACTGGGCGGCGGTGCGGCCGGGTTGGAGACGCTCGTACGGGCCCGGTGCGGGTCAGCGCGGGGCGCCGCCGCTGGCGCTGCCGGGGCCGTCGTAGTCGTCGCCGTAGGCGCCCTTGGCGGGGCGGCGGCGGCGCAGGGGCGGTTCGACGCCGTCGGCGAGCCTGCGGGCGGTGATGAGGAATCCGGTGTGGCCGATCATCCGGTGGTCGGGGCGGACGGCCAGGCCCTCGACGTGCCAGTTGCGGATCATGGATTCCCAGGCGGCCGGTTCGTTGAACGTGCCGAATTCCCTGATGGTCTCGACCGTGCGGGCGAGCTGGGTGGTGGTGGCGACGTAGGCGCAGAGGATGCCGCCGGGGACGAGGGCCTTGGAGACGGTCTCGACGCACTCCCAGGGGGCGAGCATGTCGAGGATGACCCGGTCGACGTCCGTGTCCGACAGGTTGTCCTGGAGGTCTCCGACGGTCAGCTGCCAGGCGGGGTGGGGTTCGCCGAAGTAGCGTTCCACGTTCTGCCGGGCGATCTCGGCGAAGTCCTCGCGGCGCTCGTAGGAGTGGAGCATGCCCTGGTCGCCGATGACCCGCAGCAGGAACGCGCTGAGTGAGCCGGAGCCCACTCCGGCCTCGACGACGCGCGCGCCGGGGAAGATGTCGGCGAAGGCCAGGATCTGGCCGGCGTCCTTCGGGTAGACCACGGCGGCGCCGCGGGGCATGGACAGGACATAGTCGGGGAGCAGGGGGCGCAGCGCGAGGTAGGCGACGTTTCCCGTGGTTCGGACCACGCTGCCCTCGGGAGCACCGATCAGCTCGTCGTGCGGGAAGGACCCTTTGTGGGTGTGGAAGTTCTTCCCGGCTTCGAGCGTGAAGGTGTAGTGGCGTCCCTTGGGATCGGTGAGCTGGACCTGGTCCCCGACCTTGAAGGGCCCGCGTCGGCGGGCGGCACCGGTCGGTTCGGACATGTTGTTCAGCCTAGCTGGTTTATCCGGTGCCTCTGTCCGCCGTACGGCCCAAGGCGTATCCGCGCAGGGGTGTCCGGCTCGCGGCGTCAGCGGGGTTCGGGGCGGGCCATCGCCGCGACGAACGCGCGTTCCACGTCGGCGGTGGAGAGCACGCCGTAGATCTCGCCCGTCTCCTCGACGACGAGGTATTCGGTCGCGGGGCTGGCCCTGAGGCGGTCCAGGAGGGCTTCGCCGGCGAGGTCGGCGGGGACCCTCATGCCGTCGTTGAGGTCCTGGGCGAGGCCGCTGACGGCGACCCAGGGGCGGCGGTGCTGGGGGACGCCGGCGATGGCGGTCTCGCGGACGACTCCGGTGGGGTCGCCGTGGCCGTCCACGACGACGAGGGCGCGGGCTCCCGCCTCGTTGGCCCGGCGGAGGGCTTCGGAGAGGGGGGTGGCGGCTTCGACGGGGACAGCGCGGCGGGTGAGGACGCGGGCCTGGAGTTCGGGGAGGTGTTCGCGGAGGCGGGCCATGCGCAGGCTGTTGCCGGCGCCGGTCCAGATGATCGCGGCGAGGACGGCGGCGAGGAGGGCGTCGGTGACGGTCTCCAGGCCTCCGATGTCGCGGTTCGCGTTGCCGAGGGCGCCGGTCCGGGTGAGGAGCGGGAGGCCGATGAGGACGGCGACGGCGAGGGCGCGGCCGACCCAGGCGGCGGCGACGGTGCCGCTCATGGGTTTGCCGGTGATCTTCCAGACGACGGCGCGCAGCATCCGGCCGCCGTCGAGCGGGAGGCCGGGGAGGAGGTTGAAGGCGGCGACGATCAGGTTGGAGATCATCAGTCCGGCGAGGAGGACGCCGGGGACGGTGCCGGCGTCGACGGCGAGGAGGCCGAGGTAGAAGAGGCCGGAGAGGACGAGGGAGAGGAGGGGGCCGACGAAGGCGAGGACGAATTCGCGTCCGGGGGTCTCGGATTCCTTCTCGATCTCGGAGACGCCGCCGAAGAACTGGAGCTGGATGCGGCGCACGGGGAGTTTGAAGCGCAGGGCGGCGACGGTGTGGGCCAGTTCGTGGACGAGGACGGAGCCGTAGAAGGCGACCGCGAAGAAGAGGGCGATCGCGTAGCGCACGGCGCCCAGCTCGGGCAGGACGCGGCCGAGTTGCCCGCCGAAGATCCAGGTGATCAGGGCGGCGACCAGGAACCAGCTGGGGGCGACGTAGACGGGTACGCCGAAGGGGCGGCCCATGAGAATGCCGCCTCCGGGGTCCGCGGGCCGGGCCGGTCTGCCGCCGGCGGCCTGGTCCCCCTTCCGGGGCTGCGGCCGCCTGCTCTCGCCGCTCTCGTCGTCCTCTTTCACGGGTTCCCTTCGTCGGCGGCGCGGGTCACGCGCACGATCATGCCCGATCATGCAGTGCGTGCCCTCTGTAGTCGATGGTATTCCGCTCGCTGTCGGTGGCGGGCCGTAGGGTCTGCGTCATGAGTACCAGCCGACCGCCAACTTCGCTGTCGCCGTCCCGTGCGAGCGACTTCATGCAGTGTCCTTTGCTGTACCGCTTCCGGGTCATCGACAAACTGCCCGAGAAGCCCAGTGAGGCGGCGACCCGCGGGACGCTGGTGCACGCCGTGCTGGAGCGGCTCTTCGACGCGCCGGCGGCGGAGCGTACGGCTCCGCGGGCGAGGTCGCTGGTGCCGGGCCAGTGGGACCGGCTGCTGGAGTCGCGGCCGGAGCTGGCGGAGTTGTTCGCGGGGGACCCGGAGGGCGAGCGGCTGACGCGCTGGCTGGGCGAGGCGGAGCAGCTGGTGGAGCGGTGGTTCTCGCTGGAGGACCCGACGCGGCTGGAGCCGGCGGAGCGCGAACTGTTCGTGGAGACGGAGCTGGCGTCGGGGCTGCGGCTGCGCGGGGTGATCGACCGGGTGGACGTGGCGCCGACGGGTGAGGTGCGGATCGTCGACTACAAGACGGGCAAGGCCCCCCGCCCCGAGTACGCGGAGGGCGCGCTGTTCCAGATGAAGTTCTACGCGCTGGTGGTGTGGCGGTGGAAGCGGGTGGTGCCGCGCCGTCTCCAGCTGGTCTATCTGGGGAGCGGCGAGGTGGTGACGTACGACCCGGTGGAGGCGGACCTGGAGCGGGTGGAGCGCAAGCTGCTGGCGCTGTGGGAGGCGATCGAGCTGGCGACGGAGACGGGTGACTGGCGGCCGCGGCCCACGAAGTTGTGCGGGTGGTGCGACCACCAGGCGGTGTGTCCGGAATTCGGCGGTACGCCTCCGGTGTACCCGCTGCCGGTGGTGTCGGCGGACGCGCCCGCGGCGGGCGGGCCGGCGGCTGTGCCGTCGGCGGGCGTGCCGGCGCCGCAGGCGGGCGGCGACACCCCGTCGGTCGTCTGACGGTCTGACGGGGAGAGGCCGGGAAGGGACGACCGGCGACCGCAGGCCGGGACCCTCAGGGCAGAATGGGACGGGTCTATCGAAGGAGATCCCGTGACTGTCCGCGTCCTACTGGTCGATGACCAGCCGCTGTTGCGCACCGGCTTCCGGATGATCCTGGAGGCGGAGGGCGACATCGCGGTCGTCGGCGAGGCCGGGGACGGTCTTCAGGCCATCGACCAGGTGCGCGCGCTCCAGCCCGACGTGGTGCTGATGGACATCCGGATGCCCCGGATGGACGGGGTGGAGGCGACCCGCCAGATCACCGGTCCCGGCCGGGACGGTCCGGCGAAGGTGCTGGTCCTGACGACGTTCGACCTCGACGAGTACGTGGTGGAGGCGCTGCGGGCGGGGGCGAGCGGTTTCCTGCTGAAGGACGCGCCGGCGAACGAGCTGGTGCAGGCGATCCGGGTGGTGGCGGCGGGTGAGGCGATGCTCGCGCCGAGCATCACGCGCCGGCTCCTGGACAAGTACGCGGACCATCTGCCGTCGGGCGAGGACGCGGTGCCGGACACGCTGCACACGCTGACGGACCGTGAGGTCGAGGTGCTGAAGCTGGTCGCGCGGGGGTTGTCGAACGCGGAGATCGCCGCGGACCTGTTCGTCAGCGAGACGACGGTGAAGACGCATGTGGGTCATGTGCTGACGAAGCTGGGCCTGCGCGACCGGGTGCAGGCGGCGGTGTACGCGTACGAGAGCGGCCTGGTGCGCCCCGGCGCCCAGTGAGCGCCGGGCGCCCCCGGTGACGGCCCCCGGCGGCCGGTGACGGCCGCCGGGCCCCGCTGTCAGTCCTTGCTGATCTCCCAGAAGCGGAAGACGGTCGACGCGTCGAGCGTCCATTCCAGCCCGGAGATGTTGTCGTAGGCGACGGCGTACTGCTTGCCCTGCCACAGCGGCAGGACCGGCAGGTCGCGGGCCACCTCGTCCTGGAGGTCGCCGAAGTCCCGTTCGGTGGCGCCCCGGTTGGCCTGGGCGGCGGTGGCGGGGATGATCCGGCCGGTGATGTCGGTGTTCTCGTAGTGGTTCTGGAGGACGTTGTCCTTGCCGAAGAACGGCTGGGTGAAGTTGTCCGGATCGGGGTAGTCCGGGACCCAGCCCTTGACGTAGACGCCGTACTTTCCGGCCGCGATGCCCTTCTCGTACTGGTCGAAGGGGACGGAGCGGACGCGCGCGTCGAACAGGCCGCTCGCGTCGAGCTGTGCGGCGATGGCCCGGAACTCCTGGTCGGTGGCGGGCCCGTACCGGCTCGGGGTGGACCACAGGGTGAGTTTCACCTTGCCGGTGATGCCCTCCGCGCGCAGGGCCTGCGCGGCCTTGGCGGGCTGCGGGCTGTCTCCGTACCGGTCGAAGAAGGCCGTGTTGTGGGCGGTGATGCCGGCCGGGACGATCGAGTAGAGCGGGGTCGCCGTGGACCGGTAGACCTGGCTGACGAGGGCGTCGCGGTCCACCAGGTAGGCGATGGCCTGCCGTACGCCGAGGCGTCCGGTGACCGGGTCGTCCATGTTGAAGACGAGGTGCTGGACCTCGGCGCTGGTGCCTTCGACGACGTCGATGCCCTGGTCGGAGGCGGCGGTGGAGTCCTGGAGTTTCGCGATGTCGGGGGCGGTCAGACCGCGGTACGCGACATCGATGTCACCCTTCTCCAGCGCGGCCGCCAGCTTCTTCTGGTTCCCGTGGAACAGGCTCAGGGTGATGCCCGAGTTCTTCACCCGCGCGGTGCCGTCGTAGCGGGAGTTGACCCCGAAGACGGCCTTCGAGGAGTCGAGCGACGTGAGGGTGTACGGCCCCGAGCCGACGGCCTCGCCGTCCTTGCGGAGGCGGTCCGCGGGGTACGCGCGGTGGTCCACGATCGAGCCGGCGCCCGACGCGATCTTGCTGGGGAACGTGGCGTCGGGGACCTTGAGGTGGAAGATCACGGTCCGGGCGTCCGGGGTGGCGATCGAGCCGATCGTGGAGAGCAGCGGCGCGGGCCCGGCGGGGTCGTCGATCCTGAGAGCCCGCTCGAAGGAGAACTTGACGTCCTCGGAGGTGAGGGAGTCGCCGTTGCTGAAGGTGAGGCCGTCCCGCAGGGTGCAGCGATAGGTCCTGCTGCCGTTCGCGAACGCGCAGGCCCGCGCGGCTTCCGGCTGGGGCACGGAGCCGCCCTTGGGGAAGCTCAGCAGGGACTGGAAGACGTTGTTGAACAGGAGCCACGATCCGGGGTCGTACCCCGAGGCCGGATCGGTCGCCAGCACGTCGTCCGACATGCCGACGACGATCGCGCTGCCGGTGTCGGCCGCTCTCCCGTGGCTCTGGGTGCCGCAGCCGGCGAGCAGGGCGATCGCGAGCCCCGCGCCGAGCGGGGCGCTGGTCCATTTGCTGCTGAGTGCCTTCACAGGTGGTGCCTCGTGCTTTCTGCCGGCCGCGCGGGTGGTCCGTCCGCGCGGCCGGTGGGATCAGGATCCGGCGGTGCCACGCCCCAGTTCCCAGAGGTGGAGGTTGGCACCCGAGTCGAGCGCCCACTCCACCCCGAAGATGTCGTCCCGCGCGGCGATGTACTGCTTGCCCTGCCACAGCGGCAGCATCGGTACGTCGGCGGCGACGATGTTCTGGAGCTCGGCGAAGGTGTTCGACGCGGCGCTGCGGTCGGCCTCACGGCGCGACTCGGGGATCAGCTGGTCGATCGCCTTCTTGTTGGCGTAGGGGCTGCTGAGGATGTTGTCCTTGTCCAGGAACGGTGCGATGTAGTTGTCCGGGTCGGGGAAGTCGGGGAACCACCCGAGGCCGAAGACCGGGAACTTGCCCTCGTTCTTCTTGGGAAGGAAGGTCGCCCACGGTTCGCCCTTGAGATCCACGGAGAACAGCCCGCTGGAGTTCAGCTGATCCCGGAGTGTCTCGAATTCGCTCTTCGTCGCGGCACCGTAGTGGTCGGTGGTGTAGTTGAGCGTGAGCTTCACCGGGGTCGCGATGCCCGCCTCGGAGAGGAACTTCGCCGCCTCCGCCTTGTTGCCGTCGCCGTACTCGTTGAAGAACGAGTTGGTGTGCCCGGTGATGCCGGACGGGATGACGGAGTAGAGCGGGTCGGCCATCGGGCCGTAGACCTTCTTGATGAGGTCGCCGCGGTTGACGACGGACGCGATGGCCTGGCGTACGGCCTTGTCCTTGACGACCGGCGCGTTGGTGTTGAAGGCGAGGTAGCGGATCTCCTGGCCGGGTATCTCGGTCAGGTTGATGGTGTCGTCCGGCTTGGCCTGCATGTCCTGGATCTGCTTGGGCGTCATCGAACGGTTCATCACGTCGATGTCGCCCTTCTTCAGGGCGGCGGCCATGTCCTCGGCGGTCGGGAAGTAGCGGACCTCGACCTTGCTGTTCTGGAGCTTCAGCGCGCCCTTGTAGTGCGGGTTCTTGGTGTAGACGGCCTTGAGCATCTTGCCGTCCTTCACCTCCGCCTTGAAGGTGTACGGTCCCGAGCCCTCGATCTTGAAACCTTCGAGGAGCTTCTTCGGCGCGTAGACCTTGGGGTCGATGATGCCGGCGATGGGGGTGGAGAGCTTGTACGGGAACGTGGCGTCCGCCGTCTTGAGGTGGAAGATCACCCCGTTGTCGCCGCTGGTCTCGATCTTGTCGATGTTGGCCAGCAGACCGACGGCCCCGTTGGGGTCGTTGATGTTGCTGACGCGCTCGATGGAGTACTTGACGTCCTCGGCGGTGATCGGGTCGCCGTTGGAGAACGTGAGGCCCGAGCGCAGGGTGCAGCGGTAGCTCTCGCTGCCGGTGTCGGTGAAGCCGCACTGGCTGGCGGCGTCCGGCATGGGCTCGCCGCCGCCGCGCGGGATGTAGAGCAGCGTCTGGATCGTCTGCTTGAGAAGGTTCCAGGTGTTGGTGTCGTAGGTGTACGCCGGGTCGACGGGCGCCGGGGCTTCCTTGGTCGCCACGAACGGGTCCGTGGTGCCCACGACAATGGCATCACCGCCGCCTGAGCCGCCGTCCGAGCCGCCACAACCGGCGAGCACGGGCGCGAGCAGGCCGACCACGGCCGACAGCACCAAAGTCTTGCGGTTCATCCTGGACGTACTCCTCATCCGGCACTGGGATACAGCGATGCAAATGGGAGACTCCGCCGCCGCCACCCGTTCGGGGCAGTGCGATCGGGCCGGGATACAGGGCGATCGGTCCTGTCGTCGCGGCGACTTGGCGGCCGCCGGGACATGCTGCTGGTGCGGCGAAGTACTCGCGACGAGATTAGTCCGCGGCGCCGGGAGGGCCGGACCGGGTCCGAAGTGGTCCGTCATCACAAAGTGACCGGCCATAGCGGCGAGTTGATGTACCGGGTCCGGCAGGTTTCGTACACGCCTTGACCAATCGGGACACAAGGGCCCATCGGAGCCGCCGCCCATCAGGCATGTCGCCGTCGCGCCAGCCCCCGGCGGCACGCGGGAGCGTGAGAAAGCTCACTGCTTGAACCGTGAGCCGGCGTCACGGCCGCGCCGTCCGGGTCACGGAAAATACACGGCCCGATGCGATGAGTTTCCGATTGTATCCAATAGCCACGCGGGTGGTCGACTCAGTCGCGGAGCGTCATCAGACCGCGCAGGAAGACGAGGTCGACCTCTTCGAGGGAGGTGACGACCGAGCGGCCCTCGGAGGGCGCGATCGGGGCGACGGAGGGCACCGCGACGACCTTGCAGCCGGCCGCCTCCGCGGAGGCCACGCCGGTGGCCGTGTCCTCGATGACGGCGCAGCGCGCCGGGTCGGCCCCGAGGCCGCGGGCGGCGATCAGGTAGGGGTCGGGGTGCGGTTTGGTACGGGGCACCTCGTCGCCCGCGACGGTCAGGGCGAAGTACCGCGGCCCGAGCGAGAGCAGGACCCGGTCGATGATGCGCCGGTGGGAGGCGGAGACCAGGGCGGTGGGGACGTCGTGGGCGGCCAGTTCGGCCAGGAGTCTCGCGGCGCCGGGCATCATCGGGACACCGAGGCCGATCCGTTCCTCGAACTTGTCGTTGAGCAGTACGGTCAGCTCGGCCAGGGTGACGGCGGCGCCGGTGGCCTCGATGAGGAAGGCCGCGCTGCGCGTCATGGGGCCGCCGACGACCACGTGGCGCCAGGACTCGTCGAGGGCGTGCCCGAGGTCCTTGAAGACCTCCACCTCGGCGTCCCACCAGAACCCCTCGGTGTCGACCAGGGTGCCGTCCATGTCGAGAAGGACGGCCTGGAGGGCGGAGCCCTCGGCCGTACGGGTCAACGATGCGGGGACCGTACTGGTCATCCGGCACACCTCCGTGAGGGACGGGAAGGCCGGTCGCCTGTTCCACGGGGAAACCCCCCGGGACAGGCGGCCGGCCTGCGCTGGACCGATAAGTGTACGGCCCCGCCGATCTCCGCGCGCGCCGGTTTCGGCAGGCCACGGATCCGGGCGGGCCGGGGCGGGCCGGGGCCCGCCCGCGTCCGGGTCAGCGGGCGTTGAAGTACTTCGCCTCGGGGTGGTGGATGATGATCGCGTCCGTGGACTGCTCGGGGTGGAGCTGGAACTCCTCGGAGAGCTGGACGCCGATGCGCTCGGGCCGGAGCAGCTCGGCGATCTTCGCCCGGTCCTCCAGGTCGGGGCAGGCCCCGTACCCGAGGGAGAAGCGGGCGCCCCGGTACTTGAGCGCGAACATGTCCTCCACCTCGGCCGGGTCCTCCCCGGCGAAGCCCAGTTCGGAGCGGACCCGGGCGTGCCAGTACTCGGCGAGGGCCTCGGCGAGCTGGACGGAGAGGCCGTGCAGTTCGAGGTAGTCGCGGTAGGCGTTCTTCTCGAAGAGTTCGGCGGTGGTCTCGCCGATCCTGCTGCCGACGGTGACGACCTGGAGGCCGACGACGTCCGTCTCGCCGGACTCCTCGGGGCGGAAGAAGTCGGCCAGGCAGAGGCGGCGGCCGCGGCGCTGGCGGGGGAAGGTGAAGCGGGTGCGCTCCGAGCCGTCCTCGCCGAGGAGGATGAGGTCGTCGCCCTTGGAGACGCAGGGGAAGTAGCCGTAGACGACGGCCGCTTCGAGCATGCCGCCGGTGTGCAGCTGGTCGAGCCAGCCGCGCAGGTGGGGCCGGCCCTCGGTCTCGACGAGTTCCTCGTACGTGGGGCCGCCCTTGCGGGCTTCCTTGAGGCCCCACTGGCCCTTGAAGAGGGCGCCCTCGTCCAGCCAGGAGGCGTACTCCTTGAGCTGGATGCCCTTGACGACGCGGGTGCCCCAGAACGGCGGGGTGGGCAGCGGGTTGTCGGTGGAGACGTCGGAGCGGGCGGCGCCCTCCTCGGGGCGCTCCTCCACGACGGTGTTGGTGGTGGCCTTGACGCGGCGCTGCTTCAGCTCCGGGAGGGTGGCGCCGGGGACGCCGCGCTTGACGGCGATGAGGGCGTCCATCAGGCGCAGGCCCTCGAACGCGTCGCGGGCGTAGCGGACCTCGCCCTCGTAGATCTCGTGGAGGTCCTGTTCGACGTAGGCGCGGGTGAGGGCGGCTCCGCCGAGGATGACCGGGTAGTCGGCGGCCATCTGGCGCTGGTTGAGCTCCTGGAGGTTCTCCTTCATGATCACGGTCGACTTCACCAGCAGCCCGGACATGCCGATGACGTCGGCGCGGTGTTCCTCGGCGGCTTCCAGGATCGCGGAGACGGGCTGCTTGATGCCGAGGTTGACCACGGTGTAGCCGTTGTTGGAGAGGATGATGTCGACGAGGTTCTTGCCGATGTCGTGGACGTCGCCGCGGACGGTGGCGAGCACGATGGTGCCCTTGCCGACAGACCCTTCGCCGTCGGCGATCTTCTCCATGTGCGGTTCCAGGTACGCGACCGCGGTCTTCATGACCTCGGCGGACTGGAGCACGAACGGGAGCTGCATCTGGCCGGAGCCGAAGAGTTCGCCGACGACCTTCATGCCGTTCAGCAGGGTGTCGTTGACGATGTCCAGGGCGGGCCGTTCCTCCAGCGCGGCGGCGAGGTCGGCCTCCAGGCCGTTCTTCTCGCCGTCGATGATGCGGCGCTCAAGGCGCTCGTTCAGCGGGAGGGCCAGCAGCTCTTCGGCGCGGCCGTCCTTCATGGACTTCATGTTGACGCCCTCGAAGAGCGCCATGAGCTTCTGGAGCGGGTCGTAGCCCTCTTCGCGCCGGTCGTAGATGAGGTCGAGGGCGACCTTGACCTGCTCCTCCTCCAGGCGGGCGATGGGCAGGATCTTCGAGGCGTGCACGATCGCCGAGTCCAGGCCCGCCTTGACGCACTCGTCCAGGAAGACGGAGTTGAGGACGACGCGGGCGGCCGGGTTGAGGCCGAAGGAGATGTTGGAGAGGCCGAGGGTGGTCTGGACGTCGGGGTGGCGGCGCTTGAGTTCGCGGATGGCGTCGATGGTGGCGATGCCGTCCTTGCGGGACTCCTCCTGGCCGGTGCAGATGGTGAAGGTCAGGGTGTCGATGAGGATGTCCGACTCGTGGACGCCCCAGTTCCCGGTGAGGTCCTCGATGAGCCGTTCGGCGATGGCGACCTTGTGCTCGGGGGTACGGGCCTGGCCGTCCTCGTCGATGGTGAGCGCGATGAGGGCGGCGCCGTGCTCGACGGCGAGTTCGGTGACCTTGTGGAAGCGGGACTCGGGGCCGTCGCCGTCCTCGTAGTTCACGGAGTTGATGACGGCGCGTCCGCCGAGCTTCTCCAGGCCCGCGCGCAGGACGGGGAGCTCGGTGGAGTCGAGGACGATCGGGAGGGTGGAGGCGGTGGCGAAGCGGCCGGCGAGTTCGGCCATGTCGGCGGCGCCGTCGCGGCCGACGTAGTCGACGCAGAGGTCCAGCAGGTGGGCGCCTTCGCGGATCTGGTCGCGGGCCATCTCGACGCAGTCGTCCCAGCGGCCTTCGAGCATGGCCTCGCGGAACTTCTTCGACCCGTTGGCGTTCGTCCGCTCGCCGATGGCGAGGAAGGCGGCGTCCTGGCGGAACGGCACGGTCTGGTAGAGGGACGCGGCGCCCGGCTCGGGGCGGGGGTCGCGGACCGTGGGCACCGCGTCGCGGACGCGCTCCACGACCTGGCGCAGGTGCTCGGGGGTCGTACCGCAGCAGCCGCCGACGAGGGAGAGGCCGTACTCGCGGACGAAGGTCTCCTGCGCGTCGGCCAGTTCGGCGGCGGAGAGCGGGTAGTGCGCGCCGTCCTTGCCGAGGACGGGGAGGCCGGCGTTGGGCATGCAGGAGAGCGGGATACGGGAGTGCCGGGCGAGGTAGCGCAGGTGCTCGCTCATCTCGGCGGGCCCGGTGGCGCAGTTCAGGCCGATCATGTCGATGCCGAGGGGTTCGAGGGCGGTGAGGGCCGCGCCGATCTCGGAGCCGAGGAGCATCGTGCCGGTCGTCTCGACCGTCACGGAGCAGATGATCGGGAGGTTCGCGCCGGTGGCGGTGAGGGCGCGGCGGGCGCCGAGGACGGCGGCCTTGGTCTGGAGCAGGTCCTGGGTGGTCTCCACCAGGAGGGCGTCCGCGCCGCCGGCGATCATGCCTTCGGCGTTCTGCTGGTAGGCGTCGCGCAGGGTGAGGTACGGGGCGTGGCCGAGGGTCGGCAGCTTGGTGCCGGGGCCCATGGAGCCGAGGACCCAGCGCTGCTGTCCGGTGCTGGTGGTGAATTCGTCGGCGACCTCGCGGGCGATCCTGGCGCCCGCCTCGGCCAGCTCGAAGACCCGGTCGGGGATGTCGTACTCGGCGAGGGCGGCGTAGTTCGTACCGAAGGTGTTGGTCTCGACGCAGTCGACCCCGACGGCGAAATACTCTTCGTGGACGTGCCGGACGATGTCCGGGCGGGTCACGTTGAGGATCTCGTTGCAGCCTTCCAGCTGCTCGAAGTCCTCCATGGTGGGGTCCTGCGCCTGGAGCATCGTGCCCATCGCGCCGTCGGCGACGACCACGCGCGTGGCGAGTGCCTCACGGAGGGCGGCGATCCGGCTCTTGCTGTCGGTGGAGGGTGCTGGCGACGAGGCCATGAAGGTACTCCCGGGTTGCGACGGCTGTCGGCTTTGCGGCGTCTGGAGACGGCGCACCGGCCCAGCGTAGCCGGGCGGGTGCGGGAACGGGGTGCCATTCCGGCCGCCGGACGGGCGGTGGGCCTGTCGCGGCGTGTCGTGTCCGCGCTGACAAAAGGTCGGCATCGGCCGATAGTGTTCCGCATTGTCGAACTGTGTGTAGGGAAAGCGCGTGTACGGGAGGTCCGGCCGATGGCGAAGAACATCCAGTCGCTGGAACGGGCGGCGGCCATGCTGCGCCTGCTGGCGGGCGGCGAGCGGCGGCTCGGCCTCTCGGACATCGCCGCCTCCGTCGGGCTGGCGAAGGGCACGGCGCACGGCATCCTGCGCACCCTCCAGGCGGAGGGCTTCGTCGAGCAGGAGCCGGCCTCGGGCCGCTACCAGCTGGGGGCGGAGCTGCTCCGTCTGGGGAACAGCTACCTGGACGTGCACGAGCTGCGGTCCCGGGCGCTGGTCTGGACGGACGACCTGGCCAGGTCCAGCGGGGAGAGCGTCCATCTGGGGGTGGTCCACCAGCAGGGCGTGCTGATCGTCCACCACGTCTTCCGGCCGGACGACAGCAGGCAGGTCCTGGAGGTGGGGGCCATGCAGCCGCTGCACTCGACAGCGCTGGGCAAGGTGCTGTCGGCGTACGACCCGGTGGCCCATCACGAGGTCATGGAGGGGGAGCGTACGGCGCTCACGCCCCGGACCGTCACCGGTGCGGCGGAGTTCGAGGAGATCCTCGATCTGACCCGTGCGCGGGGGTGGGCGGTGGACGCCGAGGAGACCTGGGAGGGCGTCGCGGCGGTGGCCGCGCCCATCCACGACCGCAGGAAGATGCCGGTCGGAGCCATAGCCATCACCGGTGCGGTCGAACGTGTCTGCAAGGACGGAGAGGTGCGTCCGGAGCTGGTGGCGGCGGTGCGCGAGTGCGCCCGTTCGGTCTCCCGGGACATCGGCGCCGGGCGCTTTTGAGCGGTATGGCGGATCATGAGTGGTACGAGGTTTCGGTTCCCGGACCCTTGACTGCATGTTGGACACAGGAGAAAACTGCCGTTCAGCGGTCGGCATTGTCGAACACTTACCGGTAATGCGAGTTAGTGTGGGACAGCGCCAGTGGCCGGCAACGCTCTCGTGTGAGGGTGCGGACCCCTGGCGTGTGCCGGAGGTCCGCGTCCCCCTGGACGAAGGAGTCTCGGGTGTCCGACTTTGACATCTTCATAGGCGAGACCACAGGTACCGCCATCCTGATCCTGCTGGGCGGCGGCGTTGTCGCCGCCGTGGTGCTCAAGCGCTCGAAGGCCCGCGACGCGGGCTGGCTCGCCATCAGCTTCGGCTGGGGCTTCGCCGTACTGACCGGCGCTTACCTGTCCGCGGGTGTCTCCGGCGCACAGCTCAATCCGGCGGTCACCCTCGGCCTGGCGATCGAGGGCGGTACGAAGTGGGGCGACGTACCGCTCTACCTCGGCTCCCAGCTGCTGGGGGCGATCATCGGCGCGTTCCTGGTCTGGGTCACCTACCTGGGTCAGTTCACGGCCCACCTCACCGACCCGGAGATCCTCGCGGCCCAGCCCGCGACGGAGGGGCTGGTCGACCAGAAGACCGCCCCCCAGGCCGGTCCCGTCCTCGGGATCTTCTCCACCGGGCCCGAGGTCAGGAATGTCCTCCAGAACGTGCTGACCGAGATCATCGCCACGTTCGTCCTGGTCATCGCGATCCTCACCCAGGGGCTCAACAACGAGGGCAACGGCCTCGGCACCATCGGCGTCCTGGTCACGGCGCTGGTCGTGGTGGGCATCGGGCTGTCGCTCGGCGGCCCCACGGGGTACGCGATCAACCCGGCCCGCGACCTGGGCCCCCGTATCGTCCACGCGCTCCTGCCGCTGCCCAACAAGGGCGGCTCCGACTGGAGCTACGCCTGGATACCGGTGGTGGCACCGCTCATCGGCGGCGCCGCGGCCGGCGGTTTCTACAACTGGGTCCTCGCCTGAGCCCGAGCCTCCCCATCCCTTCGCACAGAGCAGGAGCGAAACCGTGAGTGACGCAACCACCGGGACTTCCTCCCACGGCACCGGCCCGTTCATCGCGGCCATCGACCAGGGCACCACGTCCAGCCGCTGCATCGTCTTCGACGTCGACGGACGCATCGTCGCCGTCGACCAGAAGGAGCACGAACAGATCTTCCCCAAGCCCGGCTGGGTGGAGCACAACGCCACCGAGATCTGGGCCAACGTCCAGGAAGTCGTGGCGAACGCCATCCAGAAGGCGGGCATCACCAAGAAGGACGTCCTGGCGATCGGCATCACCAACCAGCGCGAGACCACCATGCTCTGGGACAAGAACACCGGTGAGCCCGTCCACAACGCGATCGTCTGGCAGGACACCCGTACCGGCGCCCTCGTCCGCGAACTCGGCCGCAACGTCGGCCAGGACCGCTTCCGCCGCGAGACCGGCCTGCCGCTCGCGACCTACTTCGCGGGACCGAAGGCCCGCTGGCTGCTCGACAACGTCGAGGGCCTGCGCGAGCGCGCCGAGCGCGGCGACATCCTCTTCGGCACCATGGACTCCTGGGTCATCTGGAACCTCACCGGCGGGGTGAACGGCGGCGTGCACGTCACGGACGTCACCAACGCCTCCCGGACCATGCTGATGAGCCTCACCACCCTCCAGTGGGACCCCAAGCTCTGTACCTCCATCGGCGTGCCCATCGGGATGCTGCCCGAGATCCGCTCCTCCGCGGAGGTGTACGGGAAGGCCAAGGGCGGCGCCCTCGACGGCGTCCCGGTGGCCTCGGCGCTCGGCGACCAGCAGGCGGCGCTGTTCGGCCAGACCTGCTTCGAGGAGGGCGAGGCCAAGTCCACGTACGGCACCGGCACGTTCATGCTGATGAACACCGCCCACAAGCCGATCAACTCCTACTCCGGCCTGCTGACGACCGTCGGCTACCGCATCGGCGACCAGCCGGCCGTGTACGCCCTGGAGGGCGCGATCGCCGTCACCGGTTCGCTGGTGCAGTGGATGCGCGACCAGATGGGCCTGATCAAGTCGGCGCCCGAGATCGAGACCCTGGCCTCCTCCGTCGAGGACAACGGCGGGGTGTACTTCGTGCCCGCCTTCTCCGGGCTCTTCGCCCCGCACTGGCGCGCGGACGCCCGCGGTGTCATCGCCGGGCTGACCGGCTACGTCACCAAGGCCCATATCGCCCGCGCGGTGCTGGAGGCGACCGCCTGGCAGACCCGCGAGATCAGCGACGCCATGACCAAGGACTCGGGCGTCGAGCTGACGACCCTCAAGGTCGACGGCGGCATGACCGCCAACAACCTGCTGATGCAGACGCTCGCCGACGTCCTCGACGCACCCGTGGTGCGCCCGATGGTCGCCGAGACGACCGCGCTCGGCGCCGCCTACGCGGCCGGGCTCGCCGTCGGCTTCTGGCCGGACACCGACGCCCTCAAGGCCAACTGGCGCAGGGCCGCCGAGTGGACGCCCCAGATGGACGCGGACACCCGCGAGCGTGAGTACAAGAGCTGGCTCAAGGCGGTCGACAGGACCATGGGCTGGCTCGAAGAAGAGGACAGCTGACAGACAGCGGACGACGGCGGACGACGGCGGACGAGAGCCGACCACGGACACCGGCCGCCGAGCCCGGACGAGCTGACGAGGAGTCAACGATGAGCACCACCCTCCAGAGCGCCCCCGCACTGGGGACGCACCCGGCCGGCGGAACCCTGCCGAGCCGCGCCCAGACCCGGGAACAGCTTTCCACGGCGACGTACGACCTCCTGGTGATCGGCGGCGGCATCCTGGGCATCTCCACCGCCTGGCACGCCTCCCAGTCGGGGCTGCGGGTGGCTCTGGTGGACGGCGGCGACTTCGCCGGCGCCACCTCGTCCGCCTCCTCCAAGCTGCTCCACGGCGGACTGCGCTACCTCCAGACCGGCGCGGTGAAGCTGGTCGCGGAGAACCACTTCGAGCGGCGTGCGGTCTCCCGCCAGGTGGCACCGCACCTGGCCAACCCGCTCACCTTCTACCTGCCCGTCTACAAGGGCGGACCGCACGGCGCCACCAAGCTGGGCGCGGGCGTCTTCGCGTACTCCGCGCTCTCCGCCTTCGGCGACGGCGTGGGCCACGTGATCAGCCCGGCCAAGGCGCGGCGCGCCGTGCCCGAGTTGCGTACGGACAATCTCAAGGCGGTCGCCGTGTACGGCGACGACCAGATGAACGACGCGCGGATGGCGCTGATGACGGTCCGCGCGGCCGTCGACTCGGGCGCCACCGTCCTCAACCACGCCGAGGTCACCGGACTGCGCTTCACCGGCGGCCGGGTGACCGGCGCGGACCTCAAGGACGCCTTGGACGGCAGCGAGTTCGGGGTCGACGCCCGGCTGGTGCTCAACGCCACCGGGCCGTGGGTGGACCGGCTGCGGACCATGGAGGACGCGGCCTCGGAGCCGTCCATCCGCCTCTCCAAGGGCGCGCACCTGGTCCTGCGGCGCACCGCGCCGTGGAACGCGGCGCTCGCCACCCCCATCGACAAGTACCGCATCACCTTCGCCCTCCCCTGGGAGGACATGCTGGTGCTCGGGACGACGGACGAGGAGTACGTGGGCGACCCCGCCGACCTCGCCGTCAACGACAAGGACATCCACCAGATCCTGGACGAGGCGTCCCTGTCCGTACGGGACCAGCAGCTCTCCCGGGACCTGATCACGTACTCGTACGCGGGTCTGCGGGTGCTGCCCGGCGGCCCCGGCGACACCTCCACGGCCAAGCGCGAGACGGTCGTGACCGAGGGCAGCGGCGGCATGCTGTCGGTGGCGGGCGGCAAGTGGACGACCTTCCGGCACATCGGCCGCATGGTGGTCAACAAGCTGGCGGAGCTGCCGGGGCATCCGCTCAGCGACAACATGGAGCCGATCTCGGACCTGCCGAAGAAGGCTCCGCTGCCGGGGCTCGCCAACCCGCACGCGGTGGCGCACCGGCTGATGATCGACGGGGGCGGTACGGGACCGTCGATGGCGCCCGACACCGCCCACCACCTGGCCACCCACTACGGGACGCTGGCGTTCGACATCGTCCGGCTCGCCAACGAGCACGCGGAGCTGGGCGAGCGGATCCACCCGGACGCGCCGGAGATCTGGGCGCAGGTCGTCTACGCCCGTGACCACGAGTGGGCCGAGACGGCGGACGACGTGCTGCGGCGCCGTACGACCCTGACGATCCGCGGACTGGCCACGGACGGGATCCGGGCCCGGGTCGAGGCGATCCTCGCCGAGCGGAACTGACGGCGGGCACGGGCAGGCGCCCGCGGCGGACCGCGGGCACGTGTCGAGGGGCGCTCCTTATCCCGGAGCGCCCCTCTCCGGTGTTTCCCGGCGCATAATGGGAGTCGATACATCGGATGTATGGAGGTCGCCCATGGCTGTCACCGACGAGGCCATCGAGAAGATCAAGGGAATGATCGTCTCGGGCGCGCTGCGCCCGGGCGATCGTCTCCCCAAGGAGAGCGAACTCGCCGCCGAGCTGGGCCTGTCCCGCAACTCCCTGCGGGAGGCGGTCCGCGCGCTGTCGCTCATCCGCATTCTCGACGTACGGCAGGGCGACGGCACGTACGTCACCAGCCTGGATCCCCAGCTGCTGCTGGAGGCGCTGAGTTTTGTGGTGGACTTCCACCGCGACGACACCGTCCTGGAGTTCCTGGCGGTACGGCGCATCCTGGAGCCGGCCGCCACCGCCATGGCGTGCGCGCGGATCACCGACGCCGAACTGGACGCGATGGACGCCCGGCTGGACGCGCTGGGGGACGATCCGTCGGTGGAGGAGCTGGTCGCATCGGACCTGGAGTTCCACCGGGGCATCGTGCAGTTCTCGGGCAACTCGGTGCTCTGCTCGCTGCTGGACGGGCTCTCGGGGCCGACCACCCGGGCGCGGGTCTGGCGCGGGCTGACCCAGGAGGACGCCGTCAGCCGCACCCTGCACGAGCACCGGGCGATCCTGGCGGCGCTGCGGGACCGGGACGCGGAGGCGGCGCGCTCGTGGGCGACCGTGCATGTGGCGAGTGTGGAGATGTGGCTGCGGTCGACGCTGTGAGACGGGGGCCGGGAACGGCGTACGGGCGCCGGAGAAGCCGCGTGGCTTCTCCGGCGCCCGTCCGGCGTCGCGGGGTGTCTAGTCCTGCTTCTCGCCGCTCGCGAAGCGCGAGATGACCAGCGCGACGATGATGATCGCGCCGTTGAGGAACTGGTTCCAGAGGGCCGGTACGCCCCCGAGGGTCATCACGTTCACGACCAGCTGGAGCGTCAGCACGCCGGTCAGCGCGCCGAACAGCGTGCCGCGCCCGCCCTTGAGGCTGATGCCTCCGATGACCGCCGCCGCGAAGACCTGGAAGATCCAGCCGTTGCCCTGGGTGGCCGCGACCGAGCCGTAGTGGCCGGTGTAGAGGATGCCCGCGAAGGCGGCCAGCAGGCCGCCGATCGCCAGCACGATCCAGGTGATCCGGTCCACCCGGATCCCGGCCGCGCGGGCCGCTTCCGGGTTGCCGCCGATGGCGTACAGCGAACGCCCGTGCTTGAGCCAGGCGAGCGCCGCCCCGCCGATCGCGAAGAGCGCCAGGCAGATCCAGACGGCCGCCGGGGCGCCCAGCCAGTCGGTCTTGCCGAGGTACCGGAAGGACTCCGGGACGTCGGTGATCGACTTGCCCTCGGTGATGCCGATGTGGAGACCGCGGAGCATGGTGAGCATGCCGAGGGTGGCGATGAAGCCGTTGACCCGCAGCTTGAGCATCAGGAAGCCGTTGATGCCCCCGATGATCAGGCCGACCAGCAGGCACAGCGGGATGGCGCTCCAGGACGGCAGCACCCCGAGCCCGTTGAACCGGCCGCCCTCCGTGGGCAGGATCAGCCACATGGCCACGACCGGCGCGATGCCGATCGTCGACTCCAGGGACAGGTCCATCCGGCCGCAGATCAGGATCAGCGCCTGGCCGAGCACGAGCAGGCTCAGCTCGGAGGACTGCTGGACGACGCTGATCAGGTTGTTGGAGGTGAGGAAGACCGGCGAGACGATGAAGCCGATCACCATCAGCACCAGGATCACCGGGACGAGCGAGAAGTCGCTCCACCGGATGAGCTTGAGCCGGCTCGCCGGCCCCGCGCCCTTCGCGGTGTCCACCGTCGGCGGACTGATCGTGTCGGTCATTCCCTCTCCCCCACACCTTCCATGGCGGCGACCAGTTCCTGGTCCGTCCACCCGCTCCCGAACGTGGCCACGACGCGCCCGTGGAAGAGCGCGAGGACCCGGTCGCACACCCGCAGATCATCCAGTTCGTCGGAGATGATCACGGCCGCGCTGCCCTGGTCCGCCACCGTGCGCACGACACCGAGCAGCGAGTCCTTCGATTTGATGTCGACCCCGGCGGTCGGCCGCAGGGCGACCAGCGCGCTGGGCTTGCGGGCCAGCGCGCGGGCCACCACGACCTTCTGCTGGTTGCCGCCCGACAGGCCCGAGACCGGCTGCTCGGGGCCCTGCGTCTTGATGTCCAGCGACGCGATCATCGTCCTGGCGAACTCCCGGGTACGGGAGGGCAGGACGGTCCCCCACGGGCCGAGCTGGTCGGTGACCGTGAGCGTCGCGTTCTCCGCGACGCTGCGTTCCAGGACGAGCCCCTGGAGGTGCCGGTCCTCGGGGATGTAGCCGATGCCGGCGTCCAGGGCGTGCGGGACGCTGCCCGGCTTGACCTTCGTGCCGTGCATCGAGACGCTGCCGCCGGACGGCTTGCGCATCCCGGCCAGGATCTCGCCGAGGGCGGTGGCGCCGCTGGCCGCGGCGCCCGCCACCCCGAGCACCTCGCCCGGCCGTACGGCCAGGTCCAGCGGCTCGAACTCCCCTTCCAGGGTGAGTCCTTCGGTCCGCAGGACGGGCTCCGACGCGGTGTCCTGCTCCTTCGCCCCCGCCGCGTGCCAGGCCGCCTTGCCCGTGGACTCCCCCGTCATCGCCGTGACCAGGTCCGCCTTGGACAGCTCGGCGACCTGGGCCGTCAGCACATAGCGGGCGTCCCGGTAGACGGTGACGGCGGTGCACAGTTCGTACACCTCTTGCAGGTGGTGGGAGATGAAGAGGAACGCCACTCCCTGGCCCTGGAGTTCGCGGAGCTTGTCGAAGAGCCGCTGGATCCCCCGGGCGTCGAGCTGGGCGGTCGGCTCGTCCAGGATGATCAGCCGGGCGCCGAAGGACAGCGCCCGGGCGATCTCCACGAACTGCCGCTGCTCGACCGGGAGATCCTTGGCCCGGACGTTCGGGTCGACGTCGACCCCGTACCCCGCCAGCAGCTCCCTGGCGCGCTCCCGCAGGCCGCGCCAGCTGATGAAGCGGCCCCCGGACCCGGAGGCGTCCAGGCCGTAGTTGTTGAGGAAGAGGTTCTCGGCGACGGTCAGGTCGGGCACGACCATCGACTTCTGGTAGACGCAGGCGACCTTGGACTGCCAGGCCGTGGTGTCCCCGAAGGCGGGCGCGGGCTCGCCGCCGAAGCTGACCTGTCCTGCGTCGGGCCTGTGCAGCCCGGTGAGCACGCTCACCAGGGTGGACTTGCCCGCGCCGTTGCGCCCGACGAGCGCGTGGGACTCGCCGGGGCGGACCGTGAGCCGGACACCGTCGAGCGCCACGGTGGGACCGAAGCGCTTGACGATGCCTTCCGCGTGGACCGCGGCGGGTGCGGCCGCGTCCGGAGGTGCCTGGTCCATGGCTAGTTCTTCTTCTCCAGCTGGTTGGCCCAGAGCTTCGGGTCGTCCACGTTCGCCTTGGTCACCAGGGGCGCGGGAAGCTGGTCCTCGAACCCGTTGGGGATCTTGATGATCGTGGAGTCGTGGTCGGTCGCCCCGGCCTTCGGGGTCGTACCGGCCAGTGCCTCCTTCGCCCAGTACAGCGCGTACTTGGCGTAGAGGTCGGCGGGCTGCGAGATGGTGGCGTCGATCTTGCCCGCGCGGATGGCGTCCAGTTCCTCGGGGATGCCGTCGTTGGAGATGATCGTGATGTGCCCGGGGGTGCCGGGGGCCTTGAGGAGCTTCTTCTGCTCCAGCAGGGCCAGCGTCGGCTGGAGGAAGACACCGCCGGCCTGCATGTAGATGCCGTTGAGGTCGGGGTGGGCGGCGAGGGTGGACTGGAGCTTGGCCGAGGCCACGTCGCCCTTCCACTCGGTGGCCAGCTCGAAGACCTGGATGCCCGGGAACTTCTCCGTCATGCAGCTCTTGAACGCCTCGGAGCGGTCACGGCCGTTGATGGAGGAGAGGTCGCCCTGGAACTCGGCGACCTTGCCCTTGCCCTTGAGCTGCTCGCCCAGGTACTCGCAGGCCTTCTGGCCGTACGCGCGGTTGTCGGCCCGGACGACCATGTAGACGTCGCCCTTGTCGGGGCGGGTGTCCACGCTGACGACGGGGATCTTCTTGTCGCTCAGCGTCTGGAGCGTCTCGGCTATCGCGCCGGTGTCCTGCGGGGCCATGACGACGGCCTTGGCGCCCTGGTCGGTGAAGGCCTGGACGTTGGCGACGAGCTTGCCGATGTCGTTCTGGGAGTTGGTCGGCGGGAGGGCGTCGATGCCGTCCTCCTTGACCCCCTTGTCGATGTACTGCTGGTAGGAGTTCCAGAAGTCGCTGTCGGCGCGCGGCAGGTCGATGCCGACCTTCCCGCCGCCGGCGGCGCTGTCGGAGTCCGACTCACGGTTGCAGCCGGCGAGGGCTGCCACGGCGAGCACCACGGCACAGGCGGAGGCGCCCGTCGTACGAAGTCTGCGGAGTGGGGAGCGGTCCGCGGTGTGACGCTTCATGGAGGTCCCGTCCTTATGAAGGTGAGTGTCGGCTCAGTTGGCGGGACGCAGGCGCAGGCCTTGCATCCCGCCGTCCACCGCGAGTGCCGTCCCCGTGACGGCCGCCGCGGCGGGGCTGGCGAGGTAGGCGACCGCCGCGGCGACCTCGTCCGCGCCGACCAGTCGTCCTGACGGCTGGCGGGCGGCGAGGGCGGCGCGCTCGGCCGCGGGGTCCGGGGCCTGGTCGAGCAGGCGTCCGATCCAGGGTGTGTCGGCGGTTCCGGGGTTGACGCAGTTGACGCGGATGCCCTCCCGGACGTGATCCGCGGCCATCGCCAGGGTGAGCGAGAGGATAGCGCCCTTGCTGGCGCTGTAGAGGGCGCGCTGGGGCAGGCCCGCCGTCGCGGCGATGGAGCACGTCTGGGTGATCGAGACGGCGCCGGGCCGGTCGGCCGCTGCCCGGCGCAGGTGGGGTACGGCGTGGCGCGCGGTGCGGACCATGCCGAGGACGTTGATGTCGAGGACGCGGTGCCACTCGTCGTCGGTGTTGTCGGTGACGGCCCCGATGGCGCCGATCCCGGCGTTGGAGACGACGGCGTGCAGCGCGCCGAACTCCGCCGCCGCCGCGTCCACGGCGGCCTTGACCGCCGCGTCGTCGGTGACGTCCGCCATGAGCGGCAGCGTCCCCTCGGGGGCTCCGGCGGTGTCCCGGTCCAGTACGGCGACCCGGGCGCCCCGTTCGAGCAGCAGCGCGGCGATGGCCGCGCCGATGCCGGAGGCGCCGCCCGTCACCAGGGCGTTCAGCCCCTCGAAGTCCCGTACGGATGTCATGAGCTGATCTCCTCGGTGGTGCGGCGGGCCTGCCAGACGGGCCCGTCGGGGTAGCTGTGCTCGGCGATCGACGCGGGGAGCATCCGGGCGGAGAAGCCGGGCGCCGTCGGGGCGGAGTATCTCCCGGAGACGATGACCACGGGGTCGGCGAAGTGCTCGTGGAGGTGGTCCACGTACTCGATGACCCGGTCGTCCCAGCTGCCGGAGACGGCGACGAAGTCGAACATCGAGAGGTGCTGGACCAGTTCGCACAGTCCGACCCCGCCGGCGTGCGGGCAGACGGGCACGCCGAACTTGGCCGCGAGGAGCAGGATCGCCACGTTCTCGTTGACGCCGGCCACGCGGGCCGCGTCGATCTGGACGAAGTCGACGGCCCCGGCCTGGAGGAGCTGCTTGAACACGACCCGGTTGGCGACGTGTTCGCCGGTGGCCACCTTCACCGGCTGCCCGGCGCGGATGGCGGCGTGGCCGAGGATGTCGTCGGGGCTGGTGGGCTCCTCGATCCAGTGCGGTTCGTACGGGGCGAGGGCGGCCATCCAGCGCACCGCCTCGGCCACGTCCCAGCGCTGGTTGGCGTCGACGGCGATCCGGATGCCGGGGCCGACGGCCTCGCGGGCGAGCTTCATGCGCCGTACGTCGTCGTCCAGGTCGCCGCCCACCTTGAGCTTGATCTGCTCGAAGCCGTCGGCGACGGCCTGCTGGGCGAGGCCGACCAGTTTGGCGTCGGCGTAGCCGAGCCAGCCCGGTGAGGTGGTGTAGGCGGGGTAGCCCCGCTCGCGCAGCCGCGCGGCCCGCTCGGCGCGGCCCGGTTCGGCGGCCCGCAGGATGGCGAGCGCGTCGTCCGGGGTGAGGACGTCCGTCAGATAGCGGAAGTCGACGAGCGAGACGAGTTCCTCGGGGGTCATCCCGGCGAGGAACTCCCAGACCGGCTGGCCCGCGTATCCGGCGGCCAGGTCCCAGGCGGCGTTGACGACGGCGCCCGCCGCCATGTGCATCACGCCCTTCTCCGGGCCGAGCCAGCGCAGCTGCGAATCGTGGGTGAGCTCGAAGTACAGCGCGGCGAGATCGGCCGCCGTGCGCGGGGCCGGGCGCCCCACGACGTACGGACGCAGTGCCTCGATGGCCGCGGCGGTGACCTCGTTGCCCCGCCCGATCGTGAAGCAGAAGCCGTGCCCCTCGGCGCCGTCCGTGGTACGCAGGACCACGTAGGCCGCCGAGTAGTCGGGGTCCGGGTTCATGGCGTCGGAGCCGTCGAGCTGTTCCGAGGTGGGAAAACGGATGTCGTGAACCTCGAACCCTGTGACGGTCTGACTCATGCACGCCCCCTTGGAAGAACATCGGACCTCTTGTGGTCATCCGATGTATAGCGTCGCTGACGCCTAAACGTCCAGGGCTCGGAGAAAAATAACGGTCACAGCTCGGATGAATCGTCGACCGGTCGGCGGTCGGTCGGCTGTCGGTTGGCTGTTTTCTCCCACCTATGCCCCACCGCGCCGAAGTTCACCCGGGCGTGCGCGGGGCTGCGGGCGGAGAGCGGGAAAGCCGTAAGGTTGGGGCGTGGACAAGGGAACTTCGGAAGGAGGCACTGGGTGATCGAGCTCGAGGCGGTTCCTGAGCTGATCGACCCGGTCATGGTGGCCGCGTTCGAGGGCTGGAACGACGCCGGCGACGCCGCCTCCACCGCGGTCGCGCATCTGGACCGGGAGTGGAAGGGCGAGGTGTTCGCGGCGCTCGACGCCGAGGACTACTACGACTTCCAGGTCAACCGGCCGACGGTGTGGCTGGACGGCGGAGTACGGAAGATCACCTGGCCGACCACCCGGCTCTCCGTGGTCCGGGTCGGCGGTGAGACGCCCCGTGACCTGGTACTGGTCCGCGGCATCGAACCGTCCATGCGCTGGCGTTCCTTCTGCAACGAGATCCTGGGCTTCGCCCATGAGCTGGGTGTGGAGATGGTGGTCATCCTGGGCGCGCTGCTCGGCGACACCCCGCACACCAGGCCGGTGCCGGTCAGCGGGATCACCTCGGACGCCGACCTGGCCAGGACGATGGATCTGGAGGAGACCCGCTACGAGGGGCCGACCGGCATCGTCGGCATTCTCCAGGAGGCGTGCACGCACGCGGGCGTGCCGGCGGTGAGCCTGTGGGCGGCGGTGCCGCACTACGTGTCGCAGCCGCCCAACCCCAAGGCGACGCTGGCGCTCCTCAACCGCCTGGAGGACCTGATCGGTCTGCGGATCCCGCTGGGTGAACTGGCGGAGGACGCGCGGGCGTGGCAGCTGGGCGTCGACCAACTGGCCGCCGAGGACAGCGAGGTGGCGGAGTACGTCCAGACGCTGGAGGAGGCGCGGGACACGGCGGAACTGCCCGAGGCGTCCGGCGAGGCCATCGCGCGGGAGTTCGAGCGGTATCTGCGGCGCCGCGACGGCGGGCCGGGACCGGCGGCGGGCGGGCACGCCACGGAGAGCGGGGAGGGGCCCTCGTACCGCCGTGATCCCTCCGCGGGACCGGGGCGGGGGCGTCCGCAGAGACCGCCGCGGCCGGGACCCGAGGCGGGGACGGACCCGGAGTCCGGGCCGGGTCCGGGACCCGGGCCCGATGACGACGACAAGGGCAAGGACGACACGCCGTAGGGCGTCTCCCTCTGCGCTGCCTGCCCGCTCCCTGCTGCTCGCCGCCGACGCCGGACGGACCGTGGTGCGGTCCGTCCGGCGCGGTGCGTTTCTGCGGGGTGCGTTCCTGCGCGGTGCGTCCTGCGGGAGTGTGTCGTCAGTGCGGCGCGTGCGTCCGTACGCGCGCGACCGACACCACGTCGTAGTCCGTCTCCGGGGTCGGGGCGGTCACGTCGAAGCGGGCGTTGGGCAGGTAGATCCGGTTGCCGTAGGCCGCCGCCGTCGTGGGGACCCGGAAGGTCCCCGGGGCGGTGATCCGGGTGAGCGCCGTGCCCTTCGTGCCCGCGCGGTCGAGCTCCAGGACGTCGATGGCGTTCTGCCGGTTCTGGACCACGTAGAGCGTACGGCCGAGGAGCAGGAGCCCGTCGCCGTTGGGCAGCCGGGTCGGCCCGAGGTCCACGGCGCGGGCCACGCCGGTGCGGGGGTCGACCCGCATGAGGCCGCCGCCGTTCGCGAAGCTGTTCACCACGAGCAGCGCCCGGCCGTCGGGGGTGGTGGTGATGCCGTTGGCGGTGAGGGCGGGCCCCTGGACCCAGTCGCCGCTGAGCGGGACGGTCTCGACGCGGTCGCCCGGCTCGCCGTGCCGGCCCAACGGCAGCTTGTAGAGCTGTGGTTCGAAGGAGTCGGTGAACCACGCGGCGCCCGGTGTCAGGATCACGTCGTTGACCATGGTGACGTCCGTGCCCACGGTGAAGGTCTTCGTGACCTTCCCCGTCCGGAGGTCGGCGATCCGGATCTCACCGCTGACCCCGCCGCTCAGGAACAGCCGGCCCCGGCCGTCCAACTTGAGCCCGATGACGGGGTGTTCGGGGCCGAGCCCCTGGACGACGACCTTGCCGCGGCCGGTGGCGAGGCTCGCGCGGTAGACGTCGCCGCGCGCGATCGAACCGATGTAGGCGTACGGCTCCGCGCCGATGGCGATGCCCTCGGGCCGGAAGCCGTCCGGCAGGGGAAAGGCGGCGGGCCAGGTCCGTGCGGTGGGGCGCGGGGCGGCCGAGGCGGTGGAGCCGAGCGGAGCGAGGAGCGCCGCGCCGCCGAGGGCGGCCGCGGCGGCGAGCAAGTCACGCCGTGCGAAGGAACGTTGCATGGTGAGCGTCCTCCCGGGAATGGGGTGTGCCGTCCCTCACACCCCATCACACCCCTTGGCCCCGTTGGGAGTTTGGCCGGATCACGCACAACAGCACGGCCGGTTACGGATGTCGGTATCCGTGACCGGCCGTGCTGGGTTGGTGGGCGGCCCCGGGAAGGGCCGGGACCACGGGGGCTAGAGGGCCACTCCGAGCAGGGCGTCGACCGCGCGGGAGACCACGCCGGGCGCCCCCTCGTCCGTACCGCCCGTGGACGCCTGGAGTTCCGACCAGCGGTCCACGGCGGCCAGGGCCGCCGGGGCGTCCAGGTCGTCCGCCAGCGCCGCGCGGATCTCCTCCACGACCGCCTCGGCCGGGGGGCCGTCGGGGCGCGAGACGGCGGCCCGCCAGCGGACGAGGCGCTCCTGGGCGTCCTGGAGCACCTGGTCGGTCCACTCCCAGTCGGAGCGGTAGTGGTGCGCCAGCAGGGTGAGCCGGATCGCCGCCGGGTCCACGCCGTCCCGGCGGAGCGTCGAGACGAAGACCAGGTTGCCCCGGGACTTGGACATCTTCTCGCCGTCGAGGCCGACCATGCCGGCGTGTACGTACGCCTGGGCGAAGGGGTGCTCGCCGGTCAGCGCCTGGGCGTGCGAGGCGCCCATCTCGTGGTGCGGGAAGGCGAGGTCGCTGCCGCCGCCCTGGACGTCGAAGCCCATGCCGAGGTGGTCGAGCGCGATGGCCACGCACTCGATGTGCCAGCCGGGCCGGCCCTGGCCGAGGCTCCCGCCGTCCCAGCTGGGCTCGCCGGGCCTGGCGGCCATCCAGAGGATCGGGTCGAGGGGGTTCTTCTTGCCGGGGCGGTCGGGGTCGCCGCCCCGCTCGGCGGAGAGCAGCCGCATCGCCTCGGCGTCGAGGCGCGACACCTCGCCGAAGTGCGGGTCGGCCGCCACCGAGAAGTAGATGTCGCCCTGGAGTTCGTACGCGGCCCCGGCGTCCCGCAGCCGCTCCACGAGCGGCACGATGCCCGGTATGGCCTCGACGGCGCCGATGTAGTGCTGGGGCGGAAGCATCCGCAGGGCCGTCATGTCCTCCCGGAACAAGGCGGTTTCACGCTCCGCGAGCGCCACCCAGTCCTCGCCGTCGCGCTCGGCGCGCTCCAGCAGGGGATCGTCGACGTCGGTCACGTTCTGGACGTAGTGGACCTGCCGCTTCGTGTCGAGCCACACGCGCTGCACGAGGTCGAACGCGTTGTAGGTCGCCGCGTGTCCCATGTGGGTCGCGTCGTACGGGGTGATGCCGCAGACGTAGATGCGGGCGACGGGACCGGGCGCGAGGGTGACGCGGCCGTCGGTCGAGGTGTCGTGAATCCTGAGGTCGCGGCCCTTGCCAGGCAGGGCGGGGACCTCGGAAGCGGGCCAGGCATGCATGTCATGAGCGTAACCGGCCGGTAGTTCCGAAAACGAACCGGATGCGAGGTCCTGGCCGGCCGGGCGCTCTTGCGGAAGGGTCGGCGCCGTGGTGGACGGTCCCGGGCGGGTCGTGTCCACCCGGTCCCGGCTGGCCCCGGACCTGTCGCCGGACCGGTGGCCGGGCCTGTTCCCACGGGTGCCCGGGCCTGTTCCCCCCGGTGACCCGGCCCGTTCTCAGACGGGCGGCCAGGGGATGGCGGGCCACTGGCCGGACGGCTGCGGGTGGAGTCCCGTGTGGCGCAGCTCACGGACGCGGGCGCGGACCGCGTCGGTCTCGGCCTCCGTGATCAGCCCCGCCAGCCGGGCCGCGAGCGGCCGGCCGTCGGCGAGCGCGTCCTCCAGCCGAGCGAGCACGGACAGCGCCTCCTCGGTGAGGGGTTCACCCGCCCACCCCCAGAGCAGCGTGCGCAGTTTGTCGTCCACGTTGAAGGTGACGCCGTGGTCGATGCCGTACAGCCGTCCCCCGGCGGCCGGCAGGAGATGGCCGCCCTTGCGGTCGCCGTTGTTGATGACCGCGTCCAGGACCGCGAGCCGCCGCAGCCGCTCGTCGTCGGCGTGCACGAGGAGGGCCGTCTGCCCCTCGCCGACCTCGGCGAAGCCGACGGCCTTCCACCCCTCGCCCGGTTCCTCGTCCTCGACGAGGGCGAGCAGGGCCGCCGCCTCGTCGGTGTCCGTCTCGATCCACAGCTGGCACATGCCCTCGCCGTACGGCCCCTCGCGGAGCACGGTGGGCGGTACGAGCCCCCAGCCGGTCGCCTCGGAGATCTCGTACGCCGCCACCTCGCGCCGGGCGAGGTTCCCGTCCGGGAAGTCCCACAGGGGGCGCTCTCCGGCGACGGGTTTGTAGACGCAGTGCGCCTCGGTGCCCTCGTACGAGACGGAGCAGTACAGGACCGCGTTGGACGCCTCACGGATCCGGCCGCGCACGGTCAGCTCGCCCTGGGCGAGCAGGTCGGACGGGCTCACGCTCCGCGGCGGTATCCGTTCTGGCGCGGGCATACGTGTCCTTCCGGATCGAGCGGCAGGCTGCACAGGGGGCACGGCGGGCGGCCCGCGTTGACCACGTCCAGGGCGCGTTTGGCGAAGGCGCGGGCCTGGGCCCCGCTGAGGCGCACCCGGAGCATCGGCGGACCGTTCTCCTCGTCCTGGAGAAGCCGCTCCTCGGCCTCGGCGAGGTCCTCGTCGGTGTCGGCGTCCACCTCGACGAGCGCCTGCGCCTCGACGATCATGCGCTCTTCGTCACCGTCCCACGCGAGGGCCATCGTGCCGACCCGGAACTCCTCCTCCACGGGGGCGTCCAGCGGGGCGGAGTCGGCGATCTCGGTGGGGGCGACGGCGGGCACCGGGGCGTTGCCGCCGGTCCTGCGGACCACTTCGTCGAGCAGTTCGTCGATCCGCTCGGCGAGGGCGGCCACCTGGGTCTTCTCCAGGGCGACGCTGGTGACGCGGCCCGCGGCGGAAGCCTGGAGGAAGAACGTACGGCGTCCAGGCAGCCCGACCGTACCGGCCACGAAGCGGTCCGGGGGGTCGTAGAGGAACACCTGACGGGACACGTCCTGATCTCCCTTGGGAATCGGCTGGGGAAGTGCTGCGTGAGCTAGGCGTACTGCGTGGAGCGCTGCGCGGGGAAGGCGCGTCCACCCTACTGCGCGGAGCGATCACGGTGCTCCCGCGCCGCCTCCTACAACACCGGGACCGCCGCTTGTGTTCTCACGCGGCGCCAGTCCGCTCAGATCGCCCGTGTCACCGAGCCGTACGACATACGGGCGCAACCGGGTGTAGCGGACGACGGTGACCGAGCACGGGTCCACGTGGATGCGCTGGAAGAGGTCGAGGTGCATGCCGAGGGCGTCGGCCACGAGCGCCTTGATGATGTCGCCGTGCGAGCACATCAGGTAGACGGCGTCGTCGCCGTGCTCCTTCTCGACGCGCGCGTTCCAGTCCCGTACGGCCTCCACGGCGCGCGCCTGCATGGCGCGCATCGACTCGCCGCCGGGGAACGCGGCGGCGGAGGGGTGCTGCTGCACGACCTGCATCAGCGGTTCGTCGCTCAGCTCGGCGAGTTTGCGGCCCGACCAGTCGCCGTAGTGGCACTCGCCGATCCGGTCCTCGCTGTGCACGGGCACGTCCGGCCTGCTGTCGAGCAGCGGCCGCAGGGTCTCCTGGCAGCGCTGGAGGGGGCTGCTGACGACGGCGGCGAGCGGTACGCCGGCCAGCCGGCCGGGCAGGGCGGCGGCCTGGGCCGCGCCGCGCTCGTCGAGCGCGACCCCGGGGGTCCAGCCCGCGAGCAGCCCCGCGGTGTTGGCGGTGGAGCGTCCGTGACGTACGAGGATCAACGTGGCCATGCCCGTCAGCGTAAGGCGCCCGCAGGCCAAAGATGCGTACGGGGGGCCGGAGCGGGGACAATGCGGCAGTGATCGTGGACTGTGCCATCTACCGCGACGGACACCGCACCGACGGGCCCGCCGACTTCTCCGACGCCCTCGACGAGGCGCGTGCCCACGGGGACGCGTTCCTCTGGATCGGGCTGCACGAGCCGACGGAGGACGAGTTCTCGCTCGTGAGCAGCGAGTTCGGCCTGCACCCGCTCGCCGTCGAGGACGCCCTCACCGCCCACCAGCGGCCCAAGCTGGAGGTGTACGACGACTCGCTGTTCCTGGTCCTCAAGCCCGTCGAGTACGAGCAGAAGAGCGACACGGTCACCACGGGTGAGCTGATGGTCTTCATCGGCGACTCGTTCGTGGTGACGGTCCGGCACGGCGAGGGCTCGCCGCTCGGGGAGGTGCGGCGGCGGCTGGAGGCCGATCCGTCCGTGCTCAAGCACGGGCCCACCGCGGTGATGTACGCGGTCAGCGACGAGGTAGTCGACCACTACACGGAGGTGGCCGACGAGCTCCAGGTCGACCTGGAGGAGCTGGAGGCGGAGGTCTTCGCGCCGGACGGCGGCGACAGCTCGTCCGGTTCGTCGCGGCCGACCTCGGGCAAGTCGACGGCGGCCCGCATCTACGGCTTCAAGCGGCAGGTGCTGGAGTTCCGGCGGGCGACCGTACCGCTGTCGGCGCCGATGGCCCGGCTGGCGGGTGGTTCGGTGCCGTTCGTGCACGACCGGTCGCGGCCCTTCTTCCGGGACGTGAACGACCACCTGCTGCACGCCAACGAGCAGGTCGAGGGGTTGGACCGGCTGCTGTCCGACATCCTCTCGGCGCACCTGGCGCAGATGGGCGTGCGGCAGAACGACGACATGCGGAAGATCTCGGCGTGGGCCGCGATGGCCGCCGTACCGACGCTGATCGCGGGGATCTACGGCATGAACTTCGAGCACATGCCGGAGCTGACGTACGTGTGGGCGTACCCCACCGTGCTCGCCGTCATGCTGGCGCTCGTCCTCGGCCTGCACCGCACGTTCAAGCGGCGCGGCTGGCTCTGAGGGGACGGGGGCGCGTGCGGGGCCGGCACCCACGGGGTGGGTGCCGGCCTTTTCCGCGGGCGCGCCCCGCTTTCCGCGGGCACCCCGCATTTCCGCGGGCGCCCCGGTCAGTACGCGGGCGCCGGGGCCGGGGGGCCGCTCAGGGCGTCGCGGCGCTCCGGCATGGACAGCGTGACCATCCGGCGCCAGGCGAAGGCCCGCTCGTACGCGTACATCGCGTGGACCCCGGCGGTGAGCACCGCGGACTTGGCGGCGGACCAGCCGAGGAGCCGCGCCATGTTCGCCATCACCGCGAGGCTCACCTCGCGGTAGACCTGGATCTCGGCCAGCGCGCACTCGCGCAGGGCCCGCTGGATCCGCCTGCCGTGGCCCGCGCGGGCGAGCCGCAGCAGCTCCTCGTGGCAGTAGGCGAGGTGGTTGTCCTCGTCGGCGCTGATCATCCGGACGGCGTTGCCGACCTCCGGGTGGTCGCCGAAGTACTTGACCAGCATCACCATCTGGTCGGACGCGCGCTGCTCGGTGATCCGGCTGTGCGCGAGGTACACGACGACGTCGTCCTCGGTCAGCGGCTCGTCCCGGCGCAGCTTGTCGTGGGCGAGTCCGATGCCCCGGCGCTCCAGCAGCATCGTGTAGTCGGTGTCGTCGGGGACGCCGACCGGCTCCAGGCCGCGCTTCTTCAGGAGCGCGTTGAAGATCCGGCCGTGTTTGTCCTCGTCGGCTCCGTGCCGGGTGACCTTGGGCGCCAGGTCCCGCATGCTCTCGGGCAGCAGGGCGGCGATACGGCCGTTCTCCCAGCCGCCCTGGGTCTCGCCGCTGGCCGCGATGGAGCAGAACAGCTGGAACGAACGATCGTTGTCCAGGATTTCCTGGAACAGGCTTCGGGCCGAAAGCATCACTGCCACCTCCATACAGACGTCCGCGAGAACGAGTCAAAGCGGGCGGGGGGCAACAGGCAACAGCAGCGGGGGCCGGTCCCGGCCCGGCGTACGGACGCGGAGGTGCCCCCGGTGGCGTAACCGAGGGCCGCTCCGCGCGTTGTTGTACGTGACGGCCGTGGCGGGGAAGACCCCCGAGCCCCCACCACGGCCGCAGACTTTCCTCTCGCCCGTTCGGGTTACGGGGCTGCGCGCCGGGTTGTCGTACGTGCCCCTCGTCCCAGGACGCGCATGGCGGCCGCGTCCTAGGAGGCGAGGCCCGCCCGCTCCAGGGCGTCGGTGCCGATCCGCAGGGCCGCGAGCCGCTCGTCGAGCGTCAGGCCGGCCGGCGCGAGGGTGAGCGTGGTGACCCCCGCGGCGGCGTACGCGCTCATCCGGTCGGCGATCCGCTCCACGGACCCGAGCAGGGTGGTCGAGTCGATCAGCTGGTGCGGTACGGCGGCGGCGGCGCCCGCCTTGTCCCCGGAGAGGTACTTGTCCTGGATCCCGGCCGCCTCCTTCTCGTACCCCATGCGCCGGGCGAGCTGGTTGTAGAAGTTCTGCTTCCGGCTGCCCATGCCGCCTACGTACAGGGCGGTGTACGGGCGGAAGGTGTCGGCCAGCGCCGTGATGTCGTCGCCGACGGCGATCGGGACGGTCGGGCAGACGTCGAAACCGTCCATGGTCAGGCCGGCCTTCTCGCGGCCCGCGCGGAGGTGGCGGATCGCCGTGTCCTCCAGGTGCTCGGCGGAGGGGAAGATCAGCAGCGCGCCGTCGGCGATCTCGCCGGTCTGCTCCAGGTTCTTCGGGCCGATCGCGGCGATGTAGAGCGGGATGTGCTCGCGCTCCGGGTGGACGGTGAGCTTGATGGGCTTGCCGGGGCCGCCGGGCAGCGGCAGCGTCCAGTGCTCGCCCTCGTAGGACAGCCGCTCGCGGGACATCGCCCTGCGGACGATCTCGACGTACTCGCGGGTGCGGGCGAGCGGCTTGTCGAATTTGACGCCGTACCAGCCCTCGGAGACCTGCGGTCCCGAGACGCCGAGGCCGAGGCGGAAGCGGCCGCCGGAGAGGGAGTCGAGGGTGGCGGCGGTCATGGCGGTCATGGCGGGCTGGCGGGCCGGGATCTGGAGGATCGCGGAGCCGACGTCGATGCTCTCCGTGTGGGCGGCGACCCAGGCGAGGACGGTCGGGGCGTCGGAGCCGTAGGCCTCGGCGGCCCAGCAGACGTCGTAGCCGAGCCGGTCGGCCTCCTGCGCCACCGCGAGGTTGTCGCCGTCCATCCCCGCGCCCCAGTAACCGAGGTTGATGCCGAGCCGCATAACCACTCCCTTGCTCGTCTACTCGCCAGTAACGTCTCTGTCCGCCGGACTCTAGCGCGCGGCGCGGGGCCGCGGCAGGGGCGGGTTGTCCACAGGCGCTCCGGCCAGGTTGTCCACAGGCTCTCTCCGCGCGCGGCCCCGGCCAGTAATCTCAGCGCCCATGGAGCAGAGGCATCTCGGCCGTACCGGCCTGCGTGTGTCCCGGATCGGGCTCGGCACCCTGACCTGGGGAAGAGACACCGACGAACACGACGCGGCCGACCAGTTGAAGGCGTTCTGGGAGGCGGGCGGAACGCTGGTCGACACCGCGGACGTGTACGGGGGCGGGGAGGCCGAATATCTGCTCGGGCAGCTGGTCGAGCGGCTCGTCCCGCGCCGCGACCTGATCATCTCGACGAAGGCCGGCAGCGTGCCCGACCCGGACCGGCGCTTCGACGGGTCCCGGGGGCATCTGCTGGCGGCGCTGGACGCGTCCCTGGCGCGGCTCGGGACGGACTACGTGGACCTGTGGCAGATCCACGCGTTCGACGCGGCCACCCCGCTGGAGGAGACGCTCCACGCGCTGGACATCGCGGTCAGCAGCGGGCGGGTGCGGTACGCGGGCGTGTCGAACTTCTGCGGCTGGCAGCTCGCCAAGGCCGCCACCTGGCAGCTGGCCTCGCCCGGCATACGCACACGGCTGGCGGGGACGCAGATGGAGTACTCGCTGCTGCAACGCGGCGTGGAGCGTGAGGTGTTGCCCGCCGCGATCGACCTGGGCATCGGGCTGCTGCCGTCGTCGCCGCTGGGCCGCGGGGTGCTCACCGGGAAGTACCGGCACGGCACCCCTGCGGACTCGCGGGCCGCGTCGGACATGGCGCCGTTCGTGGAGCCGTACCTCGACGAGGCGGCGAGCCGGATCGTCGACGCGGTCGCGACGGCGGCGGAGGGGCTGGCCGCGACGCCGCTGGAGGTGGCGCTGGCGTGGGTCAGGGACCGCCCCGGGGTGGTGGCCCCGATCGTGGGCGCGCGCAACGCGCAGCAGCTCACGGCGGCTTTGTCAGTGGAGAGCCTTAGTCTTCCTGACGAGATCTGCCAGGCGCTGGACGACGTGTCGGCGCCCGTGCACCGCTATCCGGACCAGGACTGGAGCACGCTGTGAGTACGGACCGCGACACCACGACCGTGGAGGACACCGCGCCGGAAGCGACCGAGGGCGCGGGGGCCGAGGCCGGGGGGCCGGGCGCGGGTGAGGGCGGTGCGCCGGAGATGGTCGGCGCGGGTGACGGGGCGGCGGAGACCGAGGCGCACGGGCCGGGGGCAGATGGGCCCGACGCGGGTGAGCCGGCTTCGGACACGGCGGGTACGGCGGAAGCCGGTACGGGCGGGGGCGATGCGGGAGCGGTCGGCGGGGAGGGGGACGCTGCCGCCGCCGAGGCCGCCGTCCTGTCCGAGGCCGCCGCCGAGCTGGCCGCCCAGCGGGAGTTGCGGGAGCGGATCGAGCAGCGCAAGGCCGAGAAGGAAGGTCCCATCGCCGCCGGGACGAAGCTGAGCGGGCAGGCCGCCGACCTGCTCGCCGCCGTACGGGCCGTGGAGAGCGGCGACAAGCCCGACCCGGCGCTCCTGCGTGCCGTGGCCGCCGCCCCGGCCCCCGTGGCCCCTGGACCCCCTCCTGCCGCCCCTGCCGCCCCCGCCCCGGTGGCCCCGGCGTCCGGGACCGTACCGGCGCCGCGGGCCGTCGTGGAGGGCGTACGGGCCGTGCTCGCCGAGGGCGGGGCGCCGGAGGCGTTGGCGGGGCAGGTCTCGGCCGTGCTGGGGGAGCAGGCCGCCGGCCTCCTGCGCGAGGACCCGTGGCAGCTGCTATCCGTGCCGGGGGTGCGGCCCGAGCAGGCCGACGGCTTCGCGCGGGCGCTGCTCGGCGCGGCCTGCGGCCCCGGTGACGAGCGGCGGGCCGCCGCGCTCGTCGGGTGGCTGCTGGAGCGCGGCGCGCTCCAGGGCCACACCGCGGTGGAGGCGTCGGCGGTGCGCACCGCCCTGGCCGGGCACGGTGTGCCGGATCCCGACGAGGCCGTGCGGCACGCCGTCTCCGAGGGCGTGGTCCTGGTGTTCCAGGAGGGTCCCGAGGAGAGCGAGGAGGACGAGGCGGAGGAGGCGGCCGACGGCGAGAGCCCCGTCGACGCCGACGCACCGGAGCGGCCCGTGCTCCTCGGGCTCGACCGGTACGCCCTCGCGGAGGAGAGCCTGGCCGACGGGCTCGCGCGGCTCGTCAGGACCGGGCCGGACGCCTCCTGGGACGAGGCCGCCGCGGCGGCCGGCTCTCCGTCGGCCGCCGAGCTGATCCGGGCGGTCGCGGGCCACGGACTCGTCCTGCACACCGGCGGCGAGGCCGCGCGGGCCGAGCCCGTGGCCCTGGCCCGGGCGGCCCGTGCGCTCGGACTGCGCGCGGTGGTCGCGACCCACAGCGAGAACGGCCGGGCGAGGCTGGGCGGCGCGGACGGGGACGCGGGCGAGGACGCCGTCACCGTCGCCGGGCTGCTCGCGGGCGCGGAGGGCCCGGGGCGGGACGCGGACGGCATGTTCGCCCTCGACCTGCTCGTCGTACTGGACGCGCCGCAGCTGGACGTGGAGACGGCCACGATGCTCGTGGAGTCCCTGCCCGACGGCAGCCGGCTGGTCCTCGGCGGGGACCCCGGGTTGCTCTGGTCGGCGGGCGCGGGCCGGGTGTTCGGCGACCTGCTCGCCGCGCGGGTGTGCCCGCAGATCGCGTCCCGTACGCCCGACCCCGGGCCCGTCGGTGAGCTGGTCTCCGGCATCGGCATCGGGGAGCTGAACCAGGTGGCGGCCCCCGGCAAGGAGGTCGTGATCGTGCCGGTGCGGGACGCGGGCGAGGCGGTGCACCGTACGGTGCAGCTGGTCGCGGACTCGGTGCCGCGCGCGTTCGGCCTGGCGGCCGGGCAGACCCAGGTGATCACGGTGGGCCACGGCGGTTCGGCCGGGACCCGCGCGCTCAACACGGCGCTCAAGGAGCGGCTCAACCCCGGCCCCGGGCGGTTCGGGGGCTTCGACCCGGGCGACCGTATCGCCTACGTACCGGCACCCGGCAGGACGCTCCAGGGCATGGTCGTCTCGGCCGACGCGGAGGGACTGCACCTGGAGTGCGGGGGCGCGGCGGTGGTGGTGCCGAAGGACCGGGTGGAGTCGGCGGTACGGCACGGCTGGGCGCTCACCGCCCACCAGGCGGCCGGGATGCGGTGGGAGGCGGCGGTGGTGGTCCTGCCCGGGGACGCGGCGCAGGGCCTGAGCCGTCCGTGGGTGTACACGGCGTTCAGCCGGGGCGACCGGCACCTGTCCGTGGTCCACGGGGTGGACGAGGCGTTGCCCCGGGCGGTGGCGGAGGGCGTCCCACGAGACCGGGTGACGCGGTTGGGGGCCCTGCTGGTGGCGCTGCTGTCGTGACGGTTGCGGTCGGCGTCTGCGGCGCGGTGGGCGCGGTGGGGGGCGCGGCTTCCTGCTTTTGTCCTCAATCGCCGGACGGGCTTGATTGTGCCCGCTGCGGGCCGGTTGCGTATGCGCGGCTCGTCGCCGGGGGCCGGGCAGGGGTCGTGTCCTGCACTGCATGTTTTACGTCGCGTGCGGGGTCTTGTTTTGCGTAACGGTAGCCATGCGACACAAAACACGCTTTACGTTCC